>DASRRR010000078.1:0-77455 GCA_035656825.1 Tepidisphaeraceae bacterium | reverse complement strand
CTGATCCATTGCTATTTATATTGATATTGTTGTTGTAGTTGGCGAGGGGTAAATCGCTGATGAGTGTGAGGAGATTTGAGGATGTAAAGCCTTGTCCAAAATTGATCGCGGCATTTTGGATGGAGCCTGGGCCGTAGGCGTTGACGGGACCGGAGAGATTGAGCGAGGAGATGGAGTTGGAAGTGCCGGAGAGATTGAGAACGCCACCGTCATCAACTGTTGGACCGCTGATCACGGTGATTCCGCCGGGCGCGATGACGGGGCCTTGGATGGAGAGGTCGCGGCGGAGAGTGATAGCAAGGGGTGAGGATTCGGGACCTTGGAGAGTGACGGTGCTGTCGATGATGTTTGAGCGACTGTCGGCGCCGGCGAAGGCACCGTTGGAACCGGCGGTGATTTGATTGACTTGGAGGATGGTGGAGCCGGTGCCGTTGTTGGAGGAGAGGGTGTAAGGAGGCGAACCGGTAGAGGGTTGGCCGAAAAACCCGTAGTTGCTGCGGCCGGGGAGTTGGAGGGTGTCGAGGGAGAGGGTGGGGGAGAGGAGGTTGATAGAGTTGTAGCCGCCGGTGTCGAGGATGGCGGTGTCGGTGGTGGTGGGGTAGGAGGGGGTGGCGGAGGGGTTGGTGAGGTTGAGCCAGTTGGCGGGGTCGGACCAGGAGTTGGAGGTGGGGGTGCCGATCCAGTTGAAGGTGTCGGCGCGGGCGGCGGAGGCGGCGAACAGAGGAAGCGTGGAGAGGGCGACGGCGCGCAGGGAGCGTGAGGTGTTTTTTCGTGCGGGCACTTTGGTCCTTGGGGTGGTGGGGGGTGGATCGGTAATTTGGAATGTAGTCGAAAGAGGTATTGGCGGGAAGGATTTTGTTGGCGGGGAAGAAAAAACCCCGCATGCACATGCGGGGCTTTGGGAAGGTTTTGATGGTGGGGAGGTTTAGGCGCGGGATTTCAGGCGGAGGGTGTTTTCGATGGGGGGGCGGCCGATGGGGTAGTATTGGAAGCCGTTTTCGCGCATGACGTCGCGGAGGAGGCAGTTGCGGCCGTCGAAGATGAGGGGTTGGTTCATCGTCGCGGCGATTTTGCGGAAGGGGAGGGTGGTGTATTGGGGCCAGTCGGTGATGAGCGCGACGGCGTCGGTGCCGATGGCGGCGGTGACGGGGTCTGGGCACCACTCGACTTCGTCCTTGAAGATGGCTTTCATGTTTTCCATGGCCTTGGGGTCGGTGGCGCGGACGTGAGCGCCTTGATCAAGGAGGTAGCGGATGACATCGAGGGCGCTGGATTCGCGGATGTCGTCGGTGTCGGCTTTGAAGGCTAATCCCCAGACGGCGATGGTGGCACCTTGGATGGGTTTGCCGAGCTTGGCGACGATTTTTTCGGCGAAGCGTTTTTTCTGGTTGGCGTTGATGGTCTGGATGGCGTGGACGAAGAGGGATTCGTGGCCGGCGGCGCGGGAGATGTGTTCCATGGCGGCGACGTCTTTGGGGAAGCAGGAGCCACCGTAGCCGCAACCGGCGCGGAGGAAGGCGGGGCCGATGCGACTATCACTGCCAATTCCCTTGCGGATGTCTTCGATGTCGGCGCCGTAGTGTTCGCAGAGGATGGTCATCTCGTTCATGAAGGAGATGCGGGCGGCGAGCATGGAGTTGGCGGCGTATTTGGAAAGCTCTGCCGACTCCCAGTTCATTGTCATGAAGTTTTCTTCGCGCTTGACGAGCGGGTCGTAGAGGCGGCGCATCATGCGAAAGGATTCGGGGGATTCGCCGCCGATGACGATGCGGTCGGGGCGGAGGCAGTCTTCGACGGCAGTGCCTTCCTTGAGAAATTCAGGGTTGGAGACGACGGAGACGTGGGCCTTGGTCTGGGAGCGGAGGAAGTTGTAGAGTTTGCGGTTGGTGCCGGCTGGGACGGTGGATTTGACGACGATGGTGACGAGATGGTCGGGGTTGATGTCGGCCAGGGCGTCGCAAACTTCTTTGCCGGCGCCTTCGAGGAAGGACATATCGACGGTGCCGTCGTCTTTGGGGGGGGTGCCGACGCAGAGGAAAACGACTTCGGTGTCTTTGAGGGCGGTGCGGACGTCGCCGGTGAATTGGAGCTGGCCGGATGCGTAGTTTTCCTGCATCAACTCCTGGAGGCCGGGCTCGAAGAAGGGTGCTTGGCCGTCGGTGAGGGCTTTGAGCTTGCGGGGGTCTTTTTCGACGCCTCGGACGGTGTGGCCGATGGAGGCGAGGCAGGTGGCGGTGACGAGGCCGACATATCCGCAGCCGACGATGGTGACGTCCATGGGAACTCCTGATGACAGCAAACAAAACGCGCCCCGCACGCGGGACGGCTAAACATTATTACATCGGTTCGGTGGGGGCGAGGTTCCAGTTGGGATGAGATTTTGGGGGATCGGTTATAGCGGCAGATTGAGTGGGGGCGGGGACTTCGATGACATCTTGGGGTTGGGCGGGGGTGGGGGTGACGAGGTTATCGGCATCGTCGATAGGACGGCGGACAGGGACGCGGGGGGTTTCGTGGATCATGCCCATTTTGTAGGCGGCGACGACGATGGAGCCGAAGATGACGAGCCAGAAGGCGCCAACGAAGCGGGTTTTCATGAAGACGATAGCGACGCCGAGGAGACAGAAGAAGGAGGCGAGGCCGTAGGCGATCATGACGGTTTGTTTGACGGAGAAGCCGCGACCGACGAGCTGGTGATGGAAGTGGAAACGGTCGGCGGAGAAGAGAGGCCTGCCGTTGACGTAGCGGCGGGCGAAGGCGAGGGCGGTGTCGAGGACGGGGAGGGCGAACATGACCATGGAGGCGAGGAACCATTTGGGGTGCTGGCCTTGGCCCATGAGGAGGATCATGACGGCGCAGGCGTAGCCGAGGAGCATGGAGCCGGTGTCGCCCATGAAGATGGAGGCGGGGTTGAAGTTATAGGGGACAAAGCCGAGGACCGAGCCGAGGAGGGCAAGAGCGAGGACGACGCGGAGGCCGTCGAAGTTGACGGAGAGCCCGCCGCCGAACATGGCGACATGCACAGAGAGGAAGAGGAAGCCGGCGGCGATGATGGCGGTGACACCGCCACAGAGTCCGTCGAGGCCGTCCATGAGGTTGGAGGCGTTACAGCAGCCGACGATGACGGCGATGACGAGGAGGGAGGAGGAGGTGACGATGAACCATTCGGGGATGCCGGGGAGGCCGAGGCGCTGGACCATGATGCGGGAGATGGGGTCGAGGACGGGGGCGGTGCAGAAGGTGCCGACGCCATCTAGGAGAAGCATGGCGGCGGCGAGGATTTGGCCGAATATTTTGATTTTGGGTGAGACGCCGTGGATATCGTCCCAGAGGCCGAGCATGAGGATAATGCAGCCGCCGACGACGATGGAGAATTTGATGACGACGGGGCCAGCCACGCCAGCGTTAACGACATGCAAGTGAAGAAATTGGGAGGCGGCCAAGCCGCAGATCCAGCCGAGAAAGACAGCGACCCCGCCGAGATAAGCGATGGGGACTGTGTGCATTTTGCGGACGCGGTCGGGCTGGTCGATGATGCCGTAGTAGAGGGCTACAACACGCATCACAGGGGTGAAGAAGAAGGAGACCGTAAAGGCGACGTAGAAGACGTAGATGTAGGGGGAGAGGACGTCGTCCCAGGTAAGGGATTTGACGGTGGCGGCCTGGGCAAGGATGGACGGGAACAGCATTCGAATGATCTCTTATACAGAGGACGACACGCGGTCAAATTAAGACGCCGGCCGATGGACGGAGTTCGGAAGATGAGAGCGCTGTCATCAGCTTCGACAAAATGCGCAAGATGCTCAAGAGAAATCCGATAAGAACGCGCGGAAAATCGGGAAGTTGCGTCCGGTAACTATTGTGATGGGAGGGACCGTTGGTAATTGATGACGGATTCGATGATCTGGTCGAGGGAATAATGCGGTTTGAAGTCGATGGCCTGCCGGATACGATTAAGGGCGGGAACGCGGCGAGGGAGGTCGTCGAAGGGACGGCCATAGGCTTCCGTATATGGAATATGGTCGATATTTGAGGTGGAGTTGGTAAGGGAGATGACACGGCGAGCGAGGTCGTTCATGGAGATTTCTTCTTCGGAGCCGAGGTTGAAGACTTGGCCGGCGGAGGTGGGGGTGTTCATGAGCTTGGCGAGGGCTTCGGCGACGTCGGCGACGTGGCAGAAGCAGCGAGTTTGGTCACCAGTGCCGTAGACTTTGAGGGGCTGGTTGGCGAGGGCGGCGGAGACGAAGCGCGGGAGGACCATGCCGTACATCCCGACTTGGCGCGGGCCGACGGTATTGAAGAGTCGGACGAGGAAGACGGGGAGTTTGTATTGGCGGTGATAGGCGAGCCCTAGGAATTCGTCGATGCCTTTGGCGTAGGCGTAGCACCAGCGGGAGTGGTGGGTTGGGCCCATGACGACGTCGTCGTCTTCGGCGAAGGGGACTTTGGAACCTTTGCCGTAGACTTCGGAGGAGCTGGTGATGAGGATCGGACGATTGAAGCGGGAGGCGGATTCGAGGACGACTTCGGTGCCGTGGATAGTGGTGCGGATGGAGCGGACGGGGTGATCGATGATGAGCTGGACGCCGACGGCGCTGGCAAGGTGGAAGACGGCGTCGTGGGAGGCCATCAGGGTGTTGACGGTGGATTCGTTTTCGACGGTGTCACGGACGAACTGGCAGTTGGGGCGGGAGGAGAGGTGGGAGATGTTGTCGAGGTGGCCGGTGGAGAGGTCGTCGAGGAGGGTGACGACGTGGCCGAGATTGAGGAGGCGTTCTGCGAGGTGTGAGCCGATGAAACCGGCGCCGCCGGTGATGAGGTAACGCTTTTGCATGGGTTAAGAATATAGGCTGAGGGGAGAAAGAAGAAACCCCGCGTTTACACGCGGGGCTTCTGGGGTCGTGAAGGTGAAAGATGTCGCGTTACCAGCCGCAAATGGAGCTGAGGGCGGTGTAGCAGGAGTTGGAGAGGGTGGTGTTGCCGGAGTAGAGGGAGCCTTTGGAGGATTTGTCGTTGCAGCCGTCGACGAGATCCTGGAGGGAGCACTTGGAGTTGTTGGAGACATTGAAGCAGGAGCCGTTGGAACCGACGGAGTAGGTGGTGCAGACGGCGTTGTGGCTGCCGACCTGGAAGCCGTATTGGGCGGCGCAGGTGCCGGAGAGTGAGGAGTCGGTGCAGTAGATGTTGAAGCAGGCGGCGAGGACGGTGCAGGCGGATTTGGAGGAGGAGTTTTTGTAGAGGTTTTGGAAGTAGGAGTAGCACTGGGAGTTGGATTTGCCGGCGAGGGAGTTAGAGCCGCAGGAGGAGCCGTAGAGGTTCGGGAAGCAGGAGGCGAGCCAGTTGCCGAGGGAGCAGTCGGAGGAGGAACCGCCGAGGGAGCAGAGGAGGTTTTTGCCGTTGGAGCCGTTCCAGAAGGTGCAGGTGGCGGTTTTGCCGGAGACACCGGAGCAGACGGTGCCGGGACGTTCACCGAAGTTGTAGTTTTCGCCGTCGGTGTTGGAGACGATTTTGAGGTTGGAGAAGAGGTCATTGGAGACGGTGCCGCCGGCGCCGGTGCCGAGGGTGTCTTTGCCGTCGATGAGGCCGGAGGGGGAGACTTCTTTGACGGAGTAGGTACCGGGCTGGAGGCCTTGGAAGGAGTAGTCGCCGTTGGAATCGGTGACGCGGAGGAGGGAGACGGCGGTGTTGTGGGAGTCTTTGCCGGTGAGTTGGACGATGACGCCGGCGATACCGGTTTCGTTGGAGTCCTGGTTGCCGTCGTTGTCGAGATCGAGGTAGACGCTGCCGTTGATTTGCCCGAAGGTGGAGGCCTGGGCTTGGGAGCCGTCGTTGTCGGCGGAGATCAGGCGGTTCTGAGCGGAGTAGAAGATATTGGAGCCTGCGGGTCCGAGCTGGTCGATGGCGTAGCCACAGACGAGGTCGATCTGATAATCGCAGTTGGGAATCTGGACCGAGATGGAGTTTTCACCTGGCTGGGCCATGATGGTGACGATCTGGAAGACCTTTTGGTCGCTGGCATCGTTGGCGTTGTAGTAGTTGTCGGGGGCGGTGTAGGTGACGAGGGTGACGGGGTGGGGGGTGGAGCCGGTGTAGTTGAAGAAGGCGGTGACTTCGTCGCCTTGGTTGGTATTACCGCGGAGATCGGAGACGGTTTTGACACCACTGGCGTCCTGGATGCAGAAGGTGACGCAGGAGAAGTCGGAGGTATTGCAGCAGGAGGACATGAAGTCAGAGAAGTCATCGCCAGTGGAGACGGGGGTGGAGGAGTTAATGGTGATGGTGTAGGTGCCGGCGACGGGGCCGGTCTGGACCCAGCCGGTGGGGACGGATTCACGGACGACGTAGGTGCCGGCGGCGAGGTTGTCGAAGGAGTAATTGCCGCTGGAGTCGGTGACATCGGAGGCGATGACGGTGGAGGAGCCGGACTTGAGGAGTTGGATGGTGACGCCGGAGAGCGGGGTGTCATCGTCGGAGAGACCGTTGCCGGTGATGTCGTTGAACTTGGTGCCGGAGATAGAGCCGGCGCCGATCACGATTTTTTCAGCAGCGCCGCCCTGGTCGACGGCGGTGTTGTTATTGGTGTCGCCGGCGTAGGTGACGTTCCAGGAGTAGGTGCCGGTGAGAGTCGCGGCGGTGTTGTTGGAGGTGGTGTAGGTGCCGTTGCCGTGGACGGCGACGACTTCGGTGTCGATGACGGAGCCATTGGGGGCGGTGAGTTTGAAGGTGAGGCTGCCGGTGGCGTTATAGCCGGCGGAGAAGACAGCGGAGTCTTCGGGGATGCCGTTGCCGATGAAGTTGGTGCAACCGGTCTTGAGGTAAGCGCTGGTCACGACGGAGGGGGAGGCTTTGGTGACGGTGATCTGTTCGGCTGCACCGCCTTGATCGTTGGCGGCGGAGTTATTGGTGTCGCCGTTGTAGGCGGCGGACCAGGTGTAGGTGCCGGCGGAGGTTGCGACTGCGGAGTTGGTGGTGGAGTAGGTGCCGTCGCCGGTGACGTTGACGGTTTGGGTGGTGACCGTTGCGCCCGTCGGGCCTTTGAGGGTGAAGGTGATGGTGCCGGTGGGGTTATAGCCACCGGAGATGATGGCGGCGTCTTCGGGGATGGCGGCGCCGATCACGTTGCCGGTGCCGGACTTGGTGGAGGCGGTGGTGACGACGGTCGGGGCGTTTTTGCCGATGGTGACTTGTTCGGCTGCGCCGCCTTGGTCGACGGCGGTGTTGTTGTTGGTGTCGCCGTTATAGGTGGCGTGCCAGGTGTAGGTGCCGACCTTGGTGGTGGCGACTGCGGCGGGGGAGTAGGTGCCATCGCCGTTGATGGTGACGTTTTGGGTGGAGATGGTGGCACCGGTGGGGTCGGTGAGGGTGAAAGTGATCGTGCCGGTCGGGTTGTACCCGCTGGCGACGACGGCGGAGTCGGTAATGGTGGTGGTGCCACAGGCACCGGTGCCGGACTTGGAGGCGGCGGTGGTGATGGCGGGGGAGGACTTGGTGGGGGTGAGCTGTTCGGCGGCACCGCCTTGATCGGTGACGGAGATGTTGTTGGCGTCGCCGTTATAGACGGCGGTCCAGGTGTAGGTGCCGGTTGCGGTGGCGATCTGGGTGTTGGTGGTGGTGTAGGTGCCGTCACCGGTGATGTTGACGGTCTGGGTGGAGACGGTTGCGCCGGTGGGGCCTTTGAGGGTGAAGGTGATCGTGCCGGTGGGGCTATACCCGCCGGAGAGGACGGCGGAGTCTTCGGCGACGGCGGAGCCGACAGTGGAACCGGTGCCGGACTTGAAGGAGGCGGTGGTGGTGATGGCGGGGGTGGACTTGGCGGTGATGACGCCTTCATTGACGCCGTTGTCTACCGCGCCGGCGTTATTGGTGTCGCCGGAGTAGGTGGCGTGCCAGAGGTAGTTGCCGACCATGGTGGCGTTGTAGGTGGGGGAGGTGTAGATGCCGTCGCCGGCGGCGGTGACGGTGCCGATGGTGATGGTGGTGTTGTCGGGCTTGGTGAGGGTGAAGACGATGGTACCGGTGGGGCTGTACCCGCCGGAGAGGGTGGCTTTGTCCTGGAGGACAGCGGCACCGATGACGCCGTTGTTGGTGACGGTGGCCTGGGTGTTGATGGCGGGGGAGGATTGGGTGGTGGTGACGCCTTCGTTGGCTCCGTTGTCCTGAGCGCCGGAGTTGTTGGTGTCGCCGGAGTAGACGGCGTGCCAGATGTAGTTGCCGACTTCGGTGGCGATGATGGTGGGGGAGGTATAGGTGTTGTCGCCATTGGCGGGGACGGAGCCGACGGTGATGGTGGTGCTGTCGGGTTGAGTCAAGGTGAAGGTGATGGTGCCGGTGGGGTTGTAGCCGCCGGAGAGGGTAGCTTGATCCTGAAGGACGGCGATGCCGACGATGCCACCATTGGAGACGGTGGCTTGAGTGTTGATGGCGGGGCTGTTGGGGGAGACGGCTTCGGATTCATTTTGGCCGTTGTCGGTGGCGGAGGTGTTGTTGGTGTCGCCGGAATAGATGGCGGTCCAGAGGTAAGCGCCGACGATGGTGGGGAGATAGCCGCCGGGGTTGGTGCCGATAGAGGTGTTGTAGGAGCCGTCGCCGGAGACGGTAACGACGTCGGTGTAGAGGGCGGTGTGTGCGGAGTTGTAGAGGGTGAAGGTGATGGTGCCGGTGGGGCTGAAGCCGCCGGTGAGGTTGGCGGTGTCGCCGAGTTTAGCACCGGAGCCGATGATGACGGTGCCGAGAGCGACGGTGTTGATGGCGGGATTGGAGGGGGAGACGGCTTGGGATTCGTTTTGGCCGTTGTCGGTGGCGGAGGTGTTATTGGTGTCGCCGGAATAGGTGGCGGACCAGACATAATTGCCGGCGACAGTGGGGAGATAGCCGGTGGGAGTGGAGTAGGTGTTGTCGCCGCTCACTGGGACGGTTTCGGTGTCTAACACGGTATTCGCGGGGCCGCGGAGGGTGAAGGTGATAATGCCCGTGGGGTTGAACCCGCCGGAGAGGACGGCGGTGTCAGAGAGCGTATCGCCGGAACCGATGACGACCGTGTTACCGGCGACGGTGTTGATGGCGGGGGAGGATTGGGTGGTGGTGACGCCTTCGTTGGCGCCGTTGTCGGATGCACCGGTGTTGTTGGTGTCGCCGGAGTAGGTGGCGTGCCAGGTGTAGTTGCCGACTTCGGTGGCCAGGACGGTGGGGGAGAAGTAGGTGTTGTCGCCGTTGGCGGTGATGGGGGAGAAGGTGATTATGGTGTTGTCGGGTTGGGTGAGGGTGAAGGTGATGGTGCCGGTGGGGTTGTAGCCGCCGGAGAGGGTGGCTTGATCCTGGAGGACGGCGACGCCGACGACGCCGCCGTTGGAGACGGTGGCGTTGGTGTTGATGGCGGGGGTGGCGGGGGAGACGGCCTCGGATTCGTTAACGCCGTTGTCGGAGGCGGAGGTGTTGTTGGTGTCGCCGTTGTAGGTAGCGGACCAGATATAGGAGCCGGCGACGGTGGGGAGATATCCGCCGGGGGTGGAGTAGGTGTTGTCGCCGTTTACTGAGACGAATTCGGTGTCGAGGGTAGTGTTGCCGGGGCCGGTTAGAGTGAAGGTGATGGTGCCGGTGGGGAGGTAGCCGCCGGAGAGGACGGCGGTGTCGGTGAGCTTATCGCCGGAGCCGATGACGACGGTGTTACCGGCGACGGTGTTGATGGCGGGATTGGCGGGATTGATGACGAGGGGTTCGAGGGCGGCGGGGATGATGTTGTAGTTGTCGTCGCCGAAGGAACTGGCCTGGAAGAAGTAATTGCCGGCACCGAGGGGGCCTTCGATGTCGGACTGGAGGCCGCTACCGGCGGCGGCACTGTTGAAGGTGTAGGTGACGGTGCCGGTGAAGGGGAGGGGCTGGTCGCCGACGAGGGCGTAGGTGTCGTAGACGGATTCGCCGGTGGCGCCGGTGGGGGCGTTGCCGGTCTGGGCGTCGTGGATTTCGGTGATGAGGGAGAGTGTGCCTTTGTTAATGCCCAGCGGCTCGATCGCTCCGACGGAGGAGGTGTAATTGGCATCGCCGCTGTAGACAGCGATAAAGCTGTAGTTGCCGGCGGAGAGGGGAGAGGTGTCGCTGGAGGTGGGGAGGGTGCCGTCGGGGTTGAGGGAGACGGTTTGGGTGGAGACGGGGGCGGTGACGCCGTAGGTGGGGGAGGAGGTGTTGTAGAAGTTGTAGGTGACGGTGCCGGTGGGGGTGATGGGTGTGCCGGTGACGGTGGCGGTGTCGTAGACGGATTCACCGAGGGTGCTGGTGACAGGGCCGCCGGTGGAGTCTTGGATGTTGGTGGAGACGGAGGAGGTGCTGGTGTTAATGGTGAGGGGTTCGGGATCGCCGATGGCGATACCGTAATTTGAGTCGCCGGAGTAGACGGCGATGTAGCTATAGGAGCCGGCGCCGAGGGGGCCGGTGATGGGGGAGGCGGGGACGGTGCCGTCGAGGTTGAGATTGACGGATTGGGAGAAGAGGGGGGAGGTGGTGCCGTAGGCTGGGGCGGAGGTGTTGTAGAAGTTATAGGTGACCGTGCCGGTGGGGGTGGGGCCGGAACCGGAGACGAGTGAGGTGTCGTAGACGAACTCGCCAAGCGTTTGAGTCGGAGCGCTGCCGGTCAGGTCATCAATGGTGGTAGAGACGACGGCGACGGGGGGTGCATTTGAGACGGAGGGAATTGGGCCGACGACGGCTTTCACCATTCCGGTGAAGTTCTGCTTAAAACTGCCATTAAATGTTGATTGCTCGCTGCTCATGGTTACGCCGATGTCCTGATTCTGGAAGGACGAGGCGTAGGTGGTCAGGAGCAATCCGTCGGTTGTTTGGAAGCGGAAGTCGAATTGATTGGTGCCGCTGCCGGTGTAGTTGTATCCGAGTTGCTCAATTTCACCGGTGAGCAGGGTACCGCTGATGTCTCCGGCATCGACCTTGCGGTCGTGGTTGACGTCAATGGTACCGGTGATGGAGAAGTCAGCGCCGGCGACACCGCCAGTGACTCCGCCGGAACCGTCGGTTTTGAAGTGGATTTGGAAAGTAGCGGGGACGGAGGCGGAATTCAGGATGGAGAGCGAGGTGGCGCCGGAACTGGAAACAAAGTTCAAAGGAAGGGCAGAGAGGTCGAAGGAGCCAATACTGTTGACGTTATCGTAGGTGTAATTAACGGTGCCGGCCTGATCGGTGCCGATCTGAGGGTATCCCGGGGTAATCCCGAGAAGAGAGAACAGGCGACGCTGTTCAAGCGACTCGAAGGTTTCATGAAACAGCCGGCGCGATCCGCTGTGGCCGAAAGATTTGGTTGAACGAGAGAGACGCTTCGATTTGATCGCTTTCATCTTCATTACCGGAACTCCAATTATGGTGCGTTGCAGGCGCGCATAAACAAATAGGAAGCAAAATGAATCGCTTCGATGAACAACAGTGCTACGCCCGGTGGCGTTACAATTTACAGATTTAAGACCGATAGCCCATGCGATGCAGAGATAACGGATTCATTAAACGGACGCGTTCTGTGTCCGCCGGGAGAAACTCTTAAGCCCGAGGAGGCCAAGCAGAAGCGTCCCAGTCCAAACTGAGGCAGGGACCGGCACAGGCATGGCGAATGTATCTGCGGTGCTCCCCCCGAAATCATTAAAGTCGTTTGCAAAACTGACGGGGTTGGGGGTGGCATCGTACATGGTGAGGATGACGCCACCTTTAGGCCCGATGTTGAGCGAACCACCAGGATTAGCGTTGAAGGTAAATTCCAAGTCGGGATTGCCGCTAGCGGTGCTGGTGAAGCCGAAGTTTGTGAGGGTTCCAGAGATGACGGACCCGTCGGTGCTGAGCTCATTGTAGGAGCTGTCTGTAAGGATGCCGGTGATGGCGATGGTCCCACTGATGAGATGGCCGGTGTTATCGATTTGGGCGTTGAGGGTGAAGGTGTCGATGCCGCTATCGGAGATAACGTACGCAATTCCAGGTTCCCCGTTGACGCTCCACTGACCATAACCGAGTGAACCGGTAGCAGAGAAGGATCCGGTGCTGGCATCGTAAGTGATGCCGATGGGGTAGGAGATCACATCCGGCGGGAGCTTAGATGTCGACAAATCCAGGGCAGAAGCCTGCGCGGATGAAGTTGTCGCGGCCAAGGCAGCGAACAGTCCAGTTGCGAAAGCCAACGCGAATTTTTTGTATTGTGCCATCTATCTTCCCTTCCGTTCCTTGAAAATGCAGTCTCGCTGCGCGATGCGCGGCACTTTGTGTGTCAAAGTGAAATTATGCAGCGAGATTTGTGAGACTCCCCTCCCTTAGAGGAGTGTTCAATTAATATACTCGTGTCAACTGCCAAAGCAACGAATTTACGTCGTTTTATATACAGATTTTTCTTAAGGTTGCCCAAATTATCCAAGCTGCCGATAGTCCCATATATTATGATGGGAGTATTTACATTGTGAAACCCTGGCACCCTATTACTTGGCATTAATATGAGGGTATTGCAAGTCATTTTATTGGGGTCTGAATGGGCAGTGGTTTCACATATGTGAAGATGGGAGGGTTATGCCAATTGCATCAATCAATGGGTTCAGGGATCGGCGTTTCCATTGGGCGCTTCCACAATAGATGTAGCCGCCAGTGGGCGTCGTCGCGGGTGGGGTAGTCGGTGCGGTAATGAGCGCCGCGGCTTTCGGTGCGGGTGTAGGCGGCGGTGGTGATGAGGAAGCAGGCGGTGAGCATGTTTTGGAGTTCCCAGCCGGCGGTGGCGGCGTGGGGGCCGATGGTGGTGGGGTCGAAGGTTTTGTCCATGACGTAGCGCGACCAGAAGGCGATGATTTCGCGGGTTTCGGTCAGGCGGTCGCCGATGCGTTCAATGCCTACGTTTCGCCACATGATGGAACGGAGGGAACTTTTGACGTCTGTGATGTCTAATTCGGTTTTAGTGCTTGGGGGGACTTTGTATTCGAGGGTGAGGGGGAAGTGGACGTTGTTTTGCTTGGCGGCGCGGCCGGCGTGGGCGCCGGCGCGAGCGCCGAAGGCTAAGCCTTCGAGGAGGGAGTTGGAGCCGAGGCGGTTCGCGCCGTGCAGGCCGGTGCAGGCGGCTTCGCCGACGGCGTACAGGCCGGGGAGGCTGGTGCGGGCTTGGGAGTCGGCGTCGACGCCGCCGATCATGTAGTGGGCGGCGGGGTGGACGGGGATGAGTTCTTTGGAGACGTCGATGCCGAATTCGTCGACGAGTTTGGCGAGCTGGGGGAAGCGGTCGCGGAATTCTTTGGTGGGGAGATGGCGGACGTCTAAATAGACGTGGGTGAAATGGGTTTTGCGGATTTGTTCGACGATGGCGCGGCTGACGACGTCGCGGGGGGCGAGTTCGCCGGACTCGTGGTAATCCTTCATGAAGCGGTGGCCGTTGCGGTCGACGAGGTAGGCGCCTTCGCCGCGGACGGCTTCGGTGACCAGGGCGCGACTGGCACCGGCGATGTAGAGGGTGGTGGGGTGGAACTGGACCATTTCCATGTCCTGGACGGCGGCACCGGCGCGGTAGGCCATGGCGTGACCGTCGGCGGTGGCGATTTTGGGGTTGGTGGTTTCGCGATAGAGCTGGCCGGCGCCGCCGGAGGCGAGGATGGTGCGTTTGGCCCAGATGATTTGGACGTGGTTGTCGATGAGGGCAAGGACGCCGAGGCATTGAGGGTTCAGGGGTCGGGGTTCAGGATTCAGGAAAGAAGGAGGAGAGGGGAAATGACTCCCGTCCCCTTTATTTCCTGAACCCTGAACCCTGGCAACTGAACCCTGCTCGTCGGTGAGGAGATCGATGACGAAGGAGTTTTGGGAGATGCGGATGGATTCTTTGGAGCGAACGGTGCGGATGAGGGTTTGGGCTAGTTCTTTGCCGGTGGCGTCGCCGTAGGCGTGGAGGATGCGCGGGGCGGAGTGGCCGCCTTCGCGGGTGAAAGCCAGGCCGTGGGGGTTGCCGGCTTGTTTGTCGAAATGCGCACCCCATTCGAGGAGTTCGAGGACGCGCTGGGGGCCTTCTTCGATGACGATCTGGACAACTTCATTATCGCAGAGGCCGGCCCCCCCTACTTCGGTGTCGTGGACGTGGGATTCGATGGTGTCGGAGGGTTGCAGAACGGCGGCAATGCCGCCCTGGGCGTACCAGGTGTTGGATTCGTCGATGGTGTCTTTGGTGAGGATGAGGACGTCGACGCCTTCGGCTTCGGCGGCGATGGCGGCGCGCAGGCCGGCGACGCCGCCGCCGATGATGAGGACATCGGTGAATTGCTGAGGGAGGCGGGCGGCTTTAAAGGGGAGGAGGTAACGGCGTTGGGTAAGCGGTTCAAACATTGAACCGCGAAGTGTAGCCGGTGATCGCGCTGCGGGAAACCGAGTGCAGCGATGGATCATTTTGTGGTGACGGCAGCTAATTGCGGAAGCAACGCTGGGTCGGCGTATTTGGCGGGGTTGGCGTTCCATTTTTTCACGCATTTGGTGCAGCAGAGGAAGATTTTGACGCCTTTGTATTCGACGATTTTGGCGTCGGCGGCGATTTCGGTGTCGGGCATGACGGGGCAGAGAGTTTGGTGTGTGCTGGAGACGGCAGGGGCAAGGTGGGTGAGATCGACGGATTCGATGAGGTTGAAGTTGTTTCCTTTGTCAGCGCCGCCGGCGATGAGGATTTGGGTGCCGAAGGGGATCAGGCGGTGGACGATGCGTGGGGTGCTGGTGGCGATTTTTTCCCAGGCGGTGCCGGCGGGGTTAAGGCAGAGGAGGGAGCCGTCGCCGACGCTGACGTAGAGGCGGTTATCGAGGGTGCAGGCGGCGGGGGCGAAGCCGTTCATGTCGGGCTTGGGGAGTTCAGGGCCGGTGGACCAGGTTTTGGTGGCGGGGTCGTAGATGTCGACGTTGCGGGAGGGTTCGTCATCGGCGTCGAAGCCGCCGATACAGTAGATTTTGTGGTTGAGGACCGAGACGATGAGGGCGCGGCGTTGGAAGGGTTGGGGGATGGATTTCCATTGGGGAGTGGAGGAATTGAGGTCGAGGATGGCGGTGGTTTTAAGCCATGCGTTGCCGCCCTTGTCGCCGGACATGGTCCAGCCACCGATGGCGTAGAGGTTGCCGTCGAGGATGGTGATGTCGTGGGAGGAGCGGGGGGCGGGGAGATCGGGGAGGGGTTCCCACTGGTGAGTGTCAGGGTTATAGCGTGAGCAGGTGGCGAGGGAGAAGTCGTCGGTTTTTTCGGTGGGTTTGTTGCGCGGTTCCATGCCGCCGATGCGGTAGATTTTGTTTTGGTAGGCGGCGAGGTTCATGCCTTGGAGTTTTGGGCCTTCGGGAAGGGTTTCCCATTTGGCGGCGGGATCACTGAGATTGATGCGATGGAACTGGCCGGAGATGGCGTCGATGGAGTAGTTGTGGGTGTGGGCGGTGTGGCCGCCGTAGACGTAGAGGTAGTTGTTGGAGGAGACGGCTCCGAAGCTGGCGACGGCTTGGGGGAGGGCGAAGGGGAAGGATTGTGCCTTGGGCAATTGCGGATTTTGGATTGCGGATTGCGGAATGGGAGAAGACGAGGTGCCGATGTCGGCGACGAGGGTGGGGTAGTGGCGGATTTCGTTGTAGGGTTTGTTGTTGAATGTGCCGGTACGGGGTTCGGAGGAGCGCGCCCAGACGCCGTAGCGGCCGAGTTGGGTGAAGGTTGGGGAAAGGCCGGCGGGGTCGGTGGTGATTTTTTGGGTTTTGCCGTCGGGGAGGAGGATGGTCATGGAGTCGCCGGCCAGAGGAAGGCCGGAGGAGAGGAGTTGGAATTGGACGGAGCCAGGTTTGCCGACGGGGACAATTTCGAAGGAGGCGTCGGTGCCTAGGCGAGTGGAGGGATCGAAGGGGTTGCCGAGAATGGTTTTGGGGTAATAGAGCATGAGGAAAGGCTTCGGGCCGTGATCTTCGATGCCGAGGTTGGCGGCACCGTGGATGACGCGGGTGCCGGTGCCGGGGAGCGGGATGGAGTAGGCGTGATCGGCCTTGAGCATGGAGAGGGGCTGGTCCAGGCCGGCGGCATCTTTGAGGCGCAGATTGGCGCCGGCGATGATCTGGATGTCGATGTCATCATCGGGGGAGAGATCTTCGCTGAGGATGGCGCTGGCCGAAGCGCCGCCTGGGCCGGGGACGACGAAAAGGAAGTGGGCGCTGGCCGAAGTCGTGAAAAGAGAAGAGATGAGCAACAGGGAGGCAGGAAGCGTAAAGCGAAACATAAAAACCTTTCGTGGAATGCAAAGATCAGAAGGCATAGTCATAGTCGGGCGCGGTGGCGTAGTTGGCCCAGAGGCGCATGTCGTCAAGCTGGCTGGGGAGCATGGATTCGACGTGGCCGTCGAAGAAAGAGACCATGATGCGATTGGAGTACCAGCCTTGAGGGACGCCCATGATGAGATTGGGGTTCAGGATGTGGGTGGCGTTGTTGACGACTTCCCAGTTGTGGCCGGAGGCATGCGGGGGAGTCAGGCAATAGAGTCCCTGGCCGGCAAGAGAGGGGACGTTGGTGGTGCGGCAGTCGGCAAAAATAATGAGCTTGGAAGAGGAGTGGACTTCGCTGGATTTGAAGACGACATGATGGTGGATGTTGGGAGAGTTGTTCGGGCCGACGAAACCTTGGTAGTTGGCGTCGCCGCCGACGTAGACGCTGTTGATGCCGTAGGTGGGATTGAGGCTAAGCATGTAGGCGTCGAGAAAGGCCTGGCTGGAGGATTCACCGGCGGCGGGGATGGCGGGCAGGTCGCCGTGACTGTGAATGATGGGCCAGATGTTGGAGACAAAGGGGAGGAGCCGCCAGGGATAGCGTTGAGAGACGGGGGTGCCGAAGGTTTGACCGGAGCGCGGGTCGGCGACGCTGACCGGGGCGCCGTCGACGGTGGACGGGGTATAGCCGAAGAGGAGAGAGCCGCGGTTATTTTGGGCATAGAGGATATAGCCGATCATCATTTGTCGCAGACCGCTTTGGCTGCGGAGTTCCAGGGCACTGATGCGGGCGCGGCCGAGAACGGGAAGAAGAACGGCGATGAGAAGAGCGATGATGCCGATGACAACGAGGAGTTCGATGAGAGAGAAGGCATGCCGGCGTTTTCTGGAATGGGGGGTCATGCAAAGCCTCCGGGGAAGAAAGAGAAAGGAACCGGCGCCGCGGCGTTTGACGCCGCGGCGCCGGAGGAGATCAATCCATGCGACGATGCCGGCGGAGCAGCGTCAGGAGCGGGAGAGCAAGCAGGGTGCAGGAGGCGGGCTCTGGGAGAGCGACAACGGATTGGGTATCGACAATGGCGGAAACCAAGGCGGTGGAAGGGTCGGCCCAGCCGAAGTCCAATTGAAGGGAGGCGGGATCAGAAGGGAGGGTGAACGACCAGGCATAATCGTTGCGAACGGCGTCGCCGAAGCCGGTGCTTTCGGTGATGGTGTAGGTTTGCGTGACGGAATAATTAGGCAAGGAGGTGACCGGGATGCCGTTGACGGTTAATTGAGAGGAATCGATCGCCGAGCCGTCGGATTCGACCTGCACCAGTACGTTCAATTGATTGCCCGCGATGTTGTAGGTGGGCATGTTGATCCGGGGGGCGATCGGGGCGGAGAAGGAATAGATGTCGCCGGTCGAGACGTTGGAGTAATAGGAATTGTTGGCGGTGCCGTTTGAGATGACGAAGGCGCCATCCGGAGTAGCGCCGCCGCTGGTGCTGTCGCCGGCGGTGGGGAGCGATGTGAGGGAGGAGCCGAAGTAAGAATCACCGGTGGGGAGATTGGTGACCGAGGTGGCGGCAAAGCCGTTCCATTGGGCATAGGTTGAGAGGGTGGAGTCGGCGATGGCGGCGCTGGTCGGGCGCGTCCAGGCGGGATCGATCTGGGTGTGAATGGGGGTGGCAAATACAGAGCCGGAGAGAATCGAGCCAATGATGAAAAAAGAGGGTGTGAATTTCATATGTTTCCTGTGAGAAAGAGTCGAAAAAAAGAGAAAAAAGGCCGGGAAATGTTGAATAAAAGGGTAAAAGCCGGTGACCTCCTAATGAGCAACCGAGCGGTGTCCGGGGCCTGCGGAAACAGGGGGGTGTTTCCGTCCAGAGGACTTCGGCACATCGCGTCCACTCGCCGTTGCAGGCGGCGGAGTGGGGCCCGGCTGGCGAGCCGGGGTCGCGAATCACCGCACGGTTGCGGAATCAAAACAGCGCAGGAGAAGGGTGAGTTGCGGCAGAACGCCGCGGACGGGTAAGATTAAAACCCGCGACGCCCTTCAACCGGCTGTCGCCAACGCGGGCGGTCAGGAGCACTTTTCCAGAGGACCCTGATCGCCCGTTTCTTTTGCGACGGAAAATATATTGAGAATGAGTCTCAGTTGCAAATGTTAAAATTAAAAAACCTCACAGGGATTTCCTATGAGGCATGAAAACGAGATGAAATGCGGGTTTAGTATTTGAGATAAACGGTGCCGATGGTGCTCGGGGTGAGCAGGGCGCGGGCGGAAGCGCCGCCAGGGGTTTTGACAAAGGTGACAGTTTTATTATTCAGGCCTAGCTTGAGGCGTTTGCTGGCGGGGGTGAAGGTGATGATCAGGGCGCGATTGAGTTTGGCTTTGGTGAATTTGAGCGTGAGGGCCTGGACAGGCTGGAAGGCGGGGAGTGGGGTGGGAGGGAGTTGGAGTTTGTAGGTGCCGGTGTTGCCTTTTTCGTCGGTGAACGTCCCGGATTCGTAGACCCCGCCGAAAACGCCGTTCCCGCGGAGGGAGGCGGTTTTTTTGAATTTGAGTTTAACGCCGACTTTGGCGCTGCCGAATATGGTTTGACCTGCACTGACGGCGGCGGGTTTGGCGACAATCGCTGAAGAATGCGAGGTTGGCACCGCGTGGCTGGTCAGAACAGCGATGTCGCCGGAGAGGAATTGGCGGGATTCCAAGGGTTCGATCATTGCAAAACGGCTCACAGTAAGTCCTTTCTAATAAAAGATGAAAATTAGATGAACGACTGATATATTGCGCAATTATGCTAGAAATGCAAGGGAAAACGTTAAGATATGAAGGCGCAGTAATGCCCAGAACTTTTATGTCGTCATATGAATGCTTCAAAAGCGGTTAAGCGCTGTCGCGGGTGACGATTTTGTAGTTTTCGCGTTCGCCAACGCCGCGGAGGGGGTAGTCTTTGCGGAGGGGGAAGGAGCCGTAGCCGTTCCAAGTGAGGATTCGGCGGAGGTCGGGGTGGTTGAGGAAGATGAAGCCGAACATGTCGTAGGCTTCGCGTTCCATCCATTCTGCGCCGGGCCAGATGGAGGTGAGGGAATCGATTTTAAGGCCGGGGTCGCCTTTGGCGACGGCGTCTTCGTCGCGGACGAGGGAGGTTTCGGAGCGCGGGGAGGTGTCCTGGGTGGGGTCGAGGAAGACTTTGAGCCAGAGGCGGGCGTTGGTGATGGTGGAGGAGAGGCCGTAGTTGATGGCGAAGCGGTGTTTGGCGCCGGGGAAGTTGAGGTAGTCGACGCCGTGGAGTTCGAAGAGCATGTCGAACTGCTGAGAGTCGCGGAGGTATTGGCAGACGGTGCGGATATTTTCGCGCGGGACGACGACGGTGACCATGTCGCGGAATTCGCCGACGAGGAATTTGATGTCGGGGAAGGAGGTTTTCAGCGGCTGGAGCGCGGGATGTTCGATCGAACGGTGCATGCGATGGATTTTCACCGGGGCGCGGGCGGCGTCAAGGTGATGCTTGCGAAAGATTGGGGGGGGGTCTACCTTCAGCGAAGAAGATGGAGCAGCGGAATTACAAAAAAGATCGGGGTGGTGTGCCGCGGACGGTGCTGCCGTTTTTGGTGCTGACGGTAGCGCTGGTGCTGACGGTAGTGGGGACGGCGTATGTGAATATGAGCGTGCGGACACAGAATGATCTGCGATTTCAGACGGCGGCGCATCGCGTGGGAGGGAGGATCGGGTCGCGCGTGACTCTTTATACCGCGATGTTGCGCGCGACCGATGGGTTGTATGCGGCGCGATGGCCGGTGTTGCCGGGAGAGTTTAAAACGTATGCGGGGCGGTTGGATTTGCGGAAAAATTATCCGGGGGTGCTGGGGATCGGGACGGTAGTAAGCTTCGGATCGGAGCAGACGGGGACTTTTGAGCAGTTCATGCGGAATGCGATGAAGTTTGCGAATTTCAAGGTCTGGCCGACGCCGACGAAGGAGGATACGGCGACGTCGGTGATTTATTTGGAGCCACTGGATGAGCGGAATGCGCGAGTGATCGGGTATGACATGTACACCGAACCGGTGCGTCGGGCGGCGATGCAGCGAGCGCGGGATGAAGGGGAGGCGGCGGCGTCGGGGGAAGTGATCTTGTTGCAGGATCAGGGGGAGCCGGACCATGAGACGGGATTTGTGATTTACATGCCGGTGTATGCGGGCGGGGCGGTGCCGGATACGGTGGAGGATCGGCGGACAAAGTTGAAGGGGTATGTGTTTTGCCCGTTTCGGTCGAAGGATTTGTTTGGGGATGTGTTTTCGGATGAGTCGCTGAACGATTTGGAAGTGTGGATTTACGATGGGTTAGAGACGCGATCGGATGCGGGGTTGCTGTACAAGACGGCGGGGGCGGGGACAGGGCCAAACCCGAAGCAGATGCAGGATGGGCGGGTGAGGATGGTGGCGGGGCGGACGTGGACGATCGTGTGCGCGGCGGGGCCGGGGTTTAATAGTGCGCCGGAAAAATATTTGCCCGTGATTACGGGAGTGGCGGGGACGCTGCTGAGCCTGGGGTTATTTCTGGTGATGCGCAGCCAGGTGCGCGGGCGGATGCGCGCTGAGCGCGTGACGGCGGATTTGCAGGAGTCGCAGCAGGCATTGGAAGCGGCGAAGGAATCGGCGGAGGCGGCGAATCGGTTGAAGGACGAGTTTTTGGCGACGGTGAGCCATGAATTGCGGACGCCTTTGAATGCGATCCTGGGGTGGGCGCAGCTGCTGTCGGTGGACCACGCGGGGGAAGATGATGTGCGGCAGGGTGTCGAGACGATTCTGCGCAATGCGCGGATGCAGACGCAGCTTATTGAGGATCTGCTGGATATTTCGCGGATTGTCAGCGGGAAGCTGCGGCTGGAGGCGCGGTCGGTTGATCTGAGCGTGGTGGTGCGGGCGGCGATTGGATCGGTACAACTCGCGGCGGAGGCGAAAGGGGTGCGGCTCGTGGATGAGGTGGGGATTCGGCCGGCGCTGGTGTGGGGAGATCCGGATCGGTTGCAGCAGGTGGTTTGGAATCTGCTGAGCAACTCGATCAAGTTTACGGAGCGCGATGGAACGATTCACATTCGGTTGGAGCAGGAGGGGGAATACGCCAGTGTGATTGTGAGCGATACGGGAGCGGGGATTGATCCGGAGTTTTTGCCTTATGTGTTTGAGCGGTTTCGTCAGGCGGATGGAACGCTGACACGGAAGCATGGCGGGCTGGGGCTGGGATTGTCGATCGTCCGGAATTTGGTGGAACTGCATGGGGGGAAGGTGCGGGCGGAAAGCGAAGGCGTCGGCAAAGGGGCGGCATTTATAGTTTCGTTGCCGCTGCGCGCCGGAACACCGCCGAGAGGAACAACGGGGTTGAGGCATGTGGGGGTGGACACCAAGGCGGAAGCGCTGAATGGGCTCAAGGTTCTGGTGGTGGATGATGATCCGGATACGCGGGAAGTTCTGCGGCATATCCTGGCAGGGCAGCGGGCGGAAGTAGTGACAGCGGGGTCGGTGTCGCGGGCGATGGAGATATTGCGATCGCAGGAGGTGGAGGTGCTGGTGAGCGATCTGGCGATGCCGGAAGAGGATGGGTATGACTTGATTCGGATGGTGCGGGAGCTGCCGGGGCAGTATGGGGGAAAGGTGCCGGCGGTGGCGCTGAGTGCGCTGGTGAGGCCAGCGGAACGGGAGAGGGCGCTGGCAGCGGGGTATCAGACGCATCTGCCTAAGCCGGTGGATGCGGGGGATTTGGTGAGGGTGGTGGCGGAGCTGGGGAAAAGATTACGAGTTTAATATAGTGTATAATGCTTAGAGAGGGATTCATGGCAATGGTCTCAAACATTCTCAAGGGTGTTATTCACGGCAAGACTATTGAGTTAGAGCGGGATTTGGGGTTGCCGGACGGACAAGCGGTCTCGGTGGCGCTGCAAGCGAATTTATCGACCGGGGAGGGATTGCATCGAGCGTTTGGAGCGTGGGCTGGGGAGTCTTTTGAACTCGATCTATTTCTTGAATCTATTCGTCAAGACCGAACACACGAGCGATCCGAGCTGGACTGATGCGATTCCTGCTGGATACAAATATCGTGTCGGCCTATCTCAAGGGCGAGCAGCGAGTTTTCAATGCATTTGTGCAATACGGATCGGGATTGACCACTTCGGCGATTTGCGCGGGTGAATTGTATTCATGAGTTCATCGGGCAAAGACAAATCCGGCGCGACTGCGGGCGCTGGAAGAATTATTCTCCGATGTACGCATCCTTCCGGTGGATGATGTGGTGGCGAGGAAATTTGGGGAGATTCGTGCGGCGTTATTGGATCAAGGGCGTCCGACGCCAACGGCAGATTTGCTAATCGCATGCACGGCACTGATCCACGACCTGACGCTGGTGACACATAACGTGCGAGATTTTGCCCATGTATCGGGATTGCGTGTGGAAGACTGGCTGGGCTAAGCGATCAAAGCGAGCAGGCGATGATCGGTTCTTGTTCGTCGTTGGAGTGGAGCCAGCGGCGGCCGTCTAGTTCGATGAGGTTTTGGGCGGATTTGGGACCCCAGGAGCCGGGGGGGTAGGGTTCGGGGGCTTTTTTGGATTGGCGCCAGCCTTGTTCGATGGGGTCGATGACGGCCCAGGCGGCTTCGGCTTCGTCGCTGCGGATGAAGAGGCTTTGGTCTCCCAGCATGGCGTCGAAGATCAGGCGTTCGTAGGCTTCGGGGGGTTCGATGTTGAAGGTGGTTTTGTAGAGGAAGTCGAGGGCGACGGGTTTGATGTTCAGAGAGCCGCCGGGGACTTTGCCGTTGAGACGCCAGGAGATTCCTTCGTCGGGTTGGACGCGGATGATCAAGTCGTTGGGATAGACGGGGGATTCGCACTGTTTTTGGAAGAGGGTTTGCGGTGGGGAGCGGAAGCGGACGACGATTTCGGAGATTTTGTCGTCGAGGAATTTGCCGGTGCGGAGGTAGAAGGGCATGCCGGACCAGCGCCAGTTGTCGATGTAGAGTTTGAGGGCGGCGAAGGTTTCGGTTTTGGAGTCGGCGGGGACGCCTTTTTCCTTGAGATACCCTTCGGTGGTTTGGCCAGAGTGATGGCCGGCGGAGTATTGGCCGCGGACGGTGACGTCGTCGACCATGCTGGGACGGATGGGGCGGATGGATTTGTAGACTTTGACCTTTTCATCGCGGACACTGCGCGCGTCGAGGGCGGCGGGGGGTTCCATCGCCACTAATGCGATGAGCTGGAAGATGTGGTTTTGCACCATGTCGCGCAGTGCGCCAGATTTATCGTAATAGCCGCCGCGGGTGCCGACGCCGAGGGTTTCGGAGACGGTGATCTGGATGTGATCGATGTATTTGTAGTTCCAGATCGGCTCGAAGATGGCGTTGGCGAAGCGCATGACCATGAGGTTTTGCACGGTCTCTTTGCCGAGGTAGTGGTCGATGCGGAAGACGTCCTCCTCGGCGAAGTCGTGGTGGAGGGCGTCGTTGAGTTTCTTGGCGGTGGTCAGGTCCGTGCCGAAGGGTTTTTCGATGATGATGCGCTGGAAGGTTTTGCCATCCGCCTTGGTTTTGATGCGGCCGAGATTTTCGATGATGGGGTAGAAGGTCTCGGGAGGGGTGGAGAGGTAGAACATGCGGTTGCCGGAGGTGCCGTGGGATTGATCCAGCTCGGCGAGCTTGGCGGCCAGACGGTCGTGGCCGGCGGGGTCGTCGTAGCTGGCGGCGAGGTAGAAGACGGACGATTCGATCCGCTTGAGGACGGTTTCGTCGATGGGTTTGGTGCGCGCGAACTTCTGGACGGCGTCGCGGAATTCCTTGCGGAAGTCGTCATCGGACATTTCCGAGCGTGCGTAGCCGATGAGGGCGAAGGAGTCGGGCAGGAGGTTTTCGCGGGCCATCTCGTAGATGGCGGGGATGAGCTTGCGCTTGGCGAGATCGCCGGAAGCGCCGAAGATCACCAGGACGCTAGGGGCGGCGGCATTGGGCATCGCCCGATGGTAATCGGGAATGACCAATGACGAAATCCGAATGACGAAAAAAGTCGGGGAGTCCCTGGTCCGTTGCCCGTGGTCCGTCGTTGGGCTCTTGGCCACGGACGACGGACCACTGACCACGGACCTCTTTCTTAAGCCGCGAGTTTGGGCGCGGTGAGGATGGAGGCGGTCATTTCGCCGCTGGTGGTGCCGAAGTTGACGCTGAACTGGGCGGTGGTGTAGACGCTGGAGCCGACGGTGGCGGCTTGGGCGCGGATCTGCGCTGCTGGAGCCCGACCACGCAGGGTGGAGATTGGCGCCTGCGCAGCGGGTGTCCCTTGAATAATTCCTGAGCCTCTCGGGTCATCCCCAGCAACAATCCCAACCGCCGGAATCTCAGTTCGCTCTCAATGTAAAAACCGCGGTTATTCCAGGAGCCGTGCCGCTGCCGGAGAGAGTTTTGCCCTTGAGTTGTCCATGTAATTGAATCTGCTGCCCTTTGTCTCCGGGAGTAATATCCGTAAAGGTCATCTTCACCAAACCGCTGGTGTCGATCGTTCCGCTGACCGAGTAGCGCTCAATGCCCGCGGCCTGATCGCCACGAGCGGGGTAATCACTGTCGAACCGGCCCGTGAAGGTTCCGCGGGCATTCTTGCTGGTGATTGTCAGGGTCGCCCCGTCGACTTCTCCGGTATGTTTCCCGGAAGTGCTGCGCGTTGTTCCGGAATACGTCGCCGCCAGTACCGGCACGGCGGGAGCGGTGATTTTCCTAAGATCCGCCGCGAGATTCAGCACGCTCCCCTGTAACTTGTGCGCGGCGTTTTGAATCGATTGCTGATCACTCTGCCCAAGTTTCAGGCGCGCCTTGATAAGCCGCGCCAGAACCGGGTTGGATGAATCCGTGTCGCCCAACGATTTGAGGTCATTTTGAACCGTCTGGCTTGAGAACGTACTGGCCAACGCCGCCAGCGGCTCGGTGCAGGCGTTCTGGAGAACGGCGATCTCGCTGGCGAGCTTTGATTGTCCGGCGGCGGTGTACTTACTAATCAGCGATGTTCCCGCCGATACGGTCGTGCTCGCCTCGCCGCTTGCTTTGCCTGTCAATGATTCGATCGCGCGATTCACGGCCGAATTGCTTTTGCTCTCATCGGATTTCAACCGCGCCAGCAGCGTCTTGGTTGAACCTGCCGATCCTTTCAGTTGAGTCGTGATCGCCAGGTCATCGATTTTGGCGTTCGCGAGCATTGCGGTGTTGGCGGCGGTGATCGCGGCTGCGCGCTGCGCGATCTGCGCCTTGTCCGCACCGAGCTGCGCGCTAGTGACGCTCGAAAAAAGAACCCGGCTTTCCATCGCTTCCAGGTGCAGCGCCATAAGTATCCTTTTTTAGTTGCGTCGCTCAGTCGGGCAGATAACTTTGTCAAATAAAAGCCTATCCGTCAATCCCGTTCGGGAGCAGGGATAGGGGACATTCAGGAAATTCTAAGGGGACGCAATTCGTTGATCAGTTGTCCTTCAAAATGGCGGCTAACTCTCTCGGGTTACCAGGCCGGGCTGTGATGAGGAAGGCCGCCCGTGGCGATGGGATGGATGTCGAATCGCGTCCCCTTTGACGTTCCCTAGTTCCCCTTTTTGAGTGGTCGGCGGCGGCTCGTCATATTGCAGGACTATTGGGACGCCGTTGACGGGGTTTTTTTCGAGTTTGGGCGCGAAGAACATCTTCGACTTCTGCGGGTCCTTTGCAAGGTTCTCGCTCTTTTCATCCGCTGCCAAAGTCACAATGAGCTTGCCGCCACTCCAGTCGATGGATGGCGGTGAATCACTGTAATCCGCTGTGCTAATCACCAGATCGCCCATAGGGTCTTTCTGGGCCGGCCCTTTTAATCGCACCGCGAAGGTCGGGATGCTCACGAACCCGCTGCTATACACTTCAAGTTGTACAACCGCAGTCCACTTTCCGTCCGGACTAGCCTTCGTCTGGTGAACTTGTATTTCCAACTGCTGATTACCCTTGAAGGAATTATCCACATGCACCACGATCAGCCCAAGCAGGACCAGCACAACCAGCGGAATTAACGATAATATCAAATAACCTTTAGTGCTCTCCGTCATGGGAAACTCCTACCATAGTCGATGGGGACGCCGGTAGGTAAGGGCGGCGATCAGGCCGAGTGGGGTGAGGAGCGTGGGCTCGGGGACGGCGATCCGCCGGAGCCGAACCCTTCCAATTACCAAATGGTGTTGATCGGATGGTCTTTAATGAGATGATCCGGCGTAACGATCGTCAATCGCTCATCCAACGCCTGACAGATTAATATTCGATCAAACGGATCGCGGTGAAGTTCCGGAAGCCCGGCTACACGCATCACCGCGGATTCCTTGAGTTGCAGAATCTGCACACCATCCGATTTCATCGTATCGAGCAAATCGTCGATTGGTTTGGTCAGCGGGAGTTTGCCGACCTTATTCTTCACCAGAATTTCCCAGATGCTGACCACGCTCACGAAGGTGACATTGACTGGATCTTCGTACGCAACGCGCGCCGGCACCGACAGCCTGGAATCGTCTGACGCAAGCCAGAGCGCCGTGGCGGTGTCGAGAAGCAAATTCATTCGGGCTTCTCCGGCTTGCCTTCGAACAAGTTGAGCAGATCATCGGGAAGCGGATCGAAAAATGAATCCGGCACCTGCAATTGCCCGCGAAGCCAGCCAATGGTTCGCTTCTTCGGTAGGGGCGCGCTCACCGCCTGCTTACGATACGCCTGCACGATGGTCACAATCGCCTCGACCATCGGCTCGGGCAAGTCGCTGACGTCAATCTGTTTCAGCATCTCCATATAGTACCGCGAACTTGAAGAAAAGGGGACGCTTCTTTGCCATCCTCTATCCTCGGATAACGGGGACGCGAACGCCGGTAGGTGAGGGCTAAGGCGATTGGCGTGAGGAGGGCGGGCTCGGGGATGGAGGCGAGGAGAGCGGTGACGTAGGCGGAGCCGAATTGGGATTCGCGCTGGGTGAGGAAATCTTGGGAGGGGGAGTGGCCGGATTGGGCGTAGGCGGTGTCGAGGAGGAGGTAGTCGGCGCTGGTGATGACGCCGTCGTGGTTGAAGTCGCCGTTGGAGAAGCCGGTGAGGTGTTTGGCGTAGCCGCGGTCGACCAGGGCGTAGTCGTCGGAGTTGATGATGCCGTCGCCGTTGGCGTCGCCGGCGCGGGGGTAGAGGACGAGGGTGGTGACGCTGAGGGGGGACATGGAGAAACTCAGGGTTTGGGGATTGGCGAGGGTGAACGCGGTGAGGGTGGAGATCTGCACGACGCCGCTCACGACGGAGGAGGTCGCGTTGAACTGGTAGGGTTGGGCGGTGCCGTACTTGAGGAGGTTTTGCAGGGAGACGGTGGCGGGCAGAGAGGAGGAGGTTTTGTTGATGAGGACGATGGTGAGGCGGGCGGGGTCGGTCGAGTCGGTGGCGGCGTAGATGCTGGTGGTGGAGTTGTTGCCGACGGAAGCGCTGACGGAGGTATCGCCGAAGTGGCCGCCGTGGCCGTCGAAGTTGAGGTACATGCGGGCGGCGGCATTGACCATGCGCGAGCCGTTGCCTTCATCCCACCAGTTGGCGTCGTAGACGCCTTGGGCGCCGAAGATGCCGAGTACATCCGCCTGGGCGATGCCGCCGGAGATGTCGTCGCCGGCGCCGTAGTTGTATTCGGAGATGGACATTTTCATGCCGGGGTCGTTGGCGTTGATGAGGGCCTGGGTGCGGGGGAGGAGTTGAATGGCCTGGCCGGGCATGTAGTCGGTGGTGATCCAACTGGTTTCGACGTATTTGGGATCCCACAAGGAGCGCGGTGCCTGCATGCGCGCGGCGGAGACGGCGGCGGTGGTCTCGGAGCCGTCGATGCGAATGCCGCCGCCGGTGGCTTCGGGATACCAGTGGAAGTCGAGCGAGTCGACGAGGCGATGGCCGGCGGCGAGGTCGGCGGCGTGCATCTGCTGGAGGAAGTAGGTTTGGAAGTCGCGGCCGTTGGCGTCGGGGGCTTCCTGGAGGTTGCGATACCCTTCCCAGCCGTAGTTGACAGCGCCGAGGACGATGGCGTTTGGAGAAACGTTCTTGATGGCGGTGGCGTATTGGATGCTCTTGGTGGAGAGCTCGGCGTAGGTGGTGGCGCTGGGGTGGATCTCAGAGTGGGTGCTGTCCCAGAGGTCGGGCTCGTTGTCGAGGGAGTAGAGGACCTGCTGGTTGGCGGTGGTGTTGTGGTTGACCCAGTTGACGAACTCGTCGGCGTAGACGTAGTTGTCGGTGGTGTTTGGAGTGAGGGAGAAGGCGGAGCCTTTGGCGGGTTCCATGATTTTGAAGCGGGTGGAGAGGTAGTTGGGGTTGGGGGTGTTGGGGTTGCCGTTGAGGTAGTGGACGTCGCCGTCCTCGTTTTTGTCGGCGGCGACGTAGCCGGCCATGGGGATGGTGAGGATGGTGGCGCGGTTGCCGGCGGCGGCGGATTGGAGGGTGGGGAGGACGGCGTAGCCGGGCTTCGCCTGGTTGGCGGCGGAGGCGGTGTCTACGAGGTAGTTGTCGTTTTGGTAGATGTAGTCGGAGCCGGCGTTGGAGGCGTTGTTTTCCCAGTTGTAGGCGGTCCAGCGGTTGCCGCCGAGACGGTCGGAGGTGGAGGGGATGAGGTTGGAGTTGGAGCCGTAGATGAGGGGGGAGATGGGTTTGACGTTGAGGGTGCCATTGATGGTGGCGGTGGTCTGGGCGGGGGCGGGGGTGGGGAGGAGAGTGATCGCGGCGAAGGTGAGGAGGGTTAGAGTTTGGGTGCTGCGGTGGGTGGGGAAATGATTCATTGATGTGCCTCGGTGAGAGTGGGAGTCATAGTATCAATTTGCTGGACGCGGGTAACGGGAAAAACGTAGCGCGGTGCGCGAGAGGGAGGATTGCAGCATGCGGAAACTTGGATTTTCGATTGGGAATGAGGTTTTTGGGTTCGTTTGGTTTTGGGAGTAAGAAGAGAGAAGGGGACTTCGCAAAGAACGCAAAGGGACAAAGAGGCAAAGAAGGAAGTAGGTGGCATATGTGGTCCTCCTATAAACGGAGAGGTTTGCGCAAAAATGAGAATAGAGGCGCATCAAAAATTGGGGATGTGGAGAAATGCTGGGAGAAAGGATGAAAATAATTTTTATTGAGAGGGGTTTTTAAAATGGAGAGGCGATCAGGCGGCGCGGCAAGATATTTTGTTGGCTTATGAAGCGTTTGCACTGTAGAAACCTGTGCAATCCTTTTTTTTGCGGAGGCTCCATGGCGGTGTTTCGGCTTGCTTCGATGCTGACGGTGTGCGCGGTCATGGTCTGCGGGTGCAAGAAAACCTCGGCGGGGGCGCCCCCGGAAGGAGCGTCGGCCGGCGCGGCGACTTCGGCGCTGGTGAAGGTCAACAAGTATGGCTATGCCGTCTTCTGCGACGTCGCCGCCGGGGCCAATGGCGCGCTGCATGCGGTCTTCACCGACGCGCCGGAGTACGGAAAGGCGCCGTATCTCTATTACGCCACCAGCAGCGACCATGGCGCGACATGGTCCGATCCCAAGAACCTGTCCGATGATGAATCGGGTTTTCCCGTTGGATTTTGCAAGGTCGCGGTCGATGGCAAGGGACGGGTGTATGCGATCTGGAAATATGTCATGGACCACGGCATGGAAGGCCCCGGCGGCAATGGCGGGGGGGAACTCTGCTTCCGCTGCCTGGACGGGGGGACCTGGTCCAAAACGGTCCGGCTCAACAAGCTGCCCCATGCGTGCTTTTCTTATTTTGTCGCCAGTGACGCGCACGGCAGCCCGAACATCGTCTGGTCGCAGCCGGCCCTCGATGCGGTGAACCAACAATATGCCTTGGTCACCCCGTCCATTGCCGACCTGGTCAATCAGGCGACTCTCGACGGCGGGGCCATGCCGGCCATCCGTGGCGTGATTGTCCCCGACCCCATTCTCAATGAGCAGCAGCTCCGCGCCCGCAACCTGCCGCCGGATTATGCCCACCTCAACCCGAAGCACGACGGCCTCTACAACCTTCGCGGCTACATCGCGCCCGATGGCCGGCCCCACTTCATCGGGGAGAATGTGGACGATAAATCTCTTCGTCACTTCGACGGCAGGACCCTGACCACGATCTACACCCCAAACCCGGCGGTCTACGCCAGCTTTAACACGTTCATGGAGCCGGCCAGCCTGCTGGTCGATGCGGCGGGGCAGGAGCATGTCATCCGCATGCCGGAAAAACCGGAGATTCCGTGCATCCGCGATTACCTCCTCTCGGGAACGATCTCGGACCCGGTGCCGGCCATCCAAGTGAAGGACGCGGGAACCGGCACTGTCTTTGACTTTAGCGCCTTTCAGGGTCCCGGCGGGCATATGGTCGTCCTCTGCGGTCTATCCGAAACCGAGAAGATCATGCCCAAGCAGGAAGACCTTTACGCGGTCGCCTCTGAAGGGAAGCAGCAGTGGAATGCCCCGACCGCTATCACCGACAACACCCACTCGGGCACCTCGACAGCGGGCAACGGCGCGGTCACCGTCACGACCTACCAGCCGCGCTTTGCGAGCATGTGCTTTGACGCGCAGGGGCACGCGTGCATCCTCTTTGTCAGTGAGGAGAGCAAGGCCTTCGGCGTCAATACGGTGAGTGTGACCGCGGGCGGCCGGGCGGTGCAGGGAATGATCGGCGGGAGCACGGGCACCAGCAGTGTGATGTTCAGGCGACTCTGATGCAGCCTAGCGCTTCGGAGGGTCAGGCGATGCCGTGGGCGGCTTTGTAGAGGTTCCAGGTGAGGTGGATTTGGCCTTGGTGGTGGGCTTCGTGCCAGGCGAGGAGGGTGATGGATTCGGCGACGGAGCGTTCGGTGGTGCCGATCATCATCTTGGTGGCGAGGAGGGCGGGGGTGGCGGCGGCGACGTAGGCGCGGAGATCTGCGTAGCGGGCGTTGATCTCAGCGCGGATGGTGGAGAACGTGGGGACGTCGGTGTCGGATGGGGTGGTGCCGCTGACGAAGCGGGAGGTGACGGGTTCGTTCTTCAGGGTGGTGTTGAGCAGGCGGACGTTGAGGTAGCGGTCGTGGGTGGCGGCGCAATGCATGGCCTGCCATGCGATGTGGGCGCGGCCGGGGGCGGGGCGCCAGGAGAGGGCTTTGGTTTCGGGCTGGCCGGATTTTTCGATGGTGTCGAGGATGGCGAGAAGGCGGTTGTGGGAGAAGTCGAGTTGGGCGAGGAGGGTGGTGGTGTCCATGGGGGAGGTTTTAGCGGATGGGGGGGCGGTGTAAAGAGTTAAGGCGGTGGTGAAGATTCTGTAGGGAAAGGGGCTCTGGCACGGTGGATATTTACCATTGGGGAAGAAACCGGTCGCGAGCGACCGGGCTAACTAAATATGGGTGCGGCGGCGGAGGGTGAGGAGGGCGGGGATGGCGAGGAGGCTTAGGGAAGCGGGTTCGGGGGTGGCGGCGCCGGCGACGTCGAGGAAGGTGGTGCCCATGCGGAATTCATCGTAGTAGCTGGTGGCGTCCCAGTTGTAGGTGGCGACGGTCAGGCGGGAGATGTCGGCGGTGGAGTTTTGCAGGCTATAGTCGTTGAAGGTGCCGGCGGCGAGAGCGGTGTTGGTGGCGGTGGTTTCGGAGGTGACGTCGGAGGGGTTGATCCACCAGTGGACGGTTTCCTGGTTGCCGCCGATGACGTTGACGTCGGTGCGGAGGATGAATTGATAGTCGGTGGAGGGATTGGCGACGGGGAGGAGGACGATGTCGGCGAGGGTGGAGGCGGTGCCGTTGCGGTGGCGGAGGATGAGGGACATGGAGTCATCGGCGTTGGCGCGGAAGCCGAGGTAGTAACCGGCGAGGGTGCCGGTGGTGTTGGCGCCGATGGTGTTGGTGAATCCCATGAGGGCGTAGCCGCGGAGGCCGTTGTCGGCGGGGATGGCGGCGAAGGGGTCGGTGGCGACGATGCCGCTGATATAGAGAGGGCCGTTGGCGCCGGCGGAGGTGTAGGGGGTGACGATGGTACGGGCATTGGAGCGATAGACGCCATCAATGGGGGCGGAGTCGAACTGGACTTTGCCGCCGCTTTCGTAACCAGCCCCGGAGACATCAAGGGTGCCGGCGACGACATGGGGTTGGCTGGTGCCAGCGCCGCCGGTCCATCCGGTGGAAACCATGCCAAGGACGGTGGGAACTGAGGTGGCGGAGTTGAGGCGGACGGTGGTGTCGTACTGACCGCTGGAAAGATCGGAGCCGATGAGGAAGGGATCATTGACGATGAGGACGGCGCGGGTTTGCTGGCCGACGACAAGGACGGCGAGCGCGGCGGCGGCGAGACAGGTGCGTGATGCGAACGACATGATTTTCTCCCTGATTGCGAAAAGTGAATTGGGCCCGTTGAGCGTGTAACGCGACGGGGTGCTTCGATTATATAAGGTGAAAGCGAGCTGAAAAGGAAAATCGTGTTTTTCTGCGGAAATTCAGGTTATATAGGTTATGGTGCGAGATTGAAGAACGGGTCGGGGACGACCCGGCTCAGCCTTGAGTTGGGGGTTTGATTTGGGGGAAGAGGGGTTGGGTGGGGCTGAATTTGTGGCGGCAAGGAGGCGCTGATGCGAGAAGTCCAGTTAAGCGAGTAGGGTGCTAGTGCCCATGTGGGAGGTGCTAGTGGGTGGCGAGCGGTTGTAAAGGGGAGGGGTAGTGGTCAGGTTTGGTGAAAGGGACGGGCCGGGGACGGCCCGGCTCTCCTTCAAATTTTACCATTACGAAGGAGGGAGGCGTAGAGAGAGTTCCCGCGGGTTACGGATCACCGCACGCGGTGTCGGCGGAGCAGCGCGGGCAGGCCCAGCGCCAGGAGTATCAGACTGCCTGGCTCGGGGAGGGCAAGGGAGAAGACGGTGCCATAACCGTCGGGCCCGCCCTGATAGGTCGTCCCGTACAGGGTATTGCCCGAGAGGATCAGCCCGGCATAGGGAAACAACCCGTTTGTGTTGTTGAACGTCGCCAGCGTGGTGAGGTAGCCACCGCTGACCGGGACAGAAAAGACCGTGCCGTAGCCAAGGTCCCCGCCACCGCCCGTGGTCCCGTACAGCGTGCTACCCGAGAGGGTCAGTCCGGCTACGGGATCGGAGCCGTTGGAACCATCGAACGTCACCAGCGTAGTGGGCGTGCCGCCGGTGATCGGAACGGAAAAGACAGTGCCGTCGTCGTTGGCCCCGCCTTCATAGGTCGTCCCGTACAAGATGCTGCCCGAGAGGATCAGTCCTGCGTTGGGATTGGCCCCGTTGATGCCGTCGAACGACGCCAGCGTTGTGGGCGTGCCGCCGGCGACCGGGACGGAGAAGACGGTGCCATAACCGTTGGCCCCGCCCTGGTAGGTCGTGCCGTACAGGGTGTTGCCCGCGAGGATAAGCCCGGCTTGGCTATAGGTCCCGTTGGTGCCGTCGAACGCCGCCAGCGTGTTGGGCGTGCCGCTGGCGGTGGGGACGGAGAAGACGATGCCATCGTTGTTGACCCCGCCGTAGGAGGTCGTGCCATACAGCATGCTGCCCGAGAGAGTCAGTCCGTTGGGATGGCCCCCGTTGGCGACGTTGAACGTCACCAGCGTGATGGGTGTGCCGCCTGTGATCGGGAGGGAGAAGACGGTGCCATCGTCGTTGGCTCCGCCTTCATAGGTCGTCCCGTACAGGGTGCTGCCCAAGAGGATCAGCCCGGCTTGAGGATAGGATCCGTTGGCAATGTTGAACGTCGCCAGCGTGGTGGGCGTTCCGCCAGTGATTGGGACGGAGTAGACAGTGCCGGCGTCGCTGGCCCCGCCGAGTTCCGTCGTCCCGTACAGGGTGTTGCCCGAGAGAATCAATCCGGCGAAGGGATAACCCCCGTTGGTGCTGTCAAACGTCGCCAGCGTAGTGAGCCCGGCGGCGGAGGCTGCCGATGCAGACAAGCCGACAGAGACGATCGCAAAAACCCGTGAACCCCGTCGCAAGATGGACCCGAATTGCATAATGATCCCTCCAAAAGCACATTAACTGTGTTACCGAATCGCAAAACCTGAACATGATTTTTCAAAGCGGCAATTTAAAGGGGCGCGATTCGATTCCTACTATAAAGAAGTTAGAGGCCTGCTATCCCAGGGGCCGATAAGGGGAGGCGGCGCTACGCCGCAGGTTCGATTTTGGGGAAGAGGGGTTGGTTGGCGCCGAGTTTGTGTCCTGCGGGGAGGGGTTGGGAGAAGAGGTCGGGGAGGGATTTGGCGGTGAGGTCGACGCCTAGTTGGGTGAGGCCGGCGGCGGCTTTTTCGGGGAGGATGGGGAGGAGCGCGACGAGCACTCGATAGATGGATTGGATGGAGCGCCACATGACGGCCTGGAGCTCGCCGGCTTTGGCGGGGTCTTTGGCGAGTTTGAAGGGGGCGCGGGAGTCGATGTAGCCGTTGGTGGCGCGGGCGAGTTCTAGCGGGACCAGGATGATGTCCTGGAGGGCGATGGCGTTGTAGCGGGCGGCGAGGGATTGGGGGAAATTGGTGTATTTTTCGATGAAGAGGGAGTGGGCGAGGTCGTCGCCGGTAGCAGGGCCGGGGTCGGGGGGGACGATGCCATCGAGGTACTTGTTGGCCATATTGAGGACGCGGTTGAGGCAGTTGCCGATGACGTTTCCGAGTTCGGTGTAGGCGCTGTTGAATTCGGAGTCGGACCAATCGAGGTCGTTGCCGAAGGGGGCGGCGCGGAGGAGGTAGTAGCGGAGGGCGTCGAGGGAGTGGGTGGCGATGACGCCGCGGAGTTTGGCGAGGTCGATGAAGTTGCCTTCGGTTTTGGACATTTTTCGGCCGTCGGCGGTCCACCAGCCGTGGGCGTAGACCTGTTTGGGCTGGTCAATTCCCAGGGCGAAGAGCATGGCGGGCCAGTAGACGGTGTGGAACCACATGATTTCTTTGCCGATGAGGTGGACGTCGGCGGGCCAGAATTGGTCGAAGAGCGACGGAGCGACAGAGCGACGAAGCGACGAAGGGAGGGAAGGAGATTCTTTCCCTTCGTCGCTTCGTCGCTTCGTCGCTTCGTCGCTCAACGCGGGATATCCCAAGGCGGTGATGTAGTTGGATAATGCGTCGATCCAGACGTAGAGGACGTGGCCGGGGTCGTGGGGGAGTTCGATGCCCCATTTGAGGGTGGCGCGGGAGATGGAGAGGTCTTCGACCCCCTGCTTCAACTTGGAGAGGACTTCGTTGCGGCGGGCGAGGGGCTGGATGAAGTCGGGGTGGGATTCGATGTAGGCCTGTACTTGGGGGATGTATTTTTTGAGCTTGAAGAAGTAGGTCGGTTCGGAATAGCGGACGAGGGGTTTGCGGTTGAAGGCGAGGTATTGGCGGTCCTTGGCTTCGGTTTCGGTGACGAATTCTTCCTGGCCTTCGTCGTACCAGCCTTGGTAGGAGCCGAGGTAGATGTCGCCGGAGGCGACGAGTTTTTCGACGATTTTCTGGACGGATTGTTTGTGGCGGGGGGAGCTGGTGCGGATGAAGTCGTCGTTGGTGATGTTGAGTTCTTTCCAGAGGGATTCGAAGACGGCGACGTTTTGGTCGGCGAGTTGTTGGGGGGTGATGTTGCGCTCGGCGGCGGTTTTGACCATCTTGATGCCGTGCTCGTCGGTGCCGGTGAGGAAGAAGGTGTCGTCGCCGGCCAGGCGGTGGTAGCGGGCCAGGACGTCGGCGCAGATGGTGGTGTAGACGTGGCCGAGGTGGGGTTCGGCGTTGGGGTAGTAGATGGGGGTGGTGATGTAGAACTTGGGCATGGGGGGAGTGTAATGGGAGGAATTGAAAGATTGAATCATCGGAGCATTGAATCATTTATTTAATGATCTGATGATTCAATGGTAAAATGATTCAATGGCGTCTGTGGTGATTTGTGATATGTGCGGGAAGAGGGTGACGCCGCATGGGCATTATGTGGTGAAGATGGAGGTGTATGCGGATCCGGCGATGCCGGGGGTTTCGATGGAGGAGCTAGAGGAGAAGGATGGGCAGGGGGAGATGGAGAAGTTGATGGAGCAGATGAAGGGGATGAGCGCGGAGGAGCTGGAGGATCAGGTGCATAAGCGGTTTGAGTTTAAGTTGTGTGCGGGGTGTCAGGGGAGGTTTTTGGCGAATCCGCTGGGGATGCCTCGGGGTGTGCGGATGGGGGAGAATTAAGATGGCGGAGTTTGTTTCACGAGCGGGACTCAAGCTGGAACACGCGATGGCGGAGTTTGGGATTGATGCTACAGGGAAGGTGTGCGCGGATTTGGGGTGCAATGCGGGGGGGTTTACGGAATGTTTGCTGCGGCGCGCAGCGGCGAAGGTGTATGCGGTGGATACGGGGTATGGGATGCTGGAATATAAGTTGCGGCGGGATGCGCGGGTGGTGGCGATGGAGCGGACGAATGCGATGCATGTGGTGTTGCCGGAGAAGGTGGGGGTGGTGGTGATTGATGTGGCGTGGACGAAGCAGAAGCATATTTTGCCCAATGCGCGGAAGCTGCTGGCGGAGGGTGGGGAGGTGGTGACGCTGGTGAAGCCTCATTATGAGGCGGAGGCGTCGCAGCTTGTGGGAGGGGTGCTAAAGGAGGAGGAATTGGCGGGGGTGATGGAGCGAGTGAAAGGGGAGATGGCGGCGGCGGGGTTTGAAGTGGTGGGGATGACGCGGAGCCCGATTAAGGGGGCGAAGGGGAATGTGGAGATGTTGGCTTGGCTGAAATCGCAATGAGATCGTGATTTGAGGAGTTGTTAAAGAGAGAGAGGCGTGGGCAAGACCCTTGCGTTAGGCAGCGGGCCATTTGTCTAGGCCGCGATGCTCGCGCTCCCAACTGATGGCGTCGCCTTCAATCAGGTTTGATATGCCTAGCATTCGCATGATGTAGAGGCATTGGGCTCGGTGGTGCATCCCGTGTGTGGCGATGTGGACCATACCCGCGCCGAGCGGCTTATTCCGCGGCGGGGAATCAAGGTAATCTGTGAAGTAACCCTCGGGGGTATCGGCTTGATCCACACGCATTCCAATCGCCAGGAGATCGGACGATACAGTGTCCAATCGCGCGATCAATTCTTCGATAGAGTTTCCGGGCTGGTTATTTTTGTTCCAACGCTGCGGCTTTGCCGCCATCAAATCTGCCCAGCATTCCATGTTCGCGACGATATGCGCAAAAGTCCGCCGGAGTGTTCGATGTCCGATGTCAAATTCCCGATCCAAATCCGCATCCGGCAATTGCCGCGACAGCTCAAGCAGCTTTTTCGTGGTCCACGCATCGTGGCGGAGCAATCGTTCCAGAATAGTCATCGACGTTCCGTTGTTTAGGTTTTGTAGCGGGAAGTGAGGGAAGATAATGGTTCGGGAATCAATATGGAAATTTGACTCCCGACCCGTTATCTCCTTCCCTATATCTCCTCCTGGCGGGGGCGGGGTTTGAGGTCGTGGGGATGACACGAAGCCCGATTAAGGGGGCGAAGGGGAATGGGGAGATGTTGGCTTGGCTGAGATAGATGGAGATGCAGGACGCAACTGCGTGAGCAGTCCTATATCCATGTCGAGACTACGCCGACGCCAACGATTCCAATTGACTGTTCGGGCACATCACGATCCGGGGATTCTTTCGCTCAAAATTATGCTTTTCTATCCACTGGACAGCATCGGTCGCGAACCGGCCAGACGTAACGATGACCAACTCGTCCAAAGGCGGCGGAGACCAAAGATCCATCTGGTGTGTAATCACTGTGATTTCTTTGATGCCGATAGAATGGCTAAGCCAATGCTTGCATTGGAAAATGATCCGCAGTTCGCGCCTGCCTGTGATCGGGTCGTCACTGGTCCGGTTTGCCGACAGGTCGCGGCCACGATCGGGCGCGCGAGTCTGGGTCAACCATCGCACATTCGTGTAACTAGGCACGTTCGATACCAAGTTGAAGACGAATCGCTCAAAAGCGTCGTCGTCCATCTCCTCCCATTTGATCGGGGCGATGTGCCTAGGGTGGCGAAAGCGAAGATCCTTCTCGAGAAATTCCGCCATTGCTTCGCATGCAACGGCTCCGGTGCCTCGCTCAATGTCGGCCATCCTGCTTTTGGCGGCGCGATACTCAGGTGTGTCGCGATACGTGTCCGCCCAATCTTTGCGTTCGTACACCTGATCCATACCAGTTTCGGTCAACAACTGCTTTAACGCGCTTCCTGCCGACAGGTTCAAGCACGCTTCGCCGTTCAACATCCCGCTTCCTTTGCCGTCCCAGGTCCAGGCGAGCGTCTGACCTCGATCATCCAGAATGCATCCATTTTCGTCTGCGCGATACGGCCTGTAGTCTGGAACACCGGCGAAGCGTTGCGGCAACACCTGCCGCAAGCGAGATACGACGGCATAGTCCCAAATAAAATGCCACGCGTCACTGCTCACCTCATCAACTGGCTGACTCTTGCCGTTACTCTGCATACCGACGAAATCGATCAGTTCTTGGCATGAACTCCATAGACCTAAAGTTCCATCTTTCAAGCTCAACTTCAGAGTCCCGATTGCCCTCTGCATTGCACGTCCTCCGTTATCCCCGCCACCCTGCAGGTCGCGGGTGCAACCGCGCAAGCCAATCGCGTATCTCTTTCGAGCGTCTGCCGTCCCCGGATAAGCAGCTTGCTCTACGGAGTTCGCGGCGACATCCAGCACCTGCCAGTAGTCGCTCATCACCATCTGTCCAGCAAGACCATAGGGGACATTAGCGTGCTTCAAGAGAACCGCATTCATGCGGTCATCAAATGTGGCCGCCTCCGGCGCGAGACGCTTCTCAGCTTCGATACCTCTGCGCATCTCTGGGCCAGGGACAGCAATCCAGTGGTTCCGCTCCTTCCACGCCGCGAGTTCTTCGGCTGACAACATCGTGGGAGCCAATTCTGCTTCCAATTCTTTTGATCGATGATGTGTCCGCGAATAATCCATGACAATTCTTCGTCGCCTATCGCGCAACTCTTCCATGTAGGCGCGGCTTTCAGCTTCCCGCTCGAGCCGAATTAGCGCATCCAGGTGATTGCATTTCGTGCCCGTAGTGCTGAACTCGAGCGAGAGCGCTGGAGTTTGTGGGTTTGACTGCGTCTCGGCCATTATCGCATTATACCCGAGCGTCGGTGGATCCGGCTCGCGCTCCTGTCTGGATCGTCCGCGCTGCTGGCGGGGAGGCTCGCGGGGGGCGATCTTCGCTTTGGAGAGGCGCGTTTGATCCCCGGGTGAGGCGGAAAGAATGTGAAGAGATCGGCGTTCACCTTTGGCGATGGGCCGTGGTGAGTTCGTGGGTGAGGAGGAAGGATTTGGTTTCTAAACCGCCGGCGAAGCCGGTGAGTTTGCCGCTGGCGCCGATGACGCGGTGGCAGGGGATGAGGATGGAGAGGGGGTTGCGGCCGATGGCGGCGCCGACGGCGCGAGAGGCGGTGGGAGAGCCGATGGAGCGGGCGAGGGAGCCGTAGGTGGAGGTTTGCGCGTAGGGGATTTGCGTGAGGGCGTGCCAGACTTTTTGTTGGAAGGGGGTGCCGATGGGGGCGAGGGGGAGGTCGAAGGTGGTGCGCTGGCCGGCGAAGTATTCGGAGAGCTGGTTTTCGGCGCGGGTGAGGAGGGGGTGGGCGTTATCAAGTTTCGCGGCGGCGAGTTTGACGCGGGCGGGTTTGTCGTTTTCCCAGAGGATGGCGACGAGGGCGTGGTCGGTGGCGACGAGTTTGAGTCGGCCGACGGGGGAGGGGATTTGCTTGTAGATGAGAGACATAAGCGGGGTCCTTACAAGAAGAGTTTAGCCACGGATGAAAATCAGATAGAGAAATAAGGAATGATCGGATGAGTTATTTTTTTATCTTTTTATCTGTGTGCATCGGTTTTTCATCTGTGGCCGTTTTTCTTTTCTGTTTTTTGAATTGGTTCCAGAGGTGGACGGCGGCGTAGGCACGCCAGGGTTGGACTTGGTCGAGGTTTAGGTTGGGGTGGAGGGCGAGGGCGCGGGCGAGGATCAGGTCGGTGGCGGGGAAGGCGTCGGGGTCGGCCAGGGCGCGGAGAGAGATATACTCGGCGGACCAGGGGCCGACTCCTTTGATGGTGAGGAGGGATTGGCGGAAGGAGGCGGGGTCTTGGGCTTCGCTGAGGGAAAGTTCGCCAGCGAGGAGGCGGCGGGAGAATTCTCGGAGGGTCTGTTTGCGGGCGGTAGTGGTTTTGAGGTGGGCCAGGTCGGAGGTGGCGAGGGTTTTGGGGGTGGGGAAGAGGCGGGTGGGCAGGCCGGTGAGGGGGTGGGGGATTTGGTCGCCGTAGTGGTGGATAAGCTGGCCGGCGAGGGCGGAGGCGTGGGGGATGGAGACGAGTTGGCCGAGGAAGGTGCAGATGGCGGTTTCGAAGGGGTCCCAGCCGCGGGCAAGGCGCAGGCCGGGGTGGCGGCGGATGGAGCGGTCGAGGAGGGGGACGGCAGCGAAGGCGTTGGCGATGAGGACGGGGTCGGAGTCGAGGTCGAACATGCGGCGGACGCGGCGGGTGACTTCGAAGAGGACGGTGGGGTCTTTGGTGAGGATGTGGAGGTTGAGGTGGGTGTCGGCGGGGGTGACGCGGAGGAGGCCGGGGGAGGAGTTGAGGTGGAAGAGGCGCTGGTAGGAGTTTGGGGTGGTGGATTCGAGGCCGGGGATGGTGTGGGATTGGTAGAAGGAGAGGAGGGCGGGCCAGTCGAAGGGGGGACGGTAGGAGAGGGTGAGGGTGAACCCCGGATTCTCATGCGGGGCTTTGAGGGGACGGCGCAGGTCGGAGGGGGGGCGGTGGAAGCGGGATTTGAAGGCGGCGTTGAAACGGCGCAGGGAGGAGAAGCCGGCGGTGAGGGAGATGTCGGTCATGGGGAGCGCGGTTTCGACGACGAGGGTGCGGGCGAAGTTGAGGCGGGTGTTGTCGGCGATTTGTTTGGGGGTTTGGCCGATCTCGGTGTTGAAAAGCCGGCGGAGGTGGCGGGGGGAGAGGCCGAACTGGTGGGCGAAGGCGTCTTCGCTAGACGGGTGAAGTTGGTTGGCGGCGATGAGGCGGAGGGCGCGCTGGACGATGGTGGAGGTGCCGGCGGGGGACTGCGGGGCGGCTTCGGGGCGGCAGCGGAGGCAGGGGCGGTAGCCGGCGCGTTCGGCGGCGCTGGCGTGGGGGAAGAATTCGACGTTCTGGCGTTTGGGGCGGGCGGGGCAGATGGGGCGGCAGTAGACGCCGGTGGTTTTGACGCCGACGAAGAACTTGCCGTCGAAGCGGTAGTCGCGGGCGAGCATGGCCTGGTAGTAGGCGTCATCCTTCGTGGGCATGGTGGGGGATTATAGGAGGGTAAGGCGGGGATGCTCGCCGTTTTCGGACATGGTCGTCGGATCGTTGGTTTGGATGATCGGCAGGCCGGGTTTATTGTGCTGGGTATGGCGAGAGGACTAGCGATTGAAACTTCGGGGCGGGTGGGGTCGGTGGCGGTGGTGCGGGATGGGGGGGTGGTGGTGGAGGAGAGGTTTGAGCATGGGTTTAAACATGCGGCGGAGTTGCTGCCGATGATTGATCGGCTGGTGAGGGGGCAGGGGTGGGGGCCGGGGGATATTGAGGAGTTGTATGTGTCGGGGGGGCCGGGGTCGTTTACGGGACTGCGGATTGGGATCACGATGGCCAAGACGATGGCGCTGGCGACGGGGGTGCGGGTGGTGGCGGTGCCGACGGTGCGGGTGCTGGCGGAGAATGCGCCGGCGGAGGCGCGGGAGGTGATCGTAGTATTGGATGCGAAGCGGGAGCAGATTTTTACCGCGCGGTTTGAGCGGGTGGATGGGAAGTGGGAGGAGCGGGAGGGGGCGCATTTGGATTCGCTGGAGGGGATGCTGGGGAGGGCGGGGAGGCCGGTGTGGTTGGTGGGGGAGGGGTTGCCGGTTCATGAGAAGTATGTGCGGGGGGAAGAGGGGGTGGTGGTGACGGGGGAGGAAAGCTGGCGGGCGCGGGCGTCGGTGGTGGCGGAGGTTGGGATGGAGATGGCGCGGCGGGGGGAATGGGCGGATGTGGAGAAGCTAGCGCCGATCTATATTCGGAAGCCGGAGGCGGAGGAGAAATGGGAGATTGCGAATGAAGGGCGGATAGGCGGGGCGGGCGGGGAGAAATAAAAAGCCCCCGGGGACATCCCGCGGGGGCTCAAAGAGTCCGGAAACCATCGACCGGGCTCTCTTCAGTAAGAGAATGCAAAGGGAGTCATTATGAAATCCGGCGCCGACGAGCGGCAAGCAGGAGCGGGGCGGCGAGCAGGCCGAGGGAGGCGGGTTCGGGGACGGCGGCGAGGAGACTGGTGACGTAGGCGTCGCCGAATTCGGATTCACGCTCGGCGAGGAATGAGGGGGTGAAACCGCCTTGCAGGCCGAGTTGGGTGTCGATGATCATATAATCGGCGGCGTTGACGACGCCGTCGCCGTTGAAATCGCCATCGCTCCAGCCGGGGGTGGCGAGTTGCTTGCCGAAGCCGCGGTCGATCAGGGCGTAGTCGTCGGCGTTGATTTTGCCATCGTAGTTGGCATCGCCGGGGAGGGTGAGGTCAGCGACGGAGAGGTTGTCGACGAGGCCGAAGAGGAGTTGGGCGGCATTATATTGAGCATCACCGGGGGGGCTGGAGGAGTTGATGTCGTACATACCGACGTAGAAGTCATTGCCACTGAGGGTATAGGGGTTGATGGTGCCGCCTTGGATGGTGGCGATGGCATTGCCATCGATGGAGAAGGTGATGGCGCCGCCGCCGTGGGTGGTCTGGATAGACCAAGTATGCCAGGCGAACGCGGTAACGCCCGCAGCGGTGGTCACACCGACTTGATTAGGAAAGAGGGCCTGCTGGGCAGCGGGAGGCGCGGTGCCAGCGGGAAAGAGCGTGGAGTAATAGGCATTAGCGCTATCGAGATCGCCACCAGAACCGGCACCGGCGACCGATCCGGTAGGATCGGAAGCATAAACGCCGCTTTCACCTTGCTGGACACGGCCAACTGCCGGCGTGCCGGGAGCGGATTCGGTGGGGCCTTCGAGAGGCCACGGGGTTTTGTAGGCGCGATAGTCGGAAGCGGTATCGCCATCGGTGGAAGCGGCGAATTGGACGCTGGTGAGGTTGTCGCCGACGAATTGATCGGAGCCAGGTGCGGCACCGACGCCCATCATGACTTCTTCGGTGGTGCCGGAGGTGGTTCCACCGTAGTAGTTGAGCCAGACTTGGCCGCTGATTTTGTAATCATTGGCGGCGAAATTGAAGCTTTGGCCGTTGGGGGAGAGGGTCACGCCGCTGAAGATGCCCGTGCCGGGCAGATTGGCAACAAACTTCATGCCAGTTGTAGAACCAGCCGTCGATCCAGGCGCGGAAGGAATGCCGACGGTGCTGTAATCGAAATGGAAATTCGCATCGCTTCCAATGTTATCGTTGGGCCCATCTCCGGTGGTGGCGGAAGAGGGAGTAAACGCCCAATTGGCGGTATCGTCCACGTCGAAATTTTCCGAGTAGACGACATTGCTGGCGCGAACATGAGTCGCGGCGACTGCTAAACCGAGCAGCGCAAGAGAACGTGATAGACGCTTCATTGAGATTCTCCCTTCAGAATAAGATTCTGCTCTCGACACGAGAGCACATGCCGCTATGGACGTGATTGATAGTTCGCGAATAGTTAAAGTAATTTTTAGCCAAATATAAAACCTGTGTCAAAACAATTACTGACTAATTAAACAGCCCGATACTTTCTATTTGTTAGCCTGGGCATCGCATACGGATAGCACGATAGGCTTCACTGCGATCGTTACTCAAGACCACATGACCATCGCAATACAGAATGTTGTATGCGACCTTCCCGCCAGCAGGATCGAATTCGGTGTTGTTATCAATTAAAGCGGGATATCTTCCATGGCGATACCAGTCAACAGTTGTCTGATAAGCGGCATCGGGACCATTGGTGGTATAGTTATTATTCTGACTGTTTCCCTGCCCAACGAGAACAATATTGCCGCTGCCATCTGTCTTAGGGGCGGGTGCGGTAGCAAGCCAAAATGGACTGTCCGCAGCTAACATCCGTTCAGAGCCGTGGCGGAGATAGGATGAGAATTTAGGCCAAGTTCCATATGTATATCCATGACCATATGTCCCCCCGAAGTTTGTAGGCGGGAAAGCGATAGTGATCCACGAACCGTATTGGTTGGTCAGCCCGGGCAATGAAACGCCGTACGCCGGGAAGGATGCGGTATACTCCGGGAATGCATTCCATCCATAACCTGTCTGAGCTTGAATAGTCCCGATGGTCACGGGCTGCCAACTTGGACATGCCCAAAAGACTGTATTTTGTGAAGCTGCAAGATCAGCTGTTGTTGCTGACCCGACATTGGCCTTGGTTACATATTTACGAAGAAAAGCCGGCCAATAAGTTGGGGTGACCGGTCCATAGTCGAATACATATCCTGCTATGCCGTTCGTGCTGCCGTTTGTTATTTGGGCCGGCGGGGCATATCCACGATAGTCCATTGAGTACATAGTGGTGGCCCGACCGATTTCACGAAGGGCAGATGCACATTTGACCTGATTGGCAGCACGCCGGGCACTTTGCAAGGCGGGGAGTAGAATACTTATAAGCAGGGCAATAATTCCGATAACAACAAGAAGTTCGACAAGAGTAAATGCGGCTAATTTTGAGCTGCGGAAGGGAACCCGCGGAGAATTAAATGAATCGCCTTGAAGGCTGAACATCATTGCCTGCCACCTTTACGAGAATGGACTTATTTCAACAAAGAAGCGCATCCGTTCTAAGGGATGTACGACACAAGGCTCGATCGGCGACCAGCCGACTTTGAAGAAACATCTACTGAAAACTACTATTCAACCCCGAACTGATTTGAGATATCGGGGTATGACAACCGAAATGTTTGCGGCGTTGTTTGTTTGCCGCAGCATTAGGAACCAAGATTTGCGCGGTCGGTTCATTATAGATTATTAGTTTTTTGGTTGCTCGCGTCAAGAACTATTTGCAATTTCGACAGAGTTAATTCCAAGTCGATGCGGGAGCGCACATTGCGTCAACATTATTTAAAGATGAACAGGACGGCGAGGATGCAGCCGATGGCGCCGCAGATGATGCCGGCGATGGCCATGCCTTTGCCGCTGGAGTCGGCGCCTTGTTTGGAGGTTTGAGTCAGGCCGATGATGCCGAAGATGACGGCCAGGAGGGGTGTGATGACGGTGCAGGAGGCGGGGAGGCCGATGATGCCGAGGACGAGGGAGGCGACACAGAAGCCGTTGGCGGAGCCGGTGGCGTCGACGGTGGTGCCTTCCATGGTGAAGGGCATGCCGCAGGCTTTGCAGTTGTTGGCGGTGATGGGGGAGGTGGCGGGGCAGCGCGGGCAGGCGATGTAGAGTTTGCCTTCGGGGTTGCGGAGGATGCGCGGGGCGCGGTCGCCGGCGGCAGCGTAGGCGTGGACGGGGTGGGGGTCTTGTTTGACGATCTGCTGGGTGATCGGATCAATCAATCGGCCGTAGCGATCGAGGATGGGGATGACGATGTTTTTGCCGCAGGTGGGGCATTGGCCTTCCTGGGCGGCGATAGCGTCGGTGGCTTCGAGGCGGGAGGAGCAGTAGGGGCAGTTGAAGCCGTACTTTTTGCCGGTGGCGGTGGCGCGGAAGGGGTTGCGGATGGGGGCGGGACGAGGGAGCGCGGCGGGCGGGGGGGCGTCTTGTACGACGGTGGCGACGGCAACGGGTTCGGGCTGGGATGATGGAGCGGGGACGCGCGTGGTGGTCAGGCAGGTCGGGCAGCGGACGAGCTGGCCGGTGTACTGGTCTTCGGCTGAGAGCTGCGTGCGGCAGACGTGGCAGGGAAAAACGATCATCCGTTAGGGGATGGTAAATGCGCGATGGGGAAGTTGCCAGTTGGACAGTTTTCAGGGTTCAGTTTTCAGGGTTCAGGATTAGGATGTGGTAGAGTCATTAATTGAAGGTTCAGGATGACTTCGATTGTCGGGTTAGGTTCGGAGGAGGGATTGCGACACCGGCCGGTGGTGGAGGCGGTGATGCGCGGGGCGTTTGCGCGGAAGGAGGAGTATCGCGCGTTTGCAATTGAAGCGCCGCGGCTGTCGTCGGGGCAGGTGGATTTTCTGTTTGCGTCGGCGGAGGAAGGGCATGAGCCGGGGGATATTTTTCGCAGGCTGAGGTGGGGCGGGCAGTTTGTGTTCTGCTCGGTGCAGGCACGAGAAGTGGAGGAGGTGGCGAAGCGATTTGCCGGGCATGGGTTTGAAGTGGAGACGTTGCCGACGTATGTGCGGGAAGGGCGGCAGGGGTGGATGCGCTGGGTGTGGATGGGGAGGCGGGTTTATTATTTTGTGGCGCGGAAGGTGAATCTGATTCCGCCGGGGGAGACGACGGAGCGGTTTACGTATGATGTGCGGCTGGTGTGGGATGAAAAGCTGGGGGAGCATGTGGTGGTCAAGAGCGTACCGACGCTGGAGTCGGTGGTGGGGAGGCTGAGGAAGCGGTTTCCGGAAGTGCGAGAGCAGGTGCTGGAGAATAAGGGGAGGAAGTTTACGGAGCGGATTTTTCCGCTGTTCATCACGCGCGAGACGGCGATGTTGCAGATCTTGCAGAAGGGACTGCCGAAGCCTTATGACAAGCGGATACCGCGGGCGATTGATGTGGAGAAGGATGAGCGGGGGTTTGTGCGGCGGTTTACGATGAACTGGCTGAGGAATGGGAGTAGGCCGATCAGTCAACTGGAGTTTGCGCGGCAGAGCGCGGATCTGCTGCATATCGTGCATGACCAGGTGGGGGTGATTCATCTCGATCTGCGGCTGGATAATTTTGTCATCACGGATACGGGCGTGGGGTTTGTGGATTTTGGGTCGTCGGTGCGCGTGGGGGAGGATTTGAAACAGAACCCGCTGCTGGGGCAGTTGTTTGATGAGCTGATGCACACGAGCCAGATTCAGGTGATGCTGGAGAGAATGACGACCAGCGGGATGGTGACTTCGCAGGCGATTAAGAATGGGTATAAGAAGGTGGATAAGGCGGTGGATTTTTTTTATTTGGCGCTGCAGATTTCGCAGCCGCATTCGAATCCGGAATTGAAGCCGCTGATTCGGTATGAGCCGGGTTCGGCATCGGCGCGGGAGCTGGCAAAGCTGACGCAGGAAATTTTGAAGCCGACGGACCCGGCGAATCCGCCGTATCGGAGTGCGTTAGATATTTTACGGGGGATTATTGCCATAAAGGACTATGTAAAAGAGGGATAAGACGGGCAAGGGGATTTTTTTTTGCTTTGGGGTGTTTTCGTTCTATATTTTGGCAGACTTACATATGGAGCGGGAGCAATAATGAAAAATGTGAAGCGTGCGGCGCAATTGGCGGCAGTGTTGGCGTTGGGTATGGGGGCATCGGTCGGGTGGGGGGCGAGCACGGTGGAATATTCGCTGGGCAATGGGTCTTCAGTTTCGGTGCTGTCGTCGGATCCAGGATTGGTGCTTCAGACGTCGTTGGCGCTAACTTTGCCAAATACATTTACGCTGAATGATGGCGACTCGACGCTGCCATTTTCCTTTTTCAATATTTGGACAAACGAGGCAGACGTAAACCTGGATGATCTGGTGCCGATGCCGATCACGGCGATGTTGGACTTTGCTTTGCCTGCAGGGGTTGGAACAGTGGAAGTGGATGGCCAGACGCGCGGCGAATTGGTCGTTAGGGGAACGTTGAAAAGTGGGGGCGTGGTGTCGTGGGATGGGCCGGCGGAATATACCAATTCGGCCGGTCTGGATTTCACAGTGACGTTGAGCGATGAGACTTTCAATCTCGGTCCGAAATTTCAAATCGGGACATTAGATCCGGGGAACACGTATGGGGCGACGGTGACGGCGATGGTGCATCAGATTTCGTCGCCGGATATTGCAGCGGGGCCATTGCCGACCGCGGTGCCGACGCCGGAGGCGGGGGTGGCGGGGATGGTGTTGATGGCGGGGATGGGATTTTGGAAGCGGATGCGCAAGGGAAAATAGGAGAGAAGAGTTATTAACCACAGATGGGGCACAGATGAACACCGATAAGAGTAAATACAATTAGTATTTGTCTTTATCTGTGTTCATCTGTGTTCCATCTGTGGCTAAATTGATTTTTACTCTGAAGGTTTAGTAGAGCAGCCATTTTTGGCGGGTGGTGCGGAAGGATTCGCATTGGTTGCGCCATTGGTCGAAGAGGGGTTGGAGGGGCTCGCCGGTAGTGAGGCGGGTGCGGGCTTCGGGGGAGCCGGTGACTTTGTCGAACATGTTGTGGCGGGATTTGGCCTTGGCGAAGATGTCGGGGGCGTCGAGGGCTTGCAGCAGGCGGAAATTGAGTTCGACGAGGTTGGCGGTGGTGTGGGGGTCGATGCGGATTTGTACGCCTTGGCATGGGGTGTCTTTGAAGGTGCCGTAGAAGGGTTTGAAGCGGACGGGTTGGAAGTAGAGGCCTTTGGGGGCGTCGTCGACGGCCTGATCGGTGGTGGGATAATGGAGCTGCGCGAGGGCACTGGGACGAGTGGAGGCCTTGGAGAGATAGTAGTGGCCTGGGTCGGAGTAGTGGTGGTTGAGCGCGTCGGCGAGGGTATCGCCGCTGACCCAGGGGGAGCCGACGGTTTCGAAGGGGAGGGTGTAGCCGACGCCGATGGTCATGACGTAGAGTTCGCCGAGGATGCCGGTGGCGGGGTAGGCGTAGGCGGATTCGACGTGAGGGAGGTGAGGGGAAGTGGGGGTCCATTGCAGGCCGGTGTCGGACCAGGTCATGTCGCGGGTCCAGCCGGCCATGCGGATGATGGTGAGTTTTTTGAAATCGGGCTTGTAGGTGTCGCGGATGAGTTGGGCGAGCTCGCCGAAGGTCATCCCGTGGAGGTAGGGGACGGAAGGGATGTAGGAGACATGGGATTCGAAGCCGGGCTGGACGAGGCCGCCTTCGATGCGATTGCCGCCGAGGGGGTTGGGGCGGTCGAGGACGACGAATTCCTTGTCAGCGTCGGCGCACCCTTCGATGCAGTCTCGGAGAGTCGAGAGATACGTGTAGGAGCGGGCGCCGTTGTCTTGCAGATCGAAGACCAGCGCGTCGATGTTGGCGAGCATTTCTTTGGTGGGTTTGTGGGTTTTGCCGTAGAGGGAGAAGGCGGTGAGGCCAGTGCGAGCGTCGCGTTTGTCGGCGACGATGTTGCCGGCGTATTCATCGCCGTAGATGCCGTGTTCGGGGCCGAAGAGTGCGACGAGTTTGACCTGTTTGGAGTTGTGGAGAATGTCGACCGTGGGGATGAGGTGGGAATCGACGGAGGCGGGGTTGGCGACGAGGCCGAGGCGTTTGCCTTGGAGTTCTTTGAAGTCGTGGTCGCGCAGGACGTCGATGCCTAATTCGACCGTCGCCAACAGATGCGATGGGAGCAGACAGAGACAGATCGCCAACAGGATTGCGCGTAGAGACATGGGCATGGAACGGACTCCGTTTAATGGAATTTTCAGTATAGAGAGCGACGGGCCGGGGTGTAAGTAGCCTGGATCACGCGAGGCCTGGAAAGAAATTTTGTTTTGCAGCGGGAATATTCTGATGGACGCGTTCAACTCATCGGGCAGCATCCACCATTCGGGACCGCCAGGCGTGCGAAGCGGCGTGTGGCCGATTCGGGCGTAGCGGGCAAGCACCGGGAGGAACATTATGTTCCGATTCATCAAGCATGAGCGGCAGAACACGCGACGCGGCCGGAGTCGACAGGCAGGCAGAGTCGGATTCGGGCTGGAAATACTCGAAGGGCGTCAACTCATGTCGGCATCGCTGGGTGGTTTTCATGGAGGAGGGCCGGGACCCGAAGGCTTTGGGCCGGGTGGACAGGGGCATCAGTTGTCGCCGATTGAATTCAGCCAGTTGCCGGCGGCGGTGCAAACCGGGCTCGATATGCTGGCGACCAATGACGGCTTGGCCGACCCGGCGGCGACGGCGGCGGTCACGCTCGGCAACGTCAACGGTATCGAAACCTACAGCGTCACCATCAATGGCACGGGAACCGTCGCTCGACTGACGGTCGACGCCAGCGGAGCGGCGGTTACGGCGCCGACCGTGGCGACGTCCACCTGGGACGCTCTTAGCGGCACGAGTACGGGCAGCAACGCCACCGCGGCATCCGAAATTACCTCCATCGCCACCGCGCTGGGCCTGACCGCGCCGACGTCGACGACCAGCGTCAAAGTCACAACGGCATCCGATGGCACGACGACCTATTCAGTGACCTTGGATTCCAGCAGCACGACGGGACGATATGGCTCGCGCGGGACGACGATCACCGTGGATTCCAGCGGGAATCCCGTGGGGAATCAGGTGCTGCCATTCAGCGTGATTCCGACCACCATTCAAACAGCGCTGAACGCCAACGTCCCCAGCGGGGCGACGGCCTTGACGACCGATTCAACGCAATCCGTGCGCGTGCAGACCGTCGATGGAGTGGCGCTGTATAGCACGACGTTTAACACCAGCGGAACACAGACGACCGTGACGGTGAACGCCGCCGGCACATTGACCAGCCTGCCGAGCACTTCGTCGACCACCTATGGCGATCTCAGTTCCACCGTGCAGGCGGAATTGCAGACGCTGGCGACGGCAGGCGGATCGACGGAGACGCTCGCATCCGATCAAGCCGTCACGGTCTTGAACGAAGCCAATGGCACAACGATTTACAGCCTGTCGGTCGATGTGGCGGTCGGCAGTTCGACCATGACGCGGTCGCTGACCGTCTCTGTCGATGCCAATGGCAACCCGACCGTAACGCCCGTCGGAGCGGCGGGCGGAGATGATCGCGGTTTTGGTGGCGGCGGTGGCGGCGGGATTGCCTGCGGCGGCATGGATGATGATTCATCCTCGTCGTCTTCCTCCTCCTCCTCCGCAAGCTCGACAACTGCCTCATCCGCATCGACTGCCGCGGTCTCGGCTGCGAAGAAGGCCTCCACCAAAGCCGTCACCAGCAAGGCCAAGGCGAAGGCGGTCGTTAAAACCGTGAAAGCGAAGGTTAAGAAAGCCATCAAGAAGCTGGCGTCGAAGGTGAAGACTACGACAGCCTGAAAATCGGATCCTCTTAAAAATAACCGGGCCTGGCGAATGATCCAACAGTATGGGATCGGATGCCAGGCCCGTGGCATTTTGCAGGTGAAGGCGGCAGAGACATTTTCGCGCCGTTCGCTAGAATTACGCCTGCGTGCCCGCGTAGCTCAGTTGGATAGAGCACCGCTTTCCTAAAGCGGGGGTCAGAGGTTCAAATCCTCTCGCGGGTATTTCAACTCGGGCACCAGCAAAGAATCACGGGCAATCTTGGGCTGAATCAGCGATGCAATTTAACGCAGAGCAGTATCGCCTGTTGTTTGACCAAACGCTGGTGGGGATCATTATTTGTGATGCGCTTTGCGATGAGGCGGGCAAGCCTGCGGGATACAGGGTGGTGAATGCCAATGCGGCGTTTGAAAGGCTAACGGGTCTTAAACTCGAAGAAAACATTGGCAAGACCCACGAGAAGGTGGGATGGAAATGGCCTCCGGAGTTGGAACAGCAGTTCCTTTCGATCGCGTTTAATGGCGGGCATTTGAATTACGAACGGTTCAATGAAACCCTCGGACGGCATTATGAGGTGCAGGCGTTTTCGCCGCAGCGGGGGCAGTTTGCACTGGTTTTTAATGACATAACCGAGCGAATCCATACGCAGGCGGTCATCCTGGAAGGGGAGAAGATGCGCACCCTCGCCGGGCTCGCCGCGGGGATGGCGCATGAGATCAACAATCCGCTGGCGGGGATTTTGCAAAGCGCAGAGGTGATGAAGAATCGAATTATGCCGGAATTGACAGCGAACCAAATCGCTGCCGAGGAAAGTGGAACGAGCATGGAGGCCATCCAGGCATATATGCTTCAGCGCGGGATTACCGGGCTGCTTGATACGATTCAGACCTCTGCCGGACGGGCGGCAGGGATCGTGTCGAACATGCTTGCTTTCAGTCGGAAAGACGATTCGCAAATGCGGTCGCATTCTCTAACCAATTTACTTGATCAAACAATCGAACTGGCTTGCAGCGATTATAATAGCGATAACAATTATGATTTTCGCAGCATCAAACTCGTGCGCGAATATGAACCGGGGATTCCAGACACGCCCTGCCGGGCAACTGAAATTCAGCAGGTCATCTTAAACCTCCTGAAAAATGCCGCGCAAGCCATATCAACGCGGGGCGACAGAAGTGATCGGCCACAGATCATTGTCCGGGCGCAACACGCCAGCGACAGTGTACGCATTGAGATCGAAGACAACGGCCCGGGCATACCGGAATTACTCCGCAGCCAGGTATTTGAGCCATTCTTCACAACCAAAGAATCACAAGGCGGAACGGGGTTAGGGCTATTTGTTTCGTATTTGATCGTAACGCGCAACCATAATGGAAAGCTTTTAATGAATTCCGTTGAAGGCAACGGGACCATTTTCAGACTCATTCTGCCAGCACAGGTGAAATGATGAAGCTGATCCAATTAACGATGAAGTTTAAGCTATATGGGATCACGCTTGCTTGCGCACTGGGATTGATGCTGGTGTTGGCGCTGGGGCTGTGGTGCCTGATGACTTTTCGCGTCAATGGGCCTGTTTATCAGGAAATCGAGATGAACCAGAACGTCGTGGCGGACGTGCTCCCGCCGCCGATGTTTATTATTGAAGCCTATTTAATCATTCAAGAAGCCGATGCCACCAAAAGTACGACTAGACTGAAGAAACTTCAGAATCGATTCATCACCCTTGAAGCGGATTATCACGGGCGATACCAGCATTGGAAGAATTCTCTGCCTGAGAATGAGATAAACAAATCTCTTCTACAGGATTCATATGTCCCGGCAATGCGTTTTTTTGATATTGCCCGTGACAGTTATTTCCCGATGCGCGAAAGCGGACAGCACGACGCTGCATCAGCCATTTTGCATGGCGCCTTACAGAATGCTTTCGCTGAGCACCGTCAGGCCATCAGCAAGACGGTTGAGCTCGCACAGACGCAAACTGCACAAATAGAGGCGGAAACCGCCCGCAGAGTGACGTTCTGGATACAGACCATGATCGTGATCAGTCTCTTGTCCGTGATCGCGCTGACATTGCTGATCACAAGGATGCGTGCAATCGAAGAAGCGATCATCCAGTCAGAAAAGATGAACACCGTCGCCGGCCTGGCGGCAGGAATGGCGCACGAGATTAATAGCCCATTAGCAGGGGTAGTGCAGAGCGCTCAGGTCGTTTTAAATCGTGTATCCCCGGAATTGGCTGCTAATTGTTCCGCTGCCGAGGAAAGTGGAACCCGGATGGAATGCATCCAGTCCTACCTGACACGTCGCGGCATACGGGAAATGCTCGAAGGAATTCGCGCCTCGGGACAACGAGCTGCGGAGATCGTTGCAAGCATGGTGAGTTTCAGCCAAGGCCCGGGAGCGCAAGCAGACAATTCAGTTCTATCGGAATTGGTCGATCACACGGTGGAATTGGCGCAAAACGACTTTGACCCCAAGCGCCCAGTTGATTTCAGATCCATCGAATTGGTGAAGGACTATGATCAGAAACTATCCAAGGTCCCCTGTCGGGCGAGCGAGATACAGCAGGTCTTGCTGAATTTGCTCAAGAACGCTGCCCAGGCGATGGCGGATCGCGGGGTGCGGAGCGAGCCGCCTCGAATCACCTTGCGCACTACTCAAATTGGAAACACGGCGCGAATTGAAGTGGAAGACAACGGTCCTGGAATGCCGCGGGCCATGCGGCGGCGCATATTCGAACCCTTCTTCACCACGCGCGAATCGCTTGGCGGAACAGGCCTGGGATTATTTGTTTCATATTTCATCATCACGCGCAACCATCATGGAACCATCGCCGTCGAATCCATCCCCGGTGTGGGCACCAAGTTCAGCTTAACTCTCCCCTTGGCAGGAAAAACATAATGGTCCCCGCTCCCATTCGAGTGTTGGTGGTTGACGACGATATCGCGGTCCTGCGAAGTTTGACCGCATTTCTCGAAGATGAGAATTTTGATGTTCTGTCGACGAATAGCGCCAAGGAAGCACTGAACATTCTCGCTATTGAGACAATTGATCTTGCGGTGGTGGATGTGCGCCTGCGCGAAATGGATGGAGAGGAGCTTATCCTCCGCGCGCATGCAGGCCGGCCGACAACAAAATATGTTGTCTATACAGGATCATTAAATTATCAGGCCCCTGCAAGTCTGGCGATCGCCGGGGTAACCCAGGCGAATGTTGTCTATAAGCCCGCACGATCATTGAGCGCCATGGCGGATGACATACGGCGCATTGCCGGCGGGACTTAATCAGGCCGCAATCGCTTGAGAAGCTTGCCCGGACGATGTTTCAGTCATCGCAACTTCTATGATGAATCGTCCGGCGGCGGTGTCAAACGGCAACACAATCGCTGGGATATTCGGTAAATAGACAATTTCTTCCGTCGGTTGCAGTGTGGGTACGGACATTTTAATTGGCCGATCAGAAATATTCCGCTTGGCCGCCCCAACGATCATGTTGGCGATTTCGCCGAGCGCGTCGCGGCAATCGGCATCAAGAGACTTATACGTCTCGCCACTCAGCGCGGTCGCCAGCGCAATCGCAACCTTTTCAGAGAAGCTGATCCAGACGCCGCCTTGCGCCATGCCGGTCAATTGTATGCCGACGGATATTTTATATAGTTTAAAAATGCGCTCGCCCGGATCTTTAAGCCGAGGCTTATCCAGCGTGAATGGCACGCGGACCATCGTTTGAAACAGCTCGCGCGTTGCAGCAACAAAGGCATTGATGCACTTTGTTCTCGTGCCACGCTCGGTGGGAGGCTTGCCGAAAAAACGATCAATCAGCGGTGCGGATGGATCTGGCACTATACGCGACTCGATCGGATGTTCAGATCCATCGGTCCCGTCGATCATCACGATATGGATACCCTGCCCATTTCCACGTGGGACCAGTGTAAGAGGCCCTTGCAATTGGGAGTTAATAACCGCTTCAACGCCGGGAAACCGGATAATGACTCCGGGGTATGCTGTCTCCGCGACCACGATCTCCGATCGCGCCATCGCACGCGATGCCTTGCAACGATCGGCCAATGTTGCGATTTCTTTATTGGTCCGCGAATCCAATTCGTCGGCTTCCCAGAGCAGTTCGGTCGCCTTCTCTCTCTGCGAACTTAAAAGGTGCTTTTGTTGGCTAAGCAATGGAGCCAATTTCTGGCGGACCTGCTCAACATGCTTGCGATTATCATCAATTTCGATGGATTTCGCGAGAATGAGCGTTCGGAATTCGGCATCGATGCCACATTCGATAATCGTTGTCGTACCGCCGGCGCCACCGAGAACCGGGCAGCGAATCCCGCCATTGGCGCTGACTTCCCCGCCATAAATCGGTCCATTGGCGACCAATGATCCGATACACGAAATGCGACTGATGGCGACTTCCCCATCCACACGAATGTCTCGCCGGGAAATGATCTGGGCAGCAGAGATAAATTTGCAGGTAATATCTTTGCCGACCACATAGCGGCCTTTGTCCTTGCCGATGATCGCATTGGTCACATAGAGGCTATCGGCAACATCCAACTGCGCCGCTTCGACGGCATCTTCAACCCAGATACTTCCGGTGCTGCGAAGCGATCGACAGTCTCGAAAGCAGTTTTGAATGACGACATCGCCGTCAAATTCTAATTCGCGAGCAACGGATTCATCCGAGCCGTCCATATCCAGCAGCGGGTCAACGGAGAGCAATTCTCCGCGGAGCCGTACGCTGCCATCCGAGGTCGCGATTGCCATTCCATCGCGCTTGATCAGGCCGCGTCCTATTTCTAATTTGTCGGTGCGCTTTTTGAATGGGATTGCGCCGCCGAACACATCCTGGCCAGCTTTTCCGGCAACGCTCGGCGATATAGTTGCGACAACCGTGCCTCCAGTTACCTTTTCAAGCTGTGCCGGATCGGCAGGTAATGAAAGGATAAATCCTTCTTGGCGCTGGTCTATGGGCGCGATCCCCATCGCGACCAGCATATTCACCGCTTGCCCGGCAGCGGCCTCGATCCGCTCGGCAATCGCCTTCTGATCGACGCGCTTAACCCCCAGCTCATTGAGCTTGGCGAGAACCGCAGCCGCTTCGACCATCGCGCCCTCTTCGATGATCAGCGTAGCGCTGAGGACGTCTCCGGAAATGTCGATGCGGAACGGGTCCGCACCAGGTTGCTTCGCGTCGTTCATGATCAGGCGGCCTTGGCTTTGTCGAGGGTCTGCTTCACTTTTTCCATCAGCGAGTCGGGCGTAAACGGCTTGACGACATAATTGTTCACGCCGGCGCGCAACGCATCGAGAACGCGCTGCTTTTCCGCTTCGGTGGTGGCCATAATCAGGGGCGTGACCTTGTCCTTTTCGCGGATCTTCGTCACGAGTGTGATGCCATCCATATTGGGCATGTTCCAGTCAATAATGACCAGGTTGAACGGCCCCTTGCCGGCATCAATTGTCGCCAGCGCCTCGACGCCATCGCCGGCTTCAGAGAATTCCACTCCGCCGAGCGGTTCGAGCGTCTTCTTCTGAATATTGCGCATGGTGCGCGAGTCATCAACCAATAAGATCTTCATGTTTATTCTCCCGTTTCTATTTAAGAAACTTTCGTCTGCTTGATATTCACTTCAACCGCGAAATCACCAACCGGCGTGGTGCATGGAATGACCACACACGGGACATCCGTCAGCCGCGCAATCACGTGCCCACCGCCGATGATGACGCTGGGAATAGAAATATTCGCCAACGCATTGAGGTCCTTCTTAGCCGACCCAGCAATCATATTGGCGAGTTCGCCGATGGCGTCGGCGAAGTCGGCGGTGCCGAATTCGATCTCGCTGCCTGCCAGCGCATTGACCAGTTTAATTGCCGCCTGCTTTTGAAAGCTGACGACGACTGATCCTGTGACTTCTCCGGAGAATCCGATGATTCCCGAGACATCATAGGACGGCGCCGGGCTGCCTTTGATCTGTGCCCCGGAAACGGTGGTCGGAACACCGACCATTTTGGTGAAGACCTGCCGGACGGAATTGACGAACGGCACAATCATCTTTGGATTGATCACCTGCGCCGGAGGCGCTGCAACTGCGGAATCCATATTGGATCCTTTCTTAAATAGCGTGGTTCATTTGCCGAACAAAATGCAAAAGAGCGGGTGCAACTTCATGGAGCGGGACGACTTGCTCGGCCGCTCCGCATTTAACCGCTTCGCCGGGCATGCCCCAGACTGTGCTGGTGGCTTCGTCCTGGGCGATTGTCCGCGCACCCGCGCGACGCATATTCAATAGCCCGAGTGCGCCATCGGCACCCATGCCCGTCAGAATTGCACCGACCGCGTTCGCGCCGGCGTACTTCGCAACTGAGTCGAACATCACCTCAACGCTGGGACGCTGATGATGAACTTCGGGACCCTTCTTTAATTCAACATGGTATCGCGCCCCCGACCGGCGAAGCACCATATGAAAATCCCCCGGCGCGATCAGCACGCGCCCCGGGAAGACGCTGTCGCCATCGGCTGCCTCGCGAACTTCAACGCGGCAGAGCGTGGACAATCGCTTGGCGAACGACGCCGTGAAATTCGCCGGCATATGCTGCACAACCAGCGTCCCCGGAGCATCAGCAGGAAACGCCGTCAACACTTCCGTCAGCGCCTGAACTCCGCCGGTGCTGGCGCCGATGGCGAAAAGCTTATCCGTGGTTGCCAATTCCGAGGCTGCGCCGGCATGAGCGCGTATCGCGGGTGCCTGCACCGTCGCCCGCACGCGCGCCTTGGCGGCAATTTTAATTTTTTCAATCAGCAGCGAAGCTACATTCTCAACGCTGTACGCCGTCCCCGGCTTGCACATGACTTCCACCGCACCGGCGGCCATCGCATCCACCGCCGTCTGCGTCCCGCGACCCGTCAGCGAGCTTAGAATAATGACCGGCAGCGGATGATGCGCCATCAATTTGGACAGGAACGTAATCCCATCCATCCGTGGCATCTCGACATCCAGAATGATCACATGCGGCTGAAGCGCCACGATTTTGTCGCGTGCCACATAAGGATCCGGAGCCGTTCCAACAACTTGAATTTGTGAATCGCGCCCCAGGTCGCGGCTCAATATCTGCCGAACCACGGATGAATCATCCACGATCAGAACCTTGATTAATTCAGATGTGCTCATGCGAGTTCCTCCATCCAAAATGCAATCGTGTGCCCATCGGCATCAAAGACATGCGTCCCTGGCTTTGCCAGGGCGGAGGCCCACAGAGCGGGAATATCCAGCGTGATCGAATGAGGCAGACTTAATTCGATTTTTCCGGCGAGTTTCTGCTTAGAACAAAATGTCCCGCAGGCGACGTTCATCAGTTCGCGGAGCGAATCACTACCGCGATCGCGTGCTTCCTGATCGCCAGGGTCGGTCCCGAGCACGTTTCCTGCCAGATACCAGCCAAATGATTCCGAGGCGATCAGGCACAGACGGCCGCGCAAGGATTCTCCAGCAAAATCAATCGTGCTGAGAATCGCCTCAATGGGCGCAGAGCAGTCCTCGCTCGGGGCCAGCGATATGAACGCGAGCGTCTCCAGGGCATCCACAAAAGCGTTGACAATATCGTTCTCAGTGTCGGTTGCGTTAGACATGGATCTCTCCCATCAGAGGACTAAGGGTGTCGCGAATGACTTCCGGGGTGAAGGGCTTGTGGACGTATCCTTTAACGCCGGCAGCAAGCAGTTCGGCGGCGCGAGACGGATTTGGGTCCGCCGATACGATGACGACGGGAATATGCTTCGTCAGTGGATCGCCGAGAATGATGCGCGTCAGCTCCACGCCGCCCATTTCGGGCATATTCAGATCAGCGATCAGCACGTCGACCTGTTCTCGACGAATGACGTCCAGCGCCTGGCTGCCATTGCCGGCTTCCAACAAGCCCGCAACGGGAAGGTTCGCCAGCAGGATAGCGCGTTTGATCAGCGCCCGCGTGATTGCCGAATCATCAACGATGAGGATTTTTCCAGGCATAAGTCCCTCTCTAGAGCTTTGTAACTGTATTTCCGATTTTGACGGTGACGGTTCCATCGTCGATCGACAGGTAGAGGTTCCGCGGAGTCGATCCGCCGATGTCCTCGCCGCTGATCAGCAGGCCGTACTGCCAAAGAATTTTGCGAATCGCAGCGTGATTCCGCCGGCCGATATTGAATATTCCGGAGTCATTCAACATTTGCGCCGCCCCCGCCATCCAGGTCTTTATCCTGGCTTTTTGCGCCCCGCGTGCAGCCATCTGATCCATCAGATGCTTCATGCCGGTGTCGGCGAACATCATCGGCAACTGCCGGGCGCGATCCGCATCCAGCGTCGATGTCGGCAACTGAAAATGCAGCATCCCGCCGACCTTGGCGACCGGGTCGTAGAGCGCCACGCCAATGCACGATCCCAGCGAGTATGTCGCCAGCACCGCACCTGCGGTATCGGCTACTTTGGCATCGGAAATGTTCACGACAATGTTCACGCGATTCCTTGATTAACGTCAATCACAACTTGGCATAAATCGTCGGCTGGACGTATTTGAAACGGTGGTTGATCCCGGTGAGCGATTCCGAATGCCCGGTGAACAGCAACCCGCCTCGATCCAGATGTTCCCAATACCGTTGCACCAGTTTTTCCTGGGTCGGCTTATCAAAATAGATCATTACGTTGCGGCAGAAGATAAAATCGAACGGCCCGCTGAACGGCCACGGCTCCATCAAATTCAAATAACGAAACTGAATGAGCTTTCTCACCGTCGGCGCTACCTGATGCGTTGCTCTTCCATTCGCCTTATAGCTCGTGAAATATTTTGCCTTCCGCGCCGCATCGATCCCGCCCAGGCGATCGGCTTCATAAACCGCCGTCTGCGCTGTTTGCACTACGCGGGTGCTGATATCCGTCGCCAGCAGTTTAACGTCCCATTCGCCGCAGCCTTGCACGGATTCCAGCAGCGTCATCGCCAATGAATAAGGTTCTTCGCCGGTCGAACATCCCGCGCTCCAAACGCGAATACGACGGCTTTCGCGTTTGCGCTGCATCAGTGCTGGAAGGAACGTCTTGTTCAGATAATCAAAATGCGCTTGCTCGCGAAAAAAGCTGGTCAGGTTGGTGCTGAGCAGGTCGGTGAGCGTGGTCATCTCTTTGCCGCTCGTGTCCGCCAGAACATGATCGATGTAATCAGAGACCGACTTAAACTGGCTACCGCGGATTCGCTTGGCGATGCGCGCCTGAACGAGCTGCTTCTTTCCGGCATGCAGGCTGATGCCGCAATGGGAATAGACCAGCTCACTGATCCGCTTGAAATCCTTGTCATTGAGCGATGGCTCGGTCTCAAGCAACATGTACAGCCTCCTTGGCGGCGTTCTTTGTCGCCAGGTCGATCACGCCGGGGATGTCAAGGATCAGGCTGACGGTGCCATCGCCAAGGATCGCCCCGCCGGAGATCCCGCGGATCGCGCCGATGCCATCGCCGAGTGACTTGATGACTACCTGCTGCTGCCCGAGCAGTTCGTCGACCAGAAGACATGCCTCGCGACCGTTATCCTGGACAATGACCACAAGCGCCTTGGTCGGGTCTTCGCTAATTGGCGTGACATTAAAGAGTCGATGCAGCCGCAGAAGCCGCAAAGCGCGGCCGCGGATCATGCAGAGTTCACCACGACCTTGCACGGTCGACAGCTGTGACTCGACTGGCCGAATGCTCTGTTCGATGCTGAGAAGCGGAATGATATATCTCTGATCGCCGACGCGAACGACTAGCCCATCGATTACAGCCAGCGTAAGCGGAAGGCAGATCGTAAAAGTCGACCCGGCTCCTTCGACCGAAGTAATGTCAATCCGTCCACGCAGCGCTTCGACGTTCTTTTTCACTACATCCATTCCAACGCCGCGACCCGAGACATCAGTGACTTTCTCAGCCGTCGACAAACCGGCATGAAATATCAACCTGAAAATATCCGCGTCGCTCGGCTTATCCCCATCCTGCAAAATCCCGGCATCGTGCGCCTTCTTCAAAATCCTCTGCTTATTCAGCCCTTTTCCATCATCGCTGATCTCAATGACGATCTGCCCGGCACGATGACACGCCTTCAACTCAATCCGTCCTACCGGCGATTTACCCGCTTTGGCACGCTCCTCCGGCGTATCAATGCCATGATCGGCGGCATTGCGCACCATGTGCATCAGCGGGTCGGCGATCGCTTCCACCACATTGCGATCCAGCTCCGTGTCACCACCGACAATCACCAGATCCATCTGCTTGCCGAATTTCTCCGACAAGTCATGCACCAGCCGCACCATCTTCTGAAACACGCCTTGAATCGGCACCATACGCATGGACATGGATAGGTCCTGAAGCTCGCGCGTGATTTTGTCGAGCCGTCCGAGATTGCGCGTCAGGCGTTGAGTCACGCCTGCATTGGCGCGAGATTCCTGACGAACCATCGACTGCGTGATGACCAGTTCGCCAACCATGGAAATAAGACTATCCAGGCGATCCGTCGCAACCTTCACCGTGCTGTCATGCGATCGCACCGATGGTGTTGAACCCGCAGCGGGCACTGTTTTTTCTGCCGTCGGCTGGCTTTTTGCATCTCCGGCCACCGGCAATTTCACCCCAGCGGCACAAGCATCCAGTCGCGCCCGAAGGTCAGGTAATCCATCATATTTCGCCAGCGGAACATTCCGCTGAGCCGACGTTTCGATCGTCCCGAGCATCGACTTACCAGCATCGATCGATTCAAGAATCAGACCAGCCGCCCGACCATCCAAAACAAGTTGCCCTTTGCGCGCCAAATCGAGCAAGTTCTCCGCCGAATGCGCCAGCAGGCCAATTTCCTTCAGATTCAAAAATCCAGCGACACCTTTAATCGTATGAAAGCTGCGAAAAATCGCGTTGACGGATTCTGAATTCGCCTCGCCATCCAGCTTGAGCACTTCCGCTTCGGCCGCTTCCAGATGCTCCCGTGCCTCGGTTACAAATTCCACCACCAGCGGCAGATCGTCGGCCCGGAGCGCATCATCCGCAACTTCTTCAGCAACCGGCGTACTCTTTCCTACAAAATTCACGACTTGCTGAATTTCCGCCACCAGAGACCCAAGTTGTTCCAGTGCCGCATCAACATCCGGCTCTTCGCGAAAGATCACCCGCGTCAAAATCTGCTCGGCCGTCGCTGCCGCCGATGTCGCGCCCGGTAACTCTGTGCCTGCGGATTCCCTGAGCTTATGAAAATGATCGTGCAATTCCGTCAGAGCCCGGAGGTCGGTCGCTTCGGCATTCACAACCGTAGCAGCAAGGTGCTCGACTATTTCGTTAATGTTTTCCATGGATACGACCGTCCGCGTGGTGGTTTGGAACCCGATCCCCCAGGCCGCCGCGCCGCCGACCTATTCAGATCGGCGGACGCGATGGCGAGGATCGCGAGGTTCAATGGGGATCCGCTTACTCAGGCAGCTTTGGAAAATTCCGAGAAATCGTCAGACTTTTCCGAAGCATCAAGCGGGATCAGGGACGCTGCCGAGCGTGAGGCGGATGAAGCCTTGTGGCTGGCCTTGACCGTCTTCCGCCGATGTTCCGTGCTGTCATCCGATTTGATTCCAACCAGCTTGGTCAGATCGCGGACGATGCCTTGAAGCTGCTCGGCCTGGGCGCTGAGTTCCTCAGCGGCAGCCGCGCTCTCTTCGGCACCGGCGGCGTTGCTCTGAGTCACCTTATCCATCTGGGTGACTGCATCGTTCACCTGTCCGATGCCGGTGGATTGCTCATGGCTTGCAGCGGCGATTTCCGAAACCAGTGCATTGACCTTCTCAGACGCCTGATGGATTTCACCAAGCTGCTTGGCAACTTCGTTGCTCAGTGCAACGCCATTGCGGGCCGCCTCGACCGATCCTTCGATCAAGCTGGACGTGCTCTTGGCCGCCTCGGCAGAACGCATCGCCAGGTTGCGAACTTCCTCGGCAACCACGGCAAATCCCTTGCCGGCCTCACCGGCCCGGGCGGCTTCCACCGCGGCGTTCAAAGCCAGCAAATTCGTCTGAAACGCGATCTCGTCGATCGTCTTGATGATCTTGGCAGTGTCGCCAGCGCTCTTCTGGATCTGCTCGATCGCAGAAGACATTTTGCCCATCGACCCGTTCCCACGCGCCGCGGCCTCTTTCGCCTGCGCGGCGATGGTGCTCGCCTGCTGGGCGGTCTCGGCGTTGCGCTTAGTCATGCTCGACATCTCTTCCAGGCTGGAGCTGGTCTCTTCCAATGCCGCCGCCTGTTCGGTAGCTCCTTGGGCCAGAGATTGACCCGAAGCGCTGACCTGAGACGCAGCACTCGACACCTGATCCGCCCCTTCGGACAGATTGCTGGCGATTCGGCTTAAAGCCTTGTTGATTGCTCGGATCAGCACAAAACTCGTGACAATCGCGCCCAAAAGTGCCACGCCAATCGCAATGATGATCCCGGTTTTTGCGCCCATCACCGAGATCGAACCCCGATCCGCGGCGGCTTCACCGTAGTTGCGATTCCATTTGGTCATCTCCTCGGTCTCTTTGGCCATCGCTTCAATGATCGGCTGCGCCTGCTTGAGATACAGATCCGACGCCTCCTTGGTCTTCAAAGTCCGGCTCAACGACAAAATCCCTTCCTGTGATTTGACCCATTGCGTTTGCAAATCACGCAGCTTTCCAAAATTCCGCCGATCTTCATCCTGCGTGATCTGGTCTTCATAGCTCTTGTATGCTGCTTCCGCGTCGGTATTTACCTGCTTAAGCTTTTCTTCCTCGGCCGCCATCTCCGCCTTATCATCAGTGACGATATGCTGAAGGATGATTCGCCCACCCGCTTGGTTCACACGGCTCAACTCCGAGCACCAGATCACGCCCGGCAGCGCGTCACTGGCCATACACTTCATTTCCTTATCGATCGACTTCACCCGCACATAGGCAAACACGCCCAGCGTGATAGTCACAACCGTAAGTAATGAGAATCCTGAGATCAGACGCTTCCCAATAGTCATTTTCATGGCAAATACTCCAAAATTTTCTGGCTTTTATTGTTTGACGCATTCAGCCGCCACACGCGGGCAGCCACTTTTAAATTGCTCTTTAAGCCGCCGCTTTCTGACTGGCGATGGCGGATAATTCCCGTGCTTCGGTGCCGACGAGCACCTGGTCGATGTCCAGCAGGATCTTCACAGCCTGCCCGACCTTCCCCATTCCTAAAATGAAATGGGAATCGACGGTCGCTCCAAGGTCCGGGGCATCCTCTACGCAATCCGCGGCGATATTCAACACTTCTTTCACACGATCGACGACCAACCCTGTCGATAGCTTTCTTTCGGCTTCGATGATCTCCACGACCACGATGCACGTCTCTTCGGTTGCCGCGACGGTTTCCATCGCGAATTTCGCGCGGAGATCGATCACCGGAATCACCTGCCCGCGAAGGTTGATCACACCCTTCACATATGCCGCCGATCGCGGCACCGCGGTGACTTCCATACATCCAATAATCTCCCGCACCTTCAGAATCGGAATCCCATACTCCTCACGTCCGAGCGCGAACGTGAGGAACTTTCCCCCCCGGCCCGGCGTCGTAGCTGCTGTTGCACTGCTCATGACTCTCGTCCTTTCCTTGATATAGAGCCGTCCGGCGTAGACACATGCAGCGCCTGCCGCAGGTTGCTCCCTGGGCCGATTTCTTACTGCTCGGTTTTCCTTTATGGCTCTGAACCAGAAATCGGCGGATTCCCCCCGCGATTCCGGTTCCAACATCGGCGTGCAATCGGTCACAAACCGGGTAGATCAACTACCCGGCCATCTCGTGGATGCCGCACGGATATCATCGCGTTTTACCCCCTCCCACTTCTCAATATTCCCCCCGCATGTCGCTAGTGTTTATGCGAATGCGCGAGCTTGGTCGATCGCGACTTTTCGCGCGTGGCAACTTCAATATGGCCACCCGGAAAACTCAGTCCTTTGTCCTCGCCAGATTTCATCAATGTCTGCAAATACGTGGTGAGATTCACTTTTTTATTCGCCACACCCAATTTTCTACGGATGTTTCGTCGATGCGCTCCCACCGTCTCCGGCGAGATATGTTCGATCCCCGCAATCTCCTTCACACCCAACCCATTTCGGATCAAATTGCATATCCTCACTTCCGCCGGCGTCAACGATGAAACCTCACGCGACAATTGATCTGTGAACGGGGACACAATTTCCGCCAGTCCCGCCTCTAATTGTTCAATGATTTTTTGTTGCCCGCGCGAAAGTCCTTCTTTTAGCGAACGCACCAGAGGGATGATAATCCTCTCGACATTAGCGACGACTTGTTCCCCGATGGATTTTTTCTCTTCTTCCATCATTCCCAGCACCTCGCGCAGCGCCATGTGCTTGCCTTGTAGCGCCTGATTCGCAAGTTCGAGTTGTGCCGTGCGATTCTGCACTTCTTCTTCAAGATGCTCCCGATACATGCGATTTTCGCGCAACAGCCGCGCGCGATCCAACGCCCGCGCCAGCGAATGCGCCAGCACCTCCATGTCATCCAGCGGCTTGATCAGATAATCCCACGCCCCCAGACGCAGTGCCAAAACCACATCCATCATCCTCCCCTTCCCCGATACCACGATCACCGGCATCTCCGGATACTCCGCCGCTGTATGTTTTAAAATATCCAACCCGTCCATCACCGGCATGCGCAGGTCCAGTAACACCGCATCCGGCCGAATTCCTCTTATTTTCTCAAGTCCTTTCCCCCCATCCCCGGCCGTTACGATCGCATAACCACGCTCTTCCAGAAACGCCTCCATACTCAGCGCCACATCCCGTTCATCTTCAACAATCAAGATAGTCGGATGCTTGTTGCTCATGATCCAGGCCCTTCTTCTTCAACGTCCTGATCAATCGGCAGCACAATCGTAAATACCGTCCCTCCACCCGGGCGCGCATCACAACTCATCAGCCCATGGTGGTTTTGTGTGACGATATAATATGCCACTGACAATCCCAAACCCGTTCCTACATTCGGTTCTTTGGTCGTAAAAAATGGCTCGAACGCGCGCTGCCGCGCCGCATCGTTCATCCCCGGCCCATTGTCTTCCACGCAGATTCGTACGTGTTTTTCTTCTCGTTCGAGTCTTAATAAAATCCGAAGCGGCTGCGGCCGCGTCTTTAATTCACTCATCGCCTGCGCAGCATTCTTCAACAGACATAATATGACTTGATGAATTTCCGATGAATGACATGTTACTCTAGGCAAATCACCCGCATACGCCCTCATGATCTCCACGCTCTGAAAATCGCAGTGCTTCTGCAAATCGTAGTCATTACGCGACAACTCTACCGCTTGATCCAGCACATTCCGTAGATCGCATCGCTCCTTCTTTGAAGGGTTTCTCCGAGTAAATCCAATCAGATGCCTCACGATATCCGCCGCTCGCCCGCCGCTGGAACGAATCGCATCCAGCATTTCCAGCACATTCCGCTCTTCCAGATATCCTCGGATCGCTTCCATAGTTGTGCCATGCCGCTCAGCGGCCGCGCGATTCCCCGGCAAATCGGCGCTCATCCTTCCCTGCACCACCTGGGCGTTCTGCACCATTCCCGCCAGTGGATTATTGATCTCATGCGCAATCCCCGCCGCCAATCCTCCAACCGACAGCATCTTCTCTGATTGCACGACAAGCTTCTCCATCCGCACCCGTTGCGTTACATCGTCCAACCGGATCACGGCCCCCGGCGTGTCTCCATCGCACAATGGATAGACCAGCATTTCCAACAGCCGAACCCCCTGCTCCGATTCATGCCGGATAGGCCCCTCCTTCATCGTTCTCCTGTTCTTCGCCGCCAGACAGATTTTCTCCTGCAACCCCTCGGGCAATGGAAACACTTCTTCGAGTATCCGCCCAACTGCCCGGGCCGCGGGAATTTTCACCAGCGCCGCCGCCCCTTGGTTCCATTCAATCACCCGGCACTCCGCATCCACTGCGATGAGCCCCGAAGGCATCGAATCAATCATCGTCTGCAACCGCTGCGCTAGCCGTCGCTGTGTCTCCGCCGCCTCCTCGCGCTCCACCGCCCGCCCGAGCAGCACCCCCACATCCGTCATCAATTCCAAAAGCTCCTCATCCGGCTGTACCCGCTCCCGCGCCGAAAACAACCACACCCCGACCACCCGATCCGCAATCATCACCGGAAACGTCAACAGCGTCTTTACTCCAAGCTGCAACGCAATTTCCGCCCGCGGAAAATCCCCAGGCCTGTTCATCAGATCCTCATCCGTCGCCCACTCTGCTCGCTTCGATTCCCTCACTCTTCCCGGCATGCTTTCTACACCCTCCCAAGGTTCATTCAGCCTCCTTATGCTTTCTTCGTCCAGACGCTGCAATTCCGTCCAAATCGCCCCGCGACGTGTCACATGCACCAGCCGTTCCCCATCCACCAAAAGCGCGGTGAATCCAAACCAACCCGTAAAGACAAGAATCTCATCCCCCGTGATCGAAAACGCCTCATCCACGCTCCTGGCCATATTCGTGGCGACGGCTATGTTCTTTAATAACCTCAACTTCCGGTCATCCTGCTCTGGTCCCATTTTCCCTCTCTTCATGGAATCATATTGTAGGGCTTGCTAAATAAGCCGCAAAAACATCACCCTTTCCCGTCATCTTGCCGTCATCTTCCCAAGTAAGCTGCCGTGTCTTATACACCCGATACCAAGGAGACCTGACTTGCGAGTCCTGGTCGTTGAAGATTCCGAACGATTGCGGCGCTCCATCGCCGAAGCCCTCCGGCAGAGCGGCTACGCCGTCGACGAAGCCGGCGACGGTGAAGTCGGATTGCACTATGCCCTCTCTGGGACATACGACGTCGTCGTGCTCGACCTCATGCTCCCCAAAATGGACGGTCTGGGTATCCTCCGTCGCCTTCGCAAATCGGGTGGTCGCACCGGCGTCCTGATCCTCACCGCACGCGACGCCGTCGAACACCGCGTCGAAGGCCTTAAAGCCGGCGCCGACGACTACCTCGTCAAGCCTTTTGCCTTGGAGGAAATGCTCGCCCGCGTCCAGGCCGTCGGACGCCGCGCTCAAGGCGCGATGGCCGGCACTATCGTCCGCATCCGCGAACTCGAAGTCGATTCCGGCACCCGCATCGTCCGCCGCGGCGGCCGCGTGATCGATCTATCCGCGCGCGAATATGCTTTGCTGGAATTTCTCGCCATCCGCAAAGGGGCCGTGGTATCCCGGTCGCAGATCGAGGACCATCTCTATGCCGAGGTCCAGGAAGTGATGAGCAACGTGGTCGATTCCGCCGTGTGCGCCTTGCGCCGTAAAATCGACCCTCCCGACGGCCCATCGTTCATTCGCACCCGGCGCGGGATGGGATATGTACTCGGAGAGGAATAATAAAACGCCCGTGCGCTCGATCCGAACTACGCTGGTGATCGGATTGGTGACAGCGGTCCTCGTCGTCGCGGCCTTTGCCGGGACCGTGTTGCTGCTGGTCGTCCGCGCCCGCGTGGTGGACGAGTTTGACGAAGCCCTCTCCGCCAAAGCCCACGCCATGGCTGGGATGGTCCGCCGCGATGACAAGGAAAAAGGCAAAGTCGAAGTAAACTTTGCCGAGGAGATGCAGCGAGAATTCGCCGCCGGCCCGCGCGCCGAATTCTTCGTCGTATTCGACGAAGCCGGCCAGATCATCGAACGATCCCCTTCCTGGAAAGGAGCAACTCATGAGCTGCCCTTTCCATCCGCCAGCAAAATAAACAAAGCATTCCGGGTCACCCTCCCCGACGGCCGCCCCGGACGCATGGTTGCGACCACCTTCGTCCCCGAAGTCACCGATGATGATGACGAAATAAAAGGCGCGCCCCAAAGGCACATCACCCTGGTATTAGCCCGAGGCGCCGAGCCCATCACCCATACACTCGAATTAGTCGGATGGGGACTGGCCTGCGCCGCGGTCATCATGGCGGCCGGGGCCGCCGGAGCGGTATGGATCCTCGTCGAAAAAAGTTTGAGGCCCCTCAACACCCTCGCCGGCCAGGCTCAGCAAATCGATGCCGGAAACCTCGCGATGCGATTTCAGTCGGATGTCCCAAAAGAATTGCAGCCCATCGTCGGTCGACTAAACGAACTGCTGCAACGACTACAATCCTCCTTCGCCCGCGAGCGCCGCTTCACTTCCGCCGCGGCCCACGAATTGCGGACCCCCATCGCCGAACTACGCGCCATGGCTGAAGTCGCCATCCGCTGGCCCGCCAATCCTCAGCAAGGCATGCACGATGTTCTTGCCGTCGCGCAAAACATGGAATCCCTCGCCGCGTCCCTTCTCGCTCTCTCCCGCTGCGAATCAGGACAGGAGCAAGCCCAGCGCCTTCCCGTCGATCTCGCCGCCATCGCCACCCGCATCCGCGAATCCATCGAAAAAAAATCCCTCCTTCACAACATCCACCTCCACATCGAAACCACCCACGACACCACCGTCACCGCCGACCCCGCCATGACCGAAGCCATCATCCGCAACCTCTTCGAAAACGCCCTGGAATACGCCACTCCGGGGAGCACCGTCATCTGCCGCATCGGCAATTCCCGCCTCAGCGTCACCAACCCGCAAATCAACCTCATCCACGACGACCTCCCGCACCTCTTCGATCCCTTCTGGCGCAAAGACACCTCCCGCACCGGCGGCGCACACGCCGGTCTCGGCCTCTCTCTCGTTCGCTCCTACGCCGCCGCCATGGACAGTAAAGTTGAACTCGAATTGACCCCCGACAACTGTTTCCGCGCAACCGTTTTTTTCCCATTACGCAGAACGTCACACTGCCGTCATCTTATCTGAGTACTCTGCCCGCGAATTCCTGAATCGCCCCGGCCCGATTGATCGAGCGTTCGACCAACGACCTAAACCTTTCAGGACAGCAGGGAAGGACCCACTATGACAAAGCGTTGGATACTCGCCGTGATCGCCTCCGCCGGCCTCGGCCTTGGTTGTTCCCACATGCACCACCACGACGAAGAGGACGAGGATGAAGGCACCGAAATCAAAATGACCTTCGACCAGGTCCCCCCCGCCGTCCAGGCAACCCTCACCCGTGAGGCCAACGGCGCTATGATCAAATCTGTCGACAAGGAGGACCGCCATGGCCATCCCCAATACGAAACCGACGTGATGCAGGATGGTAAAAACTGGGAAATCCGCGTCTCCCCCGATGGCACACTCATCAGCAAAAAAATCGACAACGAAGAAGACGAACACCAAGGGAAAAAAGATAAAGAGGACGACGAAAAAGGCGAACACGAACACAAAATGTAAGATGTTCGCGTAGCATGTAGGTCAATCGATCGTGGGCCGGCTCGTGGGTGAGTCGGCCTCGATCATTCTAACTGATCGGAAAACTCCCATGCGTCATCTCCTTCTCGCGGTATCGCTTCTAGCAGCAACCACCACCTCCCTTCGCGCCCAGGACGCCGCCCCATACCACCTACAACAAACCCTACACATCGGCGGCAAAGGCGGCTGGGATTACCTCACCGCCGACCCCGAGCACAAACTCCTCTACGTCACCCGATCCACCCACGTCATGGTCGTCGACGCTTCCACCGACAAACTCGTCGCCGATATCCCCGGCCAAAAAGGGAATCACGGCGTCGCAATCGCCCCCGACGCCGGTCGCGGCTTCATCACCGACGGCAAAGACGCCTCGGTCGTCATCTTCGATCTCAAGACCAACCATGTCCTCGGCAAAATCAAAGCCGCCGAAGACGCCGACGGCATCCTCTACGACCCCGCCAGCAATAAAATCCTCCTCGTCTGCGGCGACTCGGGCGTCCTCATCCCCATCTCCCCCGATATCGATCTCGCCACAGGAAAAGCCGACCCACCCATCGAACTCGGCGGCAAACCCGAATTCTTCGCCGTCGACGCCCAAGGCAAAGCTTTCGTCAACCTCGAAGACAAAAACCAGATTGCCGTCGTCGATACCCACACCATGAAAGTCCTCGCCCACTGGCCCGTCGCCCCCGGCGGCGCTCCAACTGGCATGGCGATCGACCGCCAGCACGGCCTGCTTTTCATCGGCTGTCGCAAGCCTCAAAAAATGATCGTCATGGACTGCACGAGCGGCAAAATCCTCGCCGATCTCCCCATCGGCGCCGGCGTCGACGCCACCCAGTTCGACGACGGCTACGCCCTGGCCAGTTGCCGCGACGGCACACTCACCGTCATCAAAGAATCCTCCCCCAACCAATTCGAAGTCGTCCAGACCCTCCAGACCAAACCCGGTGCCCGCACCATGGGCCTCGACCCGATCACCCACACCGTCTACCTCCCCACCGCCGAGTACGACCCCGCAACCCTGGGGCAGCGCCGCCCTACCGCCAAACCCGACTCATTCATGATCCTCACCGTCACGCGCGATCATTGATCCTGCGACGGCACTCCATGCCGCGCAACGACCGACGCCTGCCCACCCATCTTCCCGATCCTCCGCATATGGTCCGGCGACCGCGGGCTCACCTGCCACCCCTTTTTCCCCGCCGCCCGGGCCTCTTCCGACGTAAAATGATGCACCTTCCCTTGCGCCTGCGCAGCCCGCCCCCCCTTCCGGGCAATCTCCTTCTGCATATCCGGACTCATCGATCCAAACCCGCGCCGACGCACTATCCCCGCCGCCCGGCACGCGCGTGCCGCCGTCTCATACGACACCCCGAGTTCCGCCGCCGCCTCACGCATTGACAATCCACTCCGCACCTTCTCCGCAATCTGCCCCCACAAATGGTGCGTGCTTTTCCGGCTCCAATACGCCCCTTCCTGTGCCTCTGGCGATGATGTTTCTAAGTGTTGGTTCATGGGCAATTATAGGCACATAAACCCGCTAAAGATCCTCCTTATTTCCTCTTTTTCTTCTTCACACCAAGCTGATCCTTAAACCGCGCCCCCGGATGCGTCCCAAAGCTCTCAGGATATAACTCCGCAAATCGCTTGGTCTTCTCCTGCACCCGCATCCGCGTCTTTTTGTGAGCCTTGATCGCCGCCCGTACCGCGATCTTCGCCGCCCGCAAACGCATCGCCCGCACCTCTGCCATCGGCTTAAGCTTTCCATCCGGGCCCAGCGGTCGCTTCGGCCTCGGCGCCACCACCCCCGCTTCCCGGCACGCCTTTGCCGCCACCCCATACGACACCCCCACCTTCTTCGCCGCATCGCGCAACAACACCCCCTTCTTACACAACTCCACAATCTTCGGCCACAACGCCATCGTACTCGCCGGATGATTCGACATCGTTCTCGCCCTTTCTCTTAAAAGTTCGGCAAATTATAGCACCGATTGCCCCAGTGGTGGAATAGTAACTATTTACCGTCCCGCCGAATCAAGCTGAGACGGGGATCCGGTCAGTCAGCAGCGTGCATTGCAAAGCATTCCGTGCGGGCGACGGAACACCCGGCAGATCTCCCGAGGTAAGTTTGACTGCTTTCGACCCATAACCCACGGATTTACATTTTGTGCCGTTGATGGATATGGGCTTGGCGGTCTCATCCCCACTGGCCCGGCACGCAGGCCTCTGATTCGGTTTTTGTTCATCGGCCCGCCTCTTTGCCTCGCCCTTCATTCGGACACACCGCGCAGCGACGCCCTTGGAATCGGCTCTCCTTCACCTCAATCAGGTTGGACGGGGACTTCCAACCCGAACTGTCAAACGTGCTCGGCACACGTAAAAAAGAAGGGCCGGGGACGGCCCGGCTCTCATTTTGGGGGAGGGTAGAATGGGGTTACGGAGGGGATTTAGTCGGAGCCGCCGGCTTCGCCGGTGGGGGCGAAGGGGGAACGTGATATGTGGTTGCCGGAGTGGAGGGCGTCATCCAGGGGGATGGGGAGGGGGACGGGTTGGTGGGTGGTTTTGGATTTGGCCATGAGGGGGTGGCTGGTGTCGAGGTAGTGGTAGAGGTCGTCGCGGAGGTTGATGGCGATTTTTTGATTGTCGGGGGTGGGCTTGCCGTCTTTGAGGAGGTCGGATTTTTCGCTGAGGTCGTCGGTGAGGTTGTAGAGTTCGTAGTGCTGGTCTTCGTAGGAGTAGATGAGTTTATAGTTTTTATGGTCGTCGAGTTTTTTGATGATGGTGGAGCAGGGGAAGGCGCGGGTGTCGAGGTAGCCAGGGAAGTGGTAGTAGGTGACGGTGCGGGGGGATTCGTCGGTTTCGCCGCGGAGGAGGGGGGCGAAGGAGAGGCCGTCGAGGCGGTGGACGGAGGGGTCGGGGAGTTTGGCACCGGCGAAGTCGCAGAAGGTGGGGTAGAAGTCGACCATGTTGACCATTTGGTCGGTGGTGGTGCCGGGCTTGATGACGCCGGGGAGGCGGGCGATGGAGGGGACGCGGAGGCCGCCTTCGTAGAACATGCCTTTGTAGCCGCGGAGGGGGTCGTTGTGGGTGGAGGCAGCGGAGCCGCCGTTGTCGCTCATGAAGATGACGAGGGTGTTGTCGGAGAGGTGGTTGTCGTCGAGGAATTTGAGGATGCGGGCGATGGCCTGGTCTTCGCCTTCGATGAGGGCGGCGAAGTCGGCCTTGGGGTGGCGGGGGTCGTGGGATTTGATTTTGTTGTACTTGGAGATCAGGTCACGACGGGAGCGGACGGCGGCGTGGATGGCGTTGAAGGCGACGTTGATGAAGAAGGGTTTGTCCTTGTCGGGGGAGGCGAGGTGTTTGGTCATGAAATCGATGGCGGCGTCGGCGTCGGCGTCGGTGAGGTGTTTGGGCGTGCCGACGAGGACGGAGGGATCGTTATTATTGGCGTAGGGCTTGAGATTTTGGTCGATGTATTCTTTGGTGTAGGGGGTGGCGAAGACGTCCATCTCCTGGGCCATGGCGACGAATGACCAGCCGGTTGAGGATTTGGGATCATGGATGGCAAAGTAGCCGTGGGGGGTGCCGTCGCCTTTCTTACCGCCGCCGTAGTCGAAGTCGAAGCCGTCGAACTGGGTGACCTCTTCGTGGGTGGAGACGTGGAATTTGCCAACGTGGCAGGTGATGTATCCGGCGGTTTTGAGGGTTTCGGCGAACGTGACGGCTTCGCGGGTGATGTGCTGGGAGCGCTGGGTGGCGGGCTCGAGGGAGCCGGTGCCGCGGTCGAGGGAGCCGACGTTGTAGACGCCGTTTTGGACGGCGTACTGGCCGGTCATGAGAGAGGCGCGGGCGGGAGCGCAGTTGGGGCAGGTGTGCATGTTGGAGAAGGACATGCCCTCCGTGGCGAGATGATCGATGGCGGGGGTTTGGGCGTAGGTGTTGCCGTTGTTGAAGTTGGTGGAACCGGTGGCGATGTCGGTCCAGCCGAGGTCGTCGGCGAAGAGGAAGACGATGTTGGGGTGGGTAGCGGGGGTGGCGGCGAAGAGGGGTGTGGAGAGGAAGAGGAGGGCGGCGCAGAGGGAAAAACGCATTTAGGTTCCTTTCGATTGGAGGTGTGGGGGGATTTTAGCAGGGGGAGGGGAAAAGGGTAGGGTGTGGGGGAGGAGAGGGTTGAGTTTTCAGAGTTCAGGGAAGACGGAAGGGGAGCAAATAACTCATGCCGTTGTTCACGGTAGGTGTTCAGTTTATGGAACAAGATCGGACAGCAACAGGATGTTGATGGGAGATGTTGGCAGGCGAAAATGCGTGTCGTTGGTGAGGAAGATATCGCAGCCGGACAGGATGGCGGTTGCAAGATGCAAAGCGTCAGGCAGTTTGAGGGTGCTGCCGGCACGAAGACGCGCGGACTCGATCAGCGTGTGGCGCGCTATGGGCATCAAGGTCAATCGTGGGTTGTTTAGCAATATACTTTGGCAAGTTTGCTGAGCGTGGATATCACCGTCGCGCATGGGTTTGACCAACAATTCGGCGAGGGTTAGTTCACTGGTGATGGCTTGCAGTTGTCCAATGTCAATGATGGTAAACAAGCGAGTGAGTATGGGGGCCAGTGTAGGAAATGCGTTGAGTGTGTAGATGAAGACGTTGGTATCGAGATAGGCGTGCCGACCGGCAAGCGAATCGATGCTCGTCATGGACGTTCCCATTCATCGCGGAGTTCGCGGAGGTAAGCATCAGCGTCGGCGGGAGAGTTGAATTGGTTTTTCAACGCACCGACATAGCTTGCAAGCGGCCGGGCGGGCTGGGCGATGATGGTTTGATCATCCACCATCACGATGACATCAGCGGCGCTGCCTTCGGGCAGGTCGGAATGATCGATGACGACACGGCCAGCGGGGCCGATGATCGCACGTTCTTTAATCGCTCTGACCATGGTGTAAGTATACCAGACAATTTTCACAAAAGCTGTAAGAATATTGGGCAAGATTGGAAAAACAGATTGGGTTGGCGAAGCTTGGAAAAGAAGATTTGTCGGGCGTGGAACGTTGAGATAGAACGGTGGGAGTGGAGGATGTGATTATGAATCATCCGTGTCTGACGCGGCGGACGGTGTTGAAGGTGGCGGCGGGGATGGGGGTGGGGGCGATGGTGGGAGGGTTGAGAGGCGCGGAGATAGCGGGGGCGAGGAGTGTGCGGGAGTTTCATGCTTGTATGAATTGTTCGTTGTTTGAGGAGGATTCGGAGTTGATCGGGGCGGTGGTTGAGGCGGGGGTGGGGCATGTGTGGTTGCCGGCGTTTTTTTATGGGTTTTGGCCTTATTCGATGGAGAGATTGGGGAAGGTGAGGGGGCAGCTTGAGAGGGCGGGGGTGGAGGTGCATGCGATTAATATTGGGCTCGGGCATCCGGGGGATTCTTTGGGGGATGCGTCGCAGAAGATACCACTGGCGCCGCCGGTGGATCGGTGGAAGTATGCGGTGTCGATTGATGGGCAGAAGACGACGGGATGTTCGATTCATGCGCCAGCGCCGGCGGAGAATGCGGCGGCGATGGCGAAACTGGCGGCGAATGGGTATTCGCGGGTGTTTGTGGATGATGATTTTCGGCTCGCGCGGACGCCGGGGATGGTTGGGGGGTGTTTTTGTGATGAGCATAAGAAGCGGTTTCTGGAGGGGCATGGGTTTGATGGGGGGAATTGGGGGACTTTGATTGATTCGATTCGAGCAAGGAAGAGGACGAAGGAGCTGGATGCCTGGATTGAGTTTCAGTGTGATGAATTGGGGGGGACGTTTAAGGGGATTCAGGCGGCTGCGCCGGAGGCGAAGCTGGGGATTATGGTGATGGTGTTCGGGGCGGAGAAGGCGGGGATCCGGCTGGAGGATTATCGCCAGACGATGATGCGGGTGGGGGAGGAGCATTTTAATGATGCTGGGTTTGGGCCGGTGAAGGGGAAGTGTGATGAGTTGTATTCGGCGCTGTTTCATCGACGGTTTGCGCGGGCGGATCTGGCGTATAGCGAGTCGACGGCGTTTCCATCGAATATGTTGTCGGCGAAGAATCTGGCGGCGAAGTTTGTGGTGTCGACGATTGCGGATGTAAGGAACACGATGGTGATGTCGGGGATTACGCCGTTTCCGCGGGAGTATTGGAAGGCGCTTGGGCCGGCTCTGAAAGAGCAGCGGAAGGTGCATGAGGTGGTGGCGGGGGCGAAGTTGCGGGGGCCGTTCAAGCATTATTGGGGGGAGGATTCGCGGCGGGTGAGCGATGATCGGCCGAACAGTTTATTTTTGGCGAGCGGGGTGCCGTTTGAGGTGTGTGATGAGCCCTCGACAGAGGGGTTTACGTTTTTGAATGGGTTTGATGCACGGGCAGTGGCTGAGGGGAGGGTGAAGTCGGGGGGGACGGTGTTTGTGGATGAAGGAGGTGTGGCGGGAGGGAGGAAGATGGGGGAGGAGTGGGGGCAGTTGATGGGGTTGAAGAGGGAGGTGATGGGGAAGTTTGCGGATGTGCCGGTGGTGGTGGAGGAGAAGCCGGTGGTGTGTGCGTGGTATCCGGAGAAGCGGGCGGTGGTATTGTGGAATTTGGGGGAAGGGAGGGAGAAGTTTACTTTACGCAAGGGGGTGAGGACTTGGGGAGCGGAGGCGGGGGGATTGGGGACTTGTCTGGTAACGGAAGTGGGGTGAGGAGAGGTGGCAAAGTTAAGAACATCCCATTCCAAAGTAAGTGAACCTGACCCCCTTTCTTCGTCCAAGTTCGGGTGAATTCAAATTAGAAGCGCAACACAGGGCCGAGGACTTCGGCGGGGGTTTTGTACCTCAGACATTTTCTGGGTCGATTATTCAGCTTCGTTGCCACCCGGGCAACCTTCTGGACACTCACCGTTGAGAAGTCGGTGC
>DASRRR010000077.1:0-75753 GCA_035656825.1 Tepidisphaeraceae bacterium | reverse complement strand
CGGTGATTAATAATAGATGGGGGGAGGATTTGATGGGGTCATTCGTGAGGGAGGAGAGGGAGCAGGCAGCGAAGGGGGTGGAGATGGTGAAGGTGACGTCGGAGGTGGAGATGGGGGTGCGGGAGAGCAGGCCGTAGGCGGCCTGGGTGCGGGGGGTGTTGATGAGGCCGATTCCCAGGGACCAGTCGCGCCAGAGTTCGTGGGTGTCGGAGAGGAGTTGGGTGCCGATGTGTTTGTAGGCGTAGGCGGTGGCGGGGGTCATGGTGATGATGGGGGTGGGAGCGCCGTCGGGGAGTTTGTCACCGTAGACGACGGAGAGGTGATGGATTTCGGACATGGCGCGGAATTCGGCCGTATGGTCGAAGGCTTTGGCGTAGTTGTCTTCCCAGTGCATGGCGAATTGTTCGTCGTCGGGGAGGAGCATGACGGCGGATTCTTTGGCGGGGGAGACGTCGCCGCGGCGATAGATGAGAGCACCAGCGGCGAGGGAGGCGATGGTGGCAGGGTCGGATTCCATTTCGAAAGATTCCAGATGGCCGGGGGGTTCGGCGGCCTGGGAGTAGGCGAAGGGGGTGAGGCCATCCCAGCCTTGCAGGCAGGCGACGGCGGCGAGTCCGAGGTAGTAGGAGGAGCGGTAGGTTTGCGGGGGGTTGTCGCCGCATTCGGAGGAGATGAGGGGTTTGCCGTAGATCGCGAGGGCGGCGATGGGGGCGTAGGGGGAGTCGGGGTTTTCGAGGGGGTTTTGCGTCCAGAGGCCGCCCATTGAAGACGTGGGGCCGATGCGGTTGCCGTGGTAGTAGTAGTGGGAGTCCATAAAGTCGGCATCGGCCTGAGCGCCGATCTCCCAGGGCCAGTGGAACCAGTTGGAGGAGTTGATGGGGATTTTGAGTTGCAGGTCGGTCTTCATGTAGTGGCGGATGTCGGTGTAGAAATCGTGCATGATGTATTGGAAGAAGCGTTGGTGTTGGACGGGGTAGTTGAGTTTGTAGATGGAGGAGGGGTCGCCGGGGTCGAGGTGGTTGGCGGCACACCAGCGGGTGTAGAGCTGGACGATTTCGGTACGGTAGGGTTCGGCGATGTCGCTGGGGAGGTTGAAGAGGGCTTCGTTGGCGCATTCGGTGAGCGCGATGGCGGGGTCGTTGTTGTAGGGGAGATGGGTGAATGAGTTGGTGTGGGTCCAGACTTGTTTGAGGAAGAGTTTGTCGAGGTCGCGCATGTGGGGGTCGAAGAAGATGTAGGGGGCGAGGCCGAAGTTACCTTTTTCGAATTTGTCGGAGCCCGGGACGTTGTCGCCGGGGCGGTAGGAGCGGCCGACCCAGGGGTCGAGGAGGACGTAGATGCCGCGGATTTTGAGTTCGTAGATCAGGCGGTCGAGGCGGGCCATGTTGTTTTCGTCGAGGTGCTGGGTGGTGTTGTCGGGGGATTTGAGATCGATGAGGTTTGGGCCCCAGGAGTCGAGGTGGTGGAGGCGGACGAGGTTGATGCCGAGGCGCGAGAGGCGGTCGGCGAGTTGGGCGGAGCGCTGGTAGGAGCCGAGGGCGGCGTAGGCGGTGAGGTTGACGCCCCAGAAGCGGGCGGGGGTGCCGTCGGCGAAGACGAATTGGTCGCCTTTGACTTGGACGAAGCCGTGCGAGCCGGCGGGGATGAAGTGACCTTGCGGGTCTTTGTTGAGGAAGGAGAGATCGACGGGAGTGCCGGCGATGGCGACGGGGTAGGGGAACCAATCGGGGGTGATGTCGGAGACGGCGGCGTCGGAGTCGCGGGGGTAGAATTTGGAGGGGGTGGGGGTGGTGAGGGTGAGGGTGGCGGTGATGGGAGCAGCGTTGAGGTGGGATTTGGCGAGCCAGAGGCGGAGTTCGCCGGAGAAGGTTTCGGCGCGGAGGGGGGGATTGATGTCGAGGGTGCAGGAGTCGGTGGCGGTGGTGATGGTGAGGGAGCGGAGAGGGCTAGGGAGGTCGCCGGATTTATCGACGGGGAGGGAAGAGTGGGAGGTGTCGGCGTAGGTGGCGGTGAGGGTTGTGCCGGGGGCGGGGTGGAGGGTGGCGGCGAGGCCGGTGAGGTCGATGGGCTCCGAGGGGGCGAGGGTGTAGGTGAGGGTGGTGGTCGTGGGGGAGGTTTGATTAGTGGTGAAGGTGAGGTTGAGGCGGGCGGGGGTGCCGGGGATTGGGGAGGATTGGTCGAGGGTGCGGGAGGAGGCGGAGGACGTCGCGGGGCCGGGGTATTCGAACCATTTATAGCCCGGGCCCCAGGCGGAGAGGGAGAACGTGAGGGAGGGTGAGCGGGAGTGGAAGAGATCTAAGCCGGTGGGGGTGTTGGGGGCGAGTTCCCAAGTGGGGGTGGCGCCTAAAAGGAAGAGGGCAGCCACAGATGAACACAGATGGACACAGATGAAGCGGAGAGAGGGCATGGTCCTGTAGAGATAACATGAGGAAGGGCTTGTAGGGGATGGGGAATTGAAGAAAGGAATCTTAGAAGGGGGCGATTTGATCAATTGGAAGGGCAAGTGCAGTGCGGCGCGGTTTTGAGAAGCCGTTGGCGATGTTAACTCGATTGCGCATCATTTCACCATCGACGACGACGACGAGGTCGGCATGGCACGGGAGGAGGTCAGAGGCATGGCGGGCAACTACGGAATTGGGTGTAATTCGGCTAAGCTCGATTCGGCCGTGTTCGCCACAGTCGAGCCGCATTTTGACGTCGGATGAGTGAGATGATTCAGGGTTGTGAAGCATGGAATTCACCGAAAAATATGTTGCTGATTAAAGCGGATGTCGTAGAAGAGAAAGTAGGGCACGGGCGAAGTTTTCGGGGGCTTGGGGGGAGGTGGAGAGGAAGAGTTGGGGTTCGAGGGCTTCGAGTTCCATGAGGGTGAAGGTGTTGTTGAGGTCCAGGCCGTCGAGGCGGGCGTAGAGGAGGGGGTGGGGGAGGGAGTGGAGGATTTTTTGGGCTTGGGTGATGAGGTAATCGGGCGGGGTGGCAGCAGAGCAGGAGCCGCCGTGTTGGGGTTGGACGCGGAATTCGCCGGGGGAGGGGTGTTTGAGGACGGCGTGGGAGAAGGTGTTGTTGAAGAAGAGGAGGGACCATTCGCCATGCGTGGCGATTTCGGGGAGGAAGGGTTGGAGGAGAAGGGAGCCGGCGGCGAGCATGGTGTCGAAGCGGGATTGGTCGGCGGGGCCCGTGGCGATGAAGGTATGGTAGCCGCCGGCGGCGATGGTGGGTTTGATGACGACGCGGGGGATGGTTTGGAGGTAGGTAGAGAGGTTGAAGGAGGAGCCTTGCGGGACGAGGGTGGTGGGGATGGTGCGGACGCCTTGGGAGGCGAAGTCGAGGAGGTAGCGCTTGTCGGTGTTCCAGCGGAGGACGGAGGGGGGGTTGTAGACGGGGACAGAGAGAGCCGCGAGGTGGTCGAGCCAGGCGTAAAAGGCGGCGGCGTGGGACCAGTAGTTCCAGGTGGAGCGGATGATGATGGCGTCGAAGGAGGACCAGTCGATGTCGGGAGCGTCCCAGGGGACGCCGACGACGGGGTGGCCTTGGCGCGTTAGGACGTCGGCGGCGAGCTGGTCGTCGGGAGTGATGTCGGGACGCGTGGTGCAGGTGGCGAAGGCGATCATAGATGAGTGAGGAGTGTACTCATGGGAGAGCATGGGGAAATGGGTGGCCGGTTATCTGGAGATCGGGATAGAATTTGTGGGATGAAGAAGCGTAAGAAGCGGCGGAAGCGGGACAGGGATGAGGGGGCATATATTTGCCCGACATGTGGGGAGCGGATTGTGATTCCGCTGGATGCTTCGGGCGGGCGGGAGCAGGAGTATGTGGAGGATTGCCCGGTCTGTTGCAATCCGAATGTGGTGCATGTGGAGTTTTTTGAGGGGGAGGAGTTGCCGCGGGTTTGGGCGGAGGGGGAATAATGGGTTTTTGGCGCAAAGTGGGGATTTCCCACTTGCCCATTTCCTATTGGAAACGTATTATTTATTCATTCAGGAGGTCATGATGGCTCTGCTCGTATCACGGAAATCGAAAAGGAATGCGAAAAAGAGGGCTATGGTCAAGCCTGATCAGGTTATTCCAAGGAAGCGCATGACCAAAACAACCGACAACAAGGGGCGGGTGGCACTGGGGGGAGGGTTTGCAAACCGGGCGGTCATCATTGAGCAGTTGAGCGAGACAGAGGTGGTGGTCAAGCTGGCTCGAGTTATTCCGGAACGGGAGGCGTGGCTGTATGAGAACAAGAAGGCGTTGACTGCGGTTCGCAATGGCTTGGCGCAAGCTCGGGCGGGCAAAGTAACCGCGGGGCCGGATATGAAGGGTGATGCGGATTTGGCACGGCAGCTTGAGGATTGATTTATGCCATTCAGTCTGGTTTGGACGCAGGAAGCCGAGGAGCAATATCACGTACTGAAGAAGGATGCGGAAGCGTCGCTCAATGTGAGGAAATCGGATCCGAAAAAGAAGGCGACTCGTGCCGAGGGATTGTTCAAGCAAGTACATGGGTGCATTCAGAAGCTGCTGAATGATCCGAGACATCCGGGTTTGAAGACGCACAAATATGATTCGCTGGAGAATCCGTATAGCGATCAAGAGTCGGTGTTTGAGGCTTATGCGCAGAACAAGACGCCGGGGGCGTATCGGGTGTTCTGGTGTTATGGGCCGAGCAAAGGTGAGATCACGATCATTGCGATTACGCCGCACCCGTGAGGAATCATTATGGACGAAAATCTGCCCCGAGGTATTCGCGGATGCGGGGGAGGGGCTCTAATTTGAGCCAGGATTTTAAGAGGGGGTCGGTGGTGGAGTCTTTTAGGACGTGGGTGGGTTTGTTGAGGGCGCGGACGGCTTGGAGTTGGCCTTGGAAGAGTTTGTCGCTGGCGATGACGAGTTGGCCGAAGTTGAAGATGTGAAACATGGAGTAGGCGATGTGGTCTGGGCCGGTGGTCAGGAGGAGGGTTTTGTCTTTCCAGTGATCGCGCGCCCCGGCGGCACGCCAGGCGGACATGGCGGCGGTGGAAGAGGGATCGTTGTGGGTGAGGATTTTAGAGTGGCTGGCGGAGAGGACTTCGCCGTAAGCGTCGATGATGAGAGCGCCGATGGGGGCTTCGCCGACGCTGAGGGCTTCGATCGCTTTTTGGTGGGCGAGGCGGAGGAGATGCTTCGTTCGGGCGGGGTTGGCGGGGATGTTGAAGGGGGGAGGAGTGGGGACGTCGTACAGGCCGATGTCGCGGTTCCAGAGGGTGGAGTTGGCGGGGTTGGTGACCCATTTTTTGAAGGTGTCGGCGGTGGACTGGTGGTGGAGGAGGGTGGGTTTTAGGCCTACGGATTTGTAGCTGGCGAGGTCGGGTTGGTAGTTGAGGGTGTCGAGGATGCGGACTTCGGAGCAGCCGAGGTGGCAGGCGAGGGTGCGCTGGCAGAAGGGGCAGGGGTTGAGGGAGCTGGTGGCGATGACGTCGGAGTAACCTTGGTCGAGGCGGCCCATGTTGATGACGGCGCCGGTTTCGCCGTGGATGCCGGGGATGCCTTGGGCAAGGTGGTTGAAGCCGAAACCGAGGATTTCGTGGAGTTTTTCGCGGGGTTTGCCGACGCGGCGGGACATGATGCCGGCGATGGGAATCATGCCGAGGGAGAGAGCGTGGAGCTGGACAGCGTGGACGGCGTCGTCGAGGGATTTTTCGGGGAGAATGACACCTTTCTTGAGAGTCTGTATGTCCATGAAGTTACACTTTCGCGAAAGGAATGATTTTGGATCGGAGAATTTTGGAGTCGCGTGTCACCAAAGGGACGCGCTGGACAAGACTGGTGGCGGCAATGATTTCATCGGCCGGGTCACCGTGAAAATCCAATGCGTGGATTGAACGGCAGATATCAAACGTGATCGGCCAGGTGTGGATGGAGGAGAAAATGCGCGTTAATTCAGGATCGTCAACATCCAGAGAGATGCGCCCGAGTTGAGCCAATTTGCTGATCTCCCAAAGCACGATGGCGGAGATGCTCCATTCGTGGTTGGAAAGAAGTTTTCGCTCTTTGGCGGTTAATTCATCCGTGATGGCAAAGAGCAAGATGTGGGTGTCAAGATTCAGCATTCCACTTTACACCTGTGGTGAGTAGATCGCCGGTGATTTTTAATTTTCCTTTGAGTGATCCGATGAGGGATTTGGAAGAGGTGCGGGCGGGATAGAGAGCAGCGACGGGCTTGCCGTGCTTGGTGATGAGAAGGCCTTCGGGACCGACATGGTCGAGGACGGCGAGGCAGTTCTGCTTGAACTTGGCTGCGGCCATTTGCTTCATAGGTTTATTATAAAGTGGACATAATTTATGTCCACTTATTTTTGAGAAATTCGAGGATGATATTCACATTTTGGGCGGTGGCGCCTTGGTTTTGCCGGACAGTTTGCTGGGCGCGGAGGGCTTTTTCGTTGGCGGGGGTGGGGTGGCGGAGGATTTCGGTGAGGGTGGAGAGGAGGGAGGTGGAGTTGGAGAGTTCGTAGATGGCGTCAGCAGCGCGGAAGGCGTTCATCGGTTCGGCGAAGTTTTGCGTCCAGGGACCGACGACGATTGGTTTGGCCAGGGCGGCGGGTTCGATCATGTCGGAGCCGCGTTGGCGGGGGCCGAGATCGACGAGGGTGCGGCCGACGAGGACGATGGTGGCCAGGGAGTAGAATTTGCGGAGTTCGCCCATGGTGTCGCCGAGGAGGATGGGGTTGCTACTGGCTACTGGCTGCTGGCTACTTGAGCGGCGGATAAGTTGAAAGCCGCTTTCGAGAATCAGATTGGCGACTTCGTCAAAGCGTTCGGGGTGGCGTGGGATAATGGCCAGGCGAAGGGTGGGGAATTCGTTGAGGAGCTGCTTATAGGCGGCGAGGATGGGTTGTTCTTCGCCGGGGCCGGTGGAGCCGGCGACAAGGAGGAAATAAGGAGCAGTGTCCCCCTTATTTAGATACAGGTCGCGCGCGAGGTCGGAGGAGCCGGGGACGGTGGTGGCGATTTCGGCGGTGTCGAATTTCATGGTGCCGGTGACGGAGACCTGGGCGGGGGGGACGCCGAGGGAGATGAACTGGTCGGCATAGGCGGGGTCCTGGGCGGCGACGTGGGAAATGCGCGAAAACATGCGGCGGGCGATCGGGCGGATCAGGCGGTAGCGCTTGAGGCTATGCGGAGTGAGGCGGGCGTTGATGACGATGACGGGGATGTGCCGCTTTCGGCAGTGGTGGAGGAAATTGGGCCAGACCTCAAGCTCCATGAGGACGACCAGGTCGGGACGGAGGGCGTCGAGCGTGCGCGTGATGGCGGGAGTGAGGTCGAGAGGAAAGCGGAGGATGGTGGTGTTGGGAGTTTGGCTGTAGAGCTGGAGCGCGCGGGCGTGGCCGGTCTCGGTGGTGGTGGAGAGGATGAGGTGAAGGTCGGGACGAGCGGATTGAAGCTGCTGGACGAGAGTGCGGGTGGCGTTGATTTCGCCGAGGCTGACAGCGTGGATGAGGACGGCAGGGTTGGCGCCCGGGCGCACGGGAAGATTGCGGGAGAGGCGGGTTTCGAGGGCGCGACGGACTTTTTTGCGGGCGCGCGGGAAGAGAAGCCAGACAGGAGCACTGATGACGGCGACGGCGGAATAGGCGATGTCGTAGGCGTTGATCAAGGGGACTTGGTTTTACACGGTGACGGGGGCAAACGCGAAACCGGCGGCCTCCAGATGGAAGCCGCCGGTTGGGGTAGGATTTATAAGAGGGATTAGTGCCCTTGCAGGAGGGAGAGCACTTGCTGGGGGGTGGAGTTGGCGGTGGCCAACACGCTGGTGCCGGCCTGGGTAAGGATCTGAGCGCGGGTCATGGCGCTGGTTTCAGAGGCGAAATCGGCGTCGGCGATATCGCTTTCTGCGCTGGTGACGTTCTCGAGGGTGACGCTGAGGCTGTTGACGTTGGTGTCGAGAGTATTTTTCTCGAAGGCACCGAGACGTCCGCGGAGGACGGCGATCTGGTTGATCGCGTCGTCGACGATGTTGCTGGCGGCTTCGGCGCCGCCGGCGACGAGGGAATTTTTGCCACCTGTGACCAGGGAATTGAGGTAACCGTCTTCGTCATTTCCCAGGCGAGTCGCGGCAACAGAACCGATGCCGATGGAGACCTGCTGGTTGGAATTGACGGCGGCACCGAGTTGGAACATGGCGCCACCGCCGGTGATATTGAAGGAGGTGGAGCCGGTGCCGACGCTCTTGTTGAGGGTGAAGTCCATATCCAGGCCGACGGTATTGACGTGGATATCGCGACCGCTGCCGACGCTGAGGGCGCCGTTGACGGTAGCGACGGCGTCGACGCCGACGGTGCGGCTGGCAAGACCACCGGCGTTGTTGGTGGTGGTAAAGGAAGGGCTGCTTCCACCGGCCTGTTTTTGGGCAGTGACGGAGACAAACGCACTCGAGCCGTAGTCGGTCGAGATGAATTTTACTCCACTGGTGGGAGCGGCGGAGTTGATAAAGGCAGCCTGAACTCCGGTTACAGAGGAGATGCTATTGATGGCCGAGAGGATACCGGAGGCAGTGGTGCCGCTGGTAAGAGTGATGTCGCTGACACCGGTTTTACCGCTGATTTCCAGGGTAACGGAACTGGTGATGGCGCTGGCGGGGAAGAGGAGGTTGGCGGGCTGGGCGCTGGTGACGACCTGGATGTTGACGGGGATGACCGAGCGGGTGCCGAAGTTGGCGGAGTTGACGCTGAGGGAGTTAATGGCGGAGGCGGCGACACCGCTGGTGACGTAGTCGAGGGAGCCGTTGAGGAGGTTGAGGCCGGCGAATGAAGAGGTATTGGAGATGCGGGTGATCGAGGCGACGGCTGAGTCGACCTGAAGCTGATTGGCCTGGATTTCGTCGGCGCTCATGCCGCCGGTGTTGGCGGCCTGGACGATGAGGCTCTTGATGTTGGTCAAAAGGCTCGACACTTCGGTCAGCGCGCCATCGGCCGTCGAGATGACGTTGGAGGCGCGGTTCGAGTTATCGATGGCCTGGCTGATGCCGGCCATTTCGCTTTTGAGACCTTCGCTGGCGATGAGACCTGCCGGGTCATCTTCGCCGCTGTTGATTCTAAGTCCGGTGCTGAGACGTTGAAGAGTTGAACTCAACGACTTTTGCGATTTGCTCAAGCCTAACTGTGCTGTGAGGCTTGCAACATTTGTATTGATACGGGCCATGACAATCCTCCGTGATCGTTAATGGCAGGCCGCTGGTTTAAGAAAACTTCGCGGCTGGACAACCGAGGTCACTTATCCCTGTGACCCGAAAAGGTCCCGGCTTGCACACACGTGGGCCGCCGGGGGCCAAACCTGACTTGGCTACTTAGGACCTCCCTTGTCGGGCTCGCTGCGCGGGGACGACGAGGGGTTGATCTTTCCAAGACCCGAAAGATCCTCGGGTTTGACTTGAGCCGCCTCGCGATTTTCGCGGCGGATCGCATCATAGACTTCTTTACGGTGGACGCTGATCTCTTTCGGGGCATTGATCCCCAGACGCACCTTGTCACCGCGGATATCCACCACTGTGACTTCGATGTCGTCGCCGATCATGATCGTCTCATCCCGTTGTCGGGATAGCACCAACATACTTGGCTCCTTCCTGGGTAAGGAACTTGCGGCGTGCGTACATCTGCGGTCGCACGATACAAATTCCGTGTGAGCGTTGTCATGCGGTCTCCGTACCGCATGGCGTCGTCCTGTTGAGCAGGGGCAGGCAATTCCTTTGCAAGCCTCGGGTCGCTCATCGGGAGACGCGCTCCCTGGTGCATTGTCTGTATTCAATTGTTTGTAACGGCCTGTTGATTGGTCAGGCCGACTTGGCGAGCGGGACCTCCTGGTTGAGCCTCATCAGAGGCTGACGGGTGGTCCACTTTTTCTCGGTGAGGACCACCTGCTGCGCCAAGCGGTTGGCGGCGTTGACGACGATGGGGCCGAGCAGGTTGCCGGTGAGCCATTCGTCGACCTTGTTGCAGATGACGAACACCTGTGCGTGTTCAACGTCATCCATCTGCAGGTCCTGCTGGAGCTCGCCCTTCAACGGGACTGCATAGTCCTTGAAGAAGGTCGTCGGGTCGGTGACCACGAACGCCAGGGCCGGGTTGTCTATGCACTGGAGCCAGAAGAAGTAATTTTCATTACTCGTCTGGATCAGGGCATAGCGGGTGTACTCGGGGAACCCGAGCAGACCTTTCGGGAAGGACATGATGCGCTCGTCTTCGAGCGTTATCCTGCCGAAACGCGAGGTTTCGATCTCCATCTGAACTCCGTTTCCGTGGCAGCCTGTGGGGGCCGCCGGTTTCTACTGACTCACACATTTTCCCGAAATCGTGTCATGCCTCCGGCGTGACCACTTCCGACTCCGGGCTTATTCACTTGTTTTCAGAGTTGCCGGCTGGTTTTGCGCCCTTCGGCAACTTTTTCTGCGCTCGACCTCAAATTAATTGCTTTTACTAGCGTTATATTTGATGTCGGCTTGTTCATAGCAAAGGTCGTTCCACGGCTGAGCTTGTTACGAGAGAAAATCCAAAAGAGAGAGATTGATGGTCTGGCCGGCGGCCTGGAGGGATGCCTGGAGGGAGGTTTGCAAGGTTTGGAAGCGCGTGATCGCGTCGGTGAAGTCGACATCCTGGAGATTGGATAGGGCGGTGGTGGTGGCGGTGTTCTGGTCGGTGAGGGTGTTCTGGCGAGTCGTGAGGTTTTGCAGGTTGGCGCCGTTGAGCCCGCGGGCTTTGACGGCCTGGGTGTAGTCGGCCTGAAGGGCGGCGCCGGCGGCGGTGATGCCGGCCTGGTCGTTTTTCTGCAACGCGGCCTGGAGGTTTGCCAGGTGGGCGAAGACGCCGGAGGCGTAAACGGGGTTGACGTCGGTGCTGGTGAGGGTGTTGCCGGAGGCGGCGTTGGTGAAACCGAGATCCTGGGCGGCGGTGGAGCCGTTGAGGGAGTCGATGGTGAAGGGACTGCCGCCGCCGGAGTTGTCGGTGAGCGTGATGCCGTTGCCGGTGGAAGCTAGGGAGGCGGTGAGGGAGGAGCCGGCACCAGCCGCGGCGCTGTTGATGGCGCTCATGATGTCGCCGACGGTGTTGGCGGCAGAGAGATCGACGTCGAAAGAGGTGCCGTCGGATTGGGTGATGCGGAGGTCGGGGTCGCTGGCGACGGTGGAGGAGCGGATGCCGGTGCCGCCGTTGAGGGAGGAGACGAGCGTGGAGGAATTAAAGCTGCGGATGCCGAGGGAGGTGGCGGTATTGCCGCCGTTTTCACCGATGGTGAGTGCGGTGCCTTGGACGAGGTTGGAGACTTCGATGCCGGTGCCGGCGGAGTTGATCTTGGCCTGGACGCCGGTGCCGGAGTTATTGATGGTGTTGAGGACATCGCCGATGGTGGAATCGTTGGAGAAGTCGAGCGTGGCGGATTGAGCGCCGTTGGTGATGATGATGCCGCTGGAGAGATCGAGGCTGCCGCCGTTGATGCTGTTGGTGGGGGAGAGGGCGGTGAGCTTGGCGTTGACCGAAGCGCCGGTGAGGGGAGCGCCCGCGCCTGCGCCGACATTGCGAAGGATGCCGAGATCCGAGGCGGTCGTGCCGGTGCCGACGTCGGTGACAGTGATGTTGTCGGCGCCGGTGGTGGAGAGTTCGAGGGACGTCCCGCTGGCGTCGACGCCGGCGGTGATGCTGCCGACGCCGGCGTTGTTGATGCGGTTGATGACGTCATCGACGGAGTTAGCGCCAGAGAGGTCGATGGTTTTGGAGGTGGTGCCGTCGGAGAGGACGATAGACCCGAGGTGGACGCCGGAGCCGGTTGCGCCGGCGAGGTCGGAGATGCGGGTGGTCCCGTCGAGGCGAGGGGTAAGCGTGGCGGAACTGGGGACGGGGGTGGAGACCTGGCCGAAGACGCTGGAGGCGCTGACGGAGAGAGCGGAGGTGGTGTTCTGGTCGACGGCGTTGGAGAGCGGCGTGTTGGAGCCGACGAATTGAACACCGCCGAGGGCCTGGACGAAGGGGGCGGTGTTGGAACCATTGCCACCGAAGATGTAGGTGCCGTTGATCTGGGTATTGCCGTAGGAGAGCATCTGGGTGTAGAGGTTTTGGACGATGGCGGAGTCGTCGCTGCGCTGCTGGTCGGTGGAGCCGGTGCCGACATCGGAGGAGGCGATGGAGATCGCTTGCTGGATGCTGTCGGTGACGTTGGAGACGGTGGAATCGACCTGCTGAAGCTGGGTGGTGGCGGTGGAGATGTTGTTGAGAAAACCCTGGGAGGCTTCGAGGGTTTTTTGCAACTGCATGATGATGGCGGCGGAGCCCGGGTCATCGCTGGGGACGGAGATTTTCAGGCCGGTGGAGATCTGGTTTTCGACCTGGAGGAGCTGGGCCTGGGTTTTGGACAAAGCCGACGTGGTGACGCTGGCCCGGAGGTTGTTGCTGACGCGTGCGAGATTGCTTGGAATGCTAGACATAGGGTTTATCCAACCATGTTGAGAATGGTTTGCATCATGTCGTCGATTGCAGAGACGAGTTTGGCGGCACCCTGAAAGGCGCGCTGCTGTTTGATCATGTTGACGGCTTCTTCATCCATGCTGACGCCGCTGAGGTTGTCGCGCTGGGCCTGGAGAGTGGCGTTGACGGTGGTAGCGGCGGTGGAGGTGCTGGCGGCGGAGGAGACCGAGACGGCCACCTGATTGATCATATTGTCGTAGGAACTGGTGAGGGTTTCACCATTGAGGCCGGAAATGGATTGGGTTTGCAGGCCTGCGATGCTGGTGGCGATGGCATTGGCGGTGATGCCGTCGCCGGTGGCGAGGAGGGAGGAGTTGGCGGCGACGGCGGAGTTGACGGAGATGTCGGAGGCATTGGTGCCGCTGAAAAAGCTATTGAGGCCGAGAGCGGCGAGCGTACCGGAGGTGTCGCCGGTTTGGTCGCCGAACTTGATTTGAAGACCGGAGGAGCCGGTGGAGAGGGTGAGTTTGCCGTTATTCACGCTGGCGGTGATGTTGGCGATGCTGCCGAGAGAGGAAGCGAGGGAGTTGAGTGTGGTGGGGGAGCCGTTGGCATCGGCGCCGAGTTTGACGGAGATCAGTCCGGAGGAGACGAGCTGGCCGGAGGCGTTGTAGACGCCGACGACGAAGGAGCCGGTGGTGGGTGTGGAAGGCAGACCGGCGGCATCGAGGGCGGCGGTGGGGTCAGTGACGGCGTTGGTGGAGGTGGTGTTGGTGTAACCTTCCGTGCCTTGGCCGCCGGAGTAGACTTGATTGACTTCAGTGATGAGGTTGGAGGAGAGGGTATCGAGCTGGCTGATGGTTTGCTGGAGCTGGCCGGTCTGGAGCTGGACCATGGAGCCGAGTTGGCCGCTGGTGATGTTCGCGGCGGCGCCGGTGGATTTGATGTTGACCGAGAGGACGTTCTGGCCGTTGACGTTGGTGTTGGTGGTGGTCAGACCGTTGGAGGAGGAGCCCATGACCAGGGGTTGAGAGCCGATGTAGACGTTGTCGACGCCGTTGCCGGCATCGGTGGTGGAGATGTTGACGAGCTGGGAGAGTTGCTGGAGGACGCCGTCGCGCTGGTCGAGGAGCGCATTGGGTGGACCGCCTCCCGAGCCTTGGGCGGCGGCGATTTGCTTATTGAGATCGGCGACCTGCTGGGCCAATGTATTGGCGTTGGAGGTCATCGATTTGATGGACGTGCCGAGGTCGTTTTGGATGTCGGTGAGGTCGGAGCGGACGGACTGGATCTGGCCGGCGAGGTTTTGGCCGTCCTGGATGACCAGCGCCTGCTGGGACGAGTCGGTCGGGTTGCTGGCCAGGGCGGACCAGCTATTGAAGAAGTTGCTCATCTGCGTGGAGATGTCCTGGTCTCCAAGCTCATTGAAGGTCGATTGGATGCGTGTGAGCCAGTCGCTGCTGGTGGAGGCGGCGCTCTGGTCGCTGACGCTGGAGCGCAACCGGCTGTTGAGGGCTTCGTCGATCTGGCGCTGGATGGAGGTGAGGTCGACGCCGTTGCCGACGGAGATGTTCTGGCCGATCTGCTGGCTGCCGGTGGAGACGGTGTTGGCGACTTCCCGGGTGTAATTGGGATCGCTGGCGTTGGCAATGTTATTGCCGGTGACCTGGAGCGCGGCCTGATTGACCTGCAGGGCCGAACTGCTGATGTTTAATGCTCCAATAAGCGACATGGTTATCCGACTGCGTCGATAATGCCGAGCCGCGCCGCGACGCGGGGGGTGCCTTGACGGGTGTAAACGCCGGCCTGCTCTACGGCGCCGGCGATGATGCGAACGACAGTGTTGAGATGCCCGAGGACGGCACCGGCGAGTTTGCCGGCGACGTTGGTGCGGGCGGCGACTTCGCCGATCGCCTGGCGGAGTTCGTCGCGAAGTGCCAGGAGCTCTTTGCGGCGCTGCGGATACGCGTCGGCCAATGCGGACACGGTCGTCTGGCCCGGGGAGAGATTGGCTTGCTTAGCGAGAATGGGGACCAGCATCCGGCGCTTGTTTTCGATGCCGGCGATGCGCAGGCGGCAGGCTTCTTGTTGTCCGGCGGATACATCCATCGCCTTGAGGTCCATGATGCGCATGGCGGCCTGGTGGGATTCGACGAAGCGCAGCAGCTTACGATGCTCCAGGATCAACTGCTGAAGATGTGCCTCAAGCTCGGAGGGCAGGCGGGACATGGTTGTCATTGCTCCTGTCAATCTTGGATGCGTTGATGTTCGGCTTGCCGTTCTTCTGCTTGGCGTACGCGGCGCGCGCCTCTATGCGGCGGACGATGGTCTTGACCAGCTTGTTATTGCCGCCCTTGGCCATGCGTTCGGCCAGGTGCTGGTCCATCAAGCCGCTGAATGCTTCCCCGCCGCGGCCGCCGTCGAAGATTTCGGATTTGAAGGGGCTGTTGTGCATCTGCTTGAGGATGGTGCCATAGAAAGTTTGCGCGACCCATTTCTGGGTTTGGGCGACAAGCTGGGCGTGGGGGGATTTGTCTTCGGTTTTGGAGCCGACGACGAAATCGGCGTAGGAGAGGGGCTTGAGATTGGTGGCGGCTTGACCCCCCTGCCCGAGATCGACCGGAGAAAGAGGCTTGAGCGGCATCGGAGTATCCGTGCCACGCCAGGAACTGACATTGAGGTTGCCAAGTGTTGCAGCGCTCATTCGATGATCAGCTTCGCGTGAAGCTTCCCGGTTCGATAAAGTTCCTTGACGATGGTGATGCGGTCCTCGGCGGGGACTTTGAGCTGGTCGAGGGCGTTGAGAAGTTCCTGGAGCTTGGCGCCGCCGGCTTCGGTGGTGTCCAAAGCGATGATGCCGGTGGTGGAGACGATGGGATTGCGCGGCGTCGCGACCGGGGCGGGAGTGATCGTGGAGATGGTCAGTCCCTTGTGGCTGATGACGACGGGGGAGATTTCCACATCGCCGGTGACGATCATGGTGCCGGTGCGTTCGTTGACCAGGACGCGGGCTTCGGTGGGGAGCATGGGGACGGGAAGCCGCTGCACGCGGCTGATGAAGCTGTCGGGGTGTTCGAGTTCGATCTGCGGGATGGTGACGATGACATTCTTAGGATCACGGGCGACGGCGATGGTTTCGCCGTTGGTGCTTTCGGCGTCGTTGATGACTTTGGCGATCGTGCTGGCGGTGGTCCAAGAGGCGGACGGGTCTTCGATGACGAGGGTGAATTCGCCGTGGTCGATGTATTTGGCGGGGATATCTTGTTCCATTGTCGCGCCGCCTTTAACGCGGCCGACGGTGGGGGTGCTGGGGTCTTCAATCACAAGCGGGCCTTCGGCCAGTGCGAACGGGAGGCCATCGGCAGCGAGCTGGCCGGTGGGACCGAGGAGCGGGCAAACATAAAGCCGGCCGCCGCGAAGACTCGGGCTGTCGCCGATGCTGGTGACGTTGACGTCGATGTGGTCGCCGGATCGCGCGCCGTCCTGTGAGACGGTGGCGGTGAGTGTCACCAGAGCGACGTTTTGCGAGTTGGCCAGCTCGGCAACCGTGGAGGGGTCGCCGATTTTTTCCAGCATGGCGGCCAGGGGACGAATGGCGGGGAGATATTGGCCGCCGTCGCCGGTCCCTTTAAGGCCGACGACCAGGCCAAAGCCGGTCAGCACGTTGGTGCGCTGCCCGTTGATGCGGGTGATGTCGACGACCTTCACCGCCGACACCGAGCGGGTCAGCAGGAAGAGGCTCAGGATGACAAATGCCAGTCGCTTCATTGGGCTCCGCCCTTATGGTCCGTGGTCAGTTGTTTGGGTGATCCGCATCGGGCGTCATGCCACTGAGCACGGATCTCTACCATCGAACTGATCTCTTATCGGTCAGAAGGGGTTGAAATTCGCTAACAATTTCGAAATGAATCCTCGGCTGTTGGTGTCGTGGACAATTCCTTTGGTGGTTTCAGTGAAATCGAGATCGTGGAGTTGGGTGGAGAGGACAGTGTTGTCGGCGCCGACGTCGTCGACGCGGCAGACGCCGGAGAGGATGTAATCCTGCTCTTCCTCGTCAAGCTTGATGTGTTTGCGGGCCTGGATGAGCAAGGTTCCGTTGGGTTTGACGTCGAGGACTTCGGCGCCAATGCGAGTGACAACCGAATCTTCACGCTGCGCTGTGGCGTCCCCTTGAAAATGGTTATCCGTGCCACCGGCAACAGCAAGCGGGTTGGTGGGGATGACGCCTTTGAGCTGGAACGCTTTGGTTAGTTTGGCATACGTGTCCAGGTGGGCGTCGAGCGTAGTCTGCTGCTCGGCATCGGTGTTGGCTTTGCTGCTGGCCTGCGTGTCTTCGCGGATGATGATCTGGATGAGGTCATGCTTTTTGAGCATGCGCGGCTGAGGAGCAGGGACGGCCAGAAGACTGACGGCGGCCATGCGGGATTGCGCGTTTTTTTTCTGGGATGGCTCGCCGGGCGGAGGCGGAGGCATGAGAGAGACGCCGGCACGAAGGAGCGAATTGCCGCCGGAGGAAGCGTAATCAGCAGGCACAGCAGTGGCAGCTTGGCGCGCCACAGGCTCTGGGGCAGTCTGGGCCAGCGCAAAGGTCGCGCTGCAAGCGCAGATTAGGCTGATGTGAAGGAGCGTGCGGGAATTCATCCGTTATTTCCCCCGTTGGTGAGGATGCCGGTCTGCGGGCCGGTCAGAGTGATTTCGTAGGTGTCTTTGGTTTCTTCGTTGCGGACGCGGATAATCTGGCCGAAGGTGCCTTCATCGACGGCCTTGGCGACGGTGCGGATCTGGATGCCGCCGGATTGCGCAATGATCGTGACGATTTGGCCGACACGAGCGAGCGGGATGGGCTGGACCATGCGTGTGGTCATCACGACGCCGGGTTTGACTTCGAAGGCGGATTGCTGGCCGACGGTCTGCTCGCGGGTCAGAAGCGGGGAATCAGGAAGATTGTCGACGAGGACGCGGCGCTCAATGACGTCGTCGTTGCGAATAGTCTGCCGGCCGCTGATCGGGCGGTTGACAACCAATTGATCTTCCCAGGCGCGGGCGGTGGCGCGAATGACGACCGGTTTTTGCGGGGTTTTGTTGGAATCGGTGGTCGCGGTGACTTCCCAGGAGACGGTGCCGAGGTTGCGGGCGCGGCGCGGCTCGATCTGGAAATGAAACTGCGGCTCGGAGAGGTTCAGAAACTTCTCGTCAGCCGAATCAAACGCGATTTGCAGCGTGGCGATCGGAACCTGGATGCGGTCGGACAGATCGCGCGTCAAGCGTTCTTTGAGCGTAACGACAGGGCCCTCTTGAACGGCGGGCTGGCTGGTGGGAAGGCGTGCTTCGGTGGGTTGCGAGGCTGCGGGGGTGGGGATGTCGACGCGGGTGACGGTGCAAAGGACCGGGCCGGCAAAACGTACGCTGGACATATTCAGGCCGGCGTCGCTGAGCAGTGAACGAAGATCGGATAACGGGATGGTCGACGTGCCGGCACCGATATGGGTGACGATCAGGTCGGCGACGCCGGCGAAGAGATGGTCGTCGCGGCCGGGCCATTGGCAGATCTGCCGCAGCCGGACTTCCGGGCCATAGACCGTCGCTTCGCTGCGCATTTCGAGAATGCCGCTGTAGCGATTGGCAGGGACGAACTGCTCGTCGGCCCGCGCGAAGCCCGCGAGCAGCGCGATCGTGAATACGAACAAAATTTTTGCGTACGTATACATCGTCGGCGACCTCCATGTCGTCCGTCGTCAATCCAAAAGAGGCGTTAATTCCGCCGCAGGTTGCCGATCGTCTGCAGCGCCTGGTCGGCGGTCTGGATCGATTGGCTGTTTAATTCGAAAGAGCGCTGGGTTTTGATGAGGGTGACCAGTTCCTTGACGGGATCGACGTTTGAACCTTCAAGGAACCCCTGAAGCATCGTCCCCGCCCCGGCATCACCGGGCTTGGAATCTATCGCCGGGCCTGATGAATCCGTCGCGGTATAGATGCTCCCCCCGAGCTGGCTGAGACCTTGCGGATTGACGAATTGGGAAATTTGCAACTGCCCGACATTGGTCTTGGCGGTTTGACCCGGCTTGATGCATTGGATAATGCCGTCCTGGCTGATGGACGGTTCGGTCGCACCGGTGGGGAAGACGATCGGAGGCTGGATCTTGTATCCATCCCCCATCCCCAGAACCAGTTCGCTCTGGCTGTTGATGAAGAAGTTCCCGTTGCGGGTGTATCCCACGCCGTCCCCGATGGTGTCGAGAATTTTTACCTTGAAAAATCCGTTGCCCGAAATACCCACGTCCAGCGCCCGGCCTGTATTTTCCATCGACCCTTGATCGAGGTCGATCTGGGTATTGGAAATTTTGGTGCCCAGACCAACATAGATGCCCGACGGCGCGATTTCCCCGTTCCCGCTGGTCGTGCCTGGCTGCTTTTGCTGGAGGTACATCAGGTCTTCGAAGTTGACCCGAGAGCCTTTGAAGGCGGTGGTTTCGGCGTTGGCCAGGTTGTTGGCGACAACGTCGATGCGGGTCGAAAGTGCCCGCAAACCTGTAGCGGCGGAATTGAGTGCGGTGATCGCCATGTGCGTTCGTCCTTGAACGGGTTAAGCGTCGGCTCCGCCGACGCGTTCCCGCTGGTTTTACAACATCATCAACTAATTTTGGCGACGTCGTTGACCAGACGGGAGAGTGTCTGGTCCTGATATCGGATCATGTTGGCGTTTGCCTCCAACTCTCTTTGCGCGGACATGAGTTGGGTGAGTTCAACCGCCGGATCGACATTGGAATGTTCGAGCGATCCGCTGTGGATCACAGAGTTCGCGGAGATTTTGGCCTGATCCATTTCGGGATAGTCCATCAGCGTTCCGCCATGCTTGGAGAGCTTGTTGGGATCGGGGACATCGAACACACCGATGCGCGCGACGGCTTTGCCTTGCTGGCTGATGGTGCCGTCCTTGCCGATGTCAATCGGGTGGCGCGAGTCGAAGTTGATCGGCTTTCTATCCGAGTCGAGAACGCGCTGGCCGCTGCCGTCGCCGACGATCAGATTTCCCGAAGCGTCGGTGAGGAACTGCCCGTTGCGCGTCAGGCGTTGGGTGCCGTGGTCGTCGACCATGAAGTAGCCAGAGCCTTCGATGGCGGCGTCAGACGCATGGCCGGTGGATTCGAGATCCCCTTGGCTATGGTCCACCAGCGTCGGGCTGGCGAACATGCCCCCGGTGAGATTTTCCAGAAGGGGATTGGAAGAAGAACCCGCGCCGCGTTCCTTGGCTTCGGTCTGGCGTTCGTGGAAGACCGCCAGGTCGCGTTTGAAGCCGTTGGTTTCCGAGTTAGCCAGATTGTTGGCGATCACGTCCTGGCGATAGGACGAGGCCATGACACCCGTTGCGGATAAATAGAGTCCGTAGTTCACGCCGCCTCCGCGTCTCCGAGGGAAGTTGACGGGGCCGAGCGCCTGGGACGCTCGCCCGTCATCAGTTGGGCAGACCGGGGCTCATCCATGAGCAAACGGGGACCGGCTCCGCCGATCGCGATCGTGGTCCGCCCGGTTGAGTCAACTTGGGAACATGACTGAGCAAGATGCATCGCCACCGCCAGGCGGGCTGCCTGAACGATGCGTGATCCCAGGTCTTGCGTTGCATCTGCCATAGTCGTGCTCCTGAAACTCTGATAGCCCGCTGGGTAAGAACAACCCCCGTGCCAGAGTGCCGTGCCAGCACAAAAAAAATAATTCTGCACTGCTGACAAGTTTGCGATGGAGCACGAGTTACGTGCAGCAATTTTGTCGGACGTGTTGAAAGCTGCGCGGGGGCGCAACATTCTCTGCCAGCGCAGGAGTTGCCTGAAGCGCAGCAAAAGCTGCTCAAACGCACAATGCTTTTCGAATGCCCACCGACCGCGGTCGGTGGGCTTTTCTAATGCCCCATCGCAGCGTGTTCGGGAGCACCTTTGAGGTGGGCCAGGAAAGCCTCGCGATCAACAGGACTCATCGGCGTGACGGTGATCGACATGGTCTTGTCGACAACCGAAACCGCGGTCATGCGCGCGGGAATAGCACCGTGACCTGCCACCGGGAGAAAAATCACCGGGGCGAAAGGCTCGTTTTGAAGAATGTGAATCAGCACTTCGGTCATCCCCGCTGAGACGGCATCGAGATTGGCCGTGCCATTGGGGGAAATGGCGGCTTGCTTCTGCCAATGCGGCAATTGCTGGCTGGCGGCGTTGATTAGTTTGTCCTTCTGGGAAGACCATACGGCTTTGGGAAGCGGAAGGTTACCGCCAAGCACCTGGGTCAGTTCCATGTTCATATTGCCCGCAGCATCAAGCTTGGGCTCGAAATGGACGCTGGCCAGTGTATTCATTTCTTTGATCGTGCCGGCGAGAATAACATGGTTATCCTGCAGGAAAATCGCGGGATCTGTGACATATTTGCCAAATTTGTCCGCCCAACCCGCAGAGGTAACCCACTTCTGGAAGAAGGCATTGAGCTCGTCTTCGGTGAACTCAATCGTGGTGGTATTGGCCGGTTGGCTGGCGGCCATCGTGGTGGGCGCAGGGTTGCCGGATTTGATTTGGGCAGACTCGCGGGCGTGCTGCTCGGCGGCCCAGTTTTGCATGTTGGCCAGCTTGTCCTCGACGCGATGGGCGGCGGCGGCAAGCTCGCCGGCGGTCATCGTCCGCATGGTGTACCAGTCGGGTATGCCATGCAGTTTTCGGTATCCGATCGCGGTCGCCAGGATCACCAGCACCAGAACAATCGCCACGGTGGCGTAGATGCGTTTCAGCCAGATATAAGAGGACTTTTGCATGTTAATCGTCAATTCCGGATCGCGGCATAGGCGGTATAAACCCTACAGGCGTTCGATAAATCGGGTTCACCTGTCGCTGGCGGAGATTTTAGGCTCACGTCCGAGCCAGGAGCCTGTAGAGTTGGGGGCGAATGATCGGGTCTTCACGTTCAATCGGCAACACCTCCCGGCGGGAATCCGCCAGCACCACCGACGAATATCGTCGCAGGGCGCGCCGGCTGCGCCGGATGTACGCCCATCAGCCGGTTTTTCTGCAGCGCAAGCTCAAAGAGTTATCGGGATCACAAGAGCCCGAGATTAGGCCGATGAATCCCTCGCTGACGGGCGGGTCGCCGGTGGCGTGGGAGTTTGCCGAAAGTGTGGAAGAGGCGATCCAATCGGGGATTTTGCGGTATTCGCAGCGCATGACGCTGATCCAAAAGGCGGAAGGGCTCGGGATCAAGCGCTTTGAGGCGAATTTGATCATCGCCGTGGTGGAGCATCGAGCCCGGGAGAGCACGCGGACGGTTCAAAGTGAGCCGGTGAAGCCGCGCGGAAAATGGATTTTGCCCGCGACGCTGGCGATTTCACTGCAAATCGTGATTGTTTTGTTCGCCTATTTTTCGTTATAAGATATTTATTATCAATGCCTTATGACATCGCACACAGTTGCGTGCATCCAAGGGGGTTCCCGATTACATTTGGCTCCTTAATTAAGGAGTCTCCGGTCATGCGTAAAACGATATTGGCGACGGCGGTGTTGGCTTTGGCGCTGGTGGCGGCGGATAAGAAGCAGTACGAAAAGCCCCCGGAAATGAAGATCGACCCCGCCAAGACCTATACCGCAACAATGGTCACCTCCAAGGGGACGATTTCTCTGGACCTGTTCGCCAAGGAAGCGCCGAAAACCGTTAATAACTTCGTTTTCCTGGCAAAAGAAGGGTTTTACGACGGCCTGACCTTCCATCGCGTGATCCCGGATTTCATGATTCAGGGCGGAGACCCGACCGGGACCGGCAGCGGCGGGCCGGGGTATCAGTTTGAGGATGAAGTCGATCCCGACAAGAATCCGCACAAATTTGACAAGGCGGGGGTGCTCGCAATGGCGAACGCCGGGCCGGATACCAATGGATCACAATTCTTTATTACACATAAAGATACGCCTTGGCTGAATGGGCATCACACGATCTTCGGACAGGTACACGACTCTAAATCGCAGGATGTGGTGAACAAGATCGAGAAGGGGGACACCATTACCTCGATCAAGATTGAAGAATCGAAGTAAGTCCTCGTCCATGAGCCAGATTCCCGAAGATGTGGTCCCGGCGGCGGGCGAAAATGAGCTGGTCCAGCGCACGGCGCTGGGGGTTCTGTTTACACTGAGCTTTTCGCATTTGCTCAATGACACGATGCAGTCGCTGATCCCGGCGATGTATCCGGTCATGAAGCAATCGTTCGATCTGACATTTACGCAGATCGGATTGATTACGCTGACCTATCAGATGACGGCGTCGCTGCTTCAGCCGCTGGTCGGGTTTTATACCGATCGCCATCCGAAGCCTTATTCGCTGTCGGTCGGGATGGCGTTTACGTTGCTGGGACTCGTGTGGCTGTCGCGCGCGGGGAATCTGACCGAACTGCTTTGCTCGGCGGCGCTCGTCGGGGCGGGATCATCCGTCTTTCACCCAGAGGCGTCGCGCGTGGCGCACATGGCCGCCGGGGGAAAGCACGGCTTTGCACAGTCGCTGTTTCAAGTCGGCGGAAATACCGGAAGTTCGCTCGGGCCATTGCTGGCGGCGTGGATCATCGTGCCGCACGGGCAAAAGTCGCTGGCGTGGTTTTCATTACTAGCGCTGCTGGGGATTGTGGTGCTGGCGCAGGTCGGCGGATGGTATGCGCGCAATCGGCATCAGATGAAACCTAAGGCGAAGCCTGTTCACTCTAGCGGAGAGGCGCTGCCACGCGGGCGGGTGAGGATTTCGCTGGCGATTTTGATGCTGCTGATTGTGTCGAAGTATTTTTATCTGATCAGCCTGACGAATTATTACACGTTTTATTTGATTCATCACTTTGACGTGTCTGTGCGGGCTTCTCAGGTTTATCTCTTTGTGTTTCTCTTCGCCGTGGCGGCCGGGACGATTCTGGGCGGTCCGCTGGGCGATCGGTTTGGTAGGAAGATTGTCATCTGGGTGTCCATTCTAGGGGTCGCACCCTTTACGATTTTGCTCCCGCATGTGGGGCTGACGGGGACGGCGATATTGACGGTGGTGATCGGCCTCGTGCTGGCGTCGGCGTTCAGCGCTATATTGGTCTTTGCGCAGGATCTGATGCCGGGAAATGTGGGGATGGTGGCAGGATTGTTTTTTGGGTTTGCGTTTGGCGTGAGCGGGGTCGCGTCGGCGGCGCTGGGGAAATTGGCGGATATGACCAGCATTGAGTTTGTGTTTAATGTCTGTGGGTATCTGCCGCTGTTGGGACTATTCGCAGCGTTTCTCCCGAATTTGGGGAAGCACCCTCGGGCAAAGTAGAATCAGGCCATGATTCGCCGGATGACGCTTTTGCTTTTGCTGCTGATGACGCCGGGGGCGCAAGGCGTCGAGATCGGACCGGCAAAACAGGCGGATGATCCCTGGGCGAAATATGATGTGCTGACAACGTCAAATGCCGCGAAAGAAGACCGGTTTGAGAAAGTAGTGGAGAAGGAATTGGGGGAATACACGCCGGTATTTATTGGCAACAGTGGATTAAAACACATCTGGTCGGTGCGGCACTTGACGGTGGAAAAACAGCCGCGTGGAGCGGTGGTGTTGCAGAGTGGAGATACGCTGGTGATCGATATTGATACGCCTGAAGATCGGCGTTATCTCCGGCATGCAATTCACCATGAATTTTATCATCTGATCGAATTCAATCTCGCGGGGGATTTTTATTTTCGCGATCCCAAGTGGATGGTGATGAACCCGCCGGATTTTAAATATGGTGAGGGCGGCCGATTTGATCAGGACAGCGCGACCGACCCGGGAAATATTGTTCATCCGCTTGCCGGGTTTGTGGATCAGTATGCGACCAGCGGCCTGGAAGAGGACAAGGCAGAGATCTTTGCATGCCTGATGGTGCCGGAAGAGGCCGGGGAGATTGAGCAATGGTCACGAGCGGATCGCGTGCTGGAAGCCAAGGTCAAATATATGCGCGGGTTTGTGGAGTGGTGGTCGAAAGATACGGGGCCAATGCGGGAATTGTTTCTGGCGGTTGTGCATGATGACGAACCGGCCGTGGAAAAATTATTGGCGGCGGAGCCGGCGCTAGCGACGCGGGAGGCTTGGGGAGGATGGAAACCGATGCACTGGGCGGCAGCACACGCATCAGCAGGGGCGCTATCGGCGCTGGCGAAAAGAGTTGGCGCAAATGATGTGGATGATCAGGGATGGACCGCCCTGCACATTGCAGCGGTCATAGGAGACGAGACGACCTGCCGGCAGTTATTGGGGCTAGGAGCAAATGTAGGTGCGCGAGACAAGTCAGGAAAAACGGCCGGCGATTACGCCAAATTGATGCACCATGATGCAATCGCCGCATTACTGCTGAAGTATTAAACGTGAACGCGGCGGGTGTAGACGATCCACTCGATCAGCAGCAGCGGAAGCGCGCCGCAGGCGATGAGCCACCACCAGAGTTCCAGGCGCGATTTGCCACCAGCCTGGGCGAGGGATTCGCCAACCCCGCCGGGCGGAGAGGTGGCGGGGGTCAGATCGGATTCGTTGGCATCGAGAAGGTTGACGGCGATCTGCTCGTATTGGGGAATCGCCGGCGTGGTGGTGTAGACGCCGACCTGATCGAGCGGCGGCAACGCGAAATCGCCGGTCTGTGGGATGGTGAGCAGCGTGGTGCCGTTGGGCTTGTCGAGGCGGACTTGCTTGAGATTGGGGTCGACGCGATCGATATTCATACGCGGGATGCGCGGCGTTGAGCCGGGGGAATAGGATTCGCGTACGCCCATTTCCGAGCCGACGGCGAGAAATTGCATGGCGTTCTGCATGAAGACCGGGAAGCTGACCCGCAGCGGCCAGTTGGATTGCAGCAAATCAAACGCGACGACGAGATGAATCTGTCGGCCTTCGCGGTGCAGGACCATCAGCGGGCCGGCGGTGCCGTCAACGAGGACTTCGTCCTCCAGCGGCACATTCAGCTTGATCAGCTCCGCGACTTCAACCTTGGCCAGCGAGAGATGACGCAGCAGCGGGTGGCTGCGCCGCCAGTCGAGAACTTCGGAGCCTTTGATGGTGGCGAAATGGTCGCCGTCCATGACGGCTTTGAGCTTGAGGTGATCGGGGACGGTGCCGAAATACATGAACGCGCCAGAGACAGGAAGTTTCTGCGGCTTATACCGATCAAAAACAATGACGTCGAACTTGGCGGGGTTGGAATCGTCGGTGTGGTCGAAGCTGGCTTCGTATGCCAGCGGATCGATCGTGATCGGATCTTTGAGAGAGAGAGAATTGATCGCTTTTTCAAGGAAATAGTCGCCGTCGGTGACCAAGAGAACGCGCAAATTCTTGGGAGGCGGGACGACCACAGTAGCCACATCGTCCGCAGCGAGGGCGTCTCCTTCTTTGCGCATCTGTTCGACTTTGATGACCGCGGCGGTGGTCAGATCGACGTTGAACTCGACAGAATCGCGGGCGGAAAGCCCCTGATCTTTTTCAGCCGTCTGGCGATCCTGCTCGGACCAATGCTCGGGAAGCAACTGCGTGTCGGCGATACGCATGACCTGGAAATCGAGCTTGGAAGGATTGGCCGGGTCGATCGGGGCTATCGAGAGTTGCACCTGCGCCTTCACCGGCGTCGGGCCAAAATCCGCCAGACGGGCGAAGACCTGCACCTGGGTGGGGGTTTCATAATTTCGCTTAGCCGAGAGAGCGACCACGCCGACATTGGAAGAGGTGGACGAGCCGATGGGGTCGTATTTCAATTCGGCCCGAAGTTCGAGATCTTTAGCGTCGCTGGCGTTGCCATCGGAGAAAAGCCAAACGGTGGGCTTCTGGACGACGCGAAGCTGTTCCGGGTTAAAATTGGATTGCGCCTCGGCAAGCTGATACGCCAGCTTTAATTTGGTCGGTCGATCGGTCGGCTGGATGGAATCGATGGCCGAGCGGAGTGCCTGGGCGTCGGTGGTGAATGGGTGCAGCGTTTCGGCGGAATCATCGAAGGCGATGATCATTGCGTAGTCGCCACGATCAAGGGAAGAAACCAGGTCTTTGGCGCGGCGTTTGGCTTCATCAAGACGAGTCGAGCGGCCATTATTGATGTCCTTAGCACTCATAGACGCCGAGCGGTCGACGAGAATTACGGTCATTTTGCCGGCGGAACGTGCCAGATGCGTCACGGGGCGCGAGAGTGCCAGCAGCAATGCGATCAGCAACAATAATTGCAGCAAAAGGAGAAGATTCCGCTTCAATTTTTGAAAAGGCGAATTGACCTGCAAATCCTGAATCGCCTTCTTCCAAAGCAGCGTGGAAGAAACCGCCATCTCGCGCCGGCGGAGCTTGAGAAAGTAAAGGATAATGAGTGCCGGAATGGCTATCGCGGCGGCGATGGCTGCGGGGAAGATGTTCAGGAAACTGGGCATATAAGAAATAAGTTTAGCCACCGATGGGGCACCGATGAACACCGATAAGAAAATCAGGATAGCGTGGGACCGGCGATACGTTTGACCTCAACACGTTTGCCAAAATTGATCAAGAGACAGACGGGAAGCTTGGTCGCAGCGAGATAATTGATGCACTGTGCAAGATGAGCGTCGTCGATTCCCTTGGCCGCCTTCAATTCGATTAAAATAACTCCTTCGACAATTAGATCAGCAATATATTCGCCAACAACTACATCCTCATAAATCACAGGCAAAGGCACCTCAATTTGCACATTCAAACCTACCTTTCGCAGTTCATATGCCAAAGCATTCTTATAAACCTTCTCCAAAAATCCCCCGCCAAGCTTATTATGAACTTTGAACGCCAATCCAATGATCGTCTCCGTAATCTGATCAAATCTCTTATCGGTGTTCATCGGTGCCCCATCGGTGGCTAAATAATTCTTATCCCAGCAATCCCCGCTCGCGCAGATAGTTCAGCACCAGCGTATCAAACGGCACCGCCGTCGAACTGAACAGATACGTCCCCCCCCGGCGGGTAATAAATTCCTTCAACCCCAGACAATACGCATTGAGATTCGCCTTATACCGCTTGATTAACGCCTGCGTGATCGAAACCTCGGCCGGATCATCGTCTTCGATATCGATCAGTTTTAAATCCCCCTGCAATGTCGGCTCGATCTCCTCTGGCGAAAGCACCTGCACGGCGAATAGATCGTACTTGCCGCTGGTGACGTAGCGTAGGCCGTTCTCATAGCCAGATTTGTCGAAGAAATCAGAGAGCACAACACAGACGCCCTTGTTGCGATTCTGCAAGGCGAATCGTTTACAAGCCGCCGAAAAATCCGAGCTGCCCCGTGGCTCGAGCTTATCGATGAAATCCAGCATCTGCGGCACCTTCGTCCGCCCGCGCAATGGCGAAGTCTCCGCGACAATGCCATCCGCCATCGCTGTCAGCGTCACCCGGTTGTAGTTGGCTAACCCGACATAGGCCAGAGCCGCCGCGACCTGTTTGATGTAATGGGCTTTATTCGGATTGCCAAAATCGCAGCTCTTGGAGACATCGCAAAGGATGTGCAGCGAAAGATCTTCCTCTTCAAGAAAAAGCTTAAGAAAAAGCTTGTCGAGGCGGGCGTAGATATTCCAGTCGATAAATCGCAGATCATCGCCGACGACGTAGTTGCGATAGTCGGCGAATTCCACGGACTGCCCGCGGCGTTTCGAGCGGCGTTCACCTTTAAGCTTGCCGGCCAGAAGCTTGCGGCTGACCAAATCCAATTGATCCAGCCGTGCCATGAAATCGGACGAGAGGAGGGATTGTCGCTCGGCTGGGGCTTGGCTGACTGTCATGGTGTTTGCACATTGTAAACGAGAGCCGACCCGAAGAGCTAAGGAATTATAGCTCCTAGCCGATGAAGACGTCGATATCCCCGCGTTCACCGGCGTTGATGCGTTTGGCGACCTCGGTCGCTTGCTCGCGTGTGCGGCAGGGGATCGAAAATTCGTGCTTGGAATTCTGTTTGCCATTCCAGACAACCCAGATTCCGCCGACGCTTTTAGCGATGCGGACACGACCGACATTTTGCGGGACGAAGTATCTGGCCATGGGAATAGCTCGCTTTATTCGGAAGGAATGATGCGCGCACGCTCAGGCGCCGGCGGAGTGGAAAGGCGCGTGTCTCCCTTCAACGCATCGGGATTGGCGTGCATTGTCTTTGGCTCCGTCAGCGCGGTTTCAGCACGCACCACCTCCGCGGAACGATCGGGATGAATGATGACTCGCCAGTGATTGGCGGTGGTGGATGTGGTCTTACTCTGCAACGAGACGGTGTAGTTGCCACTCTGGGTCGGATGCGTGTCGAATACGTCGAGCTGCAAATGTGGATCGCTCTCGGACGTCCGCACGGCGAGAATGGCAATGGCGTCGGCGTCGTTGGGCGTCAGGCCGTTGAGTTTGGGCTGCACGACCGGCGCGCAGGCTAACCCGCCAAATATCAGACCGGCAGCAAAAAACGATCGGCATGAAGTCTTCATCGTAAACCGCATTCTACTCTGAGCCGGCCGATGCGTCTTGCTGCGATTTTCGGCGGAGGCGCGTGAGATATTGAATAATAGTGCGGTCGACGGGATTGACCGGCCGACCGCATTCCGGGCAATGATCGGGACTGGCGCGAAGATCGTAGCCGCAATGGGCACAAATGGGCGGGGCGACGCCGAATTCCGTTTCGGGCATACGCGAGAAATAGCGCCTTAAAAAGATTCGCCCCGAGCGGAAACAGATCATCGCCAACAGCAGAACCAGCAGCAGCCCCGCGGTCGTCGCTAGCACAATCCATCGGCTCAACCCATTGATCCGGTCCACCGCTGACCAAACCGCGAAGATTGCCATGGGGATGACCATGGCGCGGAGAAACCGAACGACGAGATTGCCGCGACCAGCGGACATATCGCATCACGCTTTCGCAGTGGCAAACTCGTTTTCGATCGACTGCGGTGTCTCGGCGAGGATCTTTTCCAGCACCATGTCAGTAGTGATGCCTTCGGCTTCGCCTTCGAAATTAAGGATTACGCGATGCCGCATCGCGGGGATGGCGACTTCCTTAATGTCCTTAAAACTCACATGAAAGCGCCCATCCAGCAGCGCTCGCACTTTGCTCGCCAGCGTGATCGCCTGAGCCGCGCGCGGAGAGACGCCAACGCGAAGAAATTGATTGGTCATCGGGATGCTGTAAACCCCGCTGGGATGCGTCGCCAGCGTGCAGCGGATCGCATAGTCCTGCACATGCGGCGCGATCACCACCCGGCGGACCAGCCCCTGATGCTGAATAATCTTCGCGCTATCCAGCACCGGATTGATCTGCGGCGTATATCCCGTCGTCGTGCGATTCAAAATCTCATGCAGCTCATCGCGCCCCGAATACTGCACAATCAACTTATAGAAAAACCGGTCGAGCTGCGCCTCCGGCAGCGGATACGTCCCCTCCTGCTCCAGCGGATTCTGTGTCGCCATCACAAAAAACGGCTCAACTAACTTCCGAATCTGCCCCCCTGCCGTCACCTGCTTTTCCTGCATCGCTTCCAGCAATGCCGACTGTGTCTTAGGCGTCGCGCGATTGATTTCATCCGCCAGCAGCATCTGCGAAAAGATCGGCCCCGCCATGAACTGAAATGCCCGGTGCCCCTGGTCATTCTCCATGATGACATTGGTGCCGATCACATCCGCCGGCATCAAATCCGGCGTAAACTGAATGCGATTAAACTGTAAATTCAGCGCCTGCGACAACGACCGAATCAGCGCCGTCTTCCCCAGCCCCGGCACCCCCTCCAGCAGCGCATGCCCACCCGTGAACAGACAGGTGAGCACGCCATCAATGATGTCCTCATGCCCGACAATCGCCTTGGAAATTTCCTGCTGCACCGCGTGATAGTCGTGGCGGAATTGGTCGCAGGCCTGCTGAACCGCGGGGTCAACGCCGGGGACTTGTTGTTGCGTCATCGTTGTTTTTCCTCTTGAAGCTGCTCGCACAGATCACTTGGATGCATCTTGTTCAATTGAATTAAAATACCCCTTCACTGCCTGCTGGCTCGCCCGGCCGATGAGTTCCTGATCCACCTCATCCGTCGCATCCTGCTGGGCGGCCCGCGCCACTTCCTTCACCTGCTCCTTCGATTCACCCTTCAAGGACCCGGCCTTGACCAGCATCGCCGCGAGGATCTTGCCATTCTCGATATCCTGGGTCGGAGCTTTCTCAACCTTAATGGTATAGGGTGCCATCTCTTTTTCCCCGCCCATACCCCCTCCGTTGCCCGGCCCGCCCATGCCGCCGCCATTCCCTTTTTTACCCCCGCCCCATTTCCCGGCCCCTTTTCCTTTGCCGCCATCCTTACCCCCCTCTTGCCCGCCATTCATCTGCCCAGCCGCATCCCCCGCCGCATCGGCGATCGCCTGCGCCTCGGCCTGCTGCGCCTGGGCATCCTTCTGAATCGCATCCATTGCCGCCATCTGCTGCTGCATCTGTTGCTGGGCGGCCGTCATCTGCTGCTGTTGCTGCCCGGATTGCTGTTGCTGCTGCTGCCCCGGCTGCTGCTGCGCCGCCTGCTGCATCGCCTGCGCCATCTGCTGCGCCGCTTTCGACATCCCCTGCGCCTGCTGCTGCGTCGCCGCCTGCGCCTGCATCTGCTGCATCATCTTCTGAATCTGCTGCTGCTGTTGCGGCGTCGGCCCCTGGCCATTGTTCATCTGCTGCTGCATCTGCTTGGCCATCTGCTGCAACTGCTGCTGCGCCTGCTGATTCCCCGCCGCCGACTGCTGAACCAGCTTCGACATCTGCTGCGCCTGCTGCTGATTGGCCCCCATGCGCTGCAATTGCTGCTGCATCTGCTGCTGCGCCTGCGGGTTCTGCGCCATCTTCTGAAGCTGCTGCGCCATCGCCTGCATCTGCCGCGCGGCCTTCTCCTGATCCTTCTTCTCCATCTTGTCAAAATTCTCGGTCGCCTTGTTCAAATCCTCCATCGCCTTGGAGAAATTCCCCTCCGACAACGCCTGATGCGCCTCCGCCACCGGCCCTTCCTCCTTCTCTGGCGGGGTCATCGACTTAAACAGCCGCTCCTCATTCCGCGCATTGGCAAACGCCTGCGAATCCTGAATTTTCTGCGTCACCGCATCCTTCGTATCCTGCAGCGCCTTCATCGCGCTGCGCTGCGCCTCCAGCGGATCTTTCGGCGCATCCTGCAACATCGCCTCCAGTTCCTTCTTGGCATTCTGAATCGCCACATCATCCGGATGCGCCTTGGCCGCCGCGTCAACCTTCACATAAGCACTCGCCAGCGTCTTCTTGGCCTCTTCGATCTTCCGCGACTCCACCAGCCTCTGCTGCTGCTGCGCCTCATGCCCAAACAAATCCATCGGCGAAACAAAAGACACGGCCACCGCCAGCCCCGCGACTACCACCGTCCCATACGCCGGCCTCGGGAACGTCAGCGGAAAATACCTCCGCGTCTCCACCATCGTCCGCCCCGCCGTCGCCTCGGCATCCTTCACCGCCGCCTGGGCAAACAAATCCTTACTCCCCCGCAACTGCAGCGCCGTCGAATATTTCTCTTTCAGATTCAACCGCTCATCAATCGCCACCGCCGCCGTAAACGGGTCCGGCCGACTCATCACCGCATACGCAAACGCAAACACCACCGCCAACAACCCCCCCGCATACAAAAACACCCGCTGCCAAGGCAACCGCGCCTGAAACAACCGATCCACCACAATCGCCACCAATACACACGACGCCAGCCCCAGCGTCGTCCAAGCCAGCGCATACAAAAACCGCGCAAGCATCAGCCGATTCCGCACCGCCATCACATGCTGATCCAGCCGGCTCATCGCTGCACCTCTTCCAGTGTTCCCCCCATTCTACGCAGACTCCCGCCACGACAACAAACGCAAACCACTGGGTTTACAATCATTCCAAAAACTCGTCTTGACAATTGTCGTTGTAACATATATTATGTTTGGAAGTATGGCCAAGCTAATGAACGAAATTCGCAAGTCCAAACCCTTCGACTGTCGTGAGCAGGAAGTCTTCCTGAACCTCATGCGTACCGCCGAAGCCCTCGCCAAAGGCATGGACGCCCTCCTCAAACCCGTCGGCCTCTCCGCCACCCAGTACAACGTCCTCCGCATCCTCCGCGGTGCCGACGCCCGCTGCGACCAGACCGGCCTCCCCTGTCACGAAATCGGCTCCCGCATGGTCACCCGCGACCCCGACATCACCCGCCTCCTCGATCGCATGGAAAAAGCCGGCCTCATCCATCGCCAGCGCGACACCACCGACCGCCGAATCATCAAAACCGCCATCACCGACGCCGCCCTCCGCCTCCTCAAAGACCTCGACGAACCCGTCCTGGCCATGCATCGCAAGCAGCTTTCCCACCTGGGTCAGGACAAACTCCAGCAGCTTTGCGAACTGCTGGAAACCGCCCGCGAACACGCAATGTGAGCTTTTTATTTACACCAATAGTTGTTTCAACGATTGACGTTTCAACTTAAGAAAGAGACTCATCATGATCAACATCATCAAATCCGAAGACCGTTACCAAGCCGACCATGGCTGGCTGCAAACACGCTGGCATTTCTCCTTCGGCGACTACTACGACCCATCCAATGTCTCCTTCGGCCCCCTCCGCGTCTTCAACGACGACGTCATCCAACCCGCCAAAGGCTTTGACCTTCATCCGCACCGCGACATGGAAATCATCACCTACGTCGTCGACGGCCAGCTCGAACACCGCGACCACCTCGGCAACCGCGGCGTCGTCCACCCCGGCGAAGTCCAGGTCATGAGCGCCGGCAAAGGCATCATGCACGCCGAATACAATCACTCGCAGGAAAACCCCGTCCGCCTGATGCAGCTCTGGATCCAACCCAAAACCAAAGGCGGCCAGCCCCACTGGGACCAAAAACGCTTCAGCGTAGACGACCGCAAAGACCGCTGGCTCCCCGTCGTCAGCGGCGCCGATCATCCCTCCGATGCCTTGACGATCAACCAAGACGCGACCATATACGTCTCCAACCTCACCTCGGGTCACCGCGCCGTCCACCGCACCGACCCCCACCGCAAAGTCTACCTCTTCGTCATCACCGGAACGGTCACGCTCAACAACCAGGAACTCTCCGCCGGTGATCAGGCCCGCATCGAAGGCGAATCCCAACTCGACGCCACCGCCACCACCGACGCCGAACTAATCCTCTTAGACCTCCCTGACTAAAATTACTGTTTGTGCTTTGTGCCACTGGCAGCTTGCTGCCAGTGTCTTTTCCCAAAACATCCAAAAGGACACCATGACCAACACAAATCTCTTCACCGAATTAACCGTAGGCCCCTACAAGCTCCCCAACCGCATCATCATGGCCCCCATGACCCGCAACCGCGCCGGCGACGGCAACGTCCCCCGCGACCTCAACGCCACCTACTACCAGCAGCGCGCCAGCGCCGGCCTGATCATCACCGAAGCCACCCAAATCTCCCACCAGGGCCAAGGCTATCCCAACACCCCCGGCATCTACTCCGAAGACCAACTCGCCGGCTGGCGCAAAGTCACCACCGCCGTCCACCAGCACGGCGGCCATATCTTCGCCCAACTCTGGCACACGGGTCGCACGTCCCACTCCTTCTACCAGCCCGGCAATTCCCTCCCCGTCGCTCCCTCCGCCATCCCCATGACCTCCCCCGTCTACGTCCCGGGCCAAGGCATGGTCCCCCATGAAACCCCACGCGCCCTCGACCTCCACGAAATCCCTGCCCTCATTGCCGACTACGCCCGCGCCGCCAAAAACGCCATCCGTGCCGGTTTCGACGGCGTCGAAATCCACGCCGCCAACGGCTACCTCATCGACCAGTTCCTCCGCGACGGCACCAACCACCGCACCGACCGCTACGGCGGCTCCGTCGCCAACCGCACCCGCTTCGCTGTCGAAATCGCCACCGCCGTCACCGACGCCATCGGCCCCGAACACGTCGGCATCCGACTCTCTCCCTCCAGCACCTTCAACGACATGGCCGACTCCACCCCCCGCGAAACCTTCGGCCAAGTCACCGAACAACTCGACCGCCTCCACCTGGCCTACCTCCACGTCATCGCCCCCACCCCCAAAGACGCCAAGCACGGCGGCGCCTCCCACGACCTCATCCCCGTCTCCTTCTTCCGCCCAATCTTCAAAAACACCCTAATCGCTAACGGCGGCTACACCCTCGACTCCGCCCAATCCGCCATCGCCGATGGATTCACCGACGCTGTCGCCTTCGGCACCTCCTTCCTCGCCAACCCCGACCTCCCCCACCGCCTCCGCACCAGCTCCCCCCTCACCCCGGCCGACCCCACCACCTTCTACGGCGGCGACGAACGCGGCTACACCGATTACCCCGCCCTCTCCGCCTGAAAACTGCTTTGCCTCAATGGATTCCCCTCCTATCCCCCTGCCAAGCCCAGGGCTTTAGCCCTGGGATCCTTCCCCGCTAACCCCCAGTCTTACAATCCCCCTCCCCATCAAATAATTTTTCGCGATTAACCTCAGCATTTCCCCAAATCCAACATTTTTGGTGCGCCTCCATCCCCCCCTTTTCGCGCAACCCCACCCGTATATATAGGAGGATCCATTATGTCATCATCTTCTCTTCTTCGCGTGATTTCTTCGCGTCCCCCCTTCGCGGACTTTGCGATCTCTTCCCTCCCCCCCAACATGAAAACGAACAAAACGAAGCCAACTAATCCTCGTTTCCATTCCAAAAACCCGCTATCTCTCCAACTCAAAGCCACCGCGCCCTCATGCGATCCCACCCCTGCGACGATACAATGATACACCTATGTCCACACGCCTGATCGAACTCGTCGAACGCCTCCCCGGCCACCCCGCCGTCCTGCTCGGCGATCTCATGGTCGACCGCTATCTCTACGGCAACGCCGAACGCCTCAGCCCCGAGGCCCCGGTCCCCGTCATCCACTACCAAAAAGAAGAATACCGCCTCGGCGGAGCCGGCTCCGTCGCTGCCGACCTGGCCGTCCTGGGCGCAACCGTCCGCGTCGTCGGCCTCGTCGGGAACGACGACATGGCGACCCTCGCCCGCAAAAAACTCGCCGAGCATGGCTGCGACGACCAATACCTTGTCGAAACCCCCGGCCGCTGCACCGTCTGCAAAATGCGCCTCGTCGGTGCCGCCCAGCACCGCCACCCGCAGCAGATGATCCGCCTCGACTACGAAGATTCCTCCCCCATCTCTCCCGAGATCGGCCGGCAGGTGCTCGCCAAACTATCCACCGCCCTCGACGGCGCCTCCGTCCTCTGCATCGAAGATTACAACAAAGGATTACTCACCGAAGAAGTCTGCCGCGGAGCAATCAAGCTCGCCCGTGAGCGTAACATCCCCGTCATCGTCGACCCCGCTCTCGTCGCGGACTACGCCAAATACGCCGGCGCGACCGCCATCAAGCTCAATCGCACGGAAACCGAGAAAATCACCAAGCTCCCCCTTCGCCAGGAATCCGACTACGCCCCCGCCGCCAACTGGCTTCTGGAAAAGCTCAACCTCCAGGCCGCCATCATCACCCTCGACAAGAACGGCTCCTACGTCGTCGCCCGCGACGGCACCTCGCGCTGGCTGCAAACCCGCCCGCGCCAGGTCTACGACGTCACCGGCGCCGGCGACATGGTCCTCGCCACCGTCTCCCTCGCCCGAGCCGCCGGCGCAACCTGGGAAGAATCCGTCATCCTTGGCAACGTCGCCGGCGGGCTCGAAGTCGAAAAATTCGGCTCCATTCCGATCACCCGCGACGAAATCGTCCACGAACTCATGAGCGAAGTCGACCAGCGCGACGGCAAACAGCGCACCCTCGAACAGCTCCTCCCCGAACTCAACCGCCACCGCAACGCCGGCAAAAAAATCGTCTTCACCAACGGCTGCTTCGACCTCATCCACCTGGGTCACGTCAAATACTTCCAGTACGCCAAGTCCCAGGGAGACCTCCTCGTCGTCGGCGTCAACACCGACGCCAGCATCCGCGGCCTTAAAGGCGACAAACGCCCGATCATCTCCGAAGAAGACCGCATCAGCGTCCTCGAAGAACTCGAAAGCATCGACTACCTCGTCCCGTTCGGCGACGAAACCCCCATGCGCCTCATCCAATCCATCCGCCCCGACGTCCTGGTCAAAGGTGCCGACTACAAAAAAGAACAAGTCGTCGGCTGGGACTTCGTCGAATCCTGTGGCGGCCACGTCGCCCTCGCCCCGCTCATCCACGGAAAAAGCACCTCCGCTGTTATCCAGAGGATTCTCGACGCCTATAAATAGATCACTGGAGATTCCCATGATGCACAGGCGTATCGCAATCGGATTCCTTATGCTGCTCGGCGTCGCCGCCGCCGCCCCCGCCCAGACCTCTAAGCCCGCTGAAAATAAATTCCTCCGCTACGTCGGCGACGACAACGCCGGCAAGCTCGAAGCCGCCATCGTCACCTACCACAACCCCGCCACCGGCGCTCGCGTCGACCTCGTCTCCGCCGTCCACGTCGCCGACCCCGCCTTCTTCGCCACGCTCGATCATCTCTTCCCGCGCTACGACGCCGTCCTCTACGAAATGGTCAAACCCGCCGGCATGGAACCCCCCGACCCCGGCGAGCACACCGGCAGCGGCGTCAGCGCCCTGCAGCGCTTCATCAAAGACGTCCTCCACCTGCAATTCCAGCTCGACGCCATCAACTACCACGCCAAAAACTTCGTCCACGCCGACCTCGACGCCGAAACCTTCGCGCGCATGCAGGACGAGCGCGGCGAATCGATCTTCATGCTCATGCTCCAGTCCATGATGCAGGAGATGCTCAATCCCACCGCCGCCAGCGCCAACAGCCGGCTCAACAACATCTCCCTCCCCGAGCTCCTCGCCATCCTCGCCAGCCCCGACCGCCCGCGCCAGCTCAAGCTGCTCATCGCCCCCGAATTCGGCGACATCGACACCCAGATGGCCTCCCTCGAAGGCCCGACCGGCTCCGTCCTCGTCACCGAACGCAACAAAGCCGCCATCGCCGTCCTGACCAAATCCCTCGCCGCCGGCAAGAAAAATATCGCCATCTTCTACGGCGCCGCCCACATGCACGACATGGAAAAACGCGTCGAAGCCCTAGGCTTCCAGCCCATCGCCACCCGCTGGCTCACCGCCTGGGACGTCAGCGCCGCCACCGCCGTCACCACTCGGCCTTTTAAACTGACAACGCCATAAACCCATGCAGCGCCAGCCACCGCGCCGCCAGCGTCGGCCACGTCCCCAGATGAGCATCGCGCTCCGCCAGCCCGACCCCATGCACCCCCTTCTCATACACATGCAACTCCGCCGGCACTGAATGTGCCCGCAGCGCCGCAAAGTACATCATTGAATTCTCCACCGATACCAGCTCGTCATCCAGCGTGTGAAACAAAAACGCCGGCGGCGTCCGCCGACTCACATGAAGCTCATTCGACAAATGATCCACCTGCTCCTCCGTCGGCGAATCCCCGAGCAGGTGTTTTCGCGAGGGCGCATTGGTATGCGGATCGCGCAGCGTAATCACCGGGTAGATCAACACCGCCAGATCCGGGCGCGAACTGAGGCGATCGACCGGATCAGTGGCTGACTTATCCCCTTCGGTGAAATGCGTGCAGAGCGTCGACGCCAGATGCCCGCCGGCGGAGAAGCCCATGATGCCAATGCGATTGGGATCGAGCTTCCACGGCGCGGCAAGGGCGCGTGCAGTTTTGACGGCCCGCGCGGCATCCTGGAGCGGCGCCGGATGCGGATGGCGCGACCCCAGACGATAGCGCAGCAGCAGCGCCGTGATCCCGATCTTCGCCAGCCACTGCGCCACTGGCTCACATTCAAACGATGAGTGCTGCGCGTACCCACCCCCCGGACACAACACAATCGCAGCCCCGGTCGCCAGTTTGACGGGCGGAGCAAACAGCGTAATCGTCGGCGTATCCGCCGGATCGTCAGTGGGATTGTTCGGCCAAAGCAGAAGTCGCTTAGGGGCAGACGCTCCTTCAGACGCATCAGGACTCATTTCCAAACTCCTCGAAATGGCTCACACTTATCATGATTATCGGGTCGAAATATGGGGTCGCGTGAATGCCGGCAAAACGCGGGTAGAATGGTCAGCGTCCTAACAGGAGGCGTCATGTCCACCCCGCATTATCAGACCTATCGCGGTCTCCCGGAACTCGCCGGCGTCTGCACGATGGCCGAAGCAGTCGAAAACACCGGTCTGTCCATCGAAGAATGCGTCGGCCGACTCAAGCGATATCACTATGCGTTCAAACGTCTGCATCACCTCTTTGTAGCGCGGATCACAGCCGAGCCGATTTACGAACTCAAGACCGCTTTCAGCCATCACGGATATCTCTGCGCCGAGCACGTCGCGGCATTGCGCGAGCGTGTCGGCGAAATGCGCGAGCCGCCGCTGCATTTGGATGTCGTGCCGGACGCGAATCTGGAAATCTTCTTTGATGAAATTTTGAACGTCCCGACCACCGAGGAACTCCTCGTGGGCATCTACGAACGCGCCATCCCCGCACTCGGCGCGGCGTTACATCGGCACATCGACCAGACCCACAAACTCGCCGACGCACCCAGCGTTCGGCTCTGCAAATTTGCTCTGCTTGAACTGACCGAGATGGAAGCGTTCGGCCATCAGGCGATTACCTGCCTGGTCGATTCGCGCAAACGTCAATCGATGTCCAAATGGCTTGTCTTGCTCGACGCGCTCCTTGCTGCCGCCGGCGCGCTGGATGGCATGGACAAACCAGCCGTGCGGCCGATCGAGAGAATCTATTCGGCTACTCCTTACGTTTACGATCCGACGCCAAAGCGCGACGAACGATTCCAAGACTCTTACAACGCCGGCGTCAACCCCGAAGCTTTTCTTTACAACCCAGATTATCCGCCGGCACCCAAAGTCCTGATGATGTTCTACAAGCGGCTGCGTGAAATCGACGTCCCGGAGATGATGGCGTCGATCATCACCGAAACGCCGGGCAAGCCGTGGGGATATTACCTGGCGATGACGCGCCAGCTCTGGGACGAAGCCCGGCACGCGATGATGGGCGAAGTCGGCTTCGTCAAACTCGGCGTCGACTGGACCACGATCCCGATCAACTTCACCTGGTCGCTCAATCTCAATACGCAGCTCAAACCCTGGGAACGCCATGGCGTGCTCTACTTTATTGAACAAGGGTTGATGCCCAAGACGGGGAAAAAATTTGAATGGGAAGTCGGTGTCGCGTCACAGGAGCCGCTCAGTGCGACGTTTCAGGATTACGACTGGGCGGATGAAGTCCTACACGCGCGCATCGGCCGGGAGTGGTATGTCAAGGAATTCAAGGACGGCAACGAAGCCCGTGATTATGGCGACAAATGCTGGTCGCGCGTGCTGTCGCATTACCAGGAATACAAGCGCCGTGGATTGACGGAGCACCGCAACTGGTGGCCGGAGATTTACACCCAAGCTTGTCGCGCCGGCGGGATTCAGCCGGACTCGCGCATTGCGGCATATAATGAGACGTATGAAAATGTTCGCGCGGACCTGAAGGAGATTTCCGCTTCAGGATAATCGGGCCGAGCGCAGCTTGCGTGCTGCGAGCAATCCGCCCAGCAGGGCAATTCCACCTGCCGCCGATGCGGGCGCCGGGACTGCGGCGGTGAATGGTGTAACCGTCGGAGGCGGTCCGTAAATATCTCCCTGGAACAGATGCAGATGGGCCTCGCCGTTGCCGTCGAGGTTTCCGGCGACGAGCGTTCCATCAATGTTGCCGTTGTTGAAATGGACGGTCGCATTAGGAGCCAGGAGCGACCCATAGATGCCGACGCCGGAGATATTGACGGTGGTGGCGTTGACGAGATTGAACAGAACATGCTCATCGTTGGCGCCGGAGACATTGAAGCCGAAGTTCTGGAAATTGACCGTGCTGCCGGTGACGTTGATCAGAGCGGTTGCGCCGGTGGGAACTGAAAGGTCAAATGAGATCCCGCTGAGAATCTGCGCCGCGGTGACGGTGAAGATGTCCAAAGACGTATTCGTCCCGGCCAGCGTCAGATGCCCGGAGGAGGAAGTGGTGGTCCCATTGGTGGTCAATGATCCCCAGAAAGACGATTGATTAGTCAGATAGGTCGCGGCATCGCTGAACGAGAACGGAAGCGCGGTATAGCCGGTGGTGACAGTGGTGTTATAGACAAAATAGGAGGGCGCCGTATACGAGCCGTTGTGGACGATGCCGCCGCTGACGGAGCCGCCGCCGTTGGGGTTGATGTAGGTCGAGCCGTTGACTTCGAGCTTGCCGGTGATGGTGGGGTTGGAGATGTTGGCGTTGCCGTTAACCAGGACGTTGCCGTTGAGAGTGCCGCCGCCGGTTTTGGTAAAGTTGCCGTTGACGATGAGGTTGGTTGAAGAAGAGGAGCCGTTGATGGTGTAGTTGTTAAAAGTCGCATTGCCTGCGACGGCGACTTTGCCGCCGGCATCGACGTTGGACATCGACATATCGCCAAGGACAAAGACGTTGTAATCATTGGCGACGCCAAGCGTATCGGCCCGGACCAGTGAAGCGCCCAAACCGGCCAAAGATAGTCCCGCAGCACACAATAGAATCCGACCGGCCATCGCGCATCTCCCAGTAAGACAAGAGGGTCTTATGGAGAGATACGATTCAAATTGCAGCGGGCCAAATCGGCCCCCGCGCAAAAAAGATTATCAGACGTAGCGGGTCCTGCGAAGCACCACCAGCGAAAGCAACATGACGCCACCGACGACGGATGTAGGCGTGGGAACCGCGGTAAAAGGTGTCGCCGTCGGAGGGGGTGTTGGAAGGCTTCCATCGAATAGGTGCAGGTGCGATTCGCCTTGGCCGGACAAATTGTTGGCGATGATGCTGCCGTCGATATCGCCGCTGGCAAAATTAACCGACGCGCCAGGAGCCAGCAGCGAACCTTCGAGCCCGATCCCACTCATGTTCACTGTGCCGGCATCGAAGGCGTTATACAAAATGTGCTCGGCATCCAGGCCGGTGATCGTCCCGTAACCGAACGGCCCGAGGTTGACCGTTGCACCGTCGACATTGATCAATGCCGTCGACCCCGCGGGAACGGAAAACGCCAGCGTGGAAATGGAACTCAGTTGGGCGGCGGTCAGATCGAAAATATTCAGATTTGCGTCGGTGCCGGTCAGCGTCAGTTGGCTGAACGAGATAGCCGTCGACCCATTGGCGACGAGGGATCCCCAGTAGGTGGAAGCCGCATTCAAGTCGGCGGCAACCGTTGTAAAGTTAATCGGCAGGGTCGTGTAAGCGGATGTATCGACCGGCACCGGAGCCACTTGAACGGGATTGAAGTAACTGTACCCGGAGTAGGTTGTGCCATAGGTAATGCCGCCACCAGCCGACCCACCACCAGTGATGGTTACCGAGCCATTAACATGGTAATAGCCGCCGGCACTGGGATTATTCAGGATTGCATCCCCGCCGACGGTCACATTGCCCGGGATATACCCGCTGGTCTGGGTAAACGTGCCGCCGACCAATGCGCTCTGCGGGCCCGCCTGCGAGACGGTATAATTTCCGCCGGCGACCACATTTCCGACCGAGCCTTGATTCTGGATGATATCGCCGGCGGTATAGAGGTTGCCGCTGATCGAGGCACTGGAGAAAGAATACCCCGCACCGGAGATCGCCGATCCATTCACCGTGCCACCGGTTTGGCTGACACTGCCGCCGACGACAAAATTAGTTGCCGAATCAGCCGGGAGTTGCGAGGCGACGGAAAATGAGCTGATGGTTGCGTTACGACCCACGGCAACCTTGCCTTGCGTATCCGTTCCCGATTGATTTAAGTCATTCAGGATAAAAAGATTATAACCAAATGCCTGGCTCAGCGAATCTGCCTGGGCTGCAACGGGAATCGCCAACATCGGCATAACCGCAAGGATCAATGCGCGAACCGATTTTGATGACATGGGCATCGTCTCTCCTCTAAAGCTCAGTAACGAGCCCAACAGTATAGAGAGATGTGTCCATATATCAAAGGTCTTCCAATCGAAGCTCTCGGCAAGATAAAGATATCAACTGACCCATTCCGGGTGACGATCGGTCCCGTCAAAGCCTCGGGTCATTTTGAACTGTTCGTATTTTCCGCCCTCGGCCATGGCGCGGGTGCGGCCGAGCAGTTCGGCGACCGCCTCGGGCGACATCGGCTTGAAGGATTGCGCCGCCGCCAGATTTTGTTCCAGCACCTTCATCGAATCCATGCCGGAGATCGTGACCGCCACCGGGAGGCTCATGGCGTAATGCAAGCACTCGACCGGCGTGGCGATCTTGTTGCGGATAATTCCGCCGGCGGCAAATGTCTTCATCGCCAGCGGGGCAATCTGCTTCTTCACCAGCACCGGCAGGACCTGCTTTTGAAAGCTCTTGAAATGCGCATCCAGCACATTCAAAGGCATCTGTACCGACGTCAGCGGGTAATTGTTCTTTTCGCACATCTCCAGCATGTGCAGGTGATACGCCGGGTCTTTGTGGCCGGTGAAACCGATGTAGCGGATCTTGCCGGCTTTCTGGGCTTCCAGCACGGCTTCGTGGGAGCCGCCGTCGGCGAAGATCTTTTCGGGATCATCAGGCCGGACTACTTCGTGGTGTTGCAGTAAATCAATATGGTCGGTTTGCAGGCGTTTGAGCGATTCGTCGATCTGCTTGGCGGCAAGGGTTTTGGTGTGGCCGTCGACTTTGGTCATGAGGAAGACCTTGGCGCGATAGCCATCGCGCAGCGCCTGGCCCATCCAGACTTCGGACTTGCCGTTGTGATAATCCCAGCAGTTATCCATGAACGTGATGCCGCGATCGATGGCGGAGCGGACCAGGCGCATCGATTCATCGAGTGTCGGAACGCTGGCGATATGAAAACCGCCCAGGCCTAGCAGCGAGACAACTTCGCCGGTCTTGCCGAGTTTGCGGTAGGGCATGCCACCGTTCCAGGTGGTCTCGGGTGTCGGAATAGCGGCGGCGGGAGTTTCGGTGGTTTGGGCGATGCCGAGTTGTGCTGCTGCCAGCGCTCCGGCGGCGGCGGCGGTCATTTTGAGTATCTGACGGCGCGAATTTTCCGAAGTCGGCGACATGAAGGCCTCACTTTTTTTGCAGCGGGAAATGACACCCGACGTCACATGAGCCATTCAGGATGATGGGCGGTGCCGTCGAACAGATCGCTAGTTTTGAGCTTTTCGAACTTCCCGGTCAAGAGATCAACCATGTGCAAATCATCCAAAATTCACCCGCCATGCGATTCTGGCGTAAAAAACTGTATGCCAGCACCGGTCCCGGTCGCTTGGCGGATGGAATGATCAAACAACATTCGCCACTCAAGCTGCTGCACGGAGACCGCCAGGCGATAGAAGGGATCACCGGGCTTGTCATGAACCTTTTCGACCAGATCCACAAACGCATGAGGATTCCAGCCGTGCATGGTCAGCTTGAGGATGGTTTTATCCGCCGGCATCGGGCCGACGATCGGCATCACTTGCGCTAATATCGCCGGCAGAATCGGATGCTTGGCGCAGCGGTCGTACCAATACTTCGCGTTGGAGAAATCCCCCTCGCGGCGGTGCATGATGGCGTGCCAAAAACTCCCCGTTGCCGATGGGAGCGATTGCGAAATCAGATGCGACGCATCCAGCCAGTCGTGCCAGAGCCACAACCCGGACAGCACAGCATTGCCGTCATCCGGATTTTTCACGGGCACCGATAACAAATCCTGCGGCCGACAATGGCCGAGCAGCGTTTGGGCTTCCGGGTTCCCCGCCGCTTCGCGGATCACCAGTTTTTCGTACGCCTCCGCTGCATTCAAACGGAGCGCCTGCCGGCCCAGGGACGATAAAACATCCACGAATTTGTCGGTCGAATTCTGCTCACCCATAGCGTCTTCCTTCTTTGCTCATGCTACGCTAGGGCGTGAACGAATTTCCATCAAGCAGACTTTCCCCGATGCATGGGGGAATTTTTCTGTTAGATTTATTGCATTCTTTGGATAACAATTGATGGATCACCGCGATCCTGCATGAAAGGCCTCTCCCCATGTTTCGACATCCGCTGAGTTTATTCCTCCTCCTCCCGGCCATTCTGTTCGCCGGCTGCATGGAACGGACCGGCTTCCTTCCCAATCAGGATCCGTCGCTTCGCAAGCTGGACAAGCAGTTCACCGCCGATGCGGCCAATCGGTTCCCTTATAAAGACTCTGCCCCGCGCGGAACGACCGATGCCCGCGCGGAAGTCGATTACATGTTCAAATACGTCGGCATCGCCAATCTTTCGGATACCCCTTGGAAAGATGTCGAAGTCTGGATCAACCGCCAGTATGTCGTTTCCGTCTCCGCCTGGCCGAAGGATTCACTCAAGCGTCTGCAGTTCTCCATGTTCCGCGACGAACGGGGGAACTGGTTCACCACCGACAGCGGCCGGCATCCGATCAAAACCGTCGAAGTCTACACTGACGGCAAAATGTACGACATTCCGCTGTTTCTGGCGGATTAATTCAGCCCCAGCCGGGAAACGACATATTTGCCTTGGCCAGCAGTTCGATCGCGTTGTCGTGATATAGCCGCTGAATTGTCTGGTCGGGTAGCGCTAATCCCCGCAATATGGGCTGCTTGTCGGCTGGCACGTCGGGATCATAAATGGGCGTAGGCCCGATGTACGCAGTCTCCCATAGCTTGCGGTGCGCCCAGAAGCGCGACGCCAGGAAATCAAATCCTCGGTCATCTCCAGAAACTTGATCTGAGCCGAAGATCAGCCGGCTTTGATTGCGAATGACAAACTCCCGGGCGGCATCGCGGCGCAGGCTCACTTCGCGAACCATCCAGCGCGTCGCCGAGATATCCAGCATCAGGTCGGGATAGGTATCCAGCAGATGCTGCAAGCGCGTGAGATTCTCCGGATTGCCACCAAGATGCGCGCCGACCCACGGATGCCCGCGAAACTGTTCCAGCACACGCTCCCACATGCGGTAATGCTCGTCGCGCGTCCCGAATTTCGCGTGATCGGTATACTTGGATTCGTACCAGGTATCCGGGTCCCCGAGATGGGTCATGATGACCATCTTGCGATCGACGGCCTCTTTGAGCACGCGCTGAATTTCCGGCGACTCCAGCGTGTATCCGCGCGCCGCCATTGTCTGCGGGGCGGCGTGGATTTTGATGATCCGCGAGCCCATGTTGTAGAACGCTTCGATCCGCCTGAGCCAGTCGTCGACGTTGAATTCCTGCCATTTAGGAACCGCGATGAACTGCACGCGGTCGCCATGTTCGCGCTGGAGGACGGTTGCTTCTTCGAGCGGGGTCATCGTCACGAAGCAATCCAGGCCGTAATGATCCGCCGCCGCGAACCAGTCCGGGGCATGACGCGCCGCGAAGAGATGGCAGTGAAAATCGATCGTCACCCCGCGCACCTTGGGGCGCGGCATCGGTGCGCGATAGTCCACGCCACTGCGGTTGTATTCTGGTAGATCTGCCACGACCTGTTTGCCCTAACTGGGATTATCCAATGCATGTTCAAGCTGATCGACCAGCTCGCTGACCCGGTCGCAGAGTTTGATCACGTCATCAATGAACTCGATCGCCTCGTTTTTATCCGCCGCCACGGGGAGCGCCGAGATGCACAACTGCATCGCATTGATGCGCCCGCGGAGATCATGGCGGATTTGCCTGAGGGCCGGACTGACGGGATTGCTTGGATTGGACATTGGCTCCTCAACAAACGAATTCTAGGCCCCCACACCAGGTCAGTCATATACCTTACCACTCGCAAGGCAAATCCCAAGCCTTGAGCCAAATAAATTGTATCCATCCCCATATTTGTTCGGCCCGGGCGACGGCGTTATTCAAAAACGACCATCGCATGTCCGTTCACTTCGGGCACAACTACGTTTGCACGTCCTTTTTCGTACATCACCGCGATCTCCTCGCCGCTCGGCGCGACATAGGCCCGTCCTGGCTTTTTCCCCAACAACACCGACATCTCTACGTCATACAGCGGCACAACGTCCTCCAATAGATCCAACTGCGGCGTTCGCCGTTCTGGCGAATAATGCAGCAGATGCACGATGGTTTGCCTCCCCTGCCTGGCTACAGTCACCTCCATCCCCGTCGGCCCTTCCGCGCGGATCAGCGGGTCGGGCAATATCCGATTGAGGGTATTCCCTAGCAGCCAGCGATATGCCGCATTGCCGTGCCGGGCAAAGGCGATGAAGACGGGGTGCGCGATATACGCGACCCCTCCTTTCTCCACGACGGCTGGATAGTCGCTCACCCGCTCTGGCGGGGTCTGAAAATGCGAGCTGAAATGATCCCATGCCCGCTCAAAATAAGGCTCGACCACTTGCGCCAAGACCTTCGCCCCGCGCACCGCTTTTACTCGCACCCCGCGCTCATACATGACATGATCCATCGCCGGCACACCCTGGTTGATCTCTTTGCCGAATCGCATATATGTCGTCGTGAACGGCGACATCCCCTCGGCGCGGATCGGCAGCTCTTTCACGAGCACTTTCTTTCCATCCTCCGATAACCCGGCCGTCCCGGTCGCCAGCAGTTTCCCGCCCTTCTTGATGTACGCGCTGATCTTCCGTGCTAATGTCTCATCCACCCGCAACGTATCCGGCAAAATCAGCAGCTCATACCGTCCGAGATCTGAATCCGCGCTAATCACGTCGAACTGCTGCCGCAATTGCGTTAGCATCCGAACGGCTCCTTCATCCGTCCCACTCACCGATCCATGCGTCGAAAACGACGCGGGCAGATTAAACAGACCGATCTGGCTCACCGCCTCCGCCCCCACTAGCCACGGCTCGCGATCTTTCACTCGCTTGTACACGCGCCCGATCAACTCATACACCGCCGGCTCAAGCGTTCCGAGCGGGTGCATCTGATCGCCGATCGAGCAGCGCGCCCCATGCGCCATCATCTGCGACGTCTCATACTCCAGCCCGGCATAAGGCTTAATCCCCCCGAAATCGGCCCAGGACTTATGAAACCGCGCCGTCATCCCCATGTATGGAAGGCCGAAGTTTCGGGCAAACCGCACGTTCTTCGGAAAGAACATGTAGCCCCACCCGCCGGTTGGCAGGGCTTCGATTTCCACCTGTGTCTGATATGCGGCGTCCTCCGGCAGGGCATGGTAAGGCCTGCCATTAAAATAGACCGACGCCTCGCGATTCGCCTTCTTCACCATCGCGTGAAAACGCTTCATGTACTGCTGCGTAACGCGATTGGCGTATATCGCACGATCCGCCTCGATCTCTGGATCAAGCTCGGCGGCACGCATCCCCGCCACCGCCCACTTCGAACACGACGGCTGATCCCAGCACATATCAAAAAAGACCCCATCGACCGGATCGAACCGTTGCAGGATTTCCGTAAGCTGCTCGGCCACGTAATCCTGGTACGGCGACGACATATCCAATATCTGCCACCCGGCCACGAAGGATGAGCCGCCCCATTTCACCTGCCCCGTATCCGGCCTGGTCGCCACCCATTCCGGATGCGTATTGGCGGCATATTCATCACACTGCACCGACAAATAAATCGGCGCCCGAATCCCCGCGGCATGCAGCGCCTGCACCTGTTCCGCCAGCAGATCAAGGCCTTTTGCAAGATGCGGATGCCGGGCCGGATGATCGGTGTTGTAATACAAATGCCCATGATGGCACTTGGCAAAGACCGTCACGCTATCCACATGCGCGTCAGCCATCGTCCGGGCGAACACCCGCGCATCAAACTTCTTCCCAATCTCCGGGATCAGCGGGCTGGTATGAAAATCCAGATGAATCTGTCGAAACCGCAACCCCGGCAAACTCGTCTTGCGTCGCGCCATGCCCGGCATTGTGAAATAAGAAGCCTCGGATGTACATCCATGCAAGATGATCAGGGCGCGCCAGGATACAATTGCTGCTCCGCATCGAGGTTATTCCATTCCTCGTCTTGGAGCTTATATGCACCGGCACCGAACATCGAATTACCTGCGACCGCTGCGTTCACTTGATCCGCAACCACGCCCTTGAGAACAAATCGAACCGAGCCATTGGCGTAGAGGACATTGAGCCCCTTGCCATGGACTGTGAGGATGCGGTCGTTGGTCGCCGTGCTTGTAAGAGCATCGGCACTGTTCACATCCGAAACAATTGCTCGACTTTTCAGACGTCCAAATGTGAACATTTGGGTGTGATTAGTGGCATCACCATTAGTGGTGGGATAAGTTAAACTAGGCCAGGAAGGGCGAATTGGGCCATACGTTTTTGTGGTCCATAGGACAATCTGTTCCGGTTGATGGGTGGTATCGAGAGGATTGGAATTAATTGCAGGACGGGAACTGTAGCAGCAACGAACGGAATTGGTTGTGGGGGGCCAGGGGTTGGATGTGCCATTGTTATACATGAAAGAGGGATCGAACGAAGAAGGACAAAACAATACCAAACCCGACGATCCTGTCTGTAGATAGCCAGCTTTGAACAAAAGCCCGAGGCCATGGTATTGAACGGTTTGAGGCGCATCGGTATCGGCAAAAGGAATTGCTGCCGTTCGTGAGATAAAATAGTTATTACCGTACGCACTGTTTCCGGTTGTGGTTGCATCATAACCGATAGGAATTGGACCTCCTTTATAGGCGTCGGCGTACATATGAAGCATATTGTAAATCTGGTGCAGATTTGATCCGCACGAAATTCGCTTAGCCGTCTCACGCGCTTTATTTAGTGCCGGCAAAAGTATTGAGATCAGCACTGCGATAATCCCAATCACCACCAGCAACTCGACCAGCGTGAACCCGCGACGAGGCGCTACGACTGAGGAACGCATGATGACCTCCGAAGAGATATGCAAATCATTCAGGGCAGCGGATCAGGCCGCCGCAATACTCTGTATACAACGAATCGGCTCAAATCCATTCGAAAATCGCGAAATTCCGGAAATTTAGCGAAATGGCCCTTTTGTATACCAATGGCTACGGTGCGAGGTTGGGATAGAGCTGCTTGCCCGCATCCAGGTTGTTCCAGATCTGGTCGACAAGCCAGTCGTTGTTGGCCCCGAAGCCACTCATGGCTGCGAGTTGCTTGTCGATCATGTCTCTGGGCACCCAACTCGCGCCGCCGTTGGCATAGAGGACATTAACGCCCTTCTTATGTGCCACATCCAGCCGATCCGGCCCGGAAATGATGTCCGAGACGATCGCGCGGTTCTTAAGCTTGCCGAGCTTGAACATGGTCGAGATTTTCGTGGTGGCGCCGTTCTGGCAAAGGCATCCTCCAAAGAAATCGGCGTCTTCGCGCGGCCAGCAGACCTCGTCGGTCGACTTGCTGCCACTGGTCAGGACCGTGTTGTTGGTACTCGCTCGCGTCGAATAACACGATCGGACACCGGTGATTGCCAGCACCGGAGCCGAATATGGCGGCCAGGGATTATTCGGAACATCGTAGGCGTGATTGATATCGGTGAAGGAAGGACAGAAAAAAATCCTGCCTGACGAGTTTTTCAGCAGTCCCGCCTGATAAAGCACTCCAAGACTGATCAGACGAATATTCAATTGCGGACCCGTCGGATCGGGATTGTAATCCCCATTTGGAACCCCGCTGGCGACCGACAAAAAGTAATTATTTTCCTCGATTTCGCCCGTGGGTACACTGACATGGGTCGCCAGACATCCCAACGGGATTTGGTCCTTATTGAGATTGGCGTAGATAAACAAAAATTGGCTGATCTGCCGCAGATTCGCCAGGCAGACCGTCCGATTTGATGCCTCTCGCGCCTTGTTCAGTGCCGGCAGCAAGATCGAAATCAGCAGCGCAATAATCCCAATCACCACCAGCAACTCGACCAGTGTAAACCCACGACGACGCGCGGCAACCGAGGAACGCATGACGACCTCCACTGAGATGTGTTGCACAGGCCCGAAAAGAGTGGCCTGAAATTCAATTCCGCTTGATATGAATCGACACTAGATCCGCTAAATTGCAACTTAAAGCCAAAAGATTGCAATACCCTGTATACAATCTATCGGGTGAAATCTACTCAAAAATCGTCTTTATTTTCGCCGCCGTCGTACTTTCCGTCTTTTTACGGGTTGTACAACTGCGTTTCCTTGTCGAAATTATTCCAGATTTGATCCGTCAGATAATCATTCTGGACTGGGCTATTAAACACATCCGACGCTGGCGGGCCGGTGATTTTTACCAATTGCTTTTGAATGACATCCCGGCGCACAAATTTCACTGCCCCGTTAGCATAGAGCACATTCAACCCGCCTTTATGAGATGGATCGATGCGTGTGGCCGAGGAGGAAAGGTCAGAGACAATCGACTTGTCCTTCAATTTGGACAGCCTGAACATCGCCGCCGGCTTGGCCTGGCTGATGCTGGCGATCACGCTTTCCGGGCAGAAATCATTGCCCGTGGGCCCTTTGGTTGCCCAGCAGACGCCGTCGGTCGCGTGCGACCCCGCCACCTCCGGCGTGGGATTGTTCGTCGACCCACGACAGGAGTAGCCGGCACGACAGGTGCTTACACCTGGATCCCATGGATTGTCCGGAGTATCAAAAGCATGGTCGATGCTCGTGCTGCTCGGGCAGTAGAACACCATGCCGCTCCCTGCTGCACTTTTGATCCCCGATTTCACCAGTCTGGCTTTAATCAGCAAACCCAGACCAACATAGCGTGTCTTGCTCACTGCACCCGTGGCCGTCGGATCAGGATCCGCCACGCCACTGCTGGCTCGCCAGAGATAATAATTACTCGCCTCCGCCACCTGCGTGACATCTCCGCCGGAATAGCCGACCGGAACGGTTCCCCCCTTATATTGGTTCGAATACATCTGCAGCATGTTGTAAATCTGGTGTAGATTCGATCCACAAGATACGCGGGCCGCTGCTTCCCGCGCCTTATTTAAGGCAGGCAGCAAAATCGAAATCAGTAAGGCAATAATGCCAATCACGACCAGCAATTCTACAAGCGTAAATCCGCGGACATGGCGACCGGCAGTTTTCATCATTTCTCCAACTCTAAACACCTCAGAAATGCGGGCGAACATCGAGATTGTATACAAATACTCCGGCGTCGCAAGGACTTAATCTCCTTTAACACGTTCTATCGGCACATTTGTTCGCCCCGCGCTCTCGGTCTTATTCCCCGGAAAACGTCAGGCTGAGCCGAAAACACCCCACAGGCTCGATCTTCGCGGATGCTTTCCCGCCCAGTGCCTGCATCAATTTCTGGCATAGCGGCAGCCCTAAACCCACATGTCCCACCTGCCGGGCCCCGTCAGCACGCCAGAATCGATCAAAAACGCGCGCCGCCTGCTCCGGCGTCATCCCGGGTGCGGGATTCACAAAATCCACGCTCATCCCACCGCCGATGCGCGTTCGAGCCGTCACCGCCACGGATGTATTTCCCTCGGCATAGGTTGCTGCGTTATCCAGCGCGTTTTGCACCACCTGCCGAAGGATCTCCGGGTCAGTCACAATCGCACTCCCCGGCGACACATCCCATTTCACCCCCACCCCGCGTCTGGCCGCTTGCTCGGCAACGGTATCCCAAATCTCCTCCATGAACGGCCTGAGGTCGACGCGCTGCGGATGCACTGTCAGTTGCCGCGCATCGGCCCGCGCCAGCGTCAATAATCGATCCACCAGCGCATGCATATCGCGCACCGTGCGCAGGCACTTGCTGACGGTCTGCCGATATGCCTCGGGTTCGCGCAGGCGAGACCCGGATACTTCTAACGCCGTTTCAAGGGCACTGATCGGCGTCCTTAGTTCATGCGCCACATCCGCGGTAAACCCCTTCTCACGTTCAAACGCCTCTCCGAGTCGTTCCAACATCTCATTCAATCGCGTCACCACCGGCAATAGCTCCGCCGGCGCGGGTCCGGGATCGAGACGCTCCGACAGATCCGCTCGCCCGACGCGGGCGATCTGCTCGGCCACATCATGCACCGGGCGCAACTGCCGGGAGATCAGCAGCGACAGCGTCACCGCGGCCATCGCGGTCGCCCCGCCGCAGACAAAAATCAATTGCTTGGCAAAGCGAAACAGCGAATCATCGACATGCTTGATATCTGATGCTACCAGCACCGTCGCTGCGATCGCCGGCTGTCCCGCCGGCGGCGGGCGCTCCTCGTCCGGCCGCGCCAAAAACGGCAGCGACACGACACGCCCCTCTTTCCCGTCCGGCAGCACCGCGTCATACCGCGCCTCTTCGCCGGACGTCGGCCGCATCAGATGCGCCCCGCCCAATGATGGCGACTTGAGTAACGTCGCTCCGCCTGCGTCGATAATCTCAAAATAATACCGGTGTTGCCCCGCCGCATACGCCGAGGTCACTGAAGGATCTGCCTGTAGACGAACGTTCGACCCTTCCTGCTCCAACAAGGCCGACAGCGCCGTTGCGCGGGCGGTCAAAGCATCATCAAACTGCCGGTAAAGCGAATCCCGGATCGACAGATACAGAATCCCCCCCGCCAGCATAAATGCCGCCAGGCAGGCAATCGTCGAGGTGATCACGAGTCGCGTCCGCAGCGACGGCCGCGCCGAAAACGCTGCGCCGGCCCCGTCAATCATTCCTCACCCTTCCCCAGCAGATATCCGTGGCCGCGCCGGGTATGAATCAATTTCGTCAGCCCCGGACGCTCCAGTTTCCGGCGCAGATGCGCCACAAACACATCCACCACATTCGAATCCGGATCAGAATCCGATTCATACAAATGCTCGGCAATGTCCGTCCGCGTCACGACCTGATTCGCTCGCATCGCCAGGAATTCCACCAGAGCGAACTCCCGCGCGCTAAGTAAGATCGACTCCCCGCCCCGTCGCGCCGAGCGCGTCAGCGTATCGATCTCCAGATCCTCCACGCGCAGCGTCGGCGACTTGGCGTCATAGCGCCGTCGAACCAGCGCCCGTACGCGCGCCAAGAGCTCCGGAAACGCAAACGGCTTGATCAAATAATCATCTGCCCCCGAATCCAACCCGCGCACCCGATCGTCCGTGGTATCCATCGCCGTCAATACCAACACCGGCGTCTTGGCATCCTTGCGCCGCAGCGCCCGCAACAACTCCAGCCCGGACATCTTCGGCAGCATCAAATCCAAGATTACCGCATCAAACGCCCCGGACTCCGCGTGCCAGAGCCCCGTCTCCCCGTCATCGGCCGTATCCACCGCGAACCCCGCCTCGCGCAGCCCCGTCGCCACCGAATCGCGAAGCAGCTCATGATCTTCCACAAAAAGCACACGCATCAGAAACTCCAGTATAGCCAAAGGTGCTCATGATACGCAGGAACCAACCGACATTCCTCGCGTATCTGATGACTTCTCTGCGAAAACCTACGCACAACGCAATGAAATCACCGTGAAAGCCTCTAACGGCGATACAACACCAATAGCGGCCTTCTCCCCCATACCCCTTGTTCCTCCACCCTGAAAAATTCTTCCGCCGCCTCCATAAAATCCTTCCGTGTATAGCTCTCCCCGATCCCCAGTCCGCGGCAATTCTCGCGCACCTGCTCCGGACAATCCGCTAACTCCAGCGGGCTCGAAAAAATCACCCGATCCGAGCAAAGCTCATGCAGCAGCGCCAAAATCGGCCGATGTGCCCGATACGCCAGCGGACTCAACTCACTGCCCGCATACAAATAATGGTACACGTTCAACAACAGTACCGTTTGGAACGGTCCCATTCCCTTCAACACTGGGTCCGCGACAAATCCGTCCAGCGACGCCGTGTAATACCCCGCTTTCGGCTCCTTCACTTGCCGGGCAACCTCGCGCGACAACGCAACGAATGGCTCATATACATCAATTCCCACCGCTCTCTCACAGCTCTCCCGCCGCGCCGCTTCCAACACGAAATACCCCTTGCAACACCCCACATCCAGCAAACTGGTCAGCCGCTCGGGATATAAACCCGCAATCCGCTTCCACCGCGAATGCAGCTTCCTCCCGGGCACCGGCATTGATTCCACAACCTGATAATCATGGTTTCGCGGATACCCGCGCAGCTCGCGATTGATCTCCGCCTCCCGTGAATCCGGCCGAATCATCCGGCTCACCAGCCCGCGCAGCCGTGGCAACAAATATTGCCCATACCCCGCCGCACAAGGCGCTATCGCTACTTCTCTTAATCCCATCACTCGTCCTCATTCCACGGCGGACAATCGCCAGTGCAAACGTTAAGGACGCCCTGTGAACCCCATGTGAAAATTTGATGACGATTACGTCATAATCACCGCTTGCTTAGTTGTATCATCTATCTTCGCAATTCAGCATGATCTGCCAGCGGAACAAGAACCTCTCCATCAACAACAAGAGCCCGGCCTATACAAACAGGCCGGGCTCCGGTCTTAACGTGCCGGTCGGGGCAGATGACACGTTCCGACACCTATTTCATCGGCCCTTCACTCTATTCAAATTGAGGAGATTCAATACGTTAAATTTTTCCGCATGATTTCGCATAAATTATTAAAAATCATAAAGCTTTATTCAATTCTCGCCGAAGGAATTAATAGACGTATCTATGTTTATCGATTTCCTCTATCCGGCAGCAAGCGAGTTCATCCTATGACCCCGCCGCCGCTGCCTACTGACGACGTCGCTGCTCTCTTAGCCAGCCTCGAAGAGGCCGAAGGCCGTGAACGCCGTCGCCATCCTCGCACGAGCACACAAAACCATACCCCCGCAACGCTGCGGCGCTCCGGCTCGGCTCTCATTCGCGTCACGATCCGCGATCTCTCCTGCTCCGGCGCTGCCGTCCATACGCAGTCCACCATGGATGTTGGCGAGCAAGTCGAGCTGACCGTCGAAATGCCCGGAAAGCCCCCGCTCCGCGCCAATTGCCGCGTCGCCGCCTGCCGTCTCGAAGCCGACGGCCGGTTTGTCATCGGCCTCGAATTCCTGCAAATCTCCCGGGCTCCCTCCGCCTCCTCGCCCGCCCCGCAAGCCGGCATTTCGACTCCAACTGCTCCTTCCACCCCTACGGAAATCTCTCACGCCGCCTCGGTCTCCGAACGTCTCGAAGCATTTCTTTCTTCTTAACCAATTCATTAACAATCACTTAGGTAATTTTTTCTTCTTTAAAATATTATCGGACGCATTGAAGATTTGGACAACCTCTGTCCGATAACGATAATACTGGACGCTATGGATGTCCTGCGCGGGAGGCGGAGCCTATAGCGCAGCGGCATCGAATCGGGTCGCGCGCATGGAGGCACTTATTATGTCTGTTACTATTGATGATCTTCCCTTGGCTACCGATTCCCTGGGCCTGACCACTGTCGGCCAAGTCCTTTCGCATATCACCCGCACCAATCGTCTCGTCGTTAACGTCTTGATCGACGGCCAGGAACCTGACCTGGACCGCATGTCCACCGTTCGCGCCGTCCCACTTAATGGCCGAACGGTCTATGTTGAAACCGCCGACCCGCACGAAATGGCGTTCTCTGTCTTGGACGAAGTCTCTGCCCACCTCGCCGAAGCGGATACCTACCGCGCCGACGCCGTAGAAGCCCTCTCCACCGGCCAGCACTCCCGGGCCATGCAAAAGCTCAATTCATGCTTCGGGATCTGGTCCCATGCCCACCAGTCGATCCTGCAAACCGCGCAGCTCCTGCGCATCAATCTCTCGCAAACCTACGCCGGCGTCCAGCCCATCTCCGAAATGCTCGCCGGCTTTGCCGACCAGCTTCGCACCATCAAATCATCCCTGGAAAATCGCGATTTCGTCACGCTCACTGACACATTGGCCTATGAAATGTGCGAAACCACCACCATCTGGTCCAGCGCTATCGACGCCATCCGCACCTGCGCCCGCAATTAGCGCCATGCCTCGGCGAAGCTGCCGAAGCCTGTTTCCTTGTTGTTAAATTCATTGATGTCAGGGTACGATTCCCACCCGACAATTATTTATAGCGTGCCAACCGCGCAGGCTACCGCGCTCTGCATGGAACCGGTTGGCGATTAGAAGGACACTTCTGCAAGAGGAACCATAATTTATGGCCACTACCCTGACCGCCAGGCGTAAGACCATTGTCTCTGTACTTTTCGCATTCCTACTTTCACTCACATTCGCCTCCCCGGCTCGAGCCGACGATTCGAGCCTGATCCTCCCGGACATGCACTCCGTCACGTTCCACGGCGTCAACGGCTGGAACCTGCTGGCCGCCGGGTTGATCGTCTGCGTGGCAGGGTTGGTCTTTGGCATGGTGATCTACACCAAGCTTAAGAACCTGCCTGTTCACCGCACGATGCTCGAAGTTTCCGAGCTGATCTACGCGACGTGTAAAACGTATCTGAGAACCCAGGGCAAGTTCATCATGATCCTGTGGGTCTTCATCGCCGCGATCATCGTGGTCTACTTTGGATTCCTGCAAACCGACAACCACGCTGTCCACCAGGCGGCGACCGCCGTTCAGGTCGGCACCGCCGCCCCGAGCACAGTTCTTGAAGGCTCCGCCGCCGCGGCCTTCCCGCACTCCGATCCGCAGGGAGTCTCTACCCCCGTCCGCGTGATCGTCATCCTCCTCTTCTCCCTCATCGGCATCGCCGGCTCCTACGGCGTCGCGGCGTTCGGCATCCGCGTGAATACGTTCGCCAACTCGCGCACCGCGATGGCTTCGCTTAAAGGGAAGCCTTACCCGGTCTACTCCATCCCGCTCATGGCGGGCATGTCCATCGGCATGGTGCTGATCTCCGTTGAGCTGCTGATGATGCTCATCATCCTACTCTTTATCCCCTCCACACTCGCTGGCCCGTGCTTTATCGGATTTGCCATCGGCGAATCGCTCGGAGCCGCCGCCCTTCGCGTGGCCGGCGGCATCTTCACGAAGATCGCCGACATCGGCGCCGACCTCATGAAGATCGTCTTCAACATCAAGGAAGACGACGCCCGCAACCCCGGCGTCATCGCCGACTGCGTCGGTGACAACGCCGGCGACTCCGTGGGCCCGTCCGCCGACGGCTTTGAAACCTATGGCGTCACCGGTGTCGCGCTCATCACGTTCATCCTCCTGGCCGTCGGCAACCCCGTCGATCAGGCCAAGCTGCTGGTCTGGATCTTCGCCATGCGTCTGGTCATGGTCCTCTCCTCCGGCTTCTCCTACATCGTCAACGAAGCCTGGGCCAAAGCCCAGTACGTCAACGCTGATGAGATGAACTTCGAAAAACCCCTCGCTCGCCTGGTGTGGCTAGCCTCGCTGGTCTCCATTGCCTGCACCTATCTCTTCACCTATATCCTCATCGCCGACATCGGCGACGGCCACATCTGGTGGAAGCTCGCCAGCATCATCACCTGCGGCACACTCGCCGGCGCGATCATCCCCGAGGTCACAACCTTCTTCACATCCACCCATTCCCGCCACGTCCGCGAAGTCGTCACCGCTTCCAAGGAAGGCGGCGCATCGCTCAATATCCTCTCCGGCCTGACCGCGGGTAACTTCTCCGCGTTCTGGGTCGGCGGGATCGTCATCGTCGCCCTCATGGGCGCGGCGTATTACTTCTCGGGTGTCACCTGGGGCGACTCGCTCCCGCTTAGCTCCATGATGAAAGCCGAAGCGGTCTTCGCCTTCGGCCTGGTCGCGTTCGGGTTCCTGGGCATGGGCCCGGTAACCATCGCCGTCGACTCCTACGGCCCGGTCACGGACAACGCCCAATCCGTCTACGAACTCTCCCTCATCGAACAAGTCCCCAATATCGAAGAAGAGCTCCGCCGCGACTTCGGCATCACCGCCAAATTCGAGCGCGCCAAACTCCTCCTCGAAGAAAACGACGGAGCCGGCAATACCTTCAAAGCCACCGCCAAACCCGTTCTCATCGGCACCGCTGTCGTGGGCTCGACGACACTTATCTTCTCCATCATCATGGTGCTGACCGAAGGCCTGACCAACCAGGCCGCCATCTCCAAACTCTCCATCCTTCACGCCCCCTTTCTCCTGGGACTGCTCTTCGGCGGCGGCGTGATCTACTGGTTCAGCGGCGCTTCCTGCCAGGCCGTCATCACCGGCGCGTATCGCGCCGTGGCGTTCATCAAACGCAACATCAAGCTCGATGGAGCCGCCAAGGCGTCCACCGAAGACTCCCAGCGCGTCGTCGAAATCTGTACCAAATACGCGCAAGCCGGCATGTTCAACATCTTCATCGCCGTCTTCTTCTTCACCCTCTCGGCCGCGTTCATTGAACCCTACTTCTTCGTCGCGTTCCTCATCGGCCTGGCGTTCTTCGGCCTCTTCCAGGCCATCTTCATGGCCAACGCCGGCGGCGCCTGGGACAACGCCAAGAAGATCGTCGAAGTCGAACTTCGCCAGAAAGGCACCGACCTCCACGCGGCAACCGTCGTCGGCGACACCGTCGGCGATCCCTTCAAAGACACCTCCTCGGTCGCGCTCAACCCCATCATCAAATTCTCCACCCTCTTCGGCCTGCTCGCTGTCCAACTCGCTCTCGTCACCGCGCCGAGCACCGCCCTCATCCTGGGATTCCTCTTCCTCCTGGTCGCACTCGCGTTCGTCTACCGCTCGTTCTACGGAATGCGCATCGACACCAACGAGAAATAACCCCTCTTCACTACATCTCAACCAAAGCCCACCGACCGTGGTCGGTGGGCTTCTTTATTGATTAGTCCACCTTTGAATCCACCCACTCACAAATCGTGTGATACATCAGCTTATGCGCCTCCTGAATCCTCCCCGACGGCTGTGCCGGCACGATCATCTCGATATCACACATCCCCTTTGCTTTCCCCCCATCCCTCCCGAGCATCGCCGCCGTGCGCATTCCCCGCGCCTTGGCCGCTTCGATCGCCAGAATCAGATTCTGTGAGTTCCCGCTCGTCGTCATCACAATCAGCAGATCCCCACGATTCCCCAGCGCTTCGACCTGCCGCGAAAAAATCCGGTCAAACCCGAAATCATTGGCCGCACAGGTAATCACCGTCGGATCACACAGCGCAATTGCCGCTAGCGCCCGCCGATTCTTGGCGTAGCGCGCCACCAGCTCCTCGGCAAAGTGCATCGCATCCGCCGCTGACCCGCCGTTCCCCGCGATCAGCACCTTTCCCCCGCCATCCCAGCACGACATCATCGCATCCCCCAACTGCTGCATCGCCGGCCCGAACCCCTCCAGCTTCCGCAATAACTCCCCCATCTCCGCCAGCGCCCTGCTAAACATCGGTTGCATCGACATTCAAACCCTCTCAAACATCCAACAATTCCAATTTCCCCGTATCCGGACTGATCAGCATCCCATGCACCCGCACATCGGTCGGCAGCAGCGGATGATTCCGAATCACGCCCACCGACTGCTTCACCGCCGTCCCGACGTTATCAAACCCGACCAGCCAGCTCTCCAGATCAATCCCCGAATTCTTCAGCGTCCGAAACGTATCGTCCGAAATCCCGCGCTCCCGCGCCTTTTTGACAATATGCGCACAGGAAAACCCCATCATCCCGCAATCATGATGCCCCACCACGCAAATATCCTGGGCGTGCAGGTCATACACCGCCACCAGGATCGACCGCATGACCGACCCGAACGGATGCGACACCACCGCTCCGGCGGTTTTGAGCAATTTCGCATCCCCCTGCCGTAAATCCATCGCCAGCGGCAGCAATTCCACCAGCCGCGTATCCATGCAACTAACGACTACAACCCCCTTGTTGGGGTACCGATCAGTGCGCAACACCTCATAGCGCTTTTCCGCAACGAACTGGCGATTATGCTCTAAAATCTCTTGAATGACGTCTGACATAACTTACGCACCACCTTAGACGATTTTCCCGGTAGATTAAATAACCGAAGCACCCGGCGACGACTACTCCATGATAGGAGGCTCGCAATTGTCCGACGAGGCCGACCAATGGCGACTCTGGTTACAGCGGCATGGTGCCGCATTGATCCTATTCGCCCGCCAATGGTCCGCCTCGAGCGCCGACGCCGAAGATTCCATGCAAGCCGGCTTCTTAAAATTCTGGCGTACCCGCTCGCGTGCCCGCGACCAAGTCGCCTATCTCTACACCTGCGTCCGCGGCGCCGCGATGGACCTCGGCCGTAGCCAGCGCCGCCGCACAATCCGCGAAGCCAATACTCCCCGCACCGACAACGACTCGTCCTTCATCCCCAACCTCGAACGCGCCGAACGCAATGCCGCCATCGAATCCGCGCTGCGCGAACTCCCCGCCGACCAGCGTGAAGTCGTCGTCATGCGCATCTGGGGCGGCCTGACCTTCGCACAGATCGGTCAGGCGCTTCATCTCCCTTTGGCCACGGCTGCCTCGCGCTACCGCTACGCTATCAAACGGCTCGAAACCGATCTTTCCGAAAAGGAGGTGCGCCATGACGAACGATGAACAACAAATCGAACGCCTCGAACGCGAGATGACCTCCATGCTTCCCGCTGCCATGCCCGTCGGCATTCTGGATCATCTCACCGATGCGATGACTCACAAAATAACTCCGCAGCGCAAATCCGACTGGCTCCTCCTCACCGCCATCGGCTCCGGGCTCGCCGCCGCCTTCGTCATCGTCGCCACCCTCACGGTTCAATCTATTCCTGACACGCCCGCGCCATCTATTTCCCCTCCCATGGCGGCGATTCTCTTTGCCCGCGCCGACGCTCCCTGGAATGACATCATCAAATAATTCTCACCCGTGGAGACCTACCATGAAGCTGCACCTCCCGCAGCGGCGCCTCTGGCGCGCCGCCATCTATCTCACTTCGCTCGTGCTCATCCTGATCGCCATCGATCTCATCTTCGTCCAACTCGGCCGCACCATCCGCCCCGGCTACAGCACGACGCGCATCACCTCCCCCGTCCTCCCTGACGGCCGCATCGACTATCTCCTGGCTGTCGACGATCACTTCGGCCGCGGCGTCACCCCCGAAAACAACGCCGCCATCCCTTTCCTTCGAGCCTTAGGTCGCCAAGCCCTCTCCCCTGCCCAACCCACCAATGGCGTCACTGATCGCCTCGGTATGGAACCTCTCTCCGAAAAAGGAAACTACCTCCAAACCTTCCAGAATTTCCGCACCCTGCAAAACCTTCCCGACGAACAAGACATCCGCGAACTTCTCAAAGACGGCGATCCCCATCTCCAAATCGGCCCCGTCGCCCGCCAGTGGATCAAGACCTACGACCTTCAACTCAACCTGATCGTTGATGCTTCCCGCCTCTCGCGCTTCTTCATCCCCTTCTACGCCGGCCATCGCGACGAAACCATGATCTCTGTTCAGCTTCGGCACGCCGGTTCCCTGCGCGAATCCACCCGCGCCCTTCTCACCCGCGCCGCCATCCGCCTCGAAACCGGCGACGTCGCCGGCTTCCGCAATGATGTCCTGGCTGTCCACCGCTGGTCGCGCCTCCTTTCTCAATCCCAAACCCTCGTCGAACGCCTCGTCGCGATCGACATGGAAAGGACCGCCTGCCTGATGGACCGTTTCGCCGCCACCAGCGGCCGATTGCCTGCCACTGACGCCCGCGCCCACGCCGACGATCTCGCCCATCTCTCCGATCTCCCTTCCCCCGTCGACATCATCGACGCTGGCGAACGCTACTTCATCCTCGACCTTTGCCAATGGATGGCGCGCGGCGGCTCGAACAACGTCGCCGTCTTCCTCGACGAAATCGTCGGCCCCGGCGGCGGCCAAGTACACTCCTGGACCAAATTCGCCACGCATTTCCTCCCCCTCCAATACGAAGATTCCATGCGAACCATGAATGCCTTCGACGACGGCGTCATCATCGCCTGGCGCCAGCCCACCTGGGCCCAGCGCCGCCAGGCAATGCAGCTCTGGGAAGACGACGCCCGCCAGCTCGGCTCGCGCAACCTTCTCAACGATTTCCTCTCCGGCGACTGGCCCGTCCGCTTCTTACTCCCGTCTTTCACCCACATCATGGAATTAGACGAATCCGCCCACGCCGAACTCCGCCTGACCAGAATCGCCCTCGCCATTTCCATCTACAAATCCCAGCACAACACCTACCCCGCATCCCTCACCGACTTAACCCCCGCCGACGTCTCGGCCGACCCCTTCACTGACGCCTCCTTCATCTACACCCGCACCCCAACCGGCTACCGCCTCTACAGCGTCGGCCCCAACATGATCGACGACAACGACAACCACCAAAAACCCCAAGACGATATCTCAGCATCGTTTCCCACCCCGCCCAAGCCTTGAACCTGCCGATTTTACACGCAAAACCATATTTTCGTGATTTTCCCGCGACTTACAGGATATAATATCCTTATGTCCCTGATTCCCCCTTTACAACAACACATCACCACTACCCTTGGCGTCTGCGGCGGCAAGCCCTGCATCACGGGTACTCGCATCCGCGTCTGGGATATCGCCGTTCTCACCCAATCTGGTCAATCCCCCGATGAAATCCTACACGCTTATCCTCACCTGACACTCTCCGACGTCTACGCCGCTCTCACCTATTACTACGACAATCAAGACGAAATCGAAAAGCAGGCCGCCGAAGACGAACGCTTCGTCGAAACATTACGCCAACAAATCGGCCCCGGCCCCCTCGAACAGAAGCTGGCGAAATAGCCCTTCCTAATAATGAAATTCCACGCCGACGAGCACGTATCCGAAGCCGTTGCACTCGGCCTGCGACGCCGCGGCTTCGACATCACCACCACTCCCCAAGCCCGGCTTCTCAGCGCGGATGACGACAAACAACTTGCCTATTGTCTTCTTCAACGTCGCGTCATCATCACACATGACGCCGATATGCTTCGCCTGGCAGCAGCGGGTATTTCCCATGCTGGAATAGCCTATTGCCACAATCAAAAATACAAAGTCGGCCCGCTTCTTTCTAAACTTCTATCTCTCGCCGCGAGAGTCTCATCCGATCAGATGCATGCCCGCATTGAATTCCTCTAAAATCTCCGTTGATCAATTTTTGACAATCCTCCCTCCCTCGCGGTAGCGTCCCTTTCACACACCCCAACATAAAGAGGCTCCCCATGGCCGTAATGACTGGTCTCTCCGGCAACGAAATCTACTGCCTCAACCTCAAAGGTTACCGCCCCGGCGACCTGGTCATCGGCAACTCCGTCTTCTCCATGGGCTTCCTCGGCTCGCTGGCTGCCAGCGGCCGCGGCCTGCTCGGGGGCGAAGTCTCCCAAATCACCTCCGTCATCCACGAAGGCCGCCTCGAAGCCTATAAACGCATGGTCACCGAAGCCTCCCAGCGCGGCGGCGTCGCCATCACGGGCGTCACCAACCAGCTCCGCACATTCCACGCCAATACCGAGTTCCTCTCGGTCGCTTCCTGTCTCCACTCTTCCAACACCACCGGTCCGGAAACCATCGCGTTCTCCTCCAGCGCCGACGGCCAGGAACTCTACTGCCAGCTCGACGCCGGCTTCCACCCCGTCAAATTCGTCTTCGGCAATGTCGCCTACTCCGTCGGCGCGACCCAAGGCATCATCGGCTCCCTCAAATCCATGGCCCGCGGCGAAATCAAAGAATTCTCCGACGTCTTCAACCACACCCGCCACCTGGCTCTCCAGCGCATCGTCGCCGACGCACAGCAATCCGGCGCCAACTCCGTCGTCGGCATCGAAACCCGCACCATGCGCTTCCAAGGCGTCCACGAAATGCTCATGCTCGGCACCGCCTCACGCCACCCGTCCCTCCCCGCCGGCGCACCCATCATCACCAGCGATCTGACCAACGAAGAGACCTGGAACATGGTCAACATGGGCTATATGCCGCTCAAACTCGTCCTCGGCACCGCGGTCTACTCCCTCGGCGTCGTCGGCGGGATCAAAGCCGCGCTGCAATCCTTCACCCGCGGCGAAGTCACCGACCTCACCACCCTCATCTACGACGCCCGCGAACACGCCCTCGGGCTCATCGCCGACGAAGCCAACTCCATCGGCGCCGACGACGTCGTCGGCATCCGCACCCACGTCCACGAACACGGCAACCTCCTCGAATTCATGGCCATCGGCACGGCCGTCAAAAAACTCCCGGGCTTGGCCACTCTCTCCCCCCAACTCCCCCCCCAAGCCATCATCCGCGACAAAGAAACCTGGATCAACGACGACGAACCGATCATCCGGGAATCCTAAGCCCCACGCAGGGATTTCTTTCGCTCCAACGCCTAAGATTCCCCGCAATGCCCCAGAACTCCCGCTCCAGCCATCGTCGCTACGACCAGTACAAACAAGACGCCCAGCAGCGCCGCACCCAAGGCCTCGACAAAAACCTTCCCCCCATGGGCGGTCCCGGCGACCGCAAATCCAAATCCACCAAACGCCTCCGCGGCGCATTCGAACTCTTCCGCCTCTTCTGGGGCCTTCTCCGCGAGCACCGCCCGTACATCCTCGGCGCACTCGCGACCGTTACCCTCTCTACGACCCTCGGCCTGATCCCGCTCTACGGCACAAAACTCGTCTTCGACAACGTCCTCGATACCAAACCTCTCCCCCATTTCCTCCCATCCTTCATCCACGATCTCGCGGGCCCGCGGCAACTCCTGGCCGTCGTCGCCGTCACCATGGTTGTGATCTCGCTCATCTCCGTCATCGTCAACATGTGGGGCCGCTGGCAATCCACCCGCATCATGAAGCGCGTCTCCGTCGACATGCGCCGCAGGCTCTTCGCCCACACCGTCCGCCTCCCGCTGCACCGCGTCTATGCTCTCAAATCCGGCGGCGTCTCCTCCATCCTCCGCGACGACGCGGGAGGCGCAGGCGACCTCGTCTTCTCCATGATCTACAACCCCTGGCGCGCCATCGTCCAAATCTTCGGCACGCTCATCATCCTCTCTTTCGTCGAATGGCGCCTCCTCCTCGGCTCGCTGCTCCTCTTTCCGACCGTCTGGCTCACTCACAAAACCTGGGTCGGCCGCATCCGACCCGTCTGGCGCGACATCCGCTTCACCCGCCAGAACGTCGACTCCCAGGCCACCGAATCCTTCGCCGGCATGCGCGTCGTCCGCTCCTTCGGCCGCCAGAAATTCGAAACCACCCAGTTCATCACCGGCAACCACCTCATGACCCGCCAGGAACTCCTCGCCTGGTGGTGGGCCCGCGGCATCGACGCCGCCTGGTCCATCCTTATCCCCCTCGCTTCCGCCATCCTCCTCTGGTACGGCGGCTCCAAAGTCCTCCACGACCAGGCCCTCGTCCGCGCGCATCAGCTCCCTCTGAAAGACGCCCTCACCACCGGCAGCCTGGTTATGTTCCTCGGCTACCTCACCGCCCTTCTCGGCCCCATCGCCTCTCTCGCCGAATCGGCCACCAACCTACAAAACAACCTCGCCGGCTTCGACCGCACGCTCGACATCCTCGCCGAGCCCATCGAAATGCCCAACCGCCCCGGCGCCCGCGTCCTCAGCAAAGAAAACGTCCAAGGCCGCCTCTCTCTCCAAAACGTCTCCTTCGCCTACCCCAAAGACAAAAAAAAGGGGGACACTGCTACTTCTTCATCCCCCTCGCCCAAGGAAAATAATGGGGACGCAAGTCATTTTTCCTCCCCCGTCCTTTCGGGAATCAATCTCGAAGTCGCCGCCGGCGAAACCATCGCCCTCGTCGGCCCATCCGGCGCAGGCAAAACCACCCTCTGCAACCTCATCGCCCGCTTCTACGACCCCACCGCTGGCTCCATCTCCCTCGACGGCGTCGACCTCCGAGACATCGACGTCGACTCCTACCGCCGCCTCCTCGGCATCGTCGAACAAGACACCTTCCTCTTCGACGGCTCCATCGCCGACAACATCGCCTACGGCCGCCGCGACGCCACCCTCGCCGAAATCATCCACGCCGCCGAACTCGCCAACGCCCACTCCTTCATCACCCAACTCGACAACGGCTACGACACCCTCATCGGCGAACGCGGCGTCAAACTCTCCGGCGGGCAGCGCCAACGCCTCACCATCGCCCGCGCCATCCTCGCCGATCCCAAAATCCTCATCCTCGACGAAGCCACCAGCAACCTCGACACCGAATCCGAACGCCTCATCCAGGGAAGTCTCCACCAGCTCATGCAAAATCGCACCAGCTTCGTCATCGCCCACCGCCTCAGCACTGTCGCCGGCGCCGACCGGATCCTCGTCATCGAAAACGGCCACATCGCCGAACAAGGCACCCACACCGAACTCATGGCCCGCTCCGGCCGCTACCGCACCATGGTCGAACTCCAAACCCACCCCCACCAACTCCCCCATCGCGAAGAAAAGAAAGTGCTAACGCACTAATCCCCGCGCTTGCTATATTGCATCAGTCATTCTCTTCAAAGGAGAACTCATGCCTCGCCGCACCGCGCTCCTCTTTCTGCTTACATTCACTTCCTTCCTCGGTGCTAAAACCCTGCCGCCTGACACCAATACCTCTGAAAGTGTCACCACCATCAAAGGCTGGGGCCACGTCATTGACCCCGACTCCGACTGCACCATTCGCGCCACCCCCACCGGCGACTCCGTCTCCATCACCATCCCCGAATCCGCCCACGACTACGCCGCCGAGCTCCATCGCTGGAACGCCCCGCGCGTCCTGACCAAAATCAAAGGCGACTTCATCGCCGAAGTCCAAATCACCGGCGAATTCTCCCCCGGCGACCAAAGCACCATCGACAACCGCAAATCCTACAACGGCGCAGGCCTCCTCCTCGTCGCCGACCCGCAAAACCACCTCTCCCTCCAGCGCGCCGCCTTCCGCACCGACGACGGCCACGTCCGCCACTACCTCAATCTCGAACTCCGCCAGGACGGCCGATCCATCACCTCCCAATACTCCATGGACCTCAAGGACCGCGACACCTACCTCCGCCTCGAACGCCACGACACGCACATCACCGCCTCCGTCAGCCAGGACGGCCTGCAATGGCGTTCCTACCCGCCCCTCGACACCAATCTCCCCGACAAACTCCACATCGGCATTGAATCCATCAGCTCTTCCAACACCCCCTTCACCAGCACCTTCACCCACTTCTCTCTCTACCACCGCACGAACTCCTCCCCCACATCAACTGATAACGCCTCTTCCCAATCCGCTGCCGCACGATAAAAGCTCTCCATGCTCTTCTACCGCCTCGCCGCCGACTTCATCCTCCTCCTCCACACTGCCCTGATTGCCTTCATCATTGGCGTCCTCCTCCTTGCCCTCATCGGCTACTTCCGCCACTGGCGCTGGACCCGCAACCCCTGGCTCCGTCTCACCCATCTCGCCCTCATCTCTTACGTCATCCTCGAATCCTGGTTCTCCCTCCCCTGCCCCCTCACCGACTGGGAAAACGCCCTCCGCCTCCGCGCCCACCAAGACCCCTACACCCGCGCCGGCTGCATCGCCGACTGGCTCCACCGCCTGATCTTCTTCGACGCCTCCCCCTGGACCTTCACGATCTGCTACACCACCTTCGGCCTCCTCGTCCTCGCCACCCTCATCCTGGCTCCTCCACGTTTCCGCCATTGAGTGTTGAGCGTTCGATGTTGAGTGTTGAGCGTTGTCCCTCTCTTCCCCATTCCCCTCTATACTCACAATCATGTGCGGCTTCCTAGGCATCATCTCCTCCACCCCCCGCCTCCTCCCCACGCCCTCCACCTTCGCTCAAATGACCTCCCGCATCTCCCACCGCGGCCCTGACGGCCAAGGCACCTACACCGACCCCCACGCCTCCCTCTCCCACGTCCGCCTCGCCATCCTCGACCCCGACCCCCGCTCCAACCAGCCCTTCCAGATCGGCTCCCACTTCCTCCTCTTCAACGGCGAAATCTACAACCACCCCGCCCTCCGCCAGGAACTCACCCAACTCGACCCCTCCTACTCCTGGCGCACCACCGGCGACACCGAAACCCTCCTCCGCGCCTACCAACTCTGGGGCGAATCCTGCCTCCCCAAACTCAACGGCATGTTCGCGTTCGCCGTCTACGACTCCTCCAACCAATCCTTCTTCCTCGCCCGCGACCCCGCCGGCCAAAAACCCCTCTACTACTCCCTCTCCCCCGACCACGCCGCCATCGCCTTCGCCTCCGAACTCTCCCCCCTACACCTCCTCCCCTGGCCCACAAGCACTCTTCACCAACCCTCCCTCACCCACTACCTCTCCTACGGCTACATCCCCTCCCCCCTCACCATCTACCAAAACATCCAAAAACTCCCCCCCGCCCACTCCCTCACCTTCCATCCCAACACCCCCCCTGCTGTCACGCGATACCACGACATCAACACTCCCTCAAAGCCCACGGACCGCGATCCGTGGGCGTCCACCCTCCGAAATCTCCTCACCCAATCCGTCCAGCGCCAACTCATCTCCGACGTCCCCCTCGGCTGCTTCCTCTCCGGCGGCATCGACTCCTCCATCCTCGCCTCCTGCATGACCCGCCTCGCAACAAATCCCCAGCATGTCCACACCTTCTCCATCTCCTTCGACGACCCGCGCTACGATGAAACCCCCTACGCCCGCGCCGTCGCCGCCCACTTAAAAACCACCCACCACGAATTCCGCGTCACCCCCGACGCCGCCGCCGACCTCCCCGCTCTCGCCCGCGTCTATGGCGAACCCTTCGCCGACTCCTCCGCCCTCCCCACCCACTACCTCTCCCGCACCACCCGCCAACACGTCAAAGTTGCCCTCTCCGGCGACGGCGGCGACGAACTCTTCGCCGGCTACGACCGCTACCGCGCCATGCACCTCAGCTCCCGCCTCCGTCCCCTCTCCCCCCTCCTCAATCTCCTCCCCTCCCTCAGCACCCATCCCAAATCCCTCTCCTCCCGCCTCAAACGCTTCACCCGATCCCTATCCCTCCCTCCCGCCGACCGCTACGCCTCTTACATGCGTCTCTTCTCCCCCCACGATCTAACCCAACTCCTTCTCACCCCCCCCGACCCCGCCGCCCTCAACTGGCTCCCCTCTCAATACACCCACTTCCACTCCACCGGCCGCGACCTCGTCGAATCCGCCCTGGCCACCGACCGCGCCACCTACCTCCCCGAAGACCTCTTCACCAAAGTCGACCGAGCCTCCATGCTTTGCGCCCTCGAAGTCCGCAGCCCCTTCATGGACCCCGACCTCCTCTCCTTCGCTGCCGGCCTCCACACCCCCAACCTCCTCCCCCAAAAACATCTTCTGCATCAGGCCTTCGCCAACGACCTCCCCTCCCAAATCTTCACCCGCAAAAAAATGGGCTTCGCCCTCCCCATCGGCCAATGGTTCCGCACCACTCTCCGCCCCCTCCTCCAAGACACTCTCCTCTCCTCCGCCTCTTTCGCCTCCCAACACTTCCACCTCCCCACCCTCCAAAATCTCCTCCACCGACACCAATCCCAGCAACAAGACCACTCCCAACGCCTCTACGCCCTCCTCATGCTCGAACTCTGGTGGCAATCCAATAAGTGAACCCAACACATGCGCCACGCCGCAGCGCATCCGCCGAATCCCTCCCAAGCCGGGAAGACCCTATTGATCCATCCGCCACTTAGGCCGCTGGGAGTTGCCAAACACCGTCACGTCCGTCCCCTTCCACTGCGCCGTGGTGATTTGCGGGAATTCCGTCCACCGCAGCGTCTCCACGTGCCCGTCGGCCATCATCACGTTCGTGTACTTCTGGCTATTGTGCCGCGGGCTGATCCGCAAAACGTTCCCGTTGAGACCGCGCAGACCATCGTACAGCAGCGCCAACTCAGCCGACTTCTTCAACTGCGAAAACTTCGTCAGTTTCCCGATGAACGGCCCCGGCGCCGTCTTGAGCACCATCAGCCGCATCGGGAATATCGCCTCGTCGGCATTCAACAGCACCTCCGAACTCGTAGTCGGATTGTCGTTAAAGTTTGCCCCATACCATGTGTCGATCATGACGCCCGACCCGTTCAACGACGACCACCGGCGCCAAAACTGTGAGGAATTCGCGAGCGTCGTCGCCGTCGGGCCGCCCAGTCCGCTGGCATCAGCACCCGTTTCATTCTTGATGTTTAAACCGTTCGGGCACCGGAATGCCGAATCGCCGCTCGACTCCCCCCCTTTGAACGCCACCGTATCGTTCCCCTGAGTCGGTGCCGGAATGTATTTGCACCCCACCAACAACGTCGCATAATTCTCGTAACCCGAACCTGCGGTATTCGAGTTGGCGATCCACCCCGGCACCACGTAATTCTTATTATCCACAGCATACGTATGCATCGCCAGCCCGATCTGCCGCAGGTTGCTCGCGCACTTTACCGTCGTCGCCTGCTCCCGCGCCTTGTTCAACGCCGGCAGTAGGATAGAGATCAGCAGCGCGATGATCCCGATCACCACCAACAGCTCTACCAGCGTAAACCCGACAAAACGACGGCTGCGTGCGAGACGGTTCATAACACGACTCCGGTTGATTTGCCCATCCAACGCGCGGGAAATAACTTTGCCATTGGCGCGTTTGGATTGAGATTATCTAAACAAAGCTACCCCCTTGCCCCCCCAAACAGCAAGGGAGAAATCTTGTATTCCGCAAAGGCACTCGACACATTCACCCCCATTACCACGAATATCATAGAATCTTAATGTGCATATCACGAAGGCTTTGGTGGAGATAACGAATCCTCCTGTGTCACCTGTCCCCTTAAATGCCAATCCGAAAGCCACACCACCCTTCCCCACCTATCTGCTAGAATTTCCCCATGTCCGAATCATCCGACGGCACCGATACCCGCGTCTTGGTCAACCAACTCCTTCACGACGCCCTCACCCGCCGCGCATCCGACCTGCACATCGAACCCCTCGTCGACTCTTACGAAATCCGCCTCCGTATCGACGGCCTCCTCCAAACCATCGCCCGCCACGACCCCCCCACCGGCCGAGCCATCGTCACCCGCCTCATGGTCCTCGCACAGCTCCTCACCTACCGCATGGATGTCCCCCAGGAAGGCCGCCTCTCCATCCCCCACCCGACCACGCACCAACCCCTGGAATTCCGCCTTGCCATCATCCCCACCACCCACGGCATCCGCGCCGCCGTCCGCACCCCCGCAGACCTCCTCTCTCCCCGCACTCTCTCCGACCTCCTGCTCCCCCCACCCGTCACCGCCCTTCTCGAAGACTTCGCCAAAGCCGACTCCGGCATGCTCCTCATCACCGGCCCCGCCGGCTCCGGCAAAACCACCACCCTCTACTCCCTCCTCGACCACATCGTCCGCTCCTCCCCCGGACTCAGCGTCGTCTCCCTCGAAGACCCCGTCGAACGCGACCTCCCCGGCGTCACGCAAATCGAAGTCCGCCCCTTCGGCGACCTCACCTACGAACGCGCCCTCCGCTCCATCCTCCGCCAGGACCCGCAGGTCCTCATGCTCGGCGAAATCCGCGACGCCGACACCGCCCGCATCGCCGTCCAGGCCGCCCTCTCCGGCCACCGCCTCTGCTCCACCTTCCACGCCGCCTCCCCCGAATCCGCCCTCGCCCGCCTTCTGGAAATGGGCCTCGAACCCTACCAACTCACCAGCGCCCTCTTCGGCATCGTCACCCAACGCCTCCTCCGCCGCAAAACCCCCGCCGGCTACTCCGGCCGCCTCCCCATCGCCGAATCCATCCGCCTCGACGCCCCCCTCCGCCAAGCCCTCCTCTCCCGCTCCGACGCCCCCACCCTCCGCGCCTCCTTCCAATCCCAACCCCACTACATCTCCCTCTCCACCTCTGCTGCCAACCTCCTCCATCAAAACCTCACCGACCAACCCGAAATCGACCGCGTCCTAGGCCCCTCCTAACTCGTCGCAGAGGCGTCCCGTCCCTGCTTCTCCATTAAAAAATATTTCCCTTGCTCCCACCCCACCGTATTACTACACTAATACACATACACCAACCGGACGCGCTCCATGGAAACTTCCTTCTCCTACGAAGCCCAAACCCCCGACGAACGCCCGATCACCGGCACCATCGAAGCCCCCGACCTGCCTGCCGCCACCCAGCGCCTCGAACAACTTAAACTCCGCGTCCTCCAGCTCAAGCCCTCTCCTAAACCTCCCTCCCCGCGCCCGATCCGCGGCGATGATTTCCTCGCCTTCAACCGCCAACTCGCCCAGCTCACATCCGCCGGCCTCCCCATCGAATTCGGCCTGCGCCTCATCGCCCGCGATATGCGCACCGGCCGACTCTCCTCCACCATCAACGCCGTCGCCGCCGACCTCGAATCCGGCCTCCCCCTCGACCAGGCCTTCGCTCGCCACTCCTCCAACTTCCCTCCGCTCTACGGCCAGCTCCTCCAGGCCGGTGCCAAATCCAATAACCTCCCCGGCATGCTCCTCAACCTCGGCCAGCACCTCGAAATGGTCCAACGCCTCCACGCCCTCCTCTGGCGCGCCTGCTCATACCCCCTCATGGTCCTCATCGGCCTCGTCGCCGTCATCGCCTTCCTCGCCGCCTTTGTCTTCCCCCAGTTCGCCTCCATGTTCCATGACACCAAAATCCCCCTCCCCTGGATCACCGGCCTGATCCTCACGATCTCCACCCCCGTCGCCATCGCCTCCGTCGCACTCCTCGTCCTCGCACTCCTCTTCGCCATCGCTTGGCGCTTCATCCGCCCGACCTCCCTCGGCCATCGCCTCGTGGACACCATCGGCCTGCACCTCCCTCTCATCGGCGGCGTCCTCCGCTGGAACCTCGTCGCCCGCTACTGCGACGCCCTCCGCCTCGCCGTCTCCGCCGGCCTCGACCTCCCCACCTCCCTCTCCCTCGCCGAACAAGCCGTCTCCTCCCCCGCCCTCTCCCGCGACTCCGCCGAACTCCGCCGCATGATCGAATCGGGTCAAACCCTCACCGGCGCCTTCTCCATCCGCCTCCGCGTCCTCCCCTCCACCGTCCCCGCCGCCATCGGCCTGGCCTCCGAACGCTACGACCTCCCCTCCACCCTCGGCAACCTCTCCGAAATGTACCAGCGCCAAGCCGAACTCCGCATGGGCTCCATCCCCACCATCCTCGCTCCCCTCATCCTTATCCTCGTCGCCCTCTTCATCGGAGTAGTCGTACTATCAATCATCGCACCGCTTATTGCTCTTATGCATTCCTTCATGAGATAGTCCCCCATGATCGAATACGCCAACTCATCCACTCCCGAGCCTTTCATCTGGACGCCCTTCCGCGTCCTCGGCTTCGTCGGCTCCGCCATCGCCTGGGCAGGCATCGCCCTCTTCTTCATGCTACTGGTCGGCGGCCTCTTCGCCATCTTCGTCCGTCCCTTTGGCTTCCTCACCCCCCTCCTCTCCTTCACCCTCATCCTCCTCCTCGCCTCCACTGTCCGCGACACCCGCCGCCGCCGCGCCCTCTCCGCCCTCGTCTATCTCGAACAAGCCGTCCGCCTCAACCTCCCCCTCACCCCCCTGCTCGCCTCCGCGCGCCTCTCCGAACGCCCCGGCGTCGCCCGCCGACTTCTCCACCTCGAAGAACTCCTCCTCGCCGGCTCCTCCGTTGCCGACGCCGTCGACGCCTCCCTCCCCGAACTCCCTCCCCGCACTCGCCGCAACATCCGCTCCGCCGAGCGTCTCGGCCGCCTCCCCACCTCCCTCTCCCGCGCCTCCCGCCATGACCCCTCCACGCCCCAGTTCCACGATCCCACCATCGTCTTCTACCGCTCCTACCCCCTCCTCCTCATCGCCACCATTTCCGTCGTCCTCGTCATGCTCTCCATCTTTGTCATGCCCAGATTCCAAGACATCTTCCGCGATTTCGGCATCCCCCTTCCCGCGATCACCGTCACCCTCATGAGCTTCACCAACGTCCTCGGCCCCATCGTCGCCGCACTCTCTCTCCTTCTCATCTTCATCCTCGCCGGCCGCGCCCTCTGGGACGTCTTCGTCCCCCGCCGTCCGCGCATCGCCACACGCTGGTTCATCGACCCCCTCGAATGGACCTTCGCCCGCCGCTCCGCCCTCGACCGCGGCCTCGCCGACATCTGCAACCTCCTCGCCGACGCCGCCGAAGCAGGCCTCCCCCTCACTACCGCACTGGCCGAATCCGAACACCTCGACCTCAACCACTTCCTCCGCCGCCGCATCGAACACTGGCGCCGCCTCCTCGACACCGGCTCCTCCCTCCCCGACTCCGCCCGCGCCGCCCACCTCCCCCCCATCCTCGTCGGCCTCCTCGACACCACCCCCGCCGACCTCGCTGCCGTCCTCCGCTTCCTCTCCCGCTACCACGCCGGCCGCTTCAGCCGCACTCAAGCCCTCCTCCGCGCCGCCGTAGTGCCCGCCATCGCCTTCACTATGGGCATCCTCGTCGCCATCGTCGCCCTCGGCCTCTTCGTCCCTCTCATCTCCCTCATCAACGCCGTGAGCGCCCCCCAACACAGGAGCCTCCTATGACCCACCAAACTCCCCCACCCCAGAGCCCACGGACCGCGTTCCGTGGGTACCCCCGCGCCTTCCTCCTCCTCGACACTCTTATTGGTCTCCTCCTCCTTGCCACCCTCGCCTCCCTCCTAGCCATCACCCTCACCCAAACTACGCGCGCAAACAACCGCCTCGCCGACTCCCGCGCCGCCACCCGCCTCGCCGAACAAACCCTCCTCACCCTCCAATCCAACCTCCCTCAAAATCCCCTCCCCGAAAACGCCCACCTCACCCTCATCAAACTCCCCAATCAGCCAGGCCCACGCGCCTGGGTCCGCCTCACCGCCACCCTCAATAACCGCTCCTCCACCCTCTACGCCCTCCTCCACACCCCCCTCGCCGACCAGGCCTCCACTCAATACCCCGAGGACCCCCATCCATGAAACCCTCACCCACCAAATCCCGCGCCTTCACCCTCATCGAAATGATGATGGTCCTCTCCCTCCTCACGACCTTCTTCCTCCTCTCCGCCAAACTCTTCACCTCTCTCTTCCGTCAGGTCCGCGACACGAGTGCCGCCCAAAACGATACCGCCTCTTTCGACTCCGCCCTGACCCAACTCCGCGCCGACATCTGGTCCGCCGACTCCCTCCAAACCGACGGCCCAACTCTCCTCATCACCCACGCCTCCCAAACCATCGCCTGGTCCGCCATCACCCCCACCTCCTTCACCCGCACCGACCTCGCCTCCTCCCGCCACTGGCCCCTTCCCGCCAACACCCACCTCTCCTTCTCCCTCCCCACCCCCACCCTCCTGGACCTGCACCTCAACGACGACACCCTCCTCATCCCCAATGAATCCTCCTCCCTGAAAGGACCCCCCCAATGACCCCCCTGCGATCTTCACCGCGCCGCACTCCCCGCGCCTTCGCCACCCTCACCGCGCTCACCCTCCTCGCCTTCCTGGGCACACTCTCCCTCCTCCTCTCCACCCACCTCCGCTCCCAGGCCGCCCGCACCCGCCGCGACGCCGACCAAGCCCAACTCCGCCAACTCCTCCACGCCGGCCACCTCCTCGCCTCCGATTTCCCTGCCCTCTGGTCCA
>DASRRR010000076.1:0-70371 GCA_035656825.1 Tepidisphaeraceae bacterium | reverse complement strand
CTCCCCCTCGACCCCGCCTCCCTCTCCATCCTCTCCCACGAACACACCTACCCCACCCTCCAACTCTGGAACGCACCTACCTCAACCTAATAATCTTCACTTCCCCAGCGCCTTCTTCACCGCCCCCGCAATCCCCTCCTCCCGCAACCCCGTCGCCACAATCTTCCCCCCCGGCCCCACCAGCATCACCATCGGCAATCCCCCCCCATTATAATCCTTATAAACCTTGCTCTCCTCCTCCCTCCCACCAAAGAGCTGCATCCAATCATCCCCATGCTCCACCACATACTTCTTCGGTATAAACGGATCATCATCCATGCTGATCGACATCATCACAAACCGCGGATCATTCCGCGTCTCCTCATAAAGCTTCTTCAAACCCGGCAATTCCCCCACACACGGCCCGCACCACGTCGCCCAAAAACAAACCAGCACATACTTCCCCCTGAATTTCTCTAGTCGTACCTCCTCCCCATCCAACGTCCGCAACACAAAATCCGGCGCCACATCCCCCGCCATCAAATCCCTCCTCGGCGGCTTCATCTCAATCGCCCCAACATCCACCTCTCCCTTCCCACCTGCCGGCACATTCACCCCCTCCGCCACCTCCCCCACCTGATCATACATCTTCCCATCACCTCTCTTCTTCCACGCCCCCGCCGTGAGCGTGTAATGCCCCGGCTCCACATCCTCCGCCACAAACGAACCATCCTTCCCAATCTCCACCTTGTACTGCCAATCCTTCATCTCCGCCCGAACCTTCTTCGCCAAATACTCCCGCCCCGCCTGACTCGCAATGAACTCCCCATACCACGCCTGCTGCTTCTCCATCGACTCCTTCGCCACCTCCCCCGGCATCGGCACCGCCGCCGGCACCCCCTCATGCACCGCCCTCCCAAATCCCACCTCCACACCCTCCCCCATGCTCGCCGGCACCACAAATTTCCCCACCACCCTCCGCCCCTCCCCCCCAAATCGCACCTTCGTCGTCTCCCCCGCTTTCACCCCCACCAACCGATCCCTGTCCCGCGCCCCCGCATCCACATACGTCTCCTCCCACATTAAATGCCGATCCACACACACCTCCCCCGGCGGCACCGGATCAATCGTAAATTGCCCCTCCTTATCCGTCTCAATATTTCCCCGCTGATTACTTTTCATCCCATGCACCCGCACCCCCGGCGTCCCCGCCTCAATCGCCCCATCCGCCACCCGCACCATCAATTCCACCCCCACCCCCGGCTTCTCCCCAATCCTAAACTCCCCCTCCACCTTCCCCCACGCCTCCAAATGCATCACCCCCTCCTTCCTGATCTCCCCCGCACTCATTCGCGCATACCCCCGATCATCCACCGCCACCACCGCCGACGGCCCCGCTGGCAGCATTAACCTCACCATCCCCTCCCCATCCGTCTCCTTCCGCACATAACTCGGATCATCATCCACTTCATGCCGCCCATACAAATCCAGCGTCCGCCCCGCCGGCACCAAAACCACCAGCACATGCCCCGCCCCTTTCCCATCAGTCCCCACCACCCGAATCGCCACCTCCTTCCCTCCCGCCTGCGTCGTCGTCCCCGACGCCATCACCCCCGAAACCCACGCAATGAAAAGCACCATCAAAAATGCAGCTCGGCTCATCATTCAATCCATGCTATATCTCCCCCTCCCTTCTTTCCATTTCACTCCCCACCACTGTGCCGAATCTTTTATCTCCTCTGACAGACGAATTGCCTCGCAAGATTCTTCTTGCTTCCACCCCCATTGCGTTATTTATACTCCGCCTTACTTCTTCAGGAGACGCACCATGACCCGCCCATTCCTCTTCATCCTCATTCTCCTCTGCGGAGCCACCCCTCTCACCCACGCCGCCCCGCCCCCCGCCACCCAACCCACCATTGACGCCAAACTCCTCTCCACCCAAGCCCCCACCCCCGGCATCAAGATCCACTGGGAATCCGACGGCGACCTCAAAGGCACCGCCGTCACCGACGCCGCCGGCCAAATCACCCTCCCCAACCTCCCCGACTCCATCACCTACCTCGCCGCTAGCGCCAAGGCCGACGGCATAGTCCCCCTCGGCATCTACTGGAACAAATCCCCCGCCACCCCCACACCCGCCCACTTCACCTTCTTCATCGAACCCGCTTCTCGCATCAGCGGCCACGTCGTCGACGACGCCGGCAAGCCCATTCCCGACGCCCCCGTCTTCATCCAGGTCCACAAAAAATACCCCGGCTCCGACCAGCACGTCGACCTCAACTGGCACTCCACCACCACCGACGCCCAAGGTCTTTGGTCTTTCAACGGCATCCCCGTCCAGGCCGACGTCAAACTCGGCACCTACTCCCTCCTCCACCTCACCTCCGAATTCTTCGACACCTCTCCCTTCACTCCCGTCCAATCCCTCTTCGACGGCACCGCCCAACTCACCCTCCCCGCCGCCACCCCCATCGACGTCACCATCCTCAAGCCCGACGGCTCCCCCGCCGCCGGTGCTCGGCTCTTCGTCGGCAGCACGAATCACGTCGTCAACGCCTTCGCCCCCACCACCGCCAACTCCCACGGCGTCGTCCACCTCGCCGCCAAGCCCGGCTTCTCCACCACCCTCACCGCCTCCCTCGACCACTTTGCCCCCGCCCAATCCCAGGTCGCCGGCGCAAGCACTCCCCAGCAAATCACCCTCACCCTCGCCCCACCCCAACCCCGCACCCTCGACGTCGTTGACGCCGCGGGCAATCCCATCGCCAACGCCACCGTCTCCCCCAATAGTTGGAATCGCGACGAAGTCTTCTCTGACCGCCTCCACACCGACCGCGCCGGCCACGCTACATGGAACGCCGGCCCCGCCGACCCGATCCTCACCCGCATCGAGGCCAACGGCTACATGGGCAAAGACAACTTCCCTTGGCTTCCCAACTCCCCCGCCCGCGTCGTCCTCGTCCGTCCCACGTCCATCATCGCCCGCGTCGTCGACGCCGCAACCGGCCAACCCATCCCCGCCTACACTATCCGCCCCGCAGTCGTCTGGAACGAAGGCGAACGCCTTCTCTGGCAATACAACGATTTCTTCGATCAAGCTCTCCAAAAAGACCCCGGCCAGTTCAAAGTCAAACTCGTCTACCCCGCCGCCCAATACCTCCTCCGCGTCTCCGCTGACGGCCACTTCCCCGAAGACATCGGCCCCTTCGTTCCCGACGGCACCGCCAAAACCTTCGACCTACGCCTCCAATCCGCCCCTCAGATCACCGGCCAAGTCCGCACTGCCGACGACCGTCCCGCCGCCAACGCCGACGTCTATCTCGTCACCAACAGTGATTTGATGACAGTCGAAAATGGAACCGTCCGTACCGATACCGGCAATTCCGCCCCTCACACCAAGACCGACTCCGCCGGTCACTTCTCCCTTGCCCCGCAGAAGGAAGACTTCGCCCTCCTCGTCCTCTCCGACGATGGCACCGCTACCCTAAAACGCCAGGCGCTCGTCGCACCCGAAACCCTCATCCACCTCTCCCCCTGGGCCGCCGCCCACGGCACCCTCCACGTCCAAGGCAAACCCGCTGCCAATCTCATGATCTACGGCAACGCTGATTCCACCACCCTTGCCGACAACAAAATCGTTATTGCCCGCAAATACTATTTCATCACCAACGCCGACGGCTCCTTCGACATTCCCCGTATCTCCGCCGGCCCGATCCTCCTCACGCGCCAGATCCCCAACCACTCCCCCTCCCGAATCTGGTTCGTCACCCTCGGCACTCTCAACATCCAACCTGGCCAGCACGCCGACGTCACCCTCGGCCAAGGCTCCGCCGTTACCGGCCAACTCCTCATCCCCCCCGGCAAACCTTGGATGATCCGCCAATCCCGCCTCGAACCCAAATCCCAACCCCACCAACCCGGCATCGAAAACGTCGAGGTCCTCGACGACGGCCACTTCCGCGCCGACGGCCTCACGCCCGGCGACTACACTCTCCACATCGCGCTCCACGAGTTCCCCCCCAACAACTCCTGTGGCTACGGTCGAGTCGTCGGCGAATACGACCAATCCCTCACTATCCCTCCGGCTACCTCCACTCTCGACCTCGGCACCCTCACCCCCATCCCCAACACCGGCTCCGACCTCCACGTCGGCGACTCCGTCCCCGACTTCTCCCTCACCACCCTCGACGGCAAATCCGTCCACCTCTCCGACCTCAAAGGCAAACTCGTCCTCCTCGACTTCTGGGCCTCCTGGTGCGCCCCCTGCGTCGCCGAAATCCCCAACCTCAAATCCCTCCACGACTCCCTCGCCAACGACCCGCGCTTCGTCATCGCCAGCATCACTCTCGACGACAAACCCGACGACGCCCGTTCCATCATCAAATTCTACAACCTCCCCTGGCCCCAACTCTGGGCCGGCCCCAACTCCCCCACCCTCCAGGCCTACGGTGCCACCGCCATCCCCGCCACCTTCCTCATCTCCCCCGACGGCCACCTCCTCTCCCGCGACCTCCGCGGCCCCGCCCTCCAAACCGCCATCACCTCCGCACTCAAAATCATCCCCTCCCCAACTCCGGATCAATCCCCCCATCCATAACCCCCCACACCACCCTCTACACTTTCAATCCACCTACAATTCGGCTTAAATACTTCCCTCCAAAATCGCGACTCGCTAACCGTCGAAAGCATCACCATGACCATCTCCCCCTCCGACAAAATCATCATCACCGGCGGCGCAGGCTTCCTCGGCTCCTTCGTCATCGAAGAGCTCAATCGCAAAGGCTACTCCAACCTCGTCATCCCTCGCCGCAAAGACTACGACCTCACCCGCGAAGCCGACGTCGCCCGTCTCTACGCCGACCACAAGCCCAACGTCATCCTCCACCTCGCCGCCGAAGTCGGCGGCATCGGTGCCAATCGCGAAAACCCAGGCCGCTACTTCTTCGCCAACATGGCCATGGGCCTACACCTCATCGAGTACGCCCGCATCAACAAACTCAAAAAATTCGTCCAGGTCGGCACCATCTGCGCCTACCCCAATCTCACCCCCGTCCCCTTCCGCGAAGAAAACCTCTGGAACGGCTACCCCGAAGTCACCAACGCCCCCTACGGCGTCGCCAAAAAAGCCCTCCTCGTCATGCTCCAGGCCTATCGTCAACAGTACAACCTCAACGGCGTCTACCTCCTCCCCGTCAATCTCTATGGCCCACGCGATAACTTCGACCTCCAATCCTCCCACGTCATCCCCGCCCTCATCCGCAAATGCGTCGAAGCCAAACGCGCAGGCAAAAAAGAAATCACCGCCTGGGGCACCGGCTCCGCCAGCCGCGAATTCCTCTACGTCGAAGACTGCGCCCGCGCCGTTGTCCTCGCCGCCGAGAAATATGACTCGCCGGAACCGTTAAATTTAGGGTCCGGCCGAGAGATTTCTATCAAGAATCTTACGGAATTAGTGGCTAAACTGACGGGTTCCGTAGAGTCTATAACATGGGACCCCTCCAAGCCCGACGGACAGCCCCGCCGCTGCCTGGACGTCTCTAAAGCCAAGGCCGCCCTCGACTTCACCGCCGACACCCCCTTCGAAGAAGGCCTTAAAAAGACCATCCAATGGTACGAGCAACATTCAAAAAATTCCTAGCCCGGTCAAGAAGTCCCAACTCCATGCCGATTAAACACTAACGCACCTTAGAATCAGGAGATCCCATGCAAAAAGGCAAAGTCCTAGTCGCTGGCGGCGGCGGTTTCATCGGCGGCCACCTCGTCGGCGAACTCCTCAAGGCCGGGTATACCGATATCCGCTCCGTCGACATCAAGCCAACTACTGAGTGGTACAACCTTTATCCCAATGTCGAAAACCTAGTCCTCGACCTCGGCGATCTCGCAAGTTGTCACAAAGCCTGTCAGGGTGCCGACATAGTCTATAACCTCGCCGCCGACATGGGTGGCATGGGCTTTATCGAAAACAACAAAGCCCTCTGCATGCTGAGCGTGCTAATCAACACCCATCTCCTGATGGCCGCAAAAGATGCAGGCACCACCCGCTTCTTCTACGCCTCCAGCGCCTGCGTCTACAACGGCGACAAACAAACCGACCCCAACGTCACCGCCCTCAAAGAAGAAGACGCCTATCCCGCGATGCCAGAAGATGGTTATGGCTGGGAGAAGCTCTTTTCCGAACGCATGTGCCGGCATTTCCGCGAAGACTTCGGCATCATCACCCGTGTCGCGCGGTTTCATAATGTCTATGGCCCGCTCGGCACCTGGGAAGGGGGGCGCGAAAAAGCGCCCGCCGCCATGTGCCGAAAAGTCATTGAAGCCAAAATCTCCGGCAAACATGAGATCGAAATCTGGGGCGATGGCGAGCAGACCCGCTCATTCATGTACATCACCGACTGCACCAAGGGGATTCAGATGATCACCTGGTCCGACATTATTGAGCCTCTGAATCTCGGCTCGTCGGAACTGGTCTCCATCAACCAGCTTGCCAGCATCGTCGAAGACATCGCCGGCATTAAGCTCAAACGCAATTACAATCTGAGCGCCCCCAAAGGCGTCAACGGCCGAAATTCGGATAATACACTGATCCAGAAACTCCTGAACTGGCAGCCGAATGTTAAACTTCGCGACGGCATGGAACAGACGTATAAATGGATCTACGACGATTACATCAAGAAATACGGCGGCAAGCTCGGCGTCAAGCAAGTGGCACCTGTTGGCGCCCATGTCCGCGAAAAAGCTCTGATCGGCAAGCATTGAAGAACCAACCGTGAGCAAATCCGACAAGCCGCTATTCCTGCTGTTTTCGCAGGTGTTTGTCCCCGACCCCGCCAGCGTCGGGCAGCACATGGCCGATGTCGCCGTTGAAATGGCGCGCCGAGGCCATCGCGTCCGTGTCTACTGCTCCAACCGCGGATTTGAAGATCCTTCGGTTCGCTATGAATCACACGAAAATCTCGGCGGTGCCGATGTCCGCAGGCTTCCGTTCTCCTCCTTCGGAAAAAAATCCCTCCTGACCCGCGGACTTGGCACAGCATCCCTGCTTGTCCAGTTTCTCTTCATCGGACTTTTCACTCGCAATGTCGGCGGTATCTTCTTTTCCACTTCGCCGCCATTCATTGGCTTGGCTTGTGCGATTGTTTCGATGATTCGCCGCGTTCCAATCGTCTATTGGGCCATGGATTTGAACCCGGACCAGGTGTTTGCAATGGGGAAGGTCAAACCCGCCTCACTGACGGGCCGGACCCTGGAAGCGATCAATCGCATCATCCTCAAGCGATCCAAGCTCATCGTTCCGCTAGACCGATTTATGGCCGGACGAATCGCCACGCGCGGCATCACCAATGACAAGATGCTGGTCATGCCCCCGTGGCCGCATGAGGACCGGATTGACAATCTTGATCAATCCAACAATCCATTTCGGGTCAAGCACAACTTGATCGACAAATTCGTCATCATGTACAGCGGCAATCACAGTCCTGCCAATCCGCTGCGCACCCTCCTTGATGCCACGCTGCGCTACAAGGACGATCCGGCCCTCCGCTTCCTTTTCGTCGGCGGCGGGGGGGGGAAAAAGGAAGTCGATGCTCTGATCAAAGAGCACAATCTGACCAACGTCATCAGCTTGCCCTATCAGCCCCTGGCGGATTTGAAATATTCGCTGTCCGCCGCCGACGTGCATATCGTTTCATTGGGCAATGACATGGTTGGGATTATTCATCCCTGCAAGATTTATGGCGCCATGGCGGTCGGCCGCCCGATTCTCTTCCTCGGCCCGAAACCTTCTCATATCTCGGATATCCTCGACGAGCATCCCATCGGCTGGCATGTTGCGCATGGCGATGTCACTAACTGTGCCAATGCCATCGATCAGGCTCGCGCGACATCGCGAGACGAGTTACAGCGCATGGGCAAACTCGCCAGCGAAGTGCTGGGTGAAAATCTCAGTCAGGAAATGCTCTGCAATCGCCTCTGCTCCAAGCTTGAGGATGTGATGCAGTTGAAATCCGGTCCGGCATCAGTGTGAAAGCCGGCGACGCCGGCTGCCGAACATAGATGCGGCGGCGATTAGTCCGCCGAGACCGATCGAAGGTTCGGGGATGCTGCTCAGGAGTTGGCTGACGTATACATCGCCGAACTGCGCTTCGCGCTGTGCCAGCAGGTCGGGCGAGAGTGCGCCATTCTGCAGCGCGAAGGATTTATCGATCAGCATATAGTCAGCGGAGTTGACCACGCCGTCATAATTAAAATCGCCATACACCCACGAAGAGAGGTGCTTGGCGGCTCCGCGATCGATCAAAGCATAATCGTCGGCGGTGATCTTGCCGTCGAGATTGGCGTCGCCCGCGTAAGTGTATTTGAGAAGGATGCTGGAGGCGTCAACGGTCTGCCCGGACCAGGTCGCGGTGGCCGAACCGCTCAGGCCAAGCAGGTCGGAGGCTTCAACATAGGCGATCGCGGTCGTGCCGCTGGTGGCCGCTGAGGACGATTTGATGCCCGGGCCGGTCCAGGCACCCGATGCGCTACCGGTGAGCAGATACTGGCGAATGGTGGTCGCTGGCGAAGTAGCGCCCTTGGCGTAATCCAAGACCAGAGAGTCATTGCCGAGATCCAGCGAGCCGCTGCCGAGGATAGAGAGCGATGTGAACAGGCTGGTGGAGGAGGTGCTGTTGGCGGTCGTGGCGGGGCGGACGATGACGGAGCCAGTGCCACTGATGCTCATGCCGATCTGGCGGAGGACAGTGGTCGAGAGAACGCCGCCGGTGACGCTGGTGGAACCGCTGCCGGTCAGCGCGCCCAGAGTGTTGCTGCCGGCGGAGACCGTGAAGATCGAGTCGTTATTCAAAGCCATCGGATTGGTGACGGAGAAGACGCTGCTCGATCCGGTGAGCGCGAGCTTGGCGCCGGCATCGATCTGGATCGAGCTGCCAGCGGCGGCGCTGGCGGTGCCGCCGGTGCGGGCGAAGATGACCGATCCGCCGGTAGCGCCGGAGATGCGAAGATTGCCGGCGAAGCTGGTGTTTCCCGTGCCGGAGAGGGTAAAGGCGTTGGCATTGTGATTGATGACGCCGGACCCGGTGGATGTGAACGATCCGGTGACCGACGAGGGGACGTCGACATTGATGGTGGCGGTTCCGAGCGAGACGCCGCCGGCAAAAGTCTGTGCGAAATCAAGATTGAGGGATCCCTGGGAAACGGTAGTCAATCCCGTGGTTGTGACGGAATTGCCGAGCGAGAGCGTGCCCGCGCCGGTTTTGGTGACCGATCCGCTGCCGCCGATTCCGCCGGAGAGAGAGAGAGTTGCGCCGGAGGAGACATCCAGCGTGGCTCCGCCGGTGGACGCCGTGACGGGCTGCTGGGCGGATAAGGATGAAGTGGCCCGCAAGGTGGCGTTGGAGACAGTGATTGTAGTCGCCTGGCCGAGTGCATCATCATTGGGAATGGCAAGCACGCCGCCGGTGACAGAGATGGGGCCGGTCATGGAGTTGTCACCCATGAGCGTCACGGTGCCGGTGCCCATTTTGGTCACGCCGGCTGAGCCGGAAATGGTTCCCATGAGTGTCAGCGAGTCCGGCGTATCAAGAGAGCTGGCGGAGGAAATCGCAACGGATGTATTTAACGATCCCGAGGAAACCAATGTTCCACCGGCCAGTGTTACCGCGTTGGAATTGAGCGCCGAATCATTGGTGATATAGATGGAGCCGGCATTCACTGTTATCCCACCAGTGAAATTATTACTGCCGTCCAGAAGCAAGCGGCCTGCACCGTCTTTGACCAAGCCTTGGGAACCGTTGATGTTTGCGGAGATTTCCAGATCAGTCGCAGCCGATCCGTCGGCGACGTTAAAGTGCCGCGGACCGCTTCCAGCCATTTGCAGATTGCCGGAGATCAATCCACTGTTGGCCGCCCCGCTGAAGACGACATCGCCTGTGATGGTGAGCACGCCGCCGCCGGTTTGAACGGTTCCGCCGGCGGTAAAGTTGAGCGTGCTGACGGTGTCGTTGAAGTTGTTGAGATCAAGCACCGCCGCACCCTTGGTTCCATTGAGTGCGATGGCTGAAGCGTCGGCGATCTCGTTATTAGCCAAAAGTTGAACGGTTGCCGGGCCATTGACGGTCAACCCCGCCGGGATCGCGTTCAGGCCGGCGGTTTTAGAAAGTTGAACCAGACCGGAATTCACGGTGGTCAGACCAGTGTATGTATTGGCGGATGTTCCGCCGAAGACCAACGTGCCCGGCAAGGTCTTGGTCACAGTGAATCCGCCGGAGATGGCCCCTTCAAAATCGAGGGTCGCGGAGTTGTTAAGCGTGGTGTTGGCTTGCAACGACACATTCCCCGGGAATCGCAGCGTCCCGCCTGTCGTGCCCGCGAGCGTGAGCGACTTGCCGAGCGTGAGGCTGGATGCGGTAAAGGTCGGCGTCGTGCCGGCGGTGTTGCGCTCGATATCAAGGGAGATATCTTTGGTGGAAGAAGAGACGGTGATCGGGTTGTTGAACGTCACGTTGGTGTCGGATCGGAGCAACAGCGTCGCCGTGGAAGAGAAGGTCACCCCGCCGGTGCCGAGCGCTCCCGGGCTGTCGGCTTCAAGCGTGCCCGCGGAAAGAGTGGTGCCGCCGGCGTAGGTATTGACCGCTTCAAGCCGCAATGTCCCCGCTCCCGCTTTCACCAGCGACCCGGACTGAATGACGGTGCTGATGCGCATGTCGACGGTATCGGTCCCGTCGTTGATCGTGAACGTCCGGGCCGCGGACCCGAGATCGATCACGCCGGCGGTCTCGCCACTGGCGGGCGTCGTGGTGACGATGGCCGCCGTGCCGGAAGCTCCATCGAAAGTCAGATTTCCCCCGAGTGTAAGTTTGCCGGGCGTAGCGCCTGCATAAATCGTAATGCCCGGCGAACCTGTGCCGGAGAACGAAGTCGTCCCCGTGACGGTAATCGTGCCGCCGGCATGGATTTGATTGTCACTGCTATTGATGATCTCAAACGACCCGGCGATGAGATTGGAAGCAACGATGGTCGTTCCGCCGGACAACGTGATGTCATTGACGGTAAGTGTTCCTCCGTGGAAAAGAAGCATACCGCCGGAGTTGGTGAAGGTATTGAACGATTCCGTCTGGCCGTTCAGGTCAAAAGTTCCGCCGCTGAGCGAGACCGGTGCATTGGGATTGATCTGGCCGGGTCGATTGACCAGCAGCGTCCCGCCCGAGACTTCCAATCCACCCGGAATGGCATAGGTGCCTTGCGCCTTATCCAGCACCAATGTGCCCCCTTCGACACGGGTGACGCCAGTGAAGGTATTCGCAGCAGTGTCGGACGCCCCGCCGCCGAGATAGACGGTGCCGGGACCTGCTTTGACGAAATCGGTTAATGGCGTGGATTCGCCGATCACGCCGGCAAGACGCAGGTCGCCGCCGGAAGAATAGACGTTGAAAACGCCGTCATCAGACTGAATAGTGCCGCCGGAAATGGTCGACGGTTGCGCCCCGGCATGCAGCAAGCCGCCATGCGTGAGTTCGAGAGTCGTCCCTGCATTCTGCGTAATGTTCAGCGCCGCCGAACCATTGGCGGCCAGATTTAACGTCCGGATGGAGAGATTCCCAATCGCCGCCGGTGTGATGGTCAGGCGCACATGCGTGTCAGGGATCAATAGGTCGTTGGAATAATCGGTCAATGCAAAGGGAATCACGCCGCCAGTCACGGAATATTTCGCCCAGTCGGTGCCGTTGACGGTGGCCCATGATCCAAGATTTCCCGACACCGGATCGCCCGCGACCACGAGCGGGGGGGTGCTGAATAGCACTTTGTTGGTGCTGCCGATGTTAACGGCCTGGAAATTGACCGTTGCGCCGGCTCCGCGCGTTCCGAGCGCCGAAAACGTTACAGCGGTCGTTCCACCATTCCCCGCCACTAGCGAAACGGTTGACCCGCCCGATTGCGGAATCAATTGGCCCAATGATTCCGTCGAAGCCGTGCTGTTTGCGCCAAGGTACGAGAATGTTCCGCCGTTCAGCACGATATTGGCTGAATCAGAAAGTCGATTGGAATTATTTCCAGAGGAGCTGTTGTCCAATTGGAAAGTTGTGCCCACGCCTAGCGAGATCGACGACGAGGCCAATGTCCCGGCTGAGCCGGCCAGTCGGATCGAACCACCGGTAAGCGTGATCGGCGAAGTGAAGCCCGGACTGGAAGAGGTGAACAGCAGCGCTCCCAAGCCGGTCTTCGTCAAACCGCCCGCGCCGGAGAGCACGCCGGAATAGGTGAGGGTATTTCCAGCGGCTGGCACATCAATCGTCGAATTGGAACTGATCGCGAAATTTCGCGAGGTGGAAAATGAGGAAATCGCCTGCAGGCGTCCGCCGTCCAACGTGATGGAATTGGCGAGCGACCCTAGTGCGCCATCGGAATTCAGCGCCAGCGTGCCGATCTGACCGGACGCGCCGGAAATGAGCACGCCGCCGGTGAATGAATTGCCTGCGGAAGTCAGCGTGAGCGTACCACCTGTGACAGAAAGCCCGCCCGTGAAGGAATTGGCACCAGTGAATGATTGCGCGCCATCGCCTAGCATGTTGACCGCGATTGCGCCGGTGATCGATCCTGCAAATGTGTTGGAATCCGTGCTCGCCGGCGTCAGCGTCAGCGTCGACAGCGTTGCTGTTGAATTGGACACCGAGCCAGCGTTTCCCGAAACCGCGTCAATCGTCGTTGAATGTCCGGCAAGGTCGAGTGTTGCCAGCGCCGATGAAATCACCACTGTCGTCGTCTGCGGCAGCGCCGCGTTCGACCCCAGCCGCAAAGTTCCCCCGATCACATTCGTTTGCGCCGTATAAGCGTTGCTCCCGCTCAGCGTGACGATCCCCGTCCCGATTTTTGAAATCGACCCTTCTCCGGAAATACTCCCGGAGAACGAAGAGCTGGCATTCCCATTGCCCAGGCTCAACGTGTCGCCAAACGACAGCAGCACCGACCCGGACCCGGCAATCGTGTTCAGTGTCTGCGAAAAACCATTCGTATCGAATATGGCTCCCAACGAGATCGACAACGTCTGCAGATTCCCGATGGCGTTGACCGATCCCGTCCGCAGCGTCCCCGCCGAAATCGTCGTGGTTGTCAGTCCCGCCGCCGATCCGTCCATCTCTAAAATGCCCGCGCCAGTCTTATTCAGCGGCCCAAAACCGCTCCACACCCCTTGCATGGTCAACTTCAATCCCGTCGGAACATTGATCGTCGCATTTGACACCACCACCGGCCGCGCTATCGCCAGCGACTGCGAAATCGTCAGTGTCCCGCCGGTAAACGTCAGCGGCTCGCCGTTATCGCCCAGGCTCTCATCATTCGATATCGATACCGTCCCCTCCTGAATCGTCACGCCGCCCGTAATTCCCCCGTTATATCCTCCCAGCACCAAAGTTCCCGCGCCGGTTTTGATGATCGGCCCATCACCAACGATGCTGGCGTTGATCGTCAGATCATTCGCCGCCGACCCATCGGCAACATTGATCGGCAGGCTTGACCCCTGAAAATCAATCTCTCCCGGCTGCCCGTCTACAATAGATCCTGTCGTATCAATCAACGCTGGTGAACTCGTCCCCGTATAATTGATTTCCGAAGTGATCAACCTGGCCGGTGTGTACCAAGACGTCAGGATGATCGACCCACCGCTCAAATTCATCGCCCCTTCAACCTGCAACGTCCCATACTGCGGCACCGTCGTCACCCCCCCAGCCGATTGCGCAAACGTCCCCGCCACATCAACCGTGCCGAAACTTTCGACATTCACCGTCCCCGCGTTGGTGAGATTATTGACGGTGCAAGCCAAATTCGCCGTCCCCGTCGACGTATTGACCAACGAACCTTGCAAATCGACGTTCACCAGCAGCGTCCCGTTGTTGGTGATCGTCCCCGTACCATTCGGACCGACGATGAGCGAATTGCCCGCTTCAAAAACGCCCGCATTCGTCATCGATGCCGGCGTGGTCACCGTGCCATTTTCCGCCACGACCGTCATCGTCGCGGGGATATTGCCGGTGACGATCCCTTGCGACTGGAAATTAAAAATACCCGTTCCGGTGGTGGTCGTGATATTCAGGTTCGGAATTGCCGAGGTTTGATTGGCCTGATTGTAATATTGGAACAGCTCCACATTGCCAACGACCGAGCCGCCGCTGTAGTTGAACGTGCCGCCGGAGATCGTCACGTTGTCATTGGATAAGAGTGTTCCGCCGGTCTGGTTGAAGGTGCCGTTGATTTCCAGGTCGACCTGCAAATATCCGCCGTTGACCAGGTTCAGAGCGCCGGCGTTGGTGAAGTTTCCGCTGGTCTCCGCCGAGGTTGAAAAGTTCGTCACACCGGAGGCCGCGTTGACAAAATTACCTCCGAGTTCGACGTAGGATTGAGTCGCCGCGACGTTGAAATTCCCGGTATTGGTGATTGTCCCCGTGCTGCCGGCGTCCAGTTTCAATGTCTGCGACAGTTCTCCCCCGGTATCCGTGATCTGCAGATTGCCGGCGTTGGTGAACGGCGACGACACCGTCCATGTCGCATCCCCGTTGCTCCCCGAATTCAGATTGACCGAAACCGCCGCCGGGATGTTCCCTACAATCGCCCCAGGTCCTTGCATCAGATACGACGCCGATCCCGCCCCCGCGCCCAGCACAAGCGTCGGCCCGACATGAGAGTCGTCCGCGCGCAGCGTCACCTGCTGCGTGATCGTCCCCCCGGTCTGCGTGAACGTCGAACCCGCCAGGTTCAGACTCGGCGCATTGAGCGTCCCCGCCGCAACTGTCACCGGCGTGTCAAACAAATTGAGCACCGGCAGCTTCAATGTCCCCGAACCGGTCTTCGTGAGCCCGCTCGAGTTCAAAGATATCCCCATCGGCGAATACGTCACCCCCGTGCCCACGGAAATCGTTCCGCCATTGGCGTGAACGGTAAAATTGTTGGTGATGTTTTGATTCACCGTCAGCGTTCCGCCACTCGCGATCGTCGTGCTGACCGGCGAAAAAGCCGTCGAATTGACCACCGCCGTCGCGCCGGAGTTGATCGTTAAACTCGAAAGACCCGGATTGGAATCAAACGTCGCCGTTCCCGCAGTGATATTGATCGGAAAATTCGTCGCCAGCGCCAGCGTCCCGGACAGTTCAAGATTCCCCGTCCCGCTCTTGGTGATCGAACCGGCCGCGCTGCCCGTTAGATTCCCCGAAACCGTCAGCGAACCTCCCGACATGTTAAACGTCGTTGCCCCGCTCAAAACCAATGGCGATGCAATAAAATCGTTCCCATTGAGCACCGACACCGTCGACCCGCCCGTCGACGAAAGCGTCGTCGCGAAACTCCCCTGCAAGGTATATGAATACGGGCTATTAAAGACCAACGATCCAACAGTTTGCGCCGATCCGACCGTGACGGTTCGATTTGCCGTGATCACCGGCCCGAACGTCGCAACCTGACTCGCCGCATTGGGCACAATCCCCCCCGCCCAGTTCGGCGACGACAACCACACCCCGCTCGCATCCACGCCCCACGAAGAACTCCCGCTGATCAATGGCACCACATGCAAATCGATCGACGTGTTGTTTGCATTGTTCGTCAGCGAATACGAATAACCGCTGGGCACATTCCCGATGGTTAAATTGGTGACGTTCCCAGAAAAACTCCCACTGTAATCCAGCAGTGTATATGTCCCCGTCCCGAACCCGCTGCCCACAATAATGTTGATAGACCCCCCATTCAGCGTCAGCGCCCCCGGATTAAGAATATTCACCACATCCGACGCCGTCCCCAGATCAACATCCAGAAACGATCCCGACGACATCGTCAGGCTGTTCAAATTGATCGCCCCCACCGTGTTCCCCGGCGCCAGATGACCACCAGAAGCGATCGTCACCGGCGCCGTCACCGTCCCCTGCCCGCCCAGACTACCCAGCGAAGCCACCACAATGCTCCCCGTCGAAGCCAGCGTCGACCCCGTCGGCAAAATAACCCCATTCCCCAACGTAGTCCCCGGCCCGATCGTCAACGTCGGTGTATTCGTAAAACTAAGATTCCCACCCGTCCAATGAAAATGCGACGAATTCGATTGTGTATCCAGCGTCCCCACCGAAAGCGAACCGCCCGAAAGCAGGATGCTATCTCCCGTGCCGCTGTACACCGTTAGCGCTCCGGAAACCACCGCACTTCCGCCTCCGATATTCAGCGTCCCGATACCTCCCGAAGGAGATCCCGCCGAAGCCGTCACCGCCGTCAGCGACCCCGCCGAAAGCGAATAAGTCCCTGTTCCATCCGGATAAAATCCGACGATGAGATTGGATGAAATCGTGTTGGTGCCGCCGGTTTGAATAAACGTTCCCGCAGCGTGATGTCCAACGTACTCATGGCCCGAATTGAGCTGCCCGCCTGACAGAAGATACGTCCCGGCTGATCCTGGATTATTTCCGAGGTAAAGTGCGTTTAATGTATTTACAATCGAATTAATACCATTGCTTTGATTAAACACCCCCACCCCCGAGTTGCCGATCTGTTCATCTCCGTTGAGAATCGAAATCAAGCTTCCCGCGCTCGTCAGCGAGGCGCTTCCATCAACGCTCAATTGATTCGCCGTTAGCGCCGCCCCGTTCTGCACGAGAAGCGTGCCATGACCCGCCGGCGACGTCGCTCCGCTCAGATTTTGCTGCTCGCCTCCGACAAATACCCCTCCATTCACCGTCCAACTCGATCCAACTCCCGTCAGCGTCGCCGCCCCGGTCGTTGCGTCGTAATATCCAATCCACGCATCCGTCGTCGTCGCCGTCGCTCCAGCCGCCACCGTGAACGACCCGTTCCCCCCCGTATAATAACTTCCCGCATACATAGGCGCAGTCATATTCAGCGCCGATCCCATTCCCGTGATCGTTACCGTCCCCGTCCCCGCAAAACCAAATCGTGGCTGCCCTCCAATGTGCAACCCATACGGAGACTGCGTTCCGAGATCGACCACGCCCCCATTCTGCACCATTAACGTACCCGTCCCGCCTGCCCCGACACTGAGTAGGCCATATTGCCCGATGGAAGCCATATCCAGCACTCCCCCCGTATCGACGATCACCGTCCCCTGCGCCCCCGACCTGCCAATATCCGCCTGCTGGACCTGCAATGTCCCATTAGTGACGTGTAGCGTGGCCGAATCACCACTGTTCATCCCCACATACAGCCCATACTGATCCGTATTCGTCCCCGACAGAGTGTGTCCGCCCAAGTCGAATGTCAGTTGATCTTTTTCGATCATGATCTGATCAACCGACGCGCTAGCCGCCACGCTCACGGTATAAGCCGCAGCCGAGTGCGTATTAAAAATCACCGTATCAACTGAAGTCGGCGCAAACGTCGGCGACCAATTAAGCCCATTGCTGAACACCCCGGACTGCGCAAACGCCCAACTGAGATTTTGCCCAGCCGTCTGCCCCAGCGCCTCCCCGCTTCCTACTGCCAGCGTAAGCGCCAGCGCCGCTCGGCGCGCGCTCCGCCCACGAACGTGCTTGCAACCACCAACACAATTTCGGTACGCAAGGAGGACATCCGCGCGACCACCGCGTTTAAATACCGGCAGCATAACTCCCTCCCAAAACCATCCACTTCGGTCCAGAACAATTCGTCCCGAACCGATAGCGCCGATGGCGTTGGCTCAACAAAAAGTGAAAGCAGAAACCAGTTCCAGAACTGACCAGTTCATACTAATCCATTCTTGCCAATTAACAATCTAAAAGATTCGAAATGGATGGCGTAACTTAACTTACACCGTTGTTAGGTCTCCATTCGTAAACTCTGGTTTTATTTGCCCCCGATTAGCAATTATGCTACAGCAAACCATTTATAACTTGCATTACGTTTAATTGGGTTACACTGTCTAGCGAAGGGACGGGCGATGGGTAATTGGGCGCGAATAGCTGGATTGGCAGTTCTCACCATGGCTGCAAACGCTTGGGCTCAATCCGATGCCCGTTTCGACAAACAACTCGAAATCTACCGCCGCACCACCGATCTCACCGCCGAAAACCGCGTTCCCGCCGATGAACGCGCATTAATCGACTACGGCCTATATCTCATCCCCTCCTACCTCTCCCTCGACGACCCCAACGGCAATAACCACGTCCTCCACCAATACGACGCCCTCGGCTACGCCCGCGTCAACCTCGACTCCGCCCAGGAATTCTTCTTCCTCGGCCGAATTTCCTACCTCGATTTCAACCCCGGCGACTCCTTCGACGGCCGCGGTGACGAACACCAGGAACGTGTCGAACGACTTTTCTATCATTTCGACCTTGCCCAGTTTAACAAATCCAACAACCACTCCACCGGCGACTACGACGTCGCCGCCACCGCCGGCCGCCAACTCGTCTTCTGGGGCAACGGCCTCGCCCTCAGCGAAGACCTCGACGGTGCCACCATCGATCTCACCGCCGGCCACCTCACTCTCGAATTCCTCGCCGGCATGACTCCCCAGGACGCCGTCGACATCGACTCCACTCGCCCGCGCTTCGACGAAGATACCCACCGCGGCTTCTTCGGCGCGATGCTCACCGCCCACGTCGGCTCCCAACGTCCCTACATCTACGCCCTCGCCCAGCGCGACTACAACGACGAAGACCTCTCTCAGCGCGGTGCCATCACCACCCGCTACGAATACAACAGCAACTACTTCGGCCTCGGTTCCCGCGGCCCCATCTCCGACCGCCTCCTCTACGGCGTAGAACTCTCCGCCGAAACCGGCTCCACCATGTCCAACTCCGTCGACGCCGGCGGCAATCCCATCCCCCAAACCGACGACGACATCGAAGCCCTCGCCGCCGACGTCCAACTCGATTACGTCTTTTCCGAACCTCACAAAACCCGCCTCAGCTTCGAAACCATCCTCGCCTCCGGCGACCCCGACCGCCTCTCCACCAACAACACCTTCGGCGGCAACCGCACCCACACCGACGATCACGCCTTTAACTCCTTCGGCCTGCTCAACACCGGCTTTGTCTTCAACGCCCCCGTCTCCAACCTCCTCTCTTTCCGACTCGGCGCAACCACCTTCCCCTTCCCCGACAAACCCCTCCTCGAACACCTCCAATGTGGCGTAGACATGTTCGCCTTCGCCAAAACCCAGAAAGACGCCCCCATCGACGAAGGCACGAGCGATGACCGCTACCTCGGCTGCGAACCCGACCTCTTCCTCAACTGGCAGCTCACCGAGGACCTCACCCTCGCTGCCCGCTACGGTCTTTTCTTCCCCGGCCAAGCAATCTCCGGCGACAATACCCCCCGCCAAGGCATCTTTTTATCGGTGGCATATGCATTCTAAACAAAACCGTATCTCCGCCCTCCGTTTAGCCGCAGCCCTCTCGGCCGCGATTCTTCTCGCCGGCTGCCAATCCGCCCACATCGAACAACCCCTCACCACCACCTACTCCGCCAACGACACCGCCACCCAAATGGAATTCTGGCACCGCCTTGCCACCAGCCCCCTCGCCTCCAACGACGAAGCCTTCCACGGCCTCCTCCTCTTCACCGACGGCTCCGATCCCTCCCCCGACTACGCCTCCCGCGTCTCCACCCTCCAATCCCGCCACCTCCTCCCCTCCGACTTCCACGGCGCCGCCGACGAAGCCGTCACCCGCGGCACACTCTCCGTCCCCTTCGTCAAAATCCTCCACTACCACGGCGGCGTCACCATGACCCTCTTCGGCGCAACCCCGCGCTACTCCACCCGCCTCCTCGTCTATAAAGGCATCTACCCCGACTCCTCCCCCAACCAGGCCGTCTCCGGTGCTGACTTCGTCGGCTTCATCGGCAAAATCGAAGACGTCCAGCGCGACACCATCGAAAAACCCGCCGCCCTCCTCCCCGACCAGCCCGTCGCCACCGCCGACAACGACTTCAACATCAACCTCTCCGAAAACTTCCACGAAGATTCCGACCTCGCCGCCAATCTCCCCGAATTCTCCTTCGATCCTCTCTACCTCGACACCGCCGCCACATCTCCCACCACCACCCCCGTCTTCAACACAGAAGTCACCATCGACGGCATCGAAGGCAAATTCGTCCAGGTCCGCGCTTCCGCCGACCAACCGTGGCAACCCGCCAAGATCGGTGACAAATACGGCCAGGACGCCGAATTCCGCACCGGCCCCAAATCCGCCGTCCGCTTCGTCATCCAACCCGACCAAACCTACACCCTCGACCGCGTCTCCACCCTCAAAGTCGCCCAGATCATCCAGCAAGGCAAAAAACTCACCACCCAGGTCGACCTCACCTACGGCCGCGTCCGCTACGACCTCGAACCCATCAACAAAGAACACCCCGGTGCCGACCGCTCTCCCTACCAGGTCTCCGAAACCGGCATCGAACACGCCACCACCATCCGCAGCCCCAACTCCACTCTCGCCGTCCGCGGCACCCGCGTCAGCCTCTATGACCAACCCCCTTACGCCCCCCAGGCACTCTCCCTCGTCGGCCGCGCCGAATTCCGCAACGCCCGCCGCGAACTCATCGTCTTTGGCGGCAAAAAGACCCAGACCAACCGCATCCGCGCCGACCAGCCCAGCGCCGCCGAAACCGCCCTCGCCGACACCATCGTCGACCCCTCCATCCGCCTCGCCCGCACCGACGAAGATACGCCCCTCCTCTCCACTCTCATCTCCCGCGGTTCGGTCGTCACCTTCGATCGCGGCTCAGGTCTCGACATCGTCTCCGGCGGCTTCCCTCCCACCACCGACAAAGAACTCACCCCCGTCCTCCCCGGCAAACTCGACTTCGTCCTCCGCTGGACCGGCAACGCCAACCTCGACCTCTCCGTCGCCAATCAAGCCGGCGGTACCGGTGAATTCATTTACCCCGCCGCCGGCCTGACCATCAGCCCCTCCGGCGGACGCACACGCTTCGACCACATCGGCGGCCCCCACGGCGGCATCGAAGTCGTCTACTGGCCCGGGGCTGCCCCCTCCGGTTACTACTCCGTCGGCATCAACGGCATCTCCGGCGTCACCACCGGCGCTACCATCGACGTCTTCAAAAACGGCCACCGCATCCCCCTCGTCGACACCAGCGCCAACGGCGGCTCCGGCGGCCTGGTCACCACCTTCCATACCACCGTCTCCCCCGGCCAAACCTCCGCCGTCATCGCCCCCATCGGCGTCCCCGTCCCACCCATCGGACCCCCCATCAAATCCAAAAGCGCCATCCGCTGATTCTCTCGTTTTTAATTCGTAATGTCTGTTGGAGGTGAGTTGTGAACAATCAATTCGTTGAATCCCTGGAAATCCGCCGCCATCTCTCCGTCTCACTCGACAACGCCGGCGTCCTCCACATCATCGGCACCCCCGGCAACGACGAAATCCTCGTCACCCGCGCCGGCTCCAATATCAGCGCCTCCCTCAACCACGTCGCCGTCCTCTTCAAAGCCGCCAGCGTCACCTCCCTGCAAATCCAAGGCCTCGCCGGCGATGACTGGATCGGCGTTGGCTCCAATCTCCCCGACGCCTCCATCGCAGGCGGCGCTGGCGATGACCGCATCGTCGGCGGTTCCGGCGACGATACCCTCGACGGCGGCCCCGGCGACGACTCCCTCCGCGCCAGCGCCGGCAATGACCTCCTCATCGGCGGCCCCGGCGATGACTCCATGGACGGCGGTGCCGGCGACGATACCCTCATCGGCGGGTCCGGCGACGACTCCTACCACGGCGGCATCGGCTTCAATACCGCCGACTTCTCCGCCTCTGCCGCCTCCATCACCATCAACTTCAACGTCCCCGGCGGTTCCGGCGCCTTCGGCCAGCACGCCACCGTCTACTCCGACATCTCCCGCATCATCGGCTCCAATGTTGGCAACACCATCATCGCCACCTCCGCCACCAGTTTGACCTTCATCGGCGGCCCCGGCCCCGACTCCGTCCTCGGTTCCCCCGGCAATGACACCCTCATCGGCAACGGCGGCAATGACACCCTCTCCGGCGGCGCCGGCGACGACCTCATCGAAGACTCCACCGGCAACAACTCCCTCGACGGCGGCGCAGACAACGACACCCTCCTCATCACCGGTTCCGGCTCCAATACCCTCATCGGCGGCTCCGGCAACGACTCCCTCACCGGCGGTTCCGGCAACGACTTCCTTGTCGGCAACGCCGGCGACGACACCCTCTCCGGCGGCGCTGGCGACGACACCCTCCAAGGCGGCGACGGCAACGACATCTTCTTCGGCGGCGATGGCAACGACACCGTCGACTACTCCGACCACGACGCCGAAGCCGCCGTCGACCCCGTCCACATCGGCGTCCGCGCCATCATCGACGACACCAACGACTCCGGCCTCGTCAGCAACGGCACCCAAACCGAATTCGACACCATCCACACCGACGTCGAAAACCTCGTCGGCACCATCGGCGCAGACCTCCTCGCCGGCACCGCTGGCCCCGTCCGCATCGACGGCCGCGACGGCAATGACCACATCTTCGGCACCGACGGCAACGACACCCTCCAAGGCGGTCTCGGCCAGGACACCATCGACGGCGGCGACGGCAATGACCTCATCTTCGCCGACGACCAAACCCCCGGCTATTCCTTCCCCCGCCTCTCTCCCACCGCCACCATCACCATCGCCGATGAATCCGCCCAGCCCGGCGATCTCATCACCGGCGACGGCGGCGACGACACCCTCATCGGCTCCGCTGGCCCCGATACCATCTCCGGCGGCACCGGCAATGACTCCATCTACGGCCTTGCCGGCGATGACTCCCTCTCCGGCGACGAAGACAACGACACCATCCGTGGCGGCGACGGCAATGACACCATCTCCGGCGGTGCCGACGACGACTCCCTCGCCGGCGAAGGTGGCGTCGACTCTATCACCGGCGACTCCGGCGACGACCAACTCTTCGACTACTTCCCCGGCGAAGAACCCATCATCGTCGTACCCCTTACTCCCTCGCTCCCCGGCAGTTCCTCAACCGACACCGTCTCCACCCCCGGCGATTTCATGGACGGCGGCACCGGCGACGACACCCTCACCGGCGGCACCGGCGACGATACCCTCCTCGGCGGCGACGGCTTCGACTCCCTCTTCGGCAACGCCGGCAATGACCTCCTCATCGGCGGCCTCGACGACGACAACCTCGACGGCGGCGACGGCAACGATACCCTCGACGGCGACTTCGGTGCCGACACCCTCACCGGCGACGACGGCAACGATATCTTCATCAACGACGACGGCGACCCCGATCTAATCGACGGCGGCCCTGGCATCGACTACGCCGAATTCGACTCCGCCGGCAACGACACCATCTCCAACGTCGAAGTCACCTACGGCGGCCCCGACGACCCCAACAACCCCTCCCCCACCCCCAGCCAACCCATCGACGGCAACCCCTCCCTCCCCGGCGGCAACGGCGACGACGGCGGCGATGATGGTGACGACGGCGGTGACGACGGCGACGACTTCGCCATCCCCGCCATCAGCCCATTCGTCGACCCCGTCGCCCAACCCGCCTTTGCGCCTCTCCCCACCGCCTCCCTCTCCGGCGGCGTCCTCACCATCACCGGCACCTCCAACAACGACTACATCCAACTCCTCCAGGATTCCTCCAACATCAATTTTTACGACTCCGTTGGTGCAACTCCCCAAACCTTCACCATCTCCTCCGTCAACAGCATTGTCATCAACGCCGGAGCCGGCAACGACACCGTCCTCCTCGAAGACGCCAACGGCCTCTTCGCCGTCCACGCCAACGCCACCATCGACGGCGGTGCCGGCAATGACACCATCATCGGCGGCGAAGGCAACGACTCCATCACCGGCGACGACGGCGACGACTCCCTCACCGGCGGCTACGGCGACGATACCCTCGACGGCGGTGCCGGCAATGACATCCTCAACGGCGGCCTCGCCGTCGGATACCTCTCCAACGGCGACGGTGCCGACGTCCTCATCGGCGGCCCTGGCATTGACGCCGTTGACTACTCCCGACGCACCGACAACCTCGTCATCACCATGGGCGACGGCCTCGCCGACGACGGCTCCGCCGGTGAACACGACAACATCTCTTACGACGTCGAAAACTGCTTCGGCGGCACCTCCGACGACCTCATCACCGGCAATAACCTCGCCAACTACATCTCCGGCGGCGACGGCGATGACACCCTCCTCGGCGTCGGGGGCAATGACCAGCTCCTCGGCGGCCGCGGCACCGACTCCGTCTTCGGCAACGCCGGCAATGACTACCTCTTCCTCAGCGGCGACTCCATCGTCGACTCCTACAACGGCGGCGCCGGCTCCAACTACCTCCAGATCGACCAGTCCCCCCCAGACGTCCTCGTCTCCGACCAAAACACCGTCTCCCCCACTCTCTTCCCCCCCTCCATCACCAGCGCCAGCTCCTACTCCCTCGTCACCGGCTCCAACGCCTCCTTCCACATCACCACCTCCGGCTTCCCCGTCGCCTCCCTCTCCTTCACCGGCACCCTCCCCGCCGGCATCTCCTTCCACGACAACGGCGACGGCACCGCCACCCTCACCGGCTCCTCCTCCACCCTCCAATCCACCCCCCTCACCATCACCGCCAACAACGGCCTCTCCACCACCGCCTCCCAATCCTTCACCCTCAACGTCGTCGCCACCGCCCCCGCCGCCCCCACCGCCACCAAACTCTCCATCCTCTCCTCTCCCACTAGCACCCTCGCCGGCGCACCCCTCTCCTCCCTCCAGGTCCAAATCCAGGACTCCGCAGGTAGTCTCGTCACCAACTCCAGCTCCCCCGTCACCCTCTCCATCACCTCCGGCCCCGCCGGCTCCCTCCTCACCGGCACCCTCACCGCCACCCCCGTCAACGGCCTCGCCACCTTCACCGGCCTCTCCCTCAACCGCGCCGGCTCCGTCACCCTCACCGCCTCCACCCCCGGCCTCTCCTCCGCCTCCACCAACCCCTTCACCATCACCTACGCCTCCCCCCAGCTCATCTTCGCCACCCAACCCAAAGCCGCCACCGCCGGCAAAAAACTCTCCCCCATCACCATCAACACCGACACTCTCACCGGCTCCCTCTCCAAAGCCGGCCACACCCTCATCACCCTCAAAGTCCTCACCGGCCCCGCCGGCTCCAAACTCGTCGGCACCCTCACCGCCACCTCCAAAAACGGCGTCGCCACCTTCTCCAACCTCTCCCTCCTCAAACCCGGCACCTACACCCTCAAAGCCTCCGCCCCCAAATTCGCCGCCGCCCAATCCCTCACTTTCACCATCAAAGCCGCCGCCAAAGCCATCACTGCCAAACCCCAAATCGCCCTCCTCCCCTTCAACACCACCATCCCCCTCACCGACCCCTCCCACCACGACACTACCACCAACATCCTCCTCTCCTAACCAAAATAAACCAACCAAAAAAATCTCTCCCTCTCTCTTCCTCGGTGCTCTCCGTGATCTCCGTGCTCTCCGTGGTAAATCTGCATTTTCCAAACCCATGACCACACCAAAAAAATCCATTCTCACCCTCACCCTCCTCTGCCTCCTCCCCCCTTACCTCCACGCCGCCACTCCTCCCCCCAAAGACATCTCCCCCCTCCTCACCCCCATCATCCAAAAATACAACCTCCCCGGCATGGCCGCCGCCGTCGTCCAATCCGGCAATCTCGTCTCCCTCGGCGTCGCCGGCGTCCGCACCCGCGGCAAACCCGACAAAATCGCCCCCACAGACCTCTTCCACCTCGGCTCCGATACCAAAGCCATGACCGCCATGCTCTGCGGCATCCTCGTCGACCAAGGCAAACTCCGCTGGTCCCAAACCCTCGGCGAAACCTTCCCCGAACTCAAATCCTCCATGAATCCCCAGTACCAGTCCGTCACCCTCGAACAGCTCCTCACCCACCGCGCCGGTGCCCCCGGCGACCTCACCAAAGACCCCCTCTGGGCCAAACTCTGGCAATTCAAAGGCTCCCCCACCGCCGCCCGCCGCCTCCTCCTCCAGGGAGTCACCTCCCAGCCCCCCGAAGCCCCCCCCGGCACCAAATACATCTACTCCAACGCCGGTGTCTCCATCGCCGGCTACATGGCCGAAAAAGTCACCGGCCAAACCTGGGAAGATTTGATGCGCCAAAAAATCTTCCGCCCCCTCGGCATGACCTCCGCCGGCTTCGGCGCACCCGGCACCCGCGCCCGCAACGACCAGCCCCGCGGCCACAAATCCGACGGCACCCCCGTCGAACCCGGGCCCGGTGCTGACAACCCCGTCGCCATCGGCCCATCCGCCATCGTCCACTGCTCCATCTCCGACTGGGCCAAATTCGCCGCCGCCAACCTCCCCTCCGCCAAAATCAAACTCGTCAAACCCGAAACCCTCGAAAAACTCCACACCCCCGCCCCCGGCGAGCCTAAATACGCCATGGGCTGGCTCATCTCCGACAACCAACCCTGGGCCGCCGGCCCCGCCCTCACCCACGCCGGCTCCAACACCCTATGGTACGCCGTCGCCTGGCTCGCCCCCAACAAAGACCTCGCCCTCCTCGTCACCTGCAACCAAGCCAACGACCAAGCCTGCAACGACGCCGTCCTCGCCCTCCTCGCCGACCATTTCAACCCCGACGCGCGATAGATATAGATATCGCCCCGCAATCGTGCGAAAACGTACGCACTCCGCCAGGATCGTTGAAGCGAGTTGACGTCTGATTCTTTCGCATTCAAGACTCTGGTCTAACTAGCCGATACATCGTACTATATGGTGCGCAGATTTTCTGCGCTGGAGACTCAGCTGTGCTTATCGAGCTTTTTGGTGAAAATTTTGGCTGCTTCAGGGACGAGTTTCGATTATCGCTACTGGCGACCGACATCGATCCAGGGTCTAATCGTGGCGTAGCCGAGGTCGCCATTGATGGCGATCCGGCCCCACTACGCCTTCTGCGCGCCGCTGCAATCTACGGTCCAAATGCATCTGGTAAATCCACAATCCTTCGGGCGGCAAACGTGTTACGGCACTTGATTGTTCGTTCCGCCAGATTTCGCTCGGACGAGCAAATTGATTATTACGAGCCATTCGCTGGCGATGAATCCAAATCGCGACCTGTGAAACTCGGAATGAAAGCCGTCATTGACGGCGCAGTATACGATTACGAGGTTTCCTATACTGATACTTCAGTAGTGGCCGAACGACTTGAGCGTCAAACAGGTATTACATCAACTGTTTTGGTGGACCGACACGGCCAGGAAGTTTCGGGCGAATGGACTGAAGACGAGCAATTTCTCCTCGCAACGCGAGAGTTTCGTCCGAACGCATTATTGCTGTCGCTCGCCGACGCCTTAACGCCCAAGCTTGCTCAGCGAATTGCACCAGGTCTTTCTTCGCTCTTGCGTTTCTTTGATGGTGCCGCTGGGAATCGAGTATCGCCGTTTACGCAGCCGGCGGCTCAACTCGCGAAAAACAATCCGGCATTCAAAGAATGGCTTTTGCAGCAGCTGCGAGCAGCAGACATTGGCGTGACCGACCTAAGCGTAAAACAGCTTCGTCGCGTTGAAGTCAGTCAGGGCTTTTTGTTCGAGGAAATCAACGAGGGAGCCGACGCTGCGCCGACCGAAATGGTCCGGCACCGGCTGGCGTTTCGTCATGCAGGGCCAAGTGGGACCTTTGCGGTGCCTTATGACAACGAGTCCTTCGGCACAAAGAAGCTGGTAGAGTTGGCTCCTGTTCTCTTCCGCCTGTTTGCGGAAGGTGGATCAACGACGTCGTTTGTCGATGAGATCGGCGCTTCACTTCATCCAACGCTGCTGGTCGAATTAATTCGTCATATTAATTGCTCACCGCGCTCGTCCGATGCGCGGGGCCAATTGATCTTTGCGACACACGAAACTTCATTGATAGACGACGAAGCCAGAGACGCAGTACTCAGGCGAGATCAGGTCTATTTTGCTGCAAAAGATACTCAAGGCGTTGGTCGGCTTTATGCCCTCTCAGATTTCCAAGAACGTCAAAACATTAATTTGCGAAAGCGATATCTTGAAGGACGATATGGCGCCATTCCTTCGCTCGGACCATTTCCGACCGAGGTAGAGCATGAGTAGCCGCTACGGTAGTAAAAGAACGATACAAACTCGTCCGATTATCCCCATTATCGAGATCGTTTGTGATGACACACGCACCGCAGTTGAATACTTCAGGCTTCTAAAACAAGAGGTTCATGGAAAGAAAATCGTGAACGTAGTACCGGCTCCCAAGGCCGGCGCAACAGCAGATGACGTGCTCGGAATGGCTCGCACCCCATCGCCCGAGGACAAGCAAGACAAGTCATTCGCTCTGATTGATATAGATACAAACCCCGACGTTATCAGCATTAAAAAGAAGGCGCAGATCAAACAGGTCCATGTGCTATTCTCCAATCCCTGTTTCGAAGTTTGGACCCTTGCACATTTGCAAAACACGGGCGAGGCATTTCTCAATTGCAATGCCGTACTGACACGACTGAAACAAAAGTGGAAGGAAGAGTTCGGCTCAGATCTTGGTCCAAAAGCCCAAGCACGTTACGAAAATTTGGTCGAAAAAAGAAATATCGCGATCACCAATTGTAAGAGCCGCAACCCGAATACAGATCAGTCATGGACTGAAGTCTGGCACGCTGTTGAGAAAATTCTTCGGGAGTAGCGAGGAGATTGATTCTCGCAGTATGTCCTATCCGCCACCCTCCCAATCCCCCTGACCCTCCAACCACTCCCCACCACTCCCTGCGGCACAGCACTCCACCCCTGCAACCAAATCTTAAATCTCCCCCCACCCAACGTAACACTCATTTCCCGATAACTCGCCCCCTGAGACCCCGGCACATACTCCTGCACCACAACCCCCAAATTCCCCGCAAACCCCCAACCCAAAATCGCCAACATCACAACCGACACCCACAACGCCAAACTAAACAACCACTTCTTCACCCCCTCATTCTACCGGCCACCCTGCATTCCCACACCAACCCCCAAAAATCGATAGCCAACTTTCTTCGTGAAGATTCATGTCCTCTTTTTAGTGAAAATTCGTGTTCCGTTTCCTCTTCAAAAATTAAACAGACAAATCCAATCAAATACCTAACTTTTATATTGATAGCCTTCACCTCTTCTGATACTGTCTACTTACGGTTGAAACCGTGACCTATTCCAAGGTCAATCTTTGAAAATTAAATAACGCTGCCTGGCCCTTGGTGCCCTTTTCTTCTTCTCTCCTTTGGTGCCAACCTCTCCTCAAACCGCCCACCTTGCCGAAAATCGCACAAAACCTCACTCCATCGCACAGTTTCACCCGCAGGGTCAAATAGGTGTCTCTTTGAGGTCCTTTCAGGGTCGATTCTGGGTCGCTTTAGGGTTGAAAAAAGGTCGCTTTCTACACACTCAAATTTCATATCCATAGCCAAACCCGACACTTACAAACCCCCCATCCCCTCCACCCTTTTTTCCCCCTCCTTCGCGTTCCCCTTCGCCCCATCGCGACTTTCGCGATCTCCCCACTCCCCGGTATAACCCCCCCCATGCCCACCTTCTTCGACCTCCAAGTCAATGGCTACGCCGGCGTCGACTTCAACCAGGACCACCTGACATTAGATCAACTCGAAACCGCCTGCCGCCTCCTCCAATCCCACCACGTCCAAGGCATCCTCGCCACCCTCATCACCGAACACCTCGACACTCTCTGCCTACGCCTCGCCAATCTCGTCAAACTCCGCTCCCAATCCCCCCTCGCCCAATCCCTCATCCCCGGCTTCCATATCGAAGGCCCCTTCATCTCCCCCACCACAGGCTACCGCGGTGCCCACCCCGCCGATGCCATCCAACCCGCCACTCCCGATGCCATGCAAAAAATCCTCGACGCCGGTGCCGGCCTCATCAAACTCGTCACCCTCGCCCCCGAACACGACGCCAACCTCGCCACCACCAAGCTCCTCGCCAAACAAAACATCACCATCTCCGCCGGCCACTGTGATCCCTCCCTCGACCAGCTCCGCGCCGCTCTCGACGCCGGCCTCACCCTCTTCACCCACCTCGGCAACGGCTGCCCCATGCAACTCCACCGCCACGACAACATCATCCAACGCGCCCTCTCCCTCGCAGACCGCCTCACTATCTGCTTCATCGCCGACGGCACCCACATCCCCTTCACCGCTCTCAAAAACTACCTCCAAATCGCCGGCCTCGACCGCACCTGCATCGTCACCGACGCCATCTCCCCCGCCGGCCTGGGACCCGGTCGCTACACCCTCGGCCGCTGGGACTTACTCATCGAAGAAGACATGGTCGCCCGCTCCCCCGACAAATCCCACTTCGTAGGCTCCGCCATCACCATGCCCCAAACCCTCCACAACCTCACCCACCACCTCCACCTCTCCCCCGCCGACGCCCACCGCCTCCTCCACGACAACCCCCGGCGCGCCATTCATTTAGCGTAATACAAAACCTGCCCCGCCTCCCGCAGCGTCCCTTGCAACTTCTTCACATCAATCCCTTGCACCGCCTTCTGCTCATCAATCGCCTGACAAGCCGCCAGCCCACTGCTCTGCCCCAGCACCATAAACACCGGCTCCATCCGAATCGACCCATACGCAATATGCGTCGCACTCAAACAGACCGGCACCAGCAGATTATCCGCCTCCGCCCCCTTCGGCGTAATCGCCCGATACGCAATCGGATAAGGCCCGCGCGGCGCAACTTCCACATCCCCCTCATTGATCGCCGCCCCGTCTTTGACGATGCGATCACAGTTGTGCGAGTCCATGTTGTAAGCCGCCATCCCGATGGAATCCTCCGCCGTCTTCTTATGCTCACACACCTCTTGCGTGATCACATAATCCCCAACCATCCGCCGTGCTTCCCGCACATACAACTGATGCGGCCAACCTCCCGTATCCTGAAATTCATCCTTCGCCAACCCCCATTGATCCAAATCCCCCCGAATCGCCGCGGGCACACGCGGATCATTCATCAAAAAATAAAACAACCCCTGCACATAATCCCGATGCGCATGCCAAATCTTCCCGCGCAACCCATAATCCGCATCCGGATACTCCCAGCTCATTCCGATATAATCCGTCGACACCGCCCCGTTATTATTAATATCCGTCTTCCGATTCGGCATTAAATCAAACTTCAGCAAAGCCTTTTTCCAGTCATACGAAACCTTCTCCTTCTCCAGCGCCGCCAGATATCGTGCAAGCAGTTCATAAGTCCCCGCGTCATAACCCGGCGGCGCCGTCACCAACGATCGATCCGCCTGCACATCCGTCAAGCAAACCCGAAACGTATAAGCCTGCACGCGCCGATCCGCCGCCCCCGGACGGCCGCCATCTGTTTCTTTCATCAAAGGAAGCAGCCCACTCGCCGGATCCCCCGGCTTGATAAACGGATCAACCGCAACTAGGAATTGATGCTTAGGCGTCTTAGCGCGCACGCCATCCAACGATTCGTGATACTCTGCCACCCCCTCACGCCCCACACGATAAGAAACATTGGCCCGTGCCATCAGGTCCCCCTCATAACCCGCGTCGATAAATTCCTTCGCCCGGATCGTAATCTCCTCCCCCGTCCCTTTCTCCACCGGCGCGTTGTAAGCATCCGCCGGTGCATGCTCGAGAGTAATCGACTGAAGATGCGCGCCCTCCTTCGCCACGCCGGTAATACGATGATCCAGAATCACCTGGATCTTATATTTCACGACCAGATCGCTGAATACTTTCTCCGCCACATGAGGCTCAAACAGCCACGCCTCTTCCGTCCCATACGCTTTGCCAACGAGCTCATAAAATTCGCGCGACATCCCCCCGATGACCATTTTGTTGCCGATGTCGGTCTTTCCCAGCCCACCTGATGTCAGTCCACCCAAATGCCGACCCGGCTCGACGAGGACGACGGATTTCCCAGCCTTCGCCACCGCTTCCGCCGCAATAACGCCCGCTGACGTTCCACCATAAACACAGACATCCACATCAATCGGTGCTGCCGCCTGCGCCCAGGAAGCTCCAAGCAGAGATAGGAAAATCGTGAGTTTATTTCCCTTCATGATCCGCCAGCAGCTTCTCTTTCTTCGCCATCTTCCAATCCGCATCCGTCATCATCTTTGCAAGCGCTTTGAACGTAACCTTCGGCGTCCAATTTAGAGCTTTCTTCGCCTTGTTCGCATCCCCCAAAAGCAAATCCACTTCCGCCGGCCTGAAGTAGCGCGGATCGACTTCGACATATTGATGCCAATCCAGCCCGAGGTGTCCGAAGACTTCGTCGAGGAATTCACGCACCGAATGGGTCTCTCCTGTGGCGATGACAAAATCATCCGCCTTGGGCTGCTGCAACATCAGCCACATCGCCTCGACATAATCCCCGGCAAAACCCCAATCGCGTTTCGCATCCAGATTGCCGAGGAAGAGCTTCTTCTGCAGCCCTTCTTTGATGCGCGTCGCCGCTCGAGTGATTTTGCGTGTCACAAACGTCTCCCCGCGCCGTGGCGATTCGTGATTGAATAAAATCCCATTGCAGGCATACATGTCGTACGCCTCGCGATAATTCACCGTCTGCCAGAAGGAAAAAACCTTGGCACACGCATACGGCGAGCGCGGATGAAAAGGCGTCTTCTCGGTCTGCGGCGTTTCGACGACTTTCCCGAACATCTCCGATGACGACGCCTGATAAAACCGCGTCGGCTTACCCGTGTCGCGAATTGCCTCCAGCAAATGAATCGTCCCCAGCGCATCGGAATGAACGGTATACACCGGCTGATCAAACGACACGCGCACATGTGACTGCGCGCCCAGATTATAAATTTCGTCAGGCTGGACGCGCGTCAAAATCTCGCGAAGGCCGGTGCCGTCGACGAGATCGCCGTAATGAAGAAACAAATTCGCCGCTGGATCGTGCGGGTCTTTATATAAATGCTCGATGCGATCGGTGTTAAAGGAAGATGAGCGCCGAACGATGCCGTGGACGTGATATCCCTTGGACAGTAAAAGCTCGGCGAGATACGAACCATCTTGACCAGTGATTCCGGTGATCAGCGCCTTGCGGGGAGTAGATGGCATGAACGGCTCTTCCTTGGTTGCAGGTGATTTGCGCCCGCGCATCTTGCGCCAGCGATAATCCCGGAAGATTACCGGAAGATGGGTAGGACGTGCAACGAAAGAGCAGGCGTTGTGTCACTGGACGGGGTGCGCGTAGAATGGCGTGATTCAGGCAAAGAGTATTTTTTCCAGAAACAGCGATCAACAGGACCTTCGATCATGGCAGAGCAGAATCCGAATCAGCCCACGAATCCCGAGTCAAATGACAAGCCCGCCCGGAAGAAATCGGGCTGGGGCCGGCGCATCCTGATCGGCGCGGCGGTGCTGGTGGTTCTATTGATGATCCTGGTTCTGCTGATCCCGACGATCGCCAGCATGGGGTTTGTTCGCAGCATCGTCGTCGGCAAAGTCAATGACAACCTCAACGGCAAGGTCGCCATCGACGACTATTCGCTGAGTTGGACCGGCGGCATCGACGCCAATGGCATCTCCGTCTCCGACACCAATGGGCAAAAAGTTGTCGAACTGAAAAAGGTCCATACCGACCTGACGCTCTTCGACGCCATCAAAGGCCAGTTCAACCTTGGCAAAGTCGTCGTGGACGGTCTGCGTCTTAACGTCGTCAAAAACCCCGACGGCAGCACCAACCTCGATCATCTGGCGAAATCGACAACCACCACAACGTCCAATACGAGCTCGACCACCAGTACACCGGCGGCGTCACCTTCATCGACCAGCGCAAAGGGGACTCTCCCCGATGTAAAAGCAGAGGTCGTACTGTCCGACTGCCAGGCGACCGTCAGCGGCACCGGCGTTCCCGCACCGATCACCGTCGCGTTCTCCGGTAGCGTGAATGTCCCGGACATCAATCAAGCGATTACCGACACCATCAACGCGGTTTTAACCATAGGCGGCCAACCGGCCGGCAAGATCGATCTCACCGGCACCGCCAGCGTCATCAAGAACAACGCGGTTGATGAAAAGACCGCCAGCGCCTCTCAAAAAATTACCATTCAAGGCGTCGAACTCGCCAATGCCAATGCGTTTGTTCCTGCTGCACTCGTGACCAAATTGCAGGGTGTCACTGATGGCAATATCACGCTCGATTTGAAGGATGGGATTGCCGCGACTCTTCAAGGACAGTTTGCTACGCGAAATGTAAATGTCAGCGGTCCTGTCCTCGGCGGAGATGCTTTTCAAACCGATGGCGTCGTCGTCACCATTCCCGCGACCACCATTGCGATGAGGGGGGGTATGGGCAATATGGATGGGTGCTATGTGAAGACCGGCGCCGGTAATGGCGAGCCGATAACGGTTTCGCTCGGCAAGTCCGGTAAGGGCGAAGAACTGGGTGGTGTGCAAGTGTTGGTTGATGCGGGCGTCAGTGCCTTAACCAACGCTTTGGCAGGTAAAGCTCCGGGCTCCGACGGCAAGGTGCAGTTGAACGCCAACATGGACGTCGCCGCGATGGGCAGGATGCTGCCGCATGTGATGAAGGTGGTTGAAGGCGTGCAGTTGCAATCCGGCAAATTAGCCGAGCAAACCACGGTGACTTTGTCCGCGCAGCAGGGGGTTGTGCAATCCGCGACGGACATTTCGGCGATCACGGCGGTCGACACCGCGAACAATAATAAAGCCATCACGATTCAGCCGATCCATGTGGATGTCGCCGCGACGGCAGGGGGGGCGGGGATGATGGATTTCCGCAATGTCGCGCTGAATCTCAAGAGCGGCTTCGCCTCGGCGAACTTCAAGGGGCAGACAATCGCCGACATCACCGGGCAGGCCAAAGCCGATCTGAAAACGATGCATGACGAAATCGGGCAAGTCGTCGATTTCGGCAAGCTCGATCTCGCCGGCACGCTTGAAATGACGGTCGCGTCCACGGGCAACTTGGAAGCGGATGGCGGGCAAGGAAAAGTCGACGCTCAGGTTACTTTGACCAACGTCCGCGTGATTGGCCTGGCTGAAGGAAAGAGCATCGACCAGAAGTGGATGAACGTCGGCGCGACGGCGACGCTGGTGCGCGGGCCGACCGGCGGAAAGTTCCTTACCGCTGCCAACAATGTTGTCGTGACCTTTAAAACCGGCGATCAAAATAATCCGACGATCGATGTCGAGACGCAGGCCAACGTCAACCTCGCCGGGGCGACGCCGACGGCGGGTTTTGCGTTGCAAAAACTCTTTGTCGACGCGGCCAAGGCGCAAACCGAATTCTCCGCCTTTGTGCCTGGGGATTACAAGCTGACTTCGGGCACCATCAATGCGACCGCGTCGGGGACCTATGGCGATGGCAAGATCGAACTGACAGGTTTGAGCGCGCAGCCGGCGAATTTGTCGGTGAGTTTGCAAGGGAAGAATGGAACTGCGACGCCAGTGGTGTCGGCTTTGACGATGAATGTCGATGCGGCTGCTTCGGTTGTCACTGCGGGGCAGCAACAGACGATCAATCTGTCCAAGCTGGATATATCCGAGCAAAATAAGCGGCTCACTTTGCAGAAGGTCAGCGATGGGCCGATGGTCCTGACGATGGGCCCGGGCGGATTTGCCGGCAATGGAAAATTGCAGGTCGGGGCCGATCTGGCATTCGTCAATTCGATCGTTCAAGCAGTCACCGCCGGCGGGCAGCAAGTCGTCGCCCAGACTAAAGCTGGCGAGGTTAAAAGCGGCACGTTCTCCGGCACGCTCGCGTTTGATTCGACTGTGGGCAAGCCAACGAACATGACCGGGGATTTCAAAATTGCTGATCTGATCGTCACCACCGCTGCGGGAACGGATCTTCAGCCGCAGGCGGTTGCGATTGCCCTTCAGGCGGCCGCCCCGGCGGATTTCTCCTCCGTTTCCGCTAAGGAAGTTTCTCTTAAAAGTGCATTTGCCAACCTCGTCGTATCGGATGCTCTGTTGCAATTGAAAGATGCGGCCCATCCCACCACACAACCCGCGGTCTGGGATGAATTGCAAAAGGCAAACGTCGCGGTGGATGTCCCGGATGTTGGACAGGCGTATACGATCGCCAGTGCCTTTATGCCCCCGGCGGCTCCCGCAGCACCGGCGGCTGCTGGTGAGTTGACTGGGCCGTTAACCGTCAGCGGCGGACATGCCACGGTCAAACTCAATGTCGCCCGTAAGGCCGGCGCGACGACTGTCAATCTCACCGACCTCTCCGGTGGCGATATTCAGTTGCAACGAGGAACCAAGACGTATGCCGTGCAACCGTTCACGATGCAGCTAGCCGCCGCACTGAAAACCAGCGGCTCTCAGATATCCGAAATGGACGTCACGCAGCTTACCGGCAAGCTTGGAATCGCTGATCTGTCGATGGATCAGCCCATTGCCATCAAAAACCCTGGCGGCGAACAAATGTCCGCCACCGGCGCTTTGAAAGTCTCCGGACAATTGCAGGCGGTCTCCGATCTGCTCACGGTCGTTCAGGGATCGCCTATGCCGTATAAGGGGGCATATGTTTTGACGGAAAAACTGAACACCGACGGCAACACCGTTGGTCTCGCCGGGAATATCGATGTAACGAATCTGCAAGTCCTGGACGACACCGGCAAAGCCTCTTTCACCGAAGACAAACTCGCTGTCACCAACGACCTTAAGATTGATCAAGAAGCCAAAAACCTTTCCGGCAATTTTGCAGTCGACAGCAAAGTGGTCGGGGTCAAATTCAGCGGCGGTGTCAATGGCTTTGACGTTGCCCGCAAAATCACCGACGGGACTACTCTTGCGTTGAACTATGACGCTGCCAAATTGTGGCAGATGGTCAAGCCCATGCTCAGCAAAGACCAACAGGCCAGCCTGGCCGACCTGCAAGTGACCGGCGTCAAACAAACCTCATTCAAATTGGGCGGCTCCTATCCCGCCAACGAAACTTTCCAGCGGGCTATCGTCAATCTCACTGCCTCCGGGTCGCTTCCACTGGACACGCTGGTTACGCAAGGAATCAGCGCCCAGCAAATCAATCCCGGCTTCACTCTTGCCGGCGGCAAGCTCACGCTGACTAATGCGTCCAAATCCTCTCCTGCCGCCCCCCCTGCGCGCGGCTCGCGAACCGCAGCGCCAAGCACAGCTCCTGCCGCATCGACGGCGACGACGCGCATGTCGATGCCTCCGATGGTCGCAACCCTCACTGTCAACGGCGGCATTGTCGATTTATCCAACATCGTCATCGACCTGACCGGCCCGGAAATGACGGTCTCTACTCCCTTAAATAAAGGGCTCGCCCACAACGTCGCCATGAGCCCGGTACTGGCAAAATTTGCCAACAAAGCAATCCCCGTGTTTGATGACTCCGCAGCGTCCGGGTTAGTGGATGTCACGATTGTCCGCTGCGACAAACTCCCTCTCGGCGCCTCTATGACCACCGCCAACAACACCGGCGTAGCCGAAGTGATGATCGCAGTGTCCAACGTCAAACCGGGCGGCCCGATCATCGGCGGCATCGACCAATTTGCCGGCGGATTCTTAGGCACCAGCGTTCAAGCCACGGTTCAACCCACCACTATCCATTTGCAGAACGGCACCGCGACGATCAGCAATTTCGCGTTGGCCGTCGGACAGAGCCAGCAGCAGTATCTCAAGATGGCCGGCACCGTCGCGCTGGCGGACAATGGGCCGATCAATCTGACGGCCACGATCCCCTCCGACCTGATCAAACGGTTCGGCAAGGACATTTTGAAATACCTCCCCAACGGCGTTGACCTGCCCATCACCGGCACCAAAGAAAATCCCCAATTCGCCAGTGCCGACAAAATCCTCACCAGCCTCGCTAAACAGGCTGTCACCAATGCCGCCGTCAGCGGCGTCACCGGCGGTAAAAACGGCGGCGGGGAGATCGGAAACATCATCGGCAACGTCCTGGGCGGCAATCAGGACCAAACCCAGGGCACCACCAACTCGTCCGGCCAGCAACAAGCTCAACCCGCCGATAATTCCGGTGGACTCGGTGGCTTGCTGAATTCCCTTTCCTCAAGAAATAAAAAGAAAGAAAAAGCCGCCAGCTCGCAACCGTCCAGGAGAAGGTAAGTCGGCCGCTTTAATGGAGATGCTATGGTGAAGATGATTGTGTTGCTGCTGATTGGTATCACCGTCGGCGCCTGTGAGAAGAATATTCATGAGGCACGAGGCCCCGTGAATCCACCATTGGCGGTCGCATCGGCGCGGTGATCAAAATAGGACCGCCAATTTTTCAAGCTGCGTAAGGAGCGGCTTGAGATATTGTGGCCCATGCAGCGTGACGTCGTCGATCAGCGGGTAAAGCTGATAGACGAGCTTACGTATGCGATGATAATCGGCCGAGAGTTTTCCCGACTGCTGATAAGCGCGAAAGAACGCCGGCGTAGTCGTGTGAAAGAGATCAAGATAAGCCAGTTCTGCCTCGGCATGAGCGAACTTGCAGTTCGGATCGAGAATTGCGTTGATGCGCCACTTCCCCGCGCCGTCCGGAGATGCCAGCACATTCCCTGACCACAAATCCCAATGTACCAGCCGCGGCGAGTCGTCATGCGCCAGCAGGTCATCCAGGCGATCATGAATTTTCGCGATCAGGCGCTTGGGTTTGACCGGCAGATCAGCAAGCTTTTCGACTTCGCGCCAAATTGGATCGTACATCTCGCGGTAGAAGCGCGGCCAATGTTCGTGCTCGTGTCGTAACGGGTCTGCGGTCACACGCCAGTAATGAGACGATTTTTGCGCGTGCATGCGCAGGACGCAGGCCGCCAGATCAACCTGAAGATGGTCGAATTGCTCGGCGGAGCATTGACGCTTTGCTTCGGAGAACGCTACTCCCGGTAGGAATTGAAGAAGAAGATAACTATGGGGTGTGTCGAGCATCCCGAGATGACAGGCGTAAACCTCCGGAGTAGGCAGGCCAAGCGATCTCAGCAAATTGAGCTGATACGCTTCATCCTGATACGCGCGATCAACACGATGCGGCGTAATTTTAAGAACCGCCTTGGCACCGTCACTGGTGGTCAGTAATAGAACAGTGTGAATCGCTCCCCCACGCAGCGGCGAGACTTCCGCCAACTCCGCCGACGCACCGGCCCAGTCGCGCACGATGCCGCGGAGCAGTTGCCACGAGATGTCCGAATCCATCGACGACATCGCCAGCAGGGGGGTAACCCCGCTGAATAATCATTGCACACGGGGACTGGGCGCACAATCAAAAATGCTGCGAACTTGGGGGAAATTTATGCTTTGGATCGATTGTTTCTGCGTAAAAAGCGTTGCGTCGGCTTGCCGATGATGCTTAGGGGTTGTAGATTGTTTTGCTCAGCCCGTGGACATGCCCGGGTGATTTGGACTGAAATATTCGAACACTTTTGGAGGCCTCCGTGTCGCCGCAATTCCGCCGCAAGGGTCACTTATTTACCAGCGAATCCGTCACCATGGGCCATCCGGACAAGGTTGCTGACCAGATCAGCGACGCCGTCCTGGACGCCATCCTCAAGCAGGACCCCAAGGCGCGCGTGGCCTGCGAAACCCTCGTGACGACCGGCCAGGTCGTGCTCGCGGGTGAAATCACCACGACCGCGTATGTCGACGCCGCCCAGATCGCGCGCGACACGATTAAGGAAATCGGCTACACCCATCCCGATATCGGATTCGACTACCACTCCTGCGGCGTGCTCTCGGCGCTTCACTCGCAATCCCCCGACATCGCCCGCGGCGTTGACAAGGCCGAGGACGACACCAAGGAACAAGGCGCCGGCGACCAGGGCCTGATGTTCGGCTACGCCACCACCGAAACCGACGCACTCATGCCCCTCCCGATCCACCTTGCTCACCGAATCGTTGAGAAGCTGGCGGAAGTCCGCCAGAAGGGCAAGCTCCCCTGGCTGCGTCCCGACGGCAAGAGCCAGGTCACAGTTGAATACGAGAATGAAAAGCCCGTTCGCGTTCACACGGTCGTCGTCTCCACGCAGCATGACGAAACCGTTTTGGACAAGAAGAAAGACGTCGTCACCGAAAAAGCCAAGCGTGAGATCATCGAGCAGGTCATCAAGCCGATGATCCCCAAGAAGTATTGGGATGATGAGATCATTTATCACATCAACCCCACCGGCAAATTCGTCGTCGGCGGCCCCCACGGCGACACCGGCCTGACCGGTCGCAAAATCATCGTCGACAGCTACGGCGGTCGCGGCGCACACGGCGGCGGCGCTTTCAGCGGCAAGGACCCGTCCAAGGTCGACCGCAGCGCCTGCTACATGGGCCGTTACATCGCCAAGAACGTCGTCGCCGCCGGGCTGGCGGAGAACTGCGAAGTGCAGCTTGCCTACGCGATCGGGGTGGCGAATCCCGTTAGCGTGACGGTGAGCACGGAAGGGACAGCGGTGCTGCCGGAAGATCAGATCGCGGAGTTGATCCAGAAGCATTTTGCGCTGACCCCGCGCGGGATCATCAAGAGCCTCAACCTGCTTCGCCCGATTTATAAATGCACGGCGCGGCATGGGCATTTTGGTCGTCCGTCAATGGGGGATGGATCGTTTAGTTGGGAGCGGACGGATAAAGCGGATGTTCTACGCAAAGCCGCCGGCATCGCCGCACCGGCCAGGAAGGGCTCACGGACGCTGGTATCGATGGCATAAGAATCGATCGAAATAATGTGAAAATGAAAAGCGGGCGTCGGCATTCGACGCCCGCTTGTCTATTGGGGGATTTGATTTAATGCCGCGCGCAGATTGACGGCGACGGTTGTAGGAATAGCGAGGACAACGACAGAAGATTTGTGAGGTTTGAGAGTGAACGTGCGACGGATGGAGCGCAGGAGTTGGTTGTTGGAATAGAGGCGGAGGGAGATCAATTGATGGGCGGCGGACGCATCGCCGGTGTTGGAAAGGCGGATGGTGACAGCGGTGAGGCCGGGGATGAGGGGGTCGGGAGTGACGGATTGAATGGATGGTGTGAGGACGGGGGCAAGGATGGTGACCGGCATGGCGCGAAGAGCGGCGGTGATGTGCGGGACATGCGCAGCGGCAGCGATGATGTAGCGATGACCGGCGGAAATAACGAGAGGAAGCATGTAGGCAAGCGTGAAGGTTTTCTGTTGTTGGGGTTTGAGGGTGGTGGTGATGGTTTTGGTTTCGAAAGGTTTATCGTTGGAGGAGAGATGAGAGTCATCGGATAAATAAAAGGTGACTTTATATTTGGAGGTGATGGCGTGGTTGGTGGAGTTGTGGAGGGTGATCCGGGCATTGGCGGAGGAGCCGAGGTGGATTGGGGAGTAGGTGATGGGGGGAGTGGGATTGGCTGGGGGAGTGGGAGAGGGTGGGGTGGGAAGTTCGGAGTTGTCGGCAGGAGCGACAGTGAATGGGATGCTGGTGATGTTGTTGGTTTCGTCGTATTCGGGGATTTGGTTGTCGGGGTCGACGACGGAGAAGAGGTGGTATTGGCCGGGGGTGAGCGAGGAGGGGAGGGTCAGGGTGATGGGGCTGAGCAGAGTAATGGTGGGCCAACCGTTGTTGGTGAAAGAGCTAATGGGATCGAGGTTCTGTGACCCGAGAAGGATGTCGTCGGCGTTGCCGAGGGTTTGGTCGGAGGAGAGGATGTAGTTGACTTTGGTGGAAACGGGCTGGCCGAAGAGTTGCTGAGGGGAACTGAGAACTGAGAATTGAGAGCCGGGGGTGGGTTGTAGCTGGGTGAGAGTGGAAGGGAAGATGGACAGGCCGCCGGCGCTGATATCGACAGAATCGGAGGGGACGATGGTGACGGTGGCGCCGAGGGTAGAGTTATTTGATTCGTCGGTTTCGGCGATGGTGTTATTGGGGTCGATGGTGGTGATGAGGTGGTAGGTGCCAAGGGGCGTGTTGGCGGGGATGTCGAAGTGAATGAAGGGAGGAGGGATGAGGGGTGGAAAAATGAAAGGAGTGACATAGATAGGTTGCGGACCGGGAGCCCAGCGGGAACCGGCGGTACCGATGGTGCCGAGGGGGATATCGTCGGCGTTGCCGGCAATGTTGTCGGAGGAGAGGGCATAAGAGTAGGTGATGGAGTGATAGAGAAGGGATGGAGACGTTGACGAGGAAGAATTGAATGAAATCGGGTCCAATGGAAATATTGTGTAAGGAGCAGGGATCGGATTCGGAGTGATGTTGGCATCGGAACCGGCGGGTCGGATAGTGCCATTGGCGAAGCTGGAAGAGGGCGCGACGAGATCGATATCGGGGGAAGCGATCTGAATGGGGTTGCCGATGAGGGTATTGTTGGATTCGTCGGATTCGGGGATCTGGTTGTCGGGGTCGGCGATGACGATGGGATACCAGGTACCTGGGGTGAGGGTAGTGGGAAGGGAGCCTTCAAAGGCGGAGAAGGTGAAGGTCATTTGGTCGGAGATAAGGATGCTTTGGGGGGTGAGAGAGGGGGTGGGAGAGAGATAGATGGCGACGCGGAAATTGGTGGGGGCGTCTGAGCCTGTGGAGTGGATGGTGGGTTGAAGGTAGAAATCGTCGCCTGGGATGGGGGCGGGGACGTTGGCGGCATTGGAGAAGCCGGTGTCGACGACGGAGAGGTCGGCGGAGAAGAGGGCGCGAGGTTCGAGAGTTTCGATGAGGCAGGGTTTAGCCGCACGGGATTTGAAGCGTTTGTGCAACATTGGTTTTTTTGCGGCTTTCTCAGGAATTGCAGTGGACAGTGCAGTTAAATGTTGAATTTACAGGAATAGACGGCAACGCGGGGAGGATTGTTACGCAAAATATAAAAATAGGATCGGGGTCAAACCAGGTAGTGCATGAGCAGCTTCGCCAGTCCCAGCGTGGCGAAGAAACCGCCGCAGTCGGTGAAGGTGGTGGCGAAGATGGTGGCGGATTGGGCGGGGTCGAAGCCGAGGCGTTTCATGATGAAGGGGATGGCGACGCCGGTGACGCAGGCGTTGATGTGGTTGAAGACGAGGGCGAGGAAGATGACAAAGCCGAGGGCGACGCCGTGTTCGGAGTGGTGGAAGGTGGCGGCGATGGCCCAGGTGATGATGCCGATGGTGACGCCGGCGAGGAACCCGACGATGGTTTCGCGGATCAGGATGCGCTTGAGCATGGAGCGGTCGACTTCGCCGAGCGCGATGCCGCGAATGGAGACGGCCATCGCCTGCGCCGAGGCGTTTCCTCCCATGCCCGAGACGATGGTCTGATAGGCAGCGAGGATGGGCAAAGCGGCGATGGTGTCCTGGAATCCCGCCACCACGCCGGCGGCGAGGAAGGCGGTGCCGAGGTTGACGATGAGCCAGATGACGCGCGTGCGATAGGAATAATGCCAGGGGGACGTCAGGCGCTCTTCGATGCCGACGCCGAAGAGCTTGTGGATGTCTTCGGTCGCTTCTTCTTCCAATACGTCGACCACGTCGTCGACGGTGATCAGGCCGAGCAGGCGGTTTTTGTCATCAATGACCGGTAGCGCCAGGTAATTGTACTTGCGCATGCGGCGGGCGACTTCTTCCTGATCCATCGTCGCCGGGACGGCGTAAACGTCGTGGCGCATGATCTCGTGGAGGCGCTTGTCGGGCTTGGCCAGGATCAGATCGCGCATCGACAGCACGCCGACGAGGTGGCGGCGGGCATCGACAACGTAGACGTAGAACATCTGCTCGAGCTGCTCGCTGAGCCGGCGCAGCTCGGCGACGGCTTCCTCGATGGTATAGCGTTCGAGCAGACTCGTGACCTCGGTGGTCATGATCCCGCCGGCGGTGTCGCGCGGGTATTGCTCGAGCGAATGCACCTCCGCCTTGTCGTCGGCGGGCATGTGGCCGACGAGACGGTCATGCAGATCCTTCGGCAGACGCTGGAGTACGTCCACCCGGTCATCCGGGTCCATCGCCGACAAGACCATCGACGCCTCTTCCGGCTCCATCCCCGCGATCACGCTCGCGGCATGCACCGGGTCCATCTCCGAAAGAATGTCCCCCGCTGTATTGGGATCGAGATACTCCGCCAAGTCGGCGGCTTTCTCCGTGGTCATCCGGCGCATGACCGTCGCCCCGTCGGCGGCGGGGATGTCATCCAGGCGATTGGCCAGATGCTGCGATGGATCTTCCGGAGTTGGTTCGGGAGTCTCTGCCATAGGGTCTAATCAAGAGCCGCGTAAAACAGGAGCGTCACCTGCTCCTTGACCAGATCGTGATTCGACAACCGGTGCGTGTCCAGCCCCGCCAGCTCAAAAGCGGTTTTGCGCAGGAGCTGAATCGCGGGATAATTCTGCGCCAGCACCTCGGCGCGAACCGCGCGCTGCTCCTGATCCCGCGCCGTCGCCAGCAGTTGATAGAGCAGCGCCAAACCGATCCCCTGACGGCGAAAATCGGAATCGACGCGCAGATCGACCAGCTCATATGTGCTGTGCGCTGGATCAGGGCGCGCCAGCAGAGATGCGATGATCTGCCCCTCATGCTCCGCCACGACGCCGAGCCCTTCATCCGCGCCCGTCGCCAGTTGTTTGGCGAGAAAGCGCATCTCGTCACTCAGCCGATTCGGCAGCAGAATCCGTTCGCGCAGCAGCCGATCCTGCAACGAAAAAATCGTGCTCGGCAGCGCCTCCGCCTCGGCCACCGGCTGCTGACGATCGATATGAAGATAATGGCCTGAGTCGATGGTCGCATCGATCTCGTCGAGCCCCGGCAGATCCGAAGGTGTAAGCGGGCGAAGCTGCATGTCCGCCAAGATACCAAAGATTGAAAGCCCGGGGAGGGTATGGTGGAATGTTTGCCGAAGAATCCCGAGAGCCCCAACAGAATGAGGATGGCATGCCTTCGATCGATTGGCCGCTGGACAAGATGCGTCAGTACAAGCCGGACCTCTACCGCGAGCCGGATTTTGAGCCGTTTTGGAAATCCACCCTCGCCGAATCCAAGGCCCAGCCGCTCAAGCCGGAATTGATTCCCTACGCGCTGCCCAGCAAGCGCGTCGAATGCTTTGAAGTCCGCTACGAAGGTTTCGGCGGCGGCCGCGTCGCCGGCTGGTATCTGCGCCCGCGCGGTTCCGGGAAATTCCCCGCCCTCATGCAATATCACGGCTACAGCGGCCGCGGCCAGCGCCCCCTCGATGTCCTGGCGATCGCCGAGCAGGGGATCGCCGTCATGACCATGGACACGCGCGGCCAGAACGGCCTCTCCGAAGACCACGCCGCCTATCCCGGCGGCGGCCACTTCAGCGGCTGGATGACCAAAGGGATCCGCGACCCCAAATCCTATTACTACCGCTACGTCTACACCGACGCCGTCCGCGCCGTCGAACTCCTCGCCTCCCAGCCCGAAGTCGATTCCTCTCGCATCGCCGCCACCGGCATCAGCCAGGGGGGCGGCATCACCCTCGCTGCCACCGCGCTCTCGGATCGCCTGATCCTCGCGATGGCGGATGTCCCCTTCCTCTGCGACTACCGCCGCGCCATCGAGATCACTCCCACCGCTCCCTACACCGAATTAAGCTCCTTCCTCAAATCCCACCCGGCCGAATACGACCGGCTCATCCGCACGCTGAGCTATTGCGACAACCTGAACCTGGCTCCGTGGATCACCTGCCGAACGGTCATCTGCAACTGCCTCTGGGACGACGTCTGCCCCCCCAGCACGATCTTCGCCGCCTACAACCACATCCCCGCCGAGAAGTCGATGGAGATTTACCCCTACCACAAACACGAAGTCCCTTACGAGCACAGCGAAACCCGCTTCAAACTGCTGATGGAGACGCTCAACCCCTGACCCGCCCACCAAGGGACTCTGGGGTGGGATGTGCCAACCGTCGCCCTCAGCAGGCAAGTGAAGAGGATGCGGTTGTGGTGCTTCCGTCGCTAAGCTTCGAGGGCGAGACGGCGGTATTTTTGCTGGAGCGCTGGGGAGGTATGAGATTGGCCTCTCATGGAGCTTCCTCCCGCGATTTGGCCGTGGGTGCCTCGCGACCCTTGATGGAGCCGCCGGCGGCAGAGGCGGCGCCGGTGATGGGATCAACAGCACCAAGCAGGGTCGAAACCGGCTCCGGCTAGCGCCCGCGCGCGATCCAGTCGGCGAGGAAATGTTTATAGTTGTCCTCGGCCTCCCGCATTCTCCACCTGCCGGTGTACTTCTTTTCACCGCTCAATCGCACCAATCCCCGATGCGTGGCTTTATCGTGAATATGAGCGGGGTAATCGACTTTCGGGCGTGCCATTCGCGACCTCCAAGGGTAAAAGTCTCAGTGAGACTTAAATGGACCTTTTGGACCGCGCCTCATATCGCATGAGGGTTAGCTGTATCTTCAGCTATCGGCTTACCTTACTCTCAGTGGGCGGTACAGGGCTCGAACCTGTGACCCCCAGCGTGTCATGCTGAGTTGGGGATAAGCTGAAAAACTCAAAAAGACCGAGAAAACAAGCATAATCTCGACCTCTATGCCATTGCAAGAGAAAACATCCCGTGCCGTGTTCTGGTATCACTAGAGGGGGTTTGGGTATCAGATACTATAACCCTGCCTGCCGCAATTGCGGCATCCTCATCCCCAACATCAGCCGCTTGGCCCACTATCAACGATGGGCTGAAACCCCCGTCGACGCCGCTTTCTCCTCCGCCATCCCCACCACGTCACCGGCAGAATAAGCCCCGCCGCCGTCGGCAACACCAGCGGGAACTGCACCTCATTCCAATTCGCCGCCCACGACCAGTTCGCGCGGACGAAGACGTAGGGATCGCTGTAAAACGTCATGGAGCGCTTGGTGGTTGGCGATTTATCCCAGCCCCACATGACCAGCAGTGACCCGCCGGCGGTTTCGGCGATGAGGTAGCGGCCGGGCGCGGGGGTTGTGTAGAGTTTGTCCCAGTGGGACGTGCTGCGGATACAGAGGGCGGCGGAGAGGAGCGTGGCGAGGAGGGAAAGGAGGGCGAGGAGTCGCACGGGGGGAGTGTAAGCGAAAATGCCGCCGGGGTGACCGGCGGCGGGGGAACGTGTATGGATTGCTTGCGAGTTGGATCAGGGGGTCGTGGATGCAACGGGCGCTGCATCACCCCGCGAAGCTGTCGGAGACGTAGTCGAACTGCCAGCGGATTAGGGATGAGTCCCTCCCATTCGGGCAGCAGTTGTCATTTCGGTCAATTCCTTGAAAGCCCGCCGCATGGGGTTGGGGTAAAGCGCCCAGTCTCTAATCTCCGGGTCAACAAGAGCGACGTAGTCCGGCATGATCCGGTCGAATTTTTCCGCCAACTCAATCATTTCCTGAGAGATTTCGTGCATCTTGCAGGCCACGATTTTTCTCTTCAACACTTGGTCTTTTTGATCTTCCATCTCGCGATCCTTGTGTGTGGTGTTTCCGGCAGCACTTCCGCTCGATCATGTAGGCGCGGATGGCTTTGAGCTCGGGACATCCGAACTTTACCGCAATGGATGGGCCGTATAGCCGGTTGAGGGGTTTGAGGGCTTGGCGGATGTTGTCGAGTTCCCCAGTGGGCTTCCCCTCCACCAGCCACTTCGCATAGCGCTGTTTACACCAAATCCAGTACGCGGCGACGAACTGAGAAATCGTCAGCGCACTGCCGGCCGGCGCCAAGGCGGCGGCAAGGGCATCGGCACTCATCGCGGCATCCCCGCTGCCGGATGGCTTGCGCCCGCGCGCGATCCATTCGGAGACGTATCGAAGGTAGGTCGCCTTCGCCTCCTCGGTGCCCCATTTCCCGGTGTATTTACGTTCGCCGCTCAGTACAACAAAGCCGCGGTCATTACCGTTCGGCCCCGCCTGACAACGGTGTGCGGGTTGATCTGATTTTGGACGTGCCACGCGATCCTCCAGGGGTTCTGGTATCAGGTGATACCTAAACAGTCCTTTTGAACCGCGCCTCATATCGCATGAGGGTTAGCTGTATCTTCAGCTATCGGCTTACCTTACTCTCAGTGGGCGGTACAGGGCTCGAACCTGTGACCCCCAGCGTGTCATGCTGGTGCGCTAGCCAACTGCGCCAACCGCCCATATCACTGAAGGCGCAAGTATATCCGCCGCTCGGCCCGTGGCAAGTCCCTCGATTTCCCCTATTGCGATTGTCAGACCTGCGTATTTCCGGCATCCTTACCGCGTGCAATCACTTTTAACATCTCAAATCCTGCGCAGCGTTGTATTGGCAATCATTTGCCTCACTTTCTGCGCGGACGCAGCGGTCGGCCAGAACCCCTCATCGCCTCTGACCATTGCGGCTATGCATTGCGAATATCTCACCGATCCGATCGGGATTGATGTTCTGCTCCCGCGACTGAGTTGGGAATTATTGACCTCTGATCCAAAATTATCGGATCAAAGCCAATCCGCCTATCAGATACTCGCAGCCTCCAGCTCCGAAATGCTTGCAAATGATCAAGGCGATTTATGGGATTCCGAAAAAGTTGAATCAGACCAATCAATACAAATTCCATATGACGGCAAACCATTGGAATCGTGCGAACAAGTGTGGTGGAAAGTTCGCATCTGGGATGCACAGGGACGCGCCACCGCGTGGAGCAAGCCCGCAACGTGGTCTATGGGCCTGCTCAATTCCAAAGCTTGGAACGGGGCGCGATGGATCGGGTTGGATGAAGCACAAGCCGGCTATTCACTGACCGATTTTCGCAAGGCATCGTGGATCTGGTTTCCTGAAGGAGATCCTTCTGTCGATGCGCCCGTCGCCACGCGCTATTTTCGACGATCCTTTAATCTGCCCGTCGCGAGATGGAAACGAGCAGAATGTTTCCTCGCCGCCGATGACGCGGCCACTCTTTATTTGAATGGCAAGAAAATTGGCGAAGGATCAGGAAATGCCAATTTGGTGCGGATAGAACTTTCAGCCGAAGATTTCGTTGCCGGAACAAACGTGCTGGCAATGTCGGCGGCCAATAAATCTGCACCGGTGCCCAAAAATCCTGCCGGGGTTGTCGCATCTCTGCGAATTGAATTTGAGGACGGCGTTCCGCCACTGATCATTACTACCGACAATAATTGGCGATCGACTGATCACATATTATCAGGCTGGCAACAGAATGACTTTGATGACGCCGCTTGGCTCACCGCTAAAGCAATGGGTCAGGTCGGTGCATTGCCTTGGGGTGATCCTTATGGCCGGACTTTCCAGCCTGAACACCGGCGGCTCCCCGCTCGCATGCTACGCAAAGAATTCTCCATCAAAAAAGATATTAAACGAGCCACCGCAACCGTCTGCGGGCTCGGGTTTTTCGATTTATATCTCAACGGCGAGAAAATCAGCGATCATTGGTTCGACCCGGGCCTGACCGAATATTCCAAGCGATGTCTCTACGTTACGTTTGACGTCACAGATCGTCTTAATGCTGGAGAAAATGCCATCGGCGTCATCCTCGGCAATGGACGCTTTTTTGCCCCGCGCGTAGGCGTTCCAGTCCCAACAACCACCTTCGGCTATCCCAAATTATTCCTGAACTTGCACTTGCAATATGACGACGGCTCTTCAAACGACATCGTCAGCGGCGATGGGTGGAAAATCACTACCGACGGACCGATCCGCGCCAATAACGAATATGACGGCGAAGAATACGATGCCCGTCGCGAACAGGATGGCTGGGCTCAGCCCGGGTTTAATGACACGTCGTGGCAAATTGCCCAGACCGTCCACGCACCCGGCGGTGTGCTCCAGGCGCAAATGATCGAGCCTGTCCGCAACACCGAAATTCTCAAACCCGTCTCCATCACTGAGCCTAAACCGGGCATCTACATCGTCGATTTTGGACAATCCTTCTATGGCGTCACCCGTCTCAAAGTGCGCGGACCTGCCGGCACCCGCGTCGAAATGCGCAGTTCCTTCGCGTTACGCCCCGACGGACTTCTAAAAACCGAGAATGATCGCTCTGCACTGAACACCGATGTCTATATCCTTCGCGGTACGGGTCAGGACGAAATTTGGAATCCCCGATTCAAAGGCACCGCCACCCGCCGCGTACAAGTCACAAGCTTTCCTGGAAAGCCAACGACAGACAATTTTGAGGGATTGGTCTTACACACAGATTTCCCTTCCGTCGGCATCTTTGCCTGCTCCAACGACCTCATCAACCACATTTTCAGCAACGCCCGCTGGGGCACGCGCATGCAGGATCGTTCTATCCCGATGGAACCAGACCGCGATGAACGCCAGGGATGGTCCGGTCATCCCGCCAAGACATCCGAAAGTGAAGGCTACAATTTCAACATCGCTCCCTTCTATGCCAATTGGCTCCGCGGCGTCGATCTGGAACAGCACCCCGACGGCTCTCTCCAGGAAATTTCCCCTGGCTACTGGACCTTCAGCAGCAACGGCAGCATCTGGCCGGCCATTGTCACCATCATCCCCAACTGGATGTACGACTTTTACGCCGATCGCCGTGTACTGGCGGCGAATTATGACACGATGAAACGCTGGGTCGAGTATCACGTTCGAGTGAATCAGAAGGCGGATTACACGCTGGATCATCACAGCTACGACGACTGGGTCGATGCCAGCCGGATTGGCGTCTCAGGCGTACCCGACAGCGCCGCCGCGACAATGCCAATGATTTCCACGGCATATCACTATTACAATTGCCATCTGCTCGCCCGAGCTGCCGGAATACTTGGGAAAAGAGATGATGCCGTTAAATTCAACGATTTAGCAGATCACATTAAATCTGGATTTAACCATCGTTTTTTTAACGCCAAATCCAATCAATATGGAGATGGCAGGCAATTTTCGTATGTCCTCCCACTCGCATTCGGCCTGGTACCCGATGAAAATCGGCAGGCCGTCATCGATCGTTTAATCGATCAAATCATGGTCAAAGATCACGCCCATACCTCCGTCGGCCTGCTTGGCACGCAATGGGAAATGCAAACCCTCACCGACATCGGCCATCCCGAAGTGGCCTACGCCATCGCTACCCAAACCACCCGCCCCAGTTGGGGATACATGATCGCCCACGGCGCCACTACCATCTGGGAACGCTGGGACACCGACACCCAGGACGGCGGCATGAATGGCGAAAGCCAGAAAATCCTCTCGGGTAATTTTGAAGCATGGTGCTATCAAACCCTCGCCGGCATCAATTACGACCCCGCCCAGCCCGGATTTAAACATATCATCCTCCATCCCCGACCCGTAGGCGATCTCAAATGGGTCCGCGCCTCCCACCATTGCTTATATGGCGAAATTTGTAGTTCTTGGCAACGTGACGATAGTCATTTTCATTGGGATATTTCCATTCCTGTAAATACCACCGCCACGCTCTATGTCCCCGCTGATGGAGTATCATCGGTGAAGTCGCTTGGCGAAGGAATTAAATTTGTTCGAATGGAACCAGGGGCCGCGGTGTATGAAGCGGGGTCGGGTAACTATTCATTGGATTCAACCGGACTTTCGAGGTGATTGGAATGAACTTTCTTCGATCGCTCTTTGTCGTTCTCGCTCTGTTAATGCTTCCAGCCGTCAGCATCGCAGCCGACACGCAAAGAACACAGCAGAATGTGATGACCGAGATCACATTTACCAGTCAATCGCCTCATGCTGACCCTTTTAATGACGTCACGCTCGACGTCATTTTCAGCGCCCCCGATGGCGCTCCTCCCTGCCGCGTGCCTGCGTTCTGGGACGGCGGCACGACTTGGAAAGTGCGCTATGCATCTCCAGTCATCGGCCTGCATCATTTCCACAGCGAATGCTCGGATCAAAAAGATGTCGGTTTGAACGGCATTGAAGGTGCCGTCCAAGTGGATGCTTATAAAGGCGATAATTCTCTCTATATTCATGGCCCATTGCGCGTTGCAACCGGGTCGCGATATTTGGAACATATCGATGGAACACCTTTTTTCTGGCTCGGGGATACTTGGTGGATGGGCCTGACCAATCGCCTGGACTGGCCTGATGAATTCAAACTGCTGGCGCAGGATCGAAAGCAAAAAGGATTCGATCTCATCCAGATCATCGCCGGTCTTTATCCAGATATGCCCGCCTTTGATCCGCGCGGCGCTAATGAAACAGGCTATCCTTGGGAAAAGGAGTATGCCCGCATTCGGCCTGAATATTTCGACGCTGCCGACAAAAAAATCCAATATCTCGTTGATCAAGGCTTCGTCCCCTGCATCGTCGGCACATGGGGCTATCATCTGCCTTGGCTTGGCCAGCAGAAGATGGAGCAGCACCAGCGTTATCTCTATGCCCGCTGGGGTGCGCTGCCGATGGTCTGGTGCATCGCCGGCGAATTAAACATGCCGTATTACCAAAGTCCGGAATTTCATCAGGACTGGAATCAACAAGCCAATGCGTGGAAGCCGGTCATTCAATATTGTCGTTCGATCAATTGTTTCAACCGCCCGATCACTTCGCACCCGTCCGGGCCTGATCCTCTCAGCATGCGGACGGTTCTCAAAGATGCTGGACTGATTGATTTCGACATGCTGCAAACGCCGCATGGGCAGATGGAAGTGATCGGGACAACGGTTGAGACCGTGCGAATGGCGTATGGATTGAAGCCGCCGATGCCGGTTGTGAATGCGGAACCGAGCTATGAGATGCTCTTCGATCGCACGCCGGCGGAGATTGCGCGCATGGTGTTTTGGATGAGCTGGGAATGCGGGGTGAAAGGATATACATACGGGGCGAATGGCATCTGGCAGCTCAATGGTAAAAACAAGCCATACGGCCTGTCCGCCTCGGGAGGTGACTACGGCAAAATCTCCTGGGAGCAGGCGATGAACCTCGCGGGTTCGTCTCAGGTCGCCATGGGAAAGAGACTGTTGGAGCAATATCCCTGGCAGCGTTTTGAGCCACATCAGGATTGGGCTTCTTGGTCGAGTTCTGGAGCCCAGACAACTCTTGGAGACTGGATCTGGTTCCCCGAAGGAGATCCCGCGCAGAATGCACCAATCGCGGCGCGATACTTTCGGCGGAGTTTTGAGTTGCCGGTAAATGCCAAAATCCGACGTGCGACTTTGCGCATTGCCGCTGATGATCGCTGCACCGTCTGGATCAATGGCAACGAGATCGGCTCGCAAGATACATGGCACGCTGCCCGCCAATTCGACAACTTCGCTTCCAAACTAACACCCAATAACAACGTCATCGCTATCCGCGCAGAGAACGTCAATACGCCCGGAGTTACCGCCAACCCTGCCGGATTGATCTGCGGCCTGACGATCGAACTCGAAGACGGCACACTCGTTAAACTCAAATCCGATGGCGAATGGCTCACCGATCGTTCTGGGCCCGATGGATGGCAGCGCTCGGGTTTCCTCGATTCTGATTGGTCCCGCGCCAAGGTTGTTGCTGCCAATGGCTCGCCTCCATGGGGCAATATCGATAATGCTTCCGATGGCTATATCGTTCCTTATTCGATGGGTATTGCGCGACAGATTCGCATCATTTATGTGCCGCAATCCAAATCGATCGTTGTTAAGGGACTTGAACCCGACGTTGGTTACAGTGCATACTACTTCGATCCGGCCACGGGCAAGCAAGCGGGCGCGCCTGCAATAAGTGCCGACGCTAATAAGGAATGCCAGGTTGAAGCACCCTCATTCGGGCATGATTGGGTACTGGTGATGGATGCCAAGAAATAGAAAAACCCGCGATCAACGCGGGTTTTATGAAGTACCCCCAAGGGGTATCTATAACCCAAATATAGCCTAAATAATGCGGTTTTATGTACCCAAACATGATTTTTCTTGGGTACAATGCGATCCATGAAAACCGTAAAACTCAAACGCCATTGGTTGTCCAACGCGACTCCGAAGTATTGGACGCCACGCAAACTCTGGCGCGTCCGCGCCATGCGGGAGGGCCGTCACTTTCAATGGTTGCTCAAATGCGGCAGGGGCGATGCCACGGCGACTGGCGCGGCCATCGCGACGGCTGAATGGACCGCGATCCGCGCCGACATAATCCGAGCCGAGCGAGTTCATAACGCGAACGGCGACGGTATGGGGTTCGTGGGGTTCAAGTCCGCCGACGATGAGCATAGGTACGCGCTGGGAGTTCAGGCGCGGGCATGGGCGGCTGATGAAATTATCAGCGCGACCGTAGCCACCGACGAATGGGCAGAGTTTCAAGAATGGCGACGGCTGAAAGCCGAATCGACTGGGGCGAATGCGGCAACGTCGGCAACGTCGGCAACGTCGCCAACGCGCCCGATGCTGCGGCGGTTTAGCGAACTCACCGCGATCTTTCGGGCGGCGTTGGACGCGCGACTGTCCGCGACGAAAGAGGGGATGAAATTGAAGGGGGATATCAGCAAGGCTCGACATACTCAATATGTCTATGCCCTCGCCCATATGGATAGCGTTGTCGGTGAAACGGCAATCGAGCCGAGCGGAGATTACCAACTATCGGCGGCGCGGATGGCGGTGATATTGGGGACGTATCGGACAAAATGTGAAACTGAAATGGCGGCGTCGGAGTTTAGCGGCCACTGGTTCAACGAGCGGATGAAAACGGCGCGGATGCTCGCGACCTATCTCCACCAGCACGGCCTACTCGACGCGCTCCCCAGCAACATCGAACGGATGACGGAGAAGTATCGCATTGAAGCGAACCCCAAGCCGATCCCACTCGACGTTCTCAAAGCAATCTGGGGCGCGGCAGATGAGCAGTTCAAGGGTTTCATGTTGCTCGCGTTGAACTTGGGATTTAGGCAAACCGAAATTGCGTCCATCGAACGAAAACACGTCAAGGTCATCGGCGGTCAACTCTGTATCGAAAAGCGGCGCGGCAAAACGGGCGTACCACTCGCCATCCCCCTATGGAAGTCCACCCATCGGTTCATCGAAAAGTATGGCGCGGTGGGCGGGCGGCTGTTTTTGTTTGACGATGAGCCTACCCATAAATCCGCCATCGACGCGCTATACCATCGCATGGTCAAGGTTAGGAACAAGGCGAGTAAGTCAGTGGCGACGGCCAAAGATTTCTCGTTTGAGAATTTCAGAGACACGGGGGCGTCGTTCATCGAGAGTATCAATCCGATGTTGACGCCGCTGTATCTGGGGCAGTCGGACACGCGCAACGCAAAATGGTACGTCGGACAGATTGCCAACGGCGACGGGCACGCCGTCGTCCCTATGCAACTCGACAAGGCGTTAGCGGAGTTTGAGAAGTATCTTTCACTGCCAAACGCGGGGGCATGATGGGCCGTGTCGGTCCGCGCAATAAAAAAGCCCTACGGGAGCAAATCCGTAGGGCTTGGGATGATCCCATAACGTCGGTTATGAGATTAAATGCGGATACTGCTTTTGCAATTTTTCATGCTCTTTTCGCGATTGAATGCTCGTCTCAATCGCGGTGACGCTGCGCTGTGCCAAGTCGTCAAGCCGATGCCATTCGGCATTCAACTCTCCGATTTTCTGGGCCTTAATCGCGTCGTATTCGGCTAACTTATTTAAGGCATCGCGACGTACTTCCTGGCGCGCGGAGAAGTCGTCGGCAAGCGGTTTCAACTCGGCAATTCGCTTCATGGCGTTTGCGTCGTTCTCGACTTGATCGGGGCCGTACCCCAACTCCTCAATAACCGACTCTAATTTCTGCCCATCGGCGTCGGTGAGTTGATCTTGCCGAGCAAGTAAATCGCGATAGGTCTCCATCGCGGTCTGGTGCTTTTGCTGTCGGCGAATGCCGATCTTATTTAATACTTCATTTAACATGGTTATTGCTCCCCTTTGTTTGTGATTTTCATTTCTTTCAACGTCTCATCCATCGCGGTCCTCAACGTCGTCTCCGTCAGGCCGTAGCGGTCGATTAACGTCTCGCGTACTACGTCATTCCAAGTGACCAACGTCTGTCGTTTGACGGTTTGGCCGATGGCGAGAAGTTTCAATCTCTCTACCAATAGGCGTGGCAACCGAAAAGTAACGGTTGCATTCCTAATCTTTGCCCTATCCAATTTCATAAATAATCCCTCCATTAGATATAGATAGCGGCGTCCCTACATCGGTCCAAATGGATTGCAATAATTGCTGCAATTCAGGAGAAACGAATGTAAGTTTATGGGTTTTTAGCCAACCGAATAAAGCCCTAGTTTAACCATTGTCCGAAGGTCCCCAGAAGGACCCAAACCGTGTATCTACCCCTACCCCATGCCCCTCCATTGCTCGGCATACCCCCATAATCGCAATAGGATCATCACTGGGGCGTCTGGGGCGTTCGGACCCATCCAACGTCGCAACGTCGGCGTTATCGACGTAGGGTTGGCGATGAGTAGGATTTTGAGTTGGAGTCTCTACGGCGTCTGACGACGCCGGTGGGGCCGTATGGGTCGATAGGGCTGGGGCCGATAGTTGGGTATCGCGGGGGCGTTGACCGATTTGTCCGCGACGTGGTTGGAGCGGTTCGCCCCTATAACTGCCGAAAGCCGTCGCATTCAATCGCATCCCCTTGGTGGTGCGGATGAACTCGGCCAAATCTTCTGGGGCGTCGAATAGGGCGTGATGCGGGGGCTTTGCGACGTAGTATGCAGCGTTGCGTCTGTATTCGTCGGAGTCTATGGGGGAAAAGTCGTTGTCGGTCGCCCCTGTCATTTCTGCCCATGCGTAGGAGATATCTGGGGCGAATATGGATACGTCTACTCCCCCTTTGACCTTTGCGAAAACGTGAAGATGACAGGACCATAGCCCGCTAACGCGGTCTCGGCCTACTTCTACTTTTCGATACCCCCCTACAAAACTTTTCGTCCAACAGGCACGTCGTTTCAACTTCGCGAGCGACTTGAATAGGGTACGAATCTGCGATTCTGGGGCGGATGACGACTCGGGGAGGGTTAGGGTAATGTGGTAATAGGCGGATGCATTGTCGGTTCTATTGTAGATGTTCTTACCTATCTTCCTACCTTTGGTATTTGAGCAACGCTTACAGTTCTTCTGTTTGCATGTGTATCTGCCGCATGGGTCTACTATGACTGCTGCGCAGTAAGATGAAGAATTATTCTTATTCTCATTCTCAAAACCAAACAACGGAGAGCGGGCATGTAACTTTGTACACCTATATATCCAAGTAGAGTCGGCGTCGTCTGAAACGTCGTCTTCAGCGTGTTGCGTGTTAGCGTCGGCGTCGATTTCTGGGGCGGTCTGATACTCGCCACCCAGGAACGCTGCCACGGACGAATCGGATGCTGCCAAATCTCGCAGGATCGCTTCTACGGCGTCTGTGATTTCATCTGTCGTTGTCGCTTCAATCATGGTCTCTCCCCCAAAACAAAAAGCCCCTGCCATGTTTCGCGCATGACAGGGGCAACGACGACCGAAGCGACTCGGTTATATTTTATTCAATGTAAAGGTTTTTGATCCTTTACGATATTCGCTGGTCGTCTACCCGCAGTTTTGCGAAAGCGGTTCTATAGATTTAGATAGCGGGCGCGAACGTCGCGTCCAACGCATCTCTTATCTATCGGCATTCTGGTTGCGTTGTCCTCTCGCGCGGCACGCCGTTCATCCCCAAGGGTCATCATCCGATGCTGGTGGGGGCGTCTCTGCGGCGTTTGACGACGGAGGGGCCGTAGCGGTTCGCGGTGGGGGCGGGGGCGGGGGCGTCTCGCCGTCGCGTAGGACGCGATAGACGTTGCCGCGCCTGTTCGCGGAGTAGTTGCCGATCTTGGCAATCAAACCCAACGCCATCAGAGTTGTGAAGATTGCGGCGGCTTTATTATTATGACAACCGACTTCGCGACATTCTAAAAAGCAACGATTAAGTTGACCGTAGGAAATCCCCTTACTGCCGACGCATTCGACTGCCCAAAGCCCCACCGACAAGTCATCGACGCGCAGGCGTTGCGGCTTTCGCCCCTTGCCCCCTTTGCTCCACGTCGGCCAATCAATGCCGCGCGTCTGCATCGCGCCTACAACGCGATCCGATATCCGTGGTTCATAGTCCAAATATCCGACGTAGGGCGTGCCCCCATGATCGGCAATCCATTGCTGGCGTTGCTCGCGTCGGGCACGCCGTCGCGCAGCGTTGTCTCGACCCTTACGACTCGCGTGCTGTTTGCCATTGGGGGTAGGCATGATAGTAAAGGCCGCTTTTTTATCATGTCTACCCCCTGATCGGCGGATCGGCGGATTAGAGCGGACGGGCACGGTTGGGGGTAGGCATAGAACCCAAACAAAACAAGCCGAATCTTGGGTCAAAGTGTACCCAAAATCGGCTCATTTTATGCGGTTTTTGGGTGCGCCTTATGGCGTTTTTGACCTAAAAACCGCGTTTTAGTACCCCCAAGGGGAGTCGAACCCCTGTTCGCCGGCTGAGAACCGGCTGTCCTAGGCCACTAGACGATGAGGGCTTCTGTTGGATTCTGCTTTTGATGCAGGCCTAGATGGGGGGATTGTAGTGGGGGGGTTGGGGGCGTCAAGATGAGACTTGTTATTTGCGGAGTTCGTGGAGGAGGTGTTTGAGTTCGGGGAGGATTAGTTTGGTGAGGGCGAGTTCGGCGGCTTTGGGGGAGCCGGGGAGGGAGAAGAGGAGTTTGTTGTTTACGATGCCGGCGGTGGCGCGGGAGAGGAGGGCGCCGGAGCCGATTTGCTGGTAGGAGAGCATGCGGAAGAGTTCACCGAAGCCGGGGAGAGGGGATTCGATCAGGCGTTCGATGGTGGGGATGGTTTGGTCGCGGGGGGAGATGCCGGTGCCGCCGTTGGTGAGGATGAGGTCGAGGGCGGGATCTGCGAGCAGGGGGGTGAGGATCGCGGTGAGCTGGGCGGGGTCGTCTTTGCAGAGGTGGTAGGAGTGGATGGTGTGGTTGGAGGTGGTGAGGAGGGTGCGGAGGAGCTGGCCGGTGGTGTCGGTGTCGGGGGTGCGGGTGTCGGAGAGGGTGACAATGGCGCAGCGGGCGGTGATCTGGGCGGCGGATTGTTGGTGCTCGGAGTATGACATTTTGGAGGATTGTATAGGCATGGGGGTTGGTTTTCAGGGTTCAGGGTCGGAGGAGGATTGGCGGCGGGATTTTTTGGGAGAGTTCGGGGGCGGGGGAGGAGGCGGGGGGGCGTCGTCGGCGGGGGAATCGTCGGGGGAGGGGGGGAGGCCTTGGGAGAGGAGGTCCTGGAGGATTTGGTCGGGGGTGGCGGGCTGGGCGCAAGTGGAGGGGGGCGCGGCAAAGAGGCGGCGGGGGGCGGAGCGGAGGAGGGAGATGGCGGCTTTGGCTTGATTTTGGACGTAGTCGAGCTGGGAGGATTGGTAGCGTTCGAGGACGTCCATGGCCTGGAGGAGGAGGGCGTGGTAGCGGTCGGCGGTGGCGGAGTGGAGGAGGTGGCGTTGGCGATTGAGTTCGGCGATGAAGCGGGGGTGCTGGTTGCGCCAGCGGTTGACGGATTCGCGGCGGACGCCTACGGATTCGGCGACATCGGAATCGGATTGGCCGGCGAGGATGAGGGGGATTGCATTGAGCTGGCGGGTGGTGAGGAGGTTGGCAGTGGGCGGGGGTTGGATGGGGGTGGCGGTGCAGGGGATTGGCGCGTCGGAGGAGGCGTGGTCGTTTGTAGGGTCGGCGGGGAAACTGTGCGATGGAGTGATTTTTTGTGCGATTTCCGGCAAGGTGGGTAAGTTGGCGCTGCTGGTCAGGTCATCGTTGGACGCGGTCATGGAATCCCCCTTTTTAATCTTGGCTGAGATGCGCTGCTGGGTGGGGGTGGACGATCCTGGCCCCCGTTTTGTTCAAAGTTCCCCGAGCAGTCGCGGTCAGCGATTGGGGATAGTATAAGGTGTTTGTTTGGTAATCGTCAAGAAGAAATTTATGATTTTAAGAGTGCTCACTTTTTAACGCTAATGAGGTGCCGCGAATTGAGGTGGACTTGTACGGCGACATATTGCAAAGGTTGAGAGGAAGTTGAGAGCTTAGGTGATCATATGGCGAAAGAAGAGGACAAGTGTGTGCATGACCTAAAGGCGAAGGACATAGGGAAATTTGCATACAGATTCAATCAACACTATTATTTTGAGGACTAATTTTCAATGATTCTCGATTGCCTCTCGCACAAATATTCAGTTAGGACGCATAATCATTTGCTGATCTTGTTGCGAGAAACCAACTACCATATGTGAGGGCCCGCCACGATGGGACAGGTTGAATCCGAGCTCAAATTGGTTGCGAGATTTAAGACGGATCTTGGAGAATTGCCGATCAAGGATGTGATCCGTAAGCACATTTCGACCGGACAACCTGTTGCGTTTACCAGTCACGAGTATTACAGCCTACGAAGTACGATTGCTGCGGAATTCCAACTTCACCCAAGTGCTGTAGTCGTTGTCGGTTCAACCCGCATTGGATTCAGCTTAGCTCCGGAGCATCGCTACAGGCGTGTTAAATCAGGTTCAGATATCGATGTGGCAATCGTTTCGCAAGAGAGATTCGACGATTATTGGGAGCGAGTATTCCTGTATTCAAAGTCAAACTTAGCGTGGCCGGACAAAAAGCGATTTAAAAACAATCTTTTCAATGGATGGATTGACCCCCGTTTTTTACCGAATACACCAACATTTGAAGAAGCATTAAAATGGGCGACGTTCTTTGATCGGTTGATGGAGTCGCGAAAATACGGACGCCGCACAATTACTGCTAGGTTATATCGATCGTGGGATCGACTTGAAGCATATCAGGAGCCGTCAGTACTTGCGTGTAAGCTTAAGCCTGGGAGCAATTGATGAACATACGGCAAAATAGCATTGTCAGTAGTAAGCGACTTGGTGATCTTCTTACCGATGTAGAGGAAAAGCGCCTAATTGTTCGACCGCAATTCCAACGCCGACTTGTCTGGAACAATGTTGTGAAAGATAAGTTTCTCGACACTGTCTTAAATCGATATCCGTTTCCCGAAATTTTTGTCGCAGTGGGCGAACTCGATCCCACAAAACTGAAACGTACTCAATGGCTCGTTGACGGACAGCAGCGCATATCAACATTGCGTCAGTATGTTCTTGGTGAGGAGAGTTTGGTCTTAAAGAAGGTCAAACCATATGCGAAACTTTCTCCAGACGAAAAGCAGGCCTTTTCAGACTATCCTGTAGCGGTTCGGGATTTGGGAACTGTCAGCGAAGACGAAATTAAGGAAATTTTCTCTCGTATAAACTCGACTGATTATTCATTGAAAGCCATTGAACGGCTAAATGCACTGTTTAGCGGCCCATTCAAAACGTTTTGCGAAAAACTGGCTACTCATACTTTCTTCAATACACATCGCGTTTTTACAATGACCGACTTACGAAGGATGCGCGATCTAGATTTCTGCGTTATTCTTGTGATTACGCTTCTTTCAACTTATTTTCATCGCGATGAAAAGAACCGTGAATATCTTCAACGTTATAACGATGAATTTGGTGATGCTGACAATATCCTGAAACGAATAGAATCAGTATTTACCTTTCTGGAAAAATGCCGTTTGGGTCCAACATCTAGGGCATGGAAGAAGACAAACCTTCTAACATTGCTAGTTGAATTGGACGCAATTATCAACCGCAGTAAGAAGAGAATTGATTCCTCAGTCGTAGGTCCCAGGCTATCTAAATTCTATAATGAAGTCGACGCTCTATTCAAACAGCCAGCGGACTCGCCCGCGAGATCCAAATCAGCAGCGGACGTGGCCAATTATTTAAAAGCTGCAACCAAAGCTACAAATGACAAGTATGCTAGGGACGCACGTGCAGAAATAGTCAGCCGAGTGATTTTGGGGTCTTCGGGGCGAGCGAAAAAATAGGTTTGTTAGCCTTCATGCTCGTAATTCGCGAAAGTTCTGACGCCGCAGACGAACAAAATTCACGATTGAGGTCAATTCCGGTTGCCGACAGACCTCGTTGAACCGCAACCTTTAATACGGTGCAACTGCCTGCGAATGGGTCGAGTACCTCGCCCCGGCGAATTCCAGAGACGTCAAGACAACGTGTAACAAGTTCCTTTGGAAAAGCTGCGGGGTGGGTGCGGCCGGGCACCGATTTGGCATCAATCGACCAAACATCTTCTTCTTCTGCTTCTTCAAGTGCCGATCTGTCGAAATGGTATCGCGCGGATTTGGAGAACAGAAAAACGAATTCGTAGGTCCGCCACGGACGATCCAGAACATTTGCCTCTGGAAGAGGTCGACTTCGGCGCCATATAATTGACGATCGAAGGGTCCAGCCTTCGTCAATCATTGCAGTTGCAATCCGCCACGGCAGACCAAGCTGCGATTTTTTAGGGAAGCCTAATCCACTAGCATCCACGGCACGCAGTACATTCATTCTTCGACCGCGATGCTTCATGTCGCAGCCATGTGGTTTGCCTTTTCCGGAATAGTATGTGTCACCGAGGTTGAGGAAGAGTGTTCCATCCTTTTTGAGCACTCGTTTTACAATACTCATGGTATCGACGATCGATTGAACGTAATCAGATACGGAAGCCTCCATCCCAATCTGGCCACCGACACCATAATCACGTTGCCAGAAGTAAGGTGGCGAAGTTACGACGCAAGAAAAACGCTCATCAGTTAACAAGCCCAATACTTTGCGTGCGTCCCCGGCATGGATTTCCCATTTAGGAGTTGAGGTGCCGGTTGATCGCCAGATATTGCTGAGCTTGGGAGCCCTTTTCCTTATTTTCATAGGCGTTCATACGAAATGTTCGCAGAACAGTGGTGTACATTCAATGCTAGTAGCACGTAAGAATTATGGTGCATAGAATAAATTCATTCATCACATCGCGATTGAAGGAATATTAGTAGCTGCCGGTGAAGAAGAATTGTTCTTGGATGGTTTGGCCATTTGGGTTGATGGTATGGGTAGCGATTTATTAGAGGTATTTGTTGGGTGGTGGATTTTGGGAAGGGGCATGGGGGCAAGGGGAAGGCGAATTGATTGGGAGGATTAAGTTTGAAGCTCGAAATCAGAAAAAAATCCGAAACTCGAAAAGTAGGATAGGAGTGATGTTGGGGGGAGGTTATTTGGTGGGAGGGGGAGTGGGGACGGGGAGGCGGCGGGCGGAGAGTTGGTCGTGATCGTTGAGGACGACGAAGCGGTTGGAGCCTTCGGCGAGAGGGAGGTCCAGGCGGTTGGGGCTGTGGCGGCTGATGGCGAGCATGTCGGACATGGAGCAGTCGCCGGCGTAGACGCGGAGGTAGCCGTGGACGCCGTCGTTGAAGTGACCTTCGATGGTGGGGATGGTGGCGGTTTGGCCGGGGAGGACGGTTTGGCCCCACATGGCGTCGGGGTGTTTGGAATGGAAGGTGGCGAATTCTTCGGGGGACCACCAATCGTCTTCGAGGGGTGGGCCGTCTTTGGCGAGGCCGACGTGGATGGGCTGGGAGGATTGGTTTTGCACGGAGACGTCGAAGGTGGCTTTGGCGGTCGTCATGTTGGTGACGATGCTGCAGCTAGAGAGGAGGGGGAGGAGGATGAAGGCCGAGAGGGGTGTGGGCTTCATGGATGAGGATGGTAGCGGAGGGGGGAGGGGAAGAAAAGAGAAGGTAGGAAAAGCGAACTTCGAACGTTCAACATCGAACGTCCAACTTCCAACGAAAGAGAGGGGGCGGTTAATGGTGGGGGGAGGGCTGGGGGGTGGGGGCTTCGGGGTCTAGAGGGATGAGAAGGAGGGTGAGGGTGCCGGGGAGGGTGAAGAGACAGGCGGCGAGGAAGGCACCTTTGTAGCCCAGGACGGATTGGATGATGCCGGCGAGGATGAAGGCGAAGGAGATGAAGAGGGAGCCGAGGCCGGTGCCGATAGCGTAGTGGGAGGTGACGAATTTATTGCGCTGGGCGACCTGCATGAGGAAGACGAAGTAGCCGGCGAAACCGATGCCGTAGCCGAAGGCTTCGAGGAAGACGATGGGGTAGAGCCAGTTTTTGTTGGGGAGGGTGTAGGCGGCCCAGACGTAGAGGAGGTTGGGGAGGTGCATGCCGATGACGAGGGGCCAGAAGGCGCGTCGGAGACCGACACGGGAGATGAACCAGCCGCCGAGGAGACCACCGAGGAGGAGGCCGAGGACTTGGCCGATGCCTTTGATGACGCCGAGCTGTTCGAGGGTAAGACCCATGCCGCCTTTGGATTTGGGGTCGAGGAGGAAGACGGTGATGAGGAAGGTGATCATGGATTCGCCGAAGCGGTAGAAGATGATGAAGGAGAGGATGGCGGGGAAGCCTGGCTGTCGGAAGTAGGTGGTGAAGGCCTGGGCCATGGCGGTGCCGCGGACGAGGATGCGGATGAGGATTGCAAGGAGGGGGGCGAGAACCAGGCCAGCGCCGATGCGCCAGTATTGAGTGGAGAGTTGGCTGTGGTTGAGGAGCCAGTCTTTGGGGACCGAGCCGGGGGAGGCGTATGAAGCGATGGTGTGTCCGAGGAGGCTGAGGGAGCCGGCGATGAGGTAGTAGACGGCGACGCCGAATGCGACGATGGTCAGGGTGCGGAAGATGTCTTTGATGCGCTGGCCGGGGGGGATGTCGGCGGCGGGGAGGTCGGCGGGGGGGTGGGGGAGGGCGAAGAAGTTCCAGAGGGCACCGGCGGCGTAGACGAGGGCGGCGATGCCGAGGGCGAGGAGCCAGGCGGTTTGTTTTTGGTAGCCGAGGGTGATGAGGTGGCCGGCGATGACGACGACGCCGGCGTCGAGGAAGAGGCGACCGAGGCGGGAGAAGGCACTCATGAGGCCGGAGAAGGCGGCTTGTCGGGTGCGGTCGAGGGACATGAGGTAGAGGCCGTCGCAGGCGATGTCGTGGGTGGCGGAGAGGGTGCCGAGGACGAAGAGGGCGATGACGGTGAGGGGGAAGAAGAGTGTGGAGGAGAGGGCACCGGCGGTGGCGAGAAGAGTGATGGAGAGGAGGGCCTGCATGGCGATGGTCCAGCGGCGTTTGGTGGAGTTGAGGTCGACGAGTGGGCCCCAGAACATTTTGAAGGTCCAGGGGAGGGCGGCGAGGCCGGTCCAGGTGGCGATGCGGAGGTTGTCGACTCCCAAGGATTTGTAGAGGGGGGCAAAGAGGGAGGTGACGACGCCGTAGGGGATGAACTGCATGAAGTAGAGGACGGGGACGAAGAGCCAGGGGTTGGGGGAGCGGGTGGCGGGGAGGGATTCAGCTTCGATGGTGGACAAGTGGGTCTCCGGGGTGGGGTGGGGGGAATGATATAAGAGTGGGGGGGGATGGGGAAGGCGAGTTGGGGGAGGTGGGTTGTGGGAAATTTGAAGGAGAAGGGGGTTTTTGGGTTCGTTTGGTTTTGGGGGATGAGAAGAGATCGCGAATGACGCGAAGGGGGACGCGAAGAAATCACGCGAAGGGGAAAAGATGGTGACATAGGGTGTCCTCCTATAAACAGACGGGTGTGCGCGAAAGGGAGGATGGGGGCGCATCAAAAATTGGAGATTTATGAAAAGGTTGAGGGAAGGGGGAGAAAAAAGAATGAGTGGGTGGGGGATTTTGAGATGGGGAGGTTGCGCGCGGGGGAGGATTTTTGGGGGTGACGGGTGGGCAGGGGGGAGGAAGAATGGGGGGATGAAGCGATATCAGAAGCGGGATTTTCCGGTGGGGAAGGTGAGGCGGGTATTGGAGCCGGGGCCGGTGGTGTTGGTGAGTTCGTTTTGGAAGGGGGAGAGGAATGTGATGACGATGGGGTGGCATTGTTGCATGGAATTTGTGCCGTCGTTGGTGGGGTGTGTGATTTCGGAGGGGAATCATAGTTTTGAGATGATTCGGAGGAGTGGGGAGTGTGTGATTAATGTGCCTGAGGTGCATTTGGCGAAGGTGGTGGTGGGGATAGGGAATTGCTCGGGGGAGGAGGGGGATAAGTTTGAGAAATTTGGACTTACGGCGGGGGAGGGGAGGGTGGTGGAGGTGCCGACGGTTGAGGAGTGTTATGCGAATTTTGAGTGTCGGGTGGCGGATGGGAGGATGGTGAAGAAGTATAATTTTTTTGTGTTGGAGGTGGTGAAGGCGCGGGTGGCGGTGAGGCCAAAGTGGCCGAGGACGATGCATTATCGGGGAGAGGGGGAGTTTATGGTGGCGGGGAGAGAGATGAGCTTGAAGGGGCTATTCAAGAAGCAGAACCTTTGAGGGTAGAGTGTGGGATCAACAGAAAGAGGCATTGGGATGAATTACCGGGAACTGGGCAGGAGCGGGGTGAAAGTGTCGGAGATCAGTTTTGGGTGCTGGACGATGGGGGGATTGAATTGGGTCAATGGAGTGGCGAATGGGTGGGCGGAGGTGGATGAGGAGGAGATTACGCGGGGGATCAAGGCGGCATTGGATGCGGGGGTGAATCATTTTGATAATGCGGATGTTTATGGGAATGGGCGGGCGGAAAGGATGCTGGCGCGGGTCTTGAAGAAGCTGGGGGTGAAGTCGGAGTCGGTGGTGATTGCGACGAAGGTGGGGTGGTTTCCGGGGACGGCGGGGCATGCGTATGAGCCGGGGCATATTCGGCAGCAGTGTGAGCAGTCGTTGATTAATTTGGGGAGGGAGTATGTGGACGTGTATTACTTTCATCATGGGGATTTTGGGAAGGAGTGGGAGTATTTGGAGCCGGCGGCGGAGGTGATGGATAGGCTGGTGAAGGAGGGGAAGGTGCGGGTGAAGGGGCAGTCGGCGTATTCGGCGGGGGATTTTGAGCGGGCGGCGCCGGTGGTGAGGCCGGCGTCGAGGGTGCAGAAATTGATGGAGGAGTGGGAGATGACGTTTGTGGCGTTTTCGCCGCTGGCGCAGGGGAGGTTGCTGGACAAGTTTGACGCGGCGCGGCCGCCGGTGTTTGAGGCGGGGGATCATCGGTTGGGGAAGGAGGCGTTTTCTTCCGAGGCGATAGCGAAGCTCGCGCCGAAGTTGGAGAAGTTGAAGGGGCGGTTTGGGGGGACGGTGGAGGATTTGGCGGGGGTGGCGCTCAACTATGTATTGGCGATGCCGCGGGTGGCGTGTGTGATTCCGGGGTTTCGGAATGAGCGGCAGGCGCGGTGTAATTTGGCGCGTGTGGGAAGGGGGATGAGTGAGGAGGAGGTGGAGTTTGTGAGGGGGGTGCTGGGGGGTGAGTGAAAATTCAGAGCCCGTTTTCGCGTTTGAGATTTGGGATGTTTTTGAAGTGGGCGTCGGCGGTGAGGACGGTGATGTCGTTGGCGAGGGATATAGAGGCGATTTGGAGGTCGATGTCGGGGATGGGACGGTCGATGCGGCGGAGGTGGGTTTTAATTTGGCCGAAGGATTCGGCGGCGGTGTGGTCGAAGGGAAGGTGGTCAAATTTGCTGAGAAGATCTTGGAGGCGTGCCGTGTTCTCGGAAATGCGGGTACTTTTGTACACCATGAACAGAGTTCCCCGATGGAAGGGAGGCAAAGAAGGAAGTCGTCGTCGGGTTGGTTGGCGAGTTTGTCGGCCAGAGTGATATTGCCACAATAGAGGCTACTACTGTGGTTGGTGTCGAGAAGGTAGGCGCTCATGGCAGGTCGCCATTAAGTTTTTCGCGTGCATTATCGCGTTCAATTTCAAGGGCGAGAGATTCCTGCTTGGAGCGTTGGAGATCTTGATAGGCACGGTCCCAGTCGGCGGCCGCTTCGGGATCGAGAGGGCCGAGGCGGCGGAGGGTTTCGAGAATGGCGGCACCGGAGCCGTGGCGGTGTTTGGACGGGGCGGGTTGGGAGAGGGGCTGGACCGAGACGGGTGTGCCTTCGGGGAGAGCGGTGGGGTCGTCGAGGATGACGGTGCCGTTGTGGATGTGGCCGTGGAGGGTCGTGGTCAATGAATTATAGCAATCATGAGACGCGCAAGCTAAAAGATTTCTGCCAATTGGTTATTCCCAAAATTATGAGAAGCGAATTATGCGTTGTTAAGGCGAAGGCCGAAGGGTTGGAAAGCGCGGAAGTCATCGAGATTGTTGGTGGCGAGTGTTGCACCGGTGCGAATGGCGGCAGCGGCGATGATGCAGTCGGCAAGAGAGTTTCGACGGCGGCGAGTGCCATTAAATAATTCTGCAGCGAGCGATGCGTCGGTCGGGAGGAAGGGTTCTGGAGTAGGGAGAAGGATTGCGGCGGAGTTTAATTGGTGGGAGGTGACTGGGCCGCAAAGAAATTCTGTCCAGGCCATGAGGCTGATGTTGATTGGCTCCCGGGAGGAGAGGAGAGAAGCGAGGTGTGCATCTTCGGGTGTGCCGGGCACCAATGCGAGAATCAGAAAGTTGGTATCGAGATGGGTCATGAACGGGGGCGGTTCCAGTCTCGCAGTTCACGATTTTCGGCAGCCCATTTGTCGGCGGCGGCTTTGTCGAGATTGAAGCTGGCTTGGAGGGCACGGAATGCTTCCAAGGGTGTTTGTTCGGGAGTGTCAGTTGTCGGTGGATTAATCAGCACGATGACTTCGGCTGACGTGCCGGGGGTGAGGTTGGTGCCGCGGATGACGATGTTGCCGTCGGGGTCTACGGTGAGATGTTGTTTGATGGCGGCGACCATGGAAGTATTATAGCAACTTTATTGAGGGTGAGAAATGGTTCATGGTTCCTTACGGATTCCTCTTTAAAGCGGGGTTAAGCGGAAAAGTTTCGCGAAGAGGCAAGCGGAGGGGAGGCGTTATTTGGGTTTGGGGTGGGGCCAGCCGTTGTAGGGGGTGATGAAGGGGAAGGATTGTGAGGGGAGGTTTTCCTTGGCGGGGTTGGAGCAGATGTCGTCGATGCGGTCTTCGATGTCGGTTGGGGTGTAGCAGAAGACTTTGTAGGGGCGGTCGGACCAAATAGGGTGGTCGGGAGTTACATCTTGAAATGTCAGAAGGGATTCTCGGGCGTGATGGGTGAAGATGTCCCACATGGTGTTTGCGTCGTCGCGATGACGGCGGAGAAGCAGATGTGCGTGATTCGAGAGGATGGCGCAGGCGTAGCAGGTGTAGTTGAATTCTTTGGTGGCATGGGCGAAAGCATTGGAAATGGATTGCCTCTTCGCGGGGTCGAACCACAGAGGGGTGTGATTGAGAAGGGGTTTGGCGTTTTGGGAAAAGTTACGGAGATCTTGGCGTGGGGGTTGGATGGGCTTGCGTCCGTGGTGTATGGGACCGAGGTCTGCGAGCTTTGGGGCGCGGAGTTCGATGGAGCCGCTTCTTCGCGGGTCGTTGGGGAACCAGTGCCCGTAGCCGGTTAGGACCAGGTGGTGGGCGATGATGATTCTTTGGTGGGTGCGCTGAGAAGAGGTTCCGCGAAGAGGCAAGCTGCTTCGAGGGTTGTTTCTGCGGTCGGGACTGGGTCGTTGGGGGTGAGGCATTGGACCATCACCAGTGGGCGTTAGCGAATTAAAGTAGCGGTACGTTCAGGGCCGACGGAGACCATTTTGATGGGGGCGCCGACTAGGTGTTCCAGGCGGTGGACGTAATTCTGGGCTTCTTTGGGGAGGTCGGTGAAGGATTTGGCTTGGGAGATGTCTTGTTGCCAGCCGGGGAGGGTTTCGTAGAGGGGGGTGAGTTCAGCTAGGGTGTCCAGGTCGGCACGGAAGTGGGTGAGACGCTGGCCTTTGTGTTGGTAGGCGGTGCAGATTTGGATTTGGTCTAGTCCGGAGAGGACGTCTAGGAGGGTGAGGGTGATGTGGGTGATGCCGTTGAGTTCGGCGGAGTATTTGGCGGCGACGGCGTCGAACCAGCCGCAGCGTCGGGGGCGGCGGGTGGTGGTGCCGTATTCGTTGCCGCGTTCGCGGATGTATTGGCCGGTGGGGTTGTCCTGTTCGGTGGGGAAGGGGCCCCCACCGACGCGGGTGGAGTAGGCTTTCATGATGCCGATGAAGTTTTGGACGAGGGTGGGGGGGCAGCCGGCACCGGGGAAGAGGCCGAGGGCGGAGCAGTTGGAGCTGGTGACGTAGGGGTAGGTGCCGTGGTCGACGTCGAGGAGGTTGCCGTTGGCACCTTCGAAGAGGATGCGTTTGCCGGCTTTCCAGGAGTCGATGAGTAGGCGGGAGGTGTCGTCGACGTAGGGGGCGAGGCGCTGGCCGAGGGCGCGGTATTGCTGGAAGATTTCGTCGGCGCTGAGGGGGGGGTGGTTGTAGAGGGCGTGGAGGAGTTTATTGCGGTCGGAGGTGATGCGGGAGATGCGGTCTTGGAGGGTGTCTTCGTGGAGGAGGTCGGCGACGCGGATGGCGGTGGTGCGGTGGATTTTGTCGGCGTAGGCGGGGCCGATGCCGCGTTTGGTGGTGCCGATGCCTTTTTCGCCGGCGGCGGATTCGCGGGCGGCGTCTTCGGCTTTGTGGTAGGGCATGACGACGTGGGTTTTGTAGGAGACTTTGAGGTTGTCGGGTGAGATGGCGACGCCGCGGGCGGTGAGGCCGTCGATTTCTTTGAAGAGGGTTTCGGGGTCGAGGACGACGCCGTTGGCGATGAGGTTGAGGACGCCTTTGCGGAAGACGCCGACGGGGAGGAGGTGGGTGGCGTATTTTTCGTTGCCGATTTTGACGGAGTGGCCGGCGTTAGCGCCGCCGTTGTAGCGGACGATGACGTCGGCGGAGTCGGCGAGGAAGTCGACGATTTTGCCTTTGCCTTCGTCGCCCCATTGGAGGCCGACGACGCAGGAGTT
>DASRRR010000075.1:0-37459 GCA_035656825.1 Tepidisphaeraceae bacterium | reverse complement strand
GTGGAGCTGGTTGCGATTCGGGATATTGAGGAGGGGGAGGAGTTGTATTTTGATTATTCGACGACGATGGATGAGGATGATTTTGAGATGGTTTGCCGGTGCGGGACGAAGGGGTGCCGGGGGGTGGTGCGGGATTTTAAGCATCTGCCGGGGGAGTTGAAGAAGCGGTATGTCGGGCTGGGGGTGGTACCGGGGTATAATCGGGGGTATGTGGAGTAGGGGAATTATTCCATGCTGTGATGGTGGAAGCCGAAGCCCCACATATGTTCGCCGACGGGCATATCGCCGAAGGTGGGTTGGGTGGCGGGGGGGCGGGGCTGGGCGCCGTGTTTGACGAGTTCTTTGGCGATGTCGTCGCTGGCGATGGATTCGGCGGAGTAGCCGTCGCGATTTTGGGTTTCGGCGTCGGCACCGGCGTCCAGGAGGGCTTTGATGACGGCGGAATGGTTGCCGCGCATGGCGAACATTTCGCGTGAACCTCGGCAGGCCCAGAAGAGGGGTGTGGAATTGTCGTTGTCGCTTTTGGCGTTGACGTTGGCGCTGTGGTGGAGCAGGGCTTCGACGGCGTCGGCGCTGCCGCGCAATGCGGCCATGTGCAAGGCGGTGGCACCCCAGGTGCCTTTGGCGTTTACATCGGCGCCACGGTCGATCAGGAGGTCGACCAAGTCGGGCTGGTTGGTCATGGCGGCGATCATGAGGACGGGGCCGAATCGTTCGCTACGGGTGAAATTGACGAGCCACGGGTAGCGCGTGATGGATTTTTCTACTCGGGCATAATCGCGATCCCGGACGGCACTGATCAATTCGGCGTATTCGGGGTTGGATTTAACCAGTTCCTGAAAAGGATTGGGCGGTGGCGTGTCCTGGCGGAAGGTGTCGCGGATGCGGTAGAGACTTATGCCGGTCGCCAGGAGACTGGCGGCGATGACGACGACGGTGCGCAGGCTGAAGCGGGACGGGGCGTCGGCAACGTCGTAGCGTCCGGCGGGACTTTTGGACGACGTCGCAGGCTTCGGGGGTGTCGGACTGCTGGGTGTGGGGTAGGCCATTGGAGCGCGGGTATGGAACATAGGCTACCTTTTAAACGGCATAAAAGGGAGCACTATTTCGCTGAAATATGCGAATTTGGTTTTTGGCGAGGAGCGGCGGTTATTCGCGCAGACGTGATTGGACGTTGTCCAGGATATTCATGAAATTAATATAGGCGTCGTAGGGGGATTCGTAGGGGGAGAAGTATTTCTGGGCTTCGACGTCGGCCCAGTGCTTGGTGGCCATGTAGTAAAAGTGGTCGCTGGTGGTCAGGCGGCGCCAGTCATTGAGGAGGGTGGGGTCGCGTTTTTCTTTGATGGGGCCTTCGAGTTTGTAGAGTTCGTTGAGGGCGTTGGATTGCATGGCGTTGCCGAGCCAGGCGGAGAGGTCTTTGTCGTGGTCGATCCAGGAGGTCATGTGGGGGATGTCGAGATCGCCGGCGGGTTCGTATTTGTCGACGATCTGGGACGGGGTGAGGAATTCGTTGTCGGGGTGGCTGAGGACGTAGGTGGGGAGGTGGCGCATGAAATCGAAGATGCCGGAGTCGGCCCATTGGTGTTCGCCGAGGGTTTCGAGGTTCATGAAGAGGTTGCAGATGAAGCCGTTGCCGTTGATCTGGTTGATCCAGTTGGCGAATTTTTCGGCGGTGAGGGGCCACTGGGCCCAGGCGCGGTTGGAGAAGCGGGAGGAGATGTCGTCGGAGAGGCGGTAGTTTTTGAGGAGGAGTTTGGTTTTGGGGGCGTGGGGGGGGCGGTAGACGAAGTTGGGGGAGCGGAAGCCGAGGACGTGGTCGGCACCTTCGGCGAGGAGGCCGTCGTAGCCCATGTGGCTGATGAAGTGGGCGAGGTCGTTGTTGTAGATGAGTTCGGTGTTGCGGAAGATGCGCGGTTCCTGGCCGAAGAGTTGTTTGACTTTGGCGCGGTGGAGTTCGACCTGGGCGCGGAATTCGTCGCGGGAGTAGAGGAAGGTGAGGGAGTGGTAGTAGGTTTCGTCGAGGAATTCGACGTGGCCGGTGTCGGCGAGTTGTTTGAAGTTTTCGATGACTTCTGGGGTGTTTTTTTCGAACTGTTCGAGGGCTGAGCCGGTGATGGAGAAGGCGAGACGGAATTTGCCGGCGTGGTTGCGCACGGTTTCGAGGAGCATGCGCGTGGCGGGGAGGTAGCACTTGGTGGCGACTTTGCGGCAGATGTCGGCGTTTTTGAAATCGTCGAAGTAGTTTCGATCGGTGTCGAAGACGCTGTAGCGACGGAGGCGGAAGGGTTGATGCACCTGAAAGTAGAGACAGACAGAAGCCATGGTGCGGCGCATTGTACGGCGCGGGCACAAGAGGTCTACGGGTGGGAGCGAGCTTGCATGGAGAATTCAGAGCATTCGCTGATGCGAGGAGCGGCAGAATTTGCCGGTTGAGGTTGAATGAAGATAATCGTGGGCTTCACGTCTTGTGGCGCTTGGCAGGGAAATTGGGAGACGGGTTATGGCGAAGATTGATTTGGCGGCGAAATTTCCGCAGATGACACCGACGAGTTCTCCGCCGTCTTTATTTCGGGTCAATGGTTGCGGCGTGGCGCTTTATGGCAGCCGCGATAAGGATGACGAAACCAACACGTATGTTGCGACGTGGTGTTTGTGTTTGTTGTTTGTGCCGGTGGTGGCGTTGCGGGCATATCGAGTTGCGCGGGCGCAGCGCGGCTGGTATTTTATTGGACGGGAACCTTTATCGGGGCTTGCGAAGGGATGGAATTATGCGTTGCTGACTATGGTGATTGCAGCTGGGGGGGTGGGCGGGTGGCTCTCCTATACGGGTACGCCTGCATATCATGCTCGGCAGGAAATGGCGCGGGCGCAGGGGCTGGCGGGATCAGGGCATCTTGCAGAAGCCAGCGCGATCTATCAGCGTCTGGCGATCGCGGGGGCGGATCAGTCGCAGGAAGCGACAACGGAGATCAAAAAGCTGATGGGTGGTGAGGGGCAGCAATCTTCCTTGCAGGAATTCGCCGGCGTCTTTACGGCAGGGGTGCAGGTCGTGCGACGCGGGCAAAATCTGGCGTCTGAGGATGTTCTGGAGCAGGGGATGCGATGTGTGGCAAGTCGAGGGGGTGGCGATCCGCGCGGGGCGATTGCTGTGCTGGATGCGGTGCGACCGCTAGCGATCGATACGCGAAAGATCGACGATTTGCGGTTTGGTTTTTTGCAGAAGTTGGCGCAAACCGATCCGACGAACCTGGAGGTGGTGGTTCCGCTGGCGTCGATGTTTGAGCAGCGCCGGCAGATGGATGAGGCGAAGAAGGTTTTGTTGCCGGTGCGGGATCGGTTGGGAGATGGGGAGGGGGCGCGGGTTTTGGGGACGGTTCTTGCGCATGAGCGAGATTATGACGCGGCGTATGCGCTGCTCTGGTCGTATGTTCAGCCGCGTTTGGACAAGTTGCATGCGGCGCAAAAGCAGTTTGAAGCGGTGCCGCAGCGTCTTTGGGATCAGGAGCTGGCGATTCTCAAGAATAACAAAGGGCCGAGCGATTTTTATGAAAAGCTGAAGACGGCGACGCCGGATGCGCGGCGAACGATGATTCAGGAATATATCAATGGCCGGATACGGAATGATCCGGAATTCATGAATGCGCAACAGGAATTGGAACACGCGGCGGGGGTGGTGCCGGTGGCGTTGAATCTGGGGATTGTCATGCTGGAACGGGCGCAAACGCAACCGAACATGGAATTGCGTAAGACGCAGTTGGAGGCGGCGGAGCAGGTATTTCTTGCGATCGGGGGCGTCGCGGGGCAGTCGGATGAATATCGAGTTGCGCTGGGGGAAGTTTATTACTGGCTTGGGAAGCAGACCGATGGCCGGAAGCAGTTTGACGATCTGCTGGCATCTAAAAATCGGAGTTATGCCGCACTGATTGGTGTGGGGGAGAAGCTGCGCGATCTAGGATCGGAGCCGGAGGCGCGTGCTCTGGCGGAGGAAGCGTATACGAAGGCGTCAAATGATAATGAACGATTCAATGCGGCCTCTTTTCGTTCATTGTGTGTGAAAGATGGCGACGACGATGATGAGATTGTGTGGTTGAACAAGGCCGATCCTTCGGACGGTCTGACCAAGGCACGTCTGGCCGATGCTTCTGGTCGCAAAGCGTATGCGACGGGAAAGGATGCCGACGCGGCAAACCAGTTCCGTGCGGCGGCGGCTGCGTATAGCGCGATGCCGCGCAATTCCACGACGCTCAATCAAACGGCGCTGTCGTATTATTCCCTCTTTATCATCGACGGAGATCATCAGACTTTGGATCGCTGTGTGGATAGCTTTCAGCAGGCGGTTGATCTCAATCCGAAAGATCCGATTCTGCTGTTCAATGCAGGTGTTACGCTTGAATCGGCGGCGCTGGCGGATGTCATGGGCGGGGAAATTGATCTGCGATCGCTGCATGAGACGGGCGAATTGTCCCATCTGGCGTATCTCTACCACGATCAGTCAGAGCGTGATGCGGTCGCTGCGCGAGTCAAATCGCATCCGGGGATTGTTCGTGCGCTGAATTATCTCGAAACCGCCATGGTGCTGGCGCCGAAAAACCATCGGACGTATCAGGCGGTGTATGATCTTCGGCAATTCCTGCATGACGATGCGGCGCTCCAATCGCTTGATCAGCGAATCAAAGCGGCCGATGTGGATACCGGGGATGTGGTGGCCGGCGTGAAGGATTTCATTGCAGGCACCAAGGATGAGCAGCAGCGCGTTGCGGTGATTTACCATCTGAAGCGGGCGGAAGATCTCGTTGCTGCGGCGCGAGTCAAGGGGGGCCGAACGGCGGCACTGGCACTCTCGCTTCAAGCGGAGGGGATTCTGACTTTGGACCGGTACACGGGGAGCGAAGATCCGGAAAAGGCAGTGGCGCTGGCGGAGGAAGCGGACCGGATTGCTCCGTCTTCTGGAACCTATGGGGCGCTGATGGCGGCGAGATTATTTCGGGCCGGGGTGCGGCTGAATCATTCTGACGCGGCGTTTCGCAGCTATACGGCCAAATACAATCGGTCATTGGGATATAACTGGATTTTCGCGCAATTACTTTCCGAGACGGGTCCGTTGCGCGAAGAGAGTATGCGCGATCCGGATGTCAGGGATGTGATTGAACAGGTGAAAAAGTCGGGGGATCTTTTTCCGAATTCGCGAGCGGCGTTTGAATGGGCGATTTTGAGTGGCGGTGATGCCGGTGCAGCCGATAAAGCCGCCGAGGCGATCCGGAAGAATCCGCGCAGCATCGCTGAGCAGTCGATTGTCATGGCGCTGAATCCTGCGAACTCGACTGAAGCGATGGAGACGAACTGGCTTATGCGCATCCTTGGACGGGCGGAGGAGGGGAGATCGGTTGTAGCGAAGGTGGCGGCGTTGGGAATTCCTGTGCCGATGCCGCAGTAGCGAAGGTCAATGCTGCTGGGCAAGTCCGGAGATGTCGATGTGCTCGCCGCCGTTGTCTTCGGGTGTGATGTGGAAGTGTTCTGCAGCGGGGCAGCGCATGTCGGTGAATCGTTCGGGGAGCATTGGCAATTGCTGATCGCCGCGAAGCAGCGTTACTTTGTGCCATGCGGCACCGGTGACGGTGGTGCCGGTTGGGTCGACTTCTTTTCCTTCGCGGCCTACCTGATCGATCGCGTTGACGCGCTTGAATTGTTGGGGAGAGCCGGGGGAGAAATTTGGAGCATCGAAGGGAACAACCAATGGTTCGGCAGGGCGGGTGGCGGGTCCGTAGGGTTTCAGGGCGTGTATTGCAGCGCTGCCTCGATTGATCAATTCGATGGTTAGAGTCAGCTTATTCGCTGCTGTGGATTCGATGCGGAGGCGGATGGTGTCGCCGGGGTAGAAGTAATAGTCGGGGTGGGCCATTGCGGCGTGCCAGCCTTTGTTGCGCCAGAAGGGGCGGTAGGCGCGGCGGTCGGGGGAGGTGGTGCCGTCGGGGAGCTGGACGACTTCCCAGGTGACGCCGGCGTCGATTTCGGTTTCACCGGCGCGGCCGCCGATGTAGATGCTGGGGTTGTCGAGGTATTGGGCGGGGGTTTTGGGGCGTTTGCGGGCGGGGTCGAATTGGGGGGTGGGGAGGGTGATGACGCCTTCGATGCCGGTCCAGAGGTCGACGCTGCTGACGGCTTTGCGGTAGTAGGCACCGGGGAAGCAGGGGAGTGATGCAGCGGGGGGGACTTCGGCGGCGGCGGGGAGAGAGAGGATGAGGAGGAGCAGGGGGGTGAGTTTGTTTAGGTGATTGATCATGGTTGGCATTGTAATACAGTTGATGGCGATGGTGATTGAATCAGGACAGACGCCGCCTTGGGAATTGACGGATGAGCGGTTGTTGGCGGAGTGCCGGTGGGAGGCGTATCGGGGGTCTGGGCCGGGGGGGCAGAAGCGGAATAAGACTTCGTCGGCGATACGGGTGACGCATTTGCCGACGAAGATTCAGGCGATTGCGGAGGAATCGCGGTCGCAGGGGGAGAATCGGGTGCATGCGCTGCGGCGGTTGCGGCATAAGCTGGCGATGGAGATTCGGCGGGAAATTGATCCGGGTGATTTTGTTTTGCCGGGGTGGATGGAGGAATATAAGGCCAATGGCTTTCATATGGCGGAGCGCAATCCGTTGTATGCGGCGCTGGTGGCGCTGATTCTGGATGTGTTTCAGGCAGTGCATTGGGAACTAGCGCGGGCGGCTGTTTTGCTGGGAGTCACAAATAGTTCGCTGGTGCGGTTTATGCATGGGGATGGGCAGCTTTGGCAGCGTATCAATCGTTCCAGGCAGCAGTTGGGGATGAAAGCGTTGTTTTGGGACAAGTGATGCGGGGTGCGGTATGATTGGTGGGCACGATTGCAAAGGAAAAACTATGAAGAAGATTTTTTCGCGACGCCGGGCGATTGGGATGTGTGTGGGTTTGCTGGCGGGGTGGTGGTCGGCGAGTTTGATGACGACGGCGCATGCGCAGCGTGCGAGCAATTCGCTGGAGGGAACGTGGCAGGTCACGGTGACGCCGGATGATGATACGAAGAAGAATGGGGGGCGGGAGATGAAGTTGACGCTGGTGTTTAAGCCGGCGGAATTTTCGGTGACGGAGTGGGAGAAGAGCGGGTATAAGCCGGCGGCTTATGAGACGGACGAGCGGCGGTTTGGGCCGACGAAGTTTGATGGGACGCTGACGAATGCGAAGGAGGGAGAGAAGAAAGGGGATACGGCGAAATGGTCAGGGCTGGCGACGGGACAGGATATTTCGGGGGATATGACGTGGACGAAGAAGAATGGGGATGAATTGAAGTATACGTTTAAGGGGACGAAGTAATTTTTATCGAGGCACAAGGCGCAAGGCTGTGCTGGTCCAGGATGATTGGAGATCGGCGGGGGCGTATTGCTGGTGGCGGCCTGTGTAGGGATCGGCGATGTCGATGCGGCCATTTTCAAGTTGGCGAAGCAGGACAATCGAATGACGGTCCCCGGGGCGGATGGGAATAAAGGTCTTGCCTGAGCTGTAATGGGATGAAAGACGGATAGAAACTATGGATGGTGCGGGGGGAAGGCGAAGAAATTCGTCGACGTTGCCGATGAAGATTTGCACTCGGTATGGGGAAGAATCCGTTTTTATCTTCAGGCCACGGTAGAGCCCAAGATCGGTGGTTCCAGCTACGGTGGTCAGGCAGAGTTCGGCCATTTCCTTTTCTGATGTCATGATTCCAACTGCTCTGAGGGCGGTAGCGGCGGCGGCGTCGGAACAGGTGGATAGGGTGGTTTGCTGGCAGACGTCGCTGTTCCAATGGGGTTGATCGACGACAGGAGGCGTGCCGATGATTGCGGATTCGGCGCGATAGACCGCGAGGGCCGTAATGGCGGTCACGAGAAGGATGCGCTGCCAGCGCGGGGTGTCGAGAATTGGCCAAGCCAGACCAGCCAGCATGGCGGATATGGGAAGCTGGGGATTTGCCCAGACGATGGCGTTGGCGGTGGGAAAGAACTGTGCCAGGAGAAGATTGTCGTTGAGGTAGAGGGCGTGTGTGAGCAATATCGCTACGCACAGAAGGCATAAGGAGATCGCAAGCCAGCGTGGGAAGTGCTTTGCGGTTAGGAATGCAATTGCGCCTGCGCATGCGGACAAAAAAGCCATTACGGTCATGGCTAGGTAGGGTGCGTTCATCAGGCTGATCCTTGGGTCAGGTGGAGCGTCGGTGGCGGAGGCGGTCCAGGGTGACGGCGATGATGATGATGCTGCCGGTGACGATTTTTTGGACCCAGGTGTTGAGGCCGATTTGTTGGCAGCCGGTGTTGATGACGGTCATGATGAGTGCGCCGATGAAGGTTCCGAGAACGGAGCCTTCGCCGCCGTTGAGGGAACCGCCGCCGATGACGACGGCGGCGATGACGTTGAGTTCTAGGCCGTCGGCGGCGGTGGGGTCGCCTTGGTTGAGGCGGGAGAACTGCATGACGCCGGCGACGCCGGTGAGCATACCGGCGAGTGCGTAGACGATGATTTTGACGCGGGTGATGGCGATGCCGCAGAGGCGGGCGGTCTGTTCGTTGGAGCCGATGGCGAAGAAGTGGCGGCCGAGGCGGGTGTAGCGGAGGACGATGGCCATGAGGACGGCGAGTCCGAGCATGATCCAGACGCCGGGGGGGACGATCATCCAGGCGCGGTCGGGGGAGAGGTAGCCGAGGAGATTGCCGAGGAAACCGAGGTCGTCGGGGCTGACGGTTTGTTCGTGGGCGATGCCGATGGCGGCACCGCGGAAGATGAGGAGTGTGCCGAGGGTGACGATGAAGGGGCCGACGCCGAGGAGGGAGATGAGGGAGCCGTTGACCAGGCCGCAGACAAGGCCGGCGGCGATACCGATGGTGGTGGCGGTCCAGGCGGACCAGCCGTGCATTAAAGCGACGCCGGTGGCTACGGTGACCAATCCGACCATCGAGCCGACGGAGAGATCGATGCCGCCGGCGATGATGACGGCGGTGGCGCCGAGTGCGGCGATGCCGACGATGACGGTTTGCTGCGCCATCGTCATCAGGGTGGATTTGGTGAAGAAGCTGGGTGGGCCGAAGAAGACGAAGAAGAAATAGACCATCACCAGGCCGATGAAGGGTCCGACGGCGTTGAGAATGTGGACCCAGCGGCGCGGGGCGGGTGGGGGGCTGAGAGCAGGTGATTGTCTTGATTCCATCAATCGGTCACTTTTGGTTAATGGGTTCCGGTTGCCTCGAGAAGCAGTTTGTGTTCGTCGGTGTCGGCGATGGGATGCGCTGGCCCGAGTATGCCGCGACACATGACGTGGATGCGGTCGCAGATTCCCATCAGCTCGGGCAGATAGGATGAGATGACAAGGACGGCGCGCGGGGGTCTGCCGTCGCGGCCGGCGGCCAGGTCGTCGATGAGCTGGTAGATCTGGGCTTTGGAGCCGACGTCGATGCCGCGTGTGGGTTCGTCGAGGAGTAGGACGTCGCAGTCGTGATGCAACAGTCGCGCGATGGCGACTTTTTGTTGATTGCCGCCGGAGAGGTCGCCGATCTTTTGTTTGACGGATCGGCAGCGGACGGAAAGGCGCTGGGCCCAGTGTTTGGCGGCGACGGTTTGCCTGGCGGGGAAGACGATACCGGGGGGGCCGAAGTGTTTCAGTTGGGTCATGGTGAGGTTGTCGGCGATGGAAAGGTTGAGCGCGAGGCCTTCGAGTTTGCGGTCTTCGGAGACCATGCCCATGCCTTGGTTCCAGCGGCGATGGGGGGAGGCGGCTCCGGTGTATCGCGCCATTTTTACGGAACCGCAGCGGACGGCATCGAGGCCGAAGAGACAGCGGAAGATTTCGGTTCGTCCGGCGCCGATCAGGCCGGCGATGCCCAGAACTTCGCCGCGGCGGAGGGTGAGGGTTGCGCTCTCGGGTTTTTTGCGGCCGGCGAGGTCCTGGACTTGTAGGATTGCTTCGCCGGGGGATCTCAGGGTTCTTGGATACAGGTCTTCAATTTCGCGACCGACCATGAGATGGACGAGTTGGTCGGAGGTGACGTCGGCGACGGAGCCGGTGCCGACGGTGGTGCCGTCGCGGAGGACGGTGTAGCGGTCGGCCATGCGTTTTACTTCTTCGAGGAAATGGGAGATGTAGACGATGGCGTAATTTTGTTTGCGCAGGCGGTGAATCAGTTCGAACAGTTTTTCGGTATCGGAGCGGGTGAGGGAGCTTGTGGGTTCGTCCAATACGAGCACTCGGCAGCCGACTGCGAGGGCGCGGCCGATTTCGACGATCTGGCGGGCGGCGGCGCTGAGGCGATCGACGCGGGTCGAGGGGGAAATTTCCGGGTGGTCGAGTTGCTTCAGGGCGTCGAGGGCTTTGCGGCGAATTTCGCCGCGGCGAGTAAAACCGAGGCGGCGGGGTTCCATGCCGAGGACGATGTTTTCTTCGACGGAGAGATGAGGAGCGAGGGAGAGCTCCTGGTAAATCATCGCTACGCCGGCTTGGCGGGCGTCGTTGGGGTTGCTGGGGTGGTAGGGTTTGCCGTCGAGGAACATTTCGCCGTCGTCCGGCTGATGGGCGCCGGAGAGGACTTTCATGAGCGTGGATTTGCCGGCACCATTTTCGCCGACGAGCGCGTGGACTTCGCCGGGCTGGATGGAGAGGTTGACGCCATTGAGCGCCAGGGTCGATCCAAAGCGTTTGCGCACGGAGCGCATTTCGAGACGGGGGACGATGCCGCTCATTCCTTCAACCACTTGGCGAGGTCCGGGTGGAGCAGTTCGTCGATTTCCGGCTGGGCCATGTTGTCTTTGGTCACCAAGGTTGCACCGGTGTCGATGCGTTTTTCGACGTCTTTGCCATTGAGTTTGTCGACCATGGTTTTGACGCTGAGGTAGCCCATTTTGAAGGGGTTTTGGACGACGAGGCCGTTGATCTGGCCGGCTTTGAGGCCTTCGACGAGTTTGGTGGAGGCATCGAAACCGACGTATTTGATTTTGCCGGCCCAGCCGCCTTCCTGGAGGGCGCGGAGCATGCCGAAGGAGGTGGATTCGTTGCAGGCGTAGATGCCGTCGATGGAGAGGGAGCCGTCGGCGTTCTTGAGGGGGGCGAGCATGTTTTCGGAGGCTTGGTAGGCGGATTCGGTGGTGGCGCCGCCGTACTGGTTGTCGGCGACGACCTGGATATCGGGGTGCTTTTTGATGGCGTCGAGGAAGCCTTCTTCGCGCTGTTCGGTGGAGGCGGAACCGACGGCGTAGCGAAGCATGATGACTTTGCCTTTGTTGTTGATCAGGCGGGCGAGTTCTTCGCCGGCGATTTGGCCGCCTTTGAAGTTGTCGGTGGCGACGAGGGAGACGTAGTCATTGCCTTTGACGCCGGAGTCAAAGATGACGACGGGGATGCCGGCGTTTTTGGCGGCGCGAATCGGGGCGCGAAGGGCGGTGTCGTCGAGGGGGGCGAGGCAGATGCCGTTGACCTGGCGGTTGACGAAGTTGTCGACGGTGTCGATCTGGCTCTGGCGATCGTCTTCCTTGAGGGGGCCTTTCCAGATGATTTCGGCGCCGGTTTCCTGGGCTGCCTTCATGGCGCCGGCGTGGACGCTCTTCCAATATTCGTGAGTGGTCCCTTTGGGGATCACGGCGATGGTGTATTTTTTGTCATCCGCGCGGACGGAGTGCGGGAGGAGACTGGTCGCGGTGACGACGGCGGCTGCGAGTGCAAGGAGCCAAGGTGCTCGCATGGGACTGTCCTTTCTATATGAAGCGAAGTGCGTACAGGTTGATCGCCTGACAATCTTATCCAACTGCGGCGATGACGCCAACAGGATTGTCCGCTTGGGGTGAGTCATTCAGGAGAGTAGAATCCTCCGTCTATGCCAAAGATCAGCTTCATTTCCGCCAATTTTGTTGCCCGCGCGCTAAATTACACCGGCAATGCCAAGAGTGACTGGGGGACTTTTGACAAAGCGACTCGGGCGCAGGCGTCGGCGGATGAGTTTATGCGGATCGCGATGGAAGTCAGCGAGGCGGGGTTTGACGCGATTGATATCTGGGATGCTCATTGTGATTGGCGCAAGGTCGGACATGAGGATGACATTGAACAGATTAAAGGGGCTTGCTCGCAGTTTGATTTGGCGATCACGAGTTATGCGGGGGGATTGGGGGCTGGGGATATGCAGAATGTTGAAAAGCTCTTCAAATTTATGAAGCAGCTTGGAACCAATTTGTATGCGGGCGGGGTGTGGGGGGCGGATCTGCCGGCGGTCTGGCCGGGGGTGGATGAGGTGTGTGCGCGATTGGGGATGCGGTTTGCATTTGAAAATCATCCGGAGAAGTCGATCACGGAAATGCTGGGAAAAATTGACGATGGCAAGTGGAAGAATGTCGGCATTGCGCTGGATACGGGTTGGTGTGGCACGCAGGGGGTTGATCCGGTGGAAGCGGCCAAGGTGCTTGGGGATAAATTATTTATTGTGCATCTGAAAGATGTGAAGGCGGCGGGGGCGCATGAGACGTGTGCGTTGGGGGATGGGATTGTGCCGATTGAAGCGGTGGTGAAATATCTGACGCAATCGAAGTGGCCGGGGACGTTTTGTATTGAGCATGAGCCTTTTGATCGGGACCCGATGCCGGAGATTATCGAAAGCGTGAAGCGGGTCAGACAGTGGATGCGATGAGCAAGCAGCTTGAGGTTTTGCATGCGGCGGTGGTGGCGTGTGAACGCTGTGAGCGGCTGCGGACGTATTGCACTGAAGTGGCGCGGGAGAAGCGGAAGTCTTTTCGGGAATGGGACTATTGGGGAAAGCCTGTGCCTGGATTTGGCGATGCGAAGGCGCGGATCTGGATCATCGGACTGGCGCCGGCGGCTCATGGGGCTAATCGAACGGGGCGGGTTTTCACAGGTGATCGGAGCGGCGATTTTCTCTTTGCGGCGCTGCATCGCGTGGGGTTAGCCAATCAACCTACCAGCACGGATCGTGAGGATGGGCTGGTTCTGCGCGATGTGTATATCAGCGCAACGGTGCGCTGTGCGCCGCCGGCGAATAAGCCGTTGCCGAGTGAGGTGGAGAATTGTTCGACGTATATGGACCAGGAGTGGCGGCTTCTGAAGCGGAAGCGGGTTTTGCTGGCGCTGGGGAAGATTGCGTGGGATGCGGCGGTTGCTCTTTCGCGGCGCAATGGGATTGTGATTCCACGCCGACCTGAATTTGGGCATGGCGCGATCTGCCGGCTTGGCCCGTCGCTGACGCTGGTTGGGTCGTATCATGTCAGTCAGCAGAATACGTTCACGGGGACGCTGACGGAAAAAATGTTTGATGCCGTCCTGACCGATTGCGGCAAATTAGCTGACGCTGCCGGGTGTCAGACCTGATCCGATCTATGCGCATCTTCGACTTGTTCGGGTATGGTGGGGAGTTCACCGGCCAGGTGCAGTTCCATGATTTCCAGCAATCGCTCCGGATCGATCGGCTTGATCAGCAGGGGGGGCAATTCCTGCGATTTCAAATAGTGCATTTTGTGCTGTATGTCATCTGGCGACATTCCCGATAACAAGATCACCGGCAACGAACGCCGATGCTCTTGCACATAGGACAAAACCCCGAAGCCATCCTTCTGGGGCATATGTAAATCGAGGAGCAGCAAATCGACCTGGCGATTCTTTAGATGCAGCAGAGCTGCATCCCCGTCCGGGACTTCGTCGACGGTATATCCCGCCCGCCGTAGAAAAAGGCCAAGCACCGATCGTTCGGATGCGGAATCGTCGCACAATAATATTCTTGCAGCTCTCGACAAACCTGATTCCTGAGCTGTTGTCTGGTCCATTACCCTAAATTATCCCGATCTACCCGTTTTCAGGGAAGCATAAAAGTGTAGATTGTGAGAGAAATTTATCTTCACAACGTGTCCCATAACGTTAAATTGCAATTATTCGGTTGGGTAGCGATCTGATTTCACAACATGGATGGCACTGATGAAACGATTTGCGTTGCTGGTGGCGATGGCGGCGATCACATTGCCGGAATCCGCGAACTTCGCGGATATTCTCCATTTAAAAGACGGTCAAATCATTGAAGGAGATGTCAAAAAAGACGATTCCAATTGGATTGTCACGCTGGCCAATGGGCAAACGACAACCGTTTCAAGCGATAATGTTCGTTCAATCGAGGCGGGGGCTTCGGATGATTCAAATGCCTCTTTGGCGGGCCTGGCGTCGCTGCGCCGGTCGGCGGCGGAGCAGTCTGACGCCCAGCAGGTCGTCGACCGATACAACCGTTTCATTGTCCAATATCCCGGGACGGCCGCGTCGGATCAGGCCAAGCAGGATATAATTGTCTGGCAGGATCGGTTGAATCGCGATCTGGTTCGGGTGGGGAAAAGCTGGGTGACTAAACAGGACCGCGGCCGAATTCAACAGGATGGACTGCAATTTGCCGATCGCGCGCGGCAGCAGATGAAGGATGGTCGGGTCAAAGAGGCGGAAGGGTTGATTGCGCAGGCCCTGAGTCTGGACCCGCAGAATGCGACGGCACTTTATCTCCGTGCTCTTCTGGCGTATCAGTCCGGGCAGTTCGTTGCAGCGCGGAAGGACCTGGAGATCGTTAAATCGCTTGCGCCGAACCACGCGCCGACGCTGAATAATCTTGCTGTTCTCACGGCCCGGCAAAATCGCTTCGGGGAATCGATCAGTTATTTCGAACAGGCGATGAAGGCGGCTCCGTTGAATCGCATGGTGCTCGATAATGTCGCGGAAGCGTTTCATGCTCTTGCTGACGAAAGCCAGCGATCAAGCGTGCAGCGCGCACTTGCCCAGCGCGTTTCTGCTCTCTTTCAGGAGCAGGATGCCCGTCTTCAGCAGCTTCTCCAGGCCCAAGGGTTGCATCGCTGGGGGGCGACTTGGGTGAATGACACCGACTTTGCCAAACTGAAAGGGATTCAGAAGCAGATCGACGAAAAACTGGGGCAAATTCAGGCTGAATACAACGCTACTCAGCAGCAAATCGCGGGGATCAACCAGCAGATTGCCGGGGATGAAAGTTCTCTGCGCCAGATGGAATCGGACTCTTACCGCCAGGACATTGTCACAGGCCGGGTTGTGATTGTTCCTCTTCCGCCGGTCTATTCCGACGTTCAGCGTGACGTTCAGATTCAGCAGCAGAATGCCCGGTTGGCTCAGTCCAAGTTGGAAGGTCTTCGCGCTGACGCGAAAAACATTCAGCATCAACTCCCCATTCCTCAATATACGGGTGCGCTGCAAATGATCGGCGTGGATGGGGCTCCAATTCTGTTGTCTGCTTTGACGGACAATGACGGCCGCGCGACCAAGCCGTCGGACCCTTCCACGGGCTCCTGATTTTACTCACTCAGCGCGGTTTGATATCGCTTCATCAACGCCGATCGGCTGATTAAACCGATGACTTTTCCTGTCCCGGCGCCCACGGTGACGGGTAATCGCGACAGGTCATATTTTGCAAACGTATCCATCACGCTGGCCAGATCATCCCCGGTGCGGACGAGCGGCACCTCGGGTCGCAACAATTCCCCCACGAGCAGCAGCGGTACGGCATCCCGATCAAACAATGCCGTCTTGATATCCTCACCAACGAGCATTCCGGCATATGCGCCAGAGGCATCGACTACCACGAAATCGGTCACACCGGTATCGCGGGACAAGTCCAGGACCTGCTGCATGCCGTCGCCGGCGCGGATGGTGATGGCCGGCTCCATCGCCACTTCCTCGACCGTGAGGCGCTGGAGGAGCCGGACATCCGCGCTGGTTCCTAAGCGGATTCCGCGCTGTCGCAAAGTGGCGGTATAGATTGAATCCCGGAAAAGCACTTGTGCGGTGGTTGTCGCGATAATGGTCGAGAGCATCGCCGGCAAGACGATCTGATAGTCGCGAGTGACCTCAGACAAAATCAGAATGGACGCCAGCGGGGCGTGGATCACTGCTCCCAGCACGGAACCCATCCCGACCAGCGCGTAGGCGTGTGGGGATAATGTGCGCGACAATCCCATCATCTGCAGGGCGACCCCGACAAAGCCGCCGGTGACTGCTCCGAGGAAGAGGGATGGGGCGATGACTCCGCCGGCTCCGCCGCTTCCCAGGGTTAAACACGTACCGACGATTTTTGCGATCACGAAAAATCCGAGAATCAGGAGCAATTGCCAGGGGAGGTGTGAGGCATAAAAGCCAGGTCCGAGCATCTGTTTCACGGCCCCGTACCCGTCGCCATAAAACGCGGGCATGGGGTATTGTTCGACGGGAATGATCTTGTGGAATGTCAGGATGTAAACGAGGCCGATCAGTCCCAGCAGAAAGCCGCCGACGGCGGGTTTGACCGCTTTGGGGAGTTGAATGGCCGCGGCGCGGTGCTCGGTGAAATACATCAGGCGTGTCTGGACAACGCCGACGATGCCGCAGATTAGTCCCAGGAGGACGAATGAAGGGAGGTGGTGGAACTGGTAATTCAAATGTTGCTGCACATCGGCCGGTAGAGTGAAAATTGCTCCATAATCTTCATGGAGAAAATCGCGGAAGATCGACTGGGTAGTTGAATTGGCGACCACCGACGCGATGACGACAGGCGTGAAAGTGCGGATGGAAAAATCGCGGAGAATAATTTCCAGGGTAAAGAGGACGCCGCCGATGGGGGCATTAAAGATGGCGCTGATGCCTGCGGCCGAACCGCAGCCGATGAGAACGGGCATTTGCTGGCGGGTCAGCCGGAAGAGTTGTCCGACGCCGGAGGCGATGGCGGCTCCGATCTGGACGATGGGGCCTTCGGCGCCGGCGGAGCCACCTGAGCCGATGGTCACGGCGCTGGTGAGGATTTTTTCCACTGCCACCATAGGCCTGATGACGCCGCGCGATCGGATCACCTGTTCCATGACGTCAATAATTCCATGCCCCTCGCGAGCGCTCATCACGTAAGTAGACAGGCACCCGACGACCAAGCCGCCCACCGCCGGCAATAAGACGACCAGCGGTAACATCGCGCCATACAAATCCCATTCTGGCCCGGCGCGTTCGTAAAGCTCGCGCCGAATGGCAACGATCAGCAGATGAAACGCCACTGCTGCTGCGGCAGTGACGATGCCGACCGCAAAGGAGAGCATCAGGACAAATGACTCTTCGCGAAAGCCCCATCGGGCCAGCATTCGCGTCGCCACCACTCGTAAACGGCCGCCAAACATCGTTACAGATCGAAACATTGGTTCCCAACCATAACCGAGGCGGGGCTGTGGCGTCACTCTACGCGCCGATGGTTTCTCCGGCTATGATTCGGCGCTCACGAGTGCCGTATTGACGGCGGAGAAGTGGCAACTAACAACGGTCAACAATATGTCTCATCGCATTTTCAATTTCAGCGCCGGCCCGGCGATGCTCCCAACCGAAGTTCTGGAGAAATCCGCGCAGGCGCTGGTCGACTATGAAGGAAAGGGTTTCGGCATCGCGGAGGTCAGCCATCGCGGCAAGGAATTTGATGCGGTTGCCGACGAAACGATTCTCCGCGCCAAGCAGCTCGCCGGCGTTACGGATTCGCACGATGTCCTGTTTTTGCAGGGGGGCGCTACGGCGCTGTTTACGTTGATTCCGATGAATTTTCTTCATACTTCCGCTGATTATCTGGTTAGCGGCGAATGGAGCAAAAAAGCTGCGAGCAATGGCAAAGATATTGGCAAAATCAATGTGGTTGCTTCCAGCGAGTCGTCTAATTTTAATCATTGTCCGCCGCAGAGTGATTGGAAGATGAGCGAGAATGCGGACTATTTTCATGTCTGTACGAATGAGACGGTGCATGGGCATCGGCTGCCGGTCTGGCCGACGCATCCGAATTTGATTGTGGATGCATCGAGCGAATTTTTCTCCCGGCCGCATCCGATTGCGGATTGCGCGATGGTGTATGGCGGCGCTCAGAAGAATCTCGGGCCTTCAGGTCTGGTGCTCGCGTTTGTTCGTAAAGATCTTTACGCCAGGCAGAAGAAGACGCCGAGCAAGCTCTGGTCATTTAAAGACCTTGCCGACGCCAAGAGCATGATCAACACGCCTCCGACGTTTGGGATTTATATCCTGCTGGAGACGTTTAAGTGGATCGAGACTCAGGGCGGCCTGGTGGCGATGGAGAAGCGGAACGCCGGCAAAGCCAAGCTGATTTATGACACCATTGATGGCAGTAATGGGTTCTACAAGGGAACCGTTTCGGTCAAAGAACAGCGCAGCCACATGAATGCGACGTATACTCTGCCGAGCGAGGAATTGACGGATGAATTCGTCAAGACTGCCTCCAAGCAGGGGATGGTTGGGTTGAAGGGATACCGCACGGTGGGCGGCATTCGCGCGAGCATTTATAACGCCATGCCCGTCGAAGGGTGTCAGGCGCTGGCGAATTTTATGAAGGATTTTGCGTCGAAGAAGTCGTGATCGCGCTGACGGAGCCATTGGTCTTCAGGTCTTTTCCGTAAGACACGGCCGCCGTGGCTTTGATGTCGGGCATTCCTTCTACCGTTACGGTTGGTGCGGAGCTGTATCCAGCGCCGGCGGCGTCGATGACGAAGCGCGTGATGACGCCGTCTTTGACGACGGCGTAGGCTTTGGCGGGTTCATTCCGCCACAGTTTTCCGCTCTCTCGGCGATAGCGGTAGTAATTGGATACTTCATCCAGGCGGTCATTGGTGACGCCATATTTTGCCAGGCGATCCATGAGCGCCTTTTTATTTTGCCGTACTTGATCCGGGTCCGGCTGCTGGCCTGGGCCTGCGGGTTTTACGTGGGTGAATGCTTCGCGAAATACTTCCGCAGGGACTCCTAATCCCGCTGCGACCAGCACGACGGGTCGGCCGCGATCTTTGCCTTCGGTATCGTGTCCGCCGGAGAGTGTGACGGCCACTTTGGTTTCACCGTCTTTCAAATCATCGGCCATTACGTTCATTCCAAATGCCAGTAACACTCCTGTGATCATGATCCAGTTTGAACATTTCATGTAATTTGAGTGCGGCATTGGCCGAGGGGGTTTATTTCATGTTTTTCAAGATATTCAGGAGCGTTCCTGAGGTATAGACGCTTCCGATGGTGATGGGTTTCTCCTTGCCAGGCTCATAGATGGCGGTCAAGGGAATTCCGCCGCTGGGATTCAATGAGAGGAGGAGTTCCTGGGCTTCGGGGTTGTCGGAGGAAAAATCGGCCTTGAAGGTCACGACGTTTTTTTGGTGCAGTTGGTCCCACACGGTTGGATCGGTGAAGACGGTTCCTTCGATCGTCTGACATGTGCCGCACCAGTTGGCGGTGAATTTTACCAGGACGGGTTTGCCCTGTTTTTGGGCGGCGGCGAAGGCGTCTTTGGAATACGCCTGCCAGCCTGCCATTTCGGCGGATTGGCCGGCGCCCAGACCCGTGAGCCGGGCGGACCACCAGGCGGTGCCTCCCACCATGCTCACGGCGAGCACTGATGCTAGAGCCAGCGCGCCGGCACCTTTGTAAATCTGTACGGTTCGGCCGATGAGGAAGAGTGATGCGGCGGCGACCGCCGCCGTCACCGCCCACCAGAATCCTGGACCTTCGATTAGCCTTCCCGCGCCAAAATAGACGGCGGCGACGAGGAGCATCCATGCCATCATCTGTTTGAAGAGTTCCGCCCCGGCGCCGGCGCGGGGGAAGCGCCGGGCCACTTCGGGGAAGGCGCTGAGGATCATGTAAGGAGACGCCATCCCGACGCCGACCATGACCACCGCGGGCACGCCGATGTATGCGGATCGGCTGGCGGCCCAGATGAGCAGGGGGGGGAGCAATGGGGCCGTGCATGGGGTTGCCAGGATTGCGGTTAGGCCGCCGAATAAAAAATTGCCGACGTAGGTGTCATGGCGTGGCGTCACATTGTAAACCGCCGTTGGCAACTGAAACGTGAAGACGTCCATCAGCCCCAGCGCCATTCCCATCAGGATGATGACGATCGTCCAGACAAACCAGCCGTGGCTGAATAGTCCTCCCCAGCTTACTACGCGTAAGACCAGTACGAGCACCGCTAAGATGGCGAAGACGGAAATCAGTCCCAGGCTGAAGACCAGTCCGAATGCGACGGATTTGGCGCGCTGATGTTGTGAGACTTCGTAAAAGCCGATGGCTTTCAGAGGGAGCACCGGGAGCACGCAGGGCATCACGTTAAACAATAACCCGGCTAAAAACGCTGCTCCGAATGCTGCCCAGGCGGATTGGAAACCTTCGTCGACTTCTGAAATCGTGGGGGGTGTTTCTTCAACTACCTGGGTAGTGGGCTTACTCGTGGGAGGAGTTGGTTCTGCGTGATAACCGGCAAAGATGTCGGCCGCGTTGGGTGTCACCGCGCTGCCCGCGGCCAATACCTGCGTTTTTACCCCCCAATGCTTTTCTCGCTGTGGCATATAGCAGACGCGATCGTCGCAGATCTGATAGGTAATCGTTCCCGCTAACTCCATCTCGCCGGTTTTTGCATCTGGTTTTATTTCCAGAGGCACATACACCACGGTCTTCCCCTCATACACGTTCAGCTGACCCAGGCCTGCATATATTTCATCTTTCCCCGGCGGATAGACGGTTTGGCTGTAGATGGTCCCTTCCGTTTCGCCCCCTTTTACCTCCATTCCGATAAATCCTTCTTTGGTGGGCCAATGTGACTGCGCATGCAATCCTGGGCCGATGTCGACCACAACAGCGACAACGGCATGATCGCCGGGCCGGAGTGCGCTAACGTTCAGCACTGCACTGACATCTGCCTTGCCGCGCGCTTGGCCGAGCGCGATTGTCGAGAAGCAGACCATGACCCATAGGAACGTCCAGATGCATCGCATTTGCCGCATGGACAACACTATATCCCCGCATTGACCCCATTCCACGCCACCCGTACGATTCCGATAGGAATACTGTGGAGCATCACGCCGAATGAGGCTATCCAAACGCACTGAATATGGGCTGCGCGCGATCGTCCAACTCGCCCGCCTGGCTCCGCGGACATATGTGCAGTCCAAGGATCTGACTCGCCTGGAAGATTTGCCCAATAAATTTGTCGAATCGATCCTGCTGGCGCTCCGCCGGGGCGGGTTTCTTGAATCGAAAGTGGGATCCGGCGGGGGTTATCGCCTGACCAAGCACCCGCGCGACATCGTCATCGGCGACATCATCCGCAGGCTTGAAGGCCGATTGACGCTCAAGGAATCCACCCCCGCCTCGGAAATGTCCCCGGGCAAAATCGCCGTTTCCATACTCAACCAGGAACTCACCACCGCTATTGACGATGTTCTGGCGACGCTCACTCTTGAGCAACTCGTCGACCAAGTCTCCAAACTCACCGGCGGTCCGGCCCAGCAGGAAATGTATTACATCTGATCCATCCTTGACGACACCCATGCCTTTCTTCCTCGCCTTCACTCTCAATCGCATCGAAGACTGGCTGGTCGCCGGTGGGTACTTTGTTCTCTTCGGTTTGCTGTTCGCGTGCGGGTTGGGACTTCCGCTTCCTGAGGATATTCCCCTCCTTGCCGCTGGGGCTTTGATCGCCACGGGCAAAATGCACTTTGTCCCCGCTGCCATCTGCGCATGGCTCGGGATCATCGGCGGGGACATCGTCCTCTATCACCTGGGCAAGCACTACGGCCTGCAAATCACCCGAGTCCCTTTCGTCGGCAAGCATATCACCACTCAACGCATCCAGCGTGCCGAGCAGCTTTTTTCCAAATATGGCGTCTGGGTCATCGCGGTCGGGCGCTTGTTCGCTGGAGTCCGCGGGGGCATGGTCATCGCTGCCGGCGCGATCCGCTACAATCTCATTACCTTCATCATCGCTGATGGACTGGCAGCGCTGGTCTCCGGCGGACTCTGGCTTTGGCTCGGGCACTGGCTGGGTGCCCGTTTACAAGACCATATGACCGACATCGAACGCTGGAAACGCCATATCTTCGTTGGCATCATTCTTCTCGCCATCATTGCCGCCGTTGTGATCTATCTGATCAAACGCCGAAAACACATCGCGCCTTCTTCCAGTTGACGCCTGCACTCTGTCACCCATATAACCATTCTTCCAAAGTCATTTTTACAAGGAGATTCATCATGCCCTTCACACTTCCCCCGCTTCCTTTCGCCCCCGACGCCCTTGAGCCGAGCATCGACAAGGCGACCATGGAAATCCACCATGGCAAGCATCACGCCGCTTACGTCAATAACCTGAATGCCGCCATTCAAAAGCAGCCGGAACTCGACGGCAAGCCGCTGCACGAAATCCTTGCCAACAACCTCGCCATCGTGAAGGACGAGATCAAAACCGCCGTCCACAACAACGGCGGCGGGCATCACAATCACTCGCTTTTCTGGGAGATCCTCAACCCCGCCGGCAAGCCCGGTTCCGTCCCGGTTGGCAACCTGGCGGCGGCCATCAACTCCACCTTCGGCTCGTTCGATTCCCTTAAGGAAAAGGTCAATACCGCCGGCGCGACGCGCTTCGGTTCTGGCTGGGCCTGGCTGATCAAAAAGGGGGATAAGCTTGAAGTCATCTCCACCGCCAATCAGGACTCGCCCATTATGGAAGGCGCCTTCCCCGTCATCGGCGTCGATGTCTGGGAGCATGCTTATTATCTCAAGTACCAGAACAAGCGTCCCGACTATCTCGCGGCGATTTGGAATGTGATCAACTGGAAGATTGCCGAAGATCGTTTCAATCGCGCCAAGTAGAGAAAATTTGATCAGTCTGCAAAATCAAGAAGCGCCGCATGAACATGCGGCGCTTCTTTGTGATTTCGGATCGATGAAATTATGCCTTTCGGCGCCGGTTCATCATTCCCGCAGCGATAGGAAATAGCATCGTCATTGCGGCAGCAGGTTCCGGGATGAAAGGAATAGGACCTCCAGATACTTCGACATTGTCAAAGAGGGCGACTCCCTGATCGGCGGCCATGTTGATCGTCAATTTATGACCAGGTTCAACGACGGCGGGAGAATCCCAGACGATCGTGACGGGTTCCCATGTGCCGACTGCGATGGGCTGGGTGTTCATGTCCTGGATATCCACCAGGCCTTGGCTCTCCATGATGAGCCGATAGGCGAAATTGTCAGTCGACACGGTGGGCCGGCCGATGTTGACCGTGAGGACGTATTCCGTCGACGGTTGGATGTCGTCGGTCAGCACTTGATAAATCAGGGCGCCGCTGCTCCACCCGACGTACTGACCGCCGAGGGCTTCGCCGGGCATGTAGGCGTTGGTGGGATTCATCGTGCCGCCGGCTTGCGTGTCGACGGTCCAGCCCGGGGCGGGATTGGAAGTCACGTAAACATTTGGATTGGCCGATGGATTGGCGGTGCTGGTCAGTTGACCGTCCGCCAAGGGGATTTCAGAAAAGTCTTCAAACCCTGAATTCAGGATTACCGCCGCCCGTGCCGCGTGGGCCATCGACAGCGATACAACGGTGACTGAACTCACCAATACAAATCGAGAGAGGGAGTTTCGCATCACAGGAATTTAATGTGGCTCTGACAAATTCGACAACCGACAATTTTTTAAGATTTAAGAAAATCTCTACCGCAGCCAGATTCCCACGATAATTGCGGCGGCAATCAGTGCGATGGCTCCGATCGCCAATGCCCAGTGTCGAGCAGGCTCTTTGACCACCTGTTTGACTTTAGCTGGGACTATTTTTGGTGTGATTTCATTTGCGACGCCTTGAGCGCCGGTGATCGTGCTCTCGTTCTTGGTCGATAGCACTTCGGCCATGACGCGCGTGGCGTACAAGCTGCTTTCGGACCTACCTTCCCCCGAACCCTGCCACATTTGTCCTGATGCGCCCTGCGATTCCGCATCGACCAATCCTGCCATTACGGGGTCGGTTGCCCGCACTCGACCGAGCCGACCCGCGAAAAAGGTCATCCGGTCTTTTCCCAGCTCGATCACATCCCCATCGGCCAGAACTTGTTCCTTATTCACTGCCCGGCCATTTACATACGTTCGATTCTGACTACCGAGATCCTTGAGCCGCCACCCTTCACCCCAAGGCTCCAGCACACAATGCTCACGCGAGACCTGCGGGTCCTTCACCCGCACTTCGCAGGTGGGCCCGCGTCCTACCGTGACGGAAGTCTTCAACTCCGTCTTCAGGAGCACCTCGCCCTGCAAATCTCGAATGACGACGTAAGCCATCCACTCCTTCATCGGCAATATCCGGGCAGAGTATCATATTGACCCCGCCTGAGTCCGCTAAAAAGTCGCTAATTGCTCTTTTTCTTGCACGCCTGAGCCCGATCCTTACCCTTACTGGTTATGCGCACCCTCTTTCTCAAGCAATCGGTCCCCGGCGACTGTCTCGAAGACATCTATCTCATCACCGGCAAACAATTTTCCGCGACCTCCAACGGCAAATTCTTCATCAAAGCCTTCATCGGCGATCGTTCCGGGCAGATCACGGCGCGGATGTGGAACGCGACGCGGGAGATATTCAATGCCATCCCGGATTCGGGGTTTGTGCGTGTGCGCGGCCGGTTGGAAAACTACCAGAACAATCTCCAGTTCATCATTGAACAAATCTCCCCGGCTAAAGACGGCACATATGACATTGCCGACCTGATGCCGACCACGACGCGCAACTGTGCCGTCATGCGCTCGCAGCTTCAGGAACTGCTTGATTCGCTACAGAACCGCCATGTTGCCGCGCTCGTGCAGGCGTATGTGGATGACGATGAGCTCATGACGAATTTCTGCAAAGCACCGGCGGCGATGTCATTCCACCACTCGTTTATCGGTGGTCTGCTCGAACACACTCTGAACGCCATGCAGGTCGCCAATGCCATTGTCCCGTTTTACCCCGGGCTGAATCGCGATCTCTGTCTGGCGGGCATTTTTCTGCACGACATCGCCAAAACGTGGGAGCTTTCGTATGACACGGCGTTCTCCTACACCGACGGCGGTCAGCTCGTCGGCCATGTCGTCAAAGCAGCAATGTGGGTGGATGGCAAAGCGAAAATCGCCGAGCAGACCCTCGGCGAGCCGATCCCCGAGCCTCTGATTAACGTCATCCAGCACATCATTCTTTCCCATCACGGGCTCCCGGAGCATGGGGCGGCGCGCATTCCGTCTACCCCCGAGGCGATTTTCGTTCATACGATCGAAAATCTCGATGCGAAAATGATGATGGCGCTCTCGGCCTGCCGCGATCCGGAGGCACCGACGTCGTCAGACGGTGCGCCGGCGGGACACTGGACGGAATTCATGAAGCCTTTCAACGGCCGACTCTTCCGACCGGACGTTGCTCCAGAGGATTTAGATGAAAACGGCCGGCCATTTCCACCTGCTCCAAAATCAGCCAAAAAGAAGCTGGATGGGATCCCTGCCTTGAGCAATCCGTTGTTTGAGACTCTTGCATCAAAGAAAAAATAGGCTTTTCCTGCAACTTAATGACGTCTTGGTGCGTCGAATCATGCAATTGCGGAAAATATTGAATGAATATCGGTGCCGGTTGAGGGGTCTGATAACTATACTGTTAGATAAAGCACCGGCATGGCGCTATCGTCATGGTGGTCAAATAACCGAAGGTGAGATCATGAAGTCGTCGATTTTTGCACGTCGAGTTGTGTTGTTGGCCGCGGTGGCGGGGGTTGAATTGATGATTGCGTCGGGGGCGCGCGGGCAATATCAGATTGATAACAGCCGTGTGAATGATGCGAACAATCGGATTGGATCGGGCGGGTACAATACGGGGGCGATTCCAGCGCCGGGAACGGTGAGCGGGAATCAGATCGTGACGGGGAACGTAACGGGAGGAAAGGCGTTTCGCGGGCCGGTGGGTTATAGCGCGCCGAATGATTTTGCCGGGCAGACGGCCACAGGGGATTACGATCAATTTATTCGGGATTCAAGCGGCGCGCCGGTTTCATACAACCACACCAATACCAATTATTCCGGGAGTGTTCAGCCGTTCTATTCATCGGTTTCGACGCCACCGACCGGATATGTCTCAACGCCTGGTCGGGCGGGTTTTACGGCACCGATGCCGGCACAATATAATTCGTTGCGGTTTGATGAACGGCTGGGGGTTTTGACGGATGCGTCGCCGGATAGCTTTGTGCCGCAACGCGGGCAACTGTTGATTCCCGGACCGGTGGATGCTTCGCAGAACCAGACGTTTTATAGCGCCTCGCCGCTATATGGAGTGAGGCAATTTAATCTGAGCGATCCGGGGGCAGCGGCGATATTGGAAAATGCGGGGGCTCTGTCGGGGACCGGGCGATCAGGTTTGTCGGATGATCAGGTGCTCAAGATGCGTCGTGAACTGGCCCCGACGCTGAATACGCCTGATTTGCAGCCGGGGGGGAGCATTCTCAATCCAAACAGCACTAGCCCTGGGCAGGCGCAACCATTGACCGGGCAGGTGCCTACGGCGTTTGATGCGCCGGATAACAGCGCGCTGAGCGGGTCGAGCTTCAATAATGCGTATGCTTCGACGGCGAATAATCTGTCGACCGGGCAGAATGGAATGAACAAGATGATTGTTCCGCCGACGGCGCAGAGCAGTCAGTATGCGGAGATGCGCCGGCGGCTGGATCGGTATTCGACACAGCATGAGAAGACGCCGGAGGAAATGAACCAGGAATTTCAGACGCAGCTCCGAGCGGCGGAGAAGAAACAAGGGGCGCAAATACCAGACACAAAAGGTAAGACAACGGAATCGAATGCGGATCGGCTTGCGGTGCCGCAACTCGGGACCAAGGCGAAGGACATTGCAGAGGGAAAGACGCCATTAAAAGAGGGGTCGCCAACATATGTGACGAATCCGACGGGTGGGGTGACGGCGGCAATCCCGAGCAATCCTGATCGGGAGCCGGTGGAAGTGCATAGCCTGGCGACGGGCGTCAGCGCACCGGGATTGCACGGATTGCTGGAAAAGTCAGAAGCGCTGATGCGCGACGGGAAATTTGATTCGGCGATCACCGAATATCAAAACGCCGGACAGGTGGCGCCGAATAATCCGATGATTCTGCTCGGACAGGCCAACGCGGAATTGGGCGGCCAATACTACGCCCGGGCGGAGAATCATCTGCGACAGGCATTTCTGATTGATCCAACGCTCTTGATGGCCCGTTATGACTTGCATGCCATGATGGGGGATAAGCGGCTTGAAGAGATCGTCGTGAGCCTCAAAGCGATTGCCGCGAAAGAAAAAACCCAGACACGACCGGCGTTTTTGCTGGCCTATATTGCTTATAACATGCACGACCGGGAACGAGCGGCGAGCTATCTGGATCTGGCGGAGCAGCGCAGCCAGTCATTTGATCCCGTGTTTCAGTTGATGCGGATGCACTGGAATTTGCCGGCGCATGCCACGACGCCGGCTGCGGGTAAGTAATCAAGCGCGGCCGCGATTATTTTGCTGATTTGGGTTTATGCTGCCACGGAAGGTTGAGGTTGGCGGGGATGCCGTGGTATTCCTGCGGGAACGTGTAATCTTTGCGAAGCGGATGGCCGATCCAGTCGTCAGCACAGAGGATTCGCCGGAGGTCCGGGTGGCCGGTGAACGTGATGCCGAGGAGGTCGAACGCTTCGCGTTCGTGCCAATTGGCGGCGGGCCAGAGATCAACGACGCTGGGGAGGCTCGGATCAGCGCGGTCGCAGTAGGCCTTGATGGCGAACATGTGGCGATGCGTGAAGCTGTAAAGGTCGTAGACGACGGAGAGTTGATTATCGGCGACGTAATCGACAGCCGAAAGGCAGCGCAGCCAGTCCATCTGCAACGCCGGATCATGACGAAGGAATTCCAGGATGATGCGCGTGTCCGCAGCGGCGACATGGATGCGCGGGTGTTTGTCCTCCGGATACGCCGCCTGGATGACGTTCGGAAACCGGCCTTCGAGAGATTGAATGATCTGATCCGGCGTCAGCGTCATGAGCATAGTGTAGAACCTATGGTGGCGTGTTCAATGATACGATGATTCAATATAGCAATGAGTCAATCGTTTGACGCAATCGTCGTCGGGCTCGGAGCGATGGGATCGGCGGCGGCGTTTCATCTGGCGCGGCGCGGAGTGCGCGTCTTAGGACTTGAGCAGTTTGATATCCCACACAATCTGGGATCATCGCATGGCCATTCGCGGATGATTCGGCTCGCGTATTACGAGCATGCAGATTATGTGCCTTTGCTGAAAAGAGCGTATGAGCTGTGGGAAGAACTCGAAAAATTATCCGGGCAGAAACTCCTATTTAAGACCGGCGGGATTTACATGGGGCCTGCGGATGGAGAGGTCGTGCCTGGGGCGCGCGGGGCGGCGCGGCAGTATGGGTTGGCGCATGAAATGCTTTCGTGGGATGAATTGAGAAAGCGATATCCGATGTTTAGTTTGCCGGAGGGATACGCAGGAATTTATGAGCCGGAGGCAGGATTTTTATTGCCGGAGTTGTGCATTTCCACGTACGCAGCCGCGGCGATGAACGGAGGAGCGGAATTACACGCGCACGAAGCGGTGATGGATTGGTCGGCGAACAGCAGGGGGGTGACCGTGCGCACATCCAAGGGGACCTACAACGCCGAGCGCGTGATTTTTTGTGGCGGAGCATGGACGTCTCAGCTGCTGAAGGAATTGTCGGCGCCGCTGGTTGTGACGCGACAGATTCTGGGTTGGATCGGTCCACGACGGGAAGCAGAGCTGTTTTCGCTCGGGCGATTTCCGGTCTGGGGCATTGAGCAGGCGGATCAATCGTTGGCGTATGGTTTTCCGATCTTGCCCAATGTGCCGGGTTTGAAATTAGCCCGTCATGCCGCCGGCGAGCCTACAGAGGTGGATACGATTCGACGTGAGATTGGCGAAAAAGATGAAGCCGAGATACGAGAAATAGTGGATCGCCATCTGCCAACAGCAGCCGGGCCAATCGTGGGCTTACGAACGTGCATGTACACGAATTCGCTGGATGGGCATTTTATATTGGATCAGATACCCGGACACGAGAATGTTTTAATGGCGGGTGGATTTTCCGGGCATGGTTTTAAGTTCGCGTCGGTGGTCGGAGAAGTGCTCGCGGAACTGGCGGTGGATGGGCATACGCGATTGGCTGTCGGATTTCTGGGTTTATCACGTTTTCGCGTGAAAAACGGGTGAAAAGCAGAGCAAGGTCTGATAATCCGGCGCGGAACAATCTGGCCGAGCGTGCCGTAGTGTTGTAAGATTGCATAGCCGGCGGCGTCTATGGGTTTGAAGGCGTTGTCGCAAGTCCCTTTTTGAAAACATGTTGAGGCCGGTTCGACGGAGGTGTGTGTTCCTTCCCCGGACGCGGTATCGAGCGAAATTGGCGTTGTGAGAGGAGATCCGAGTGAAGAAGTTGTCCCGCACCCGTCGTCAGGTAAAAGCATTTCGTGCCGCATGTGAGGAATTGGAAAGCCGGAGACTGCTGACGTATCAGTTGGTCAGCCCACTGGCGGATGTGGCGGTGACGACGGCGGCTTCGTCGACGGTTTCGCTGGCGGGGCATTTTCACGATCCGTCAGCGACCAATACGACGGTGCTGCTGCATTTCCAGCCGTATGACACGGCATCGGATGGCGCGGATGTGATGGTGCAGCTATCGGATTCGGTGACGCCACAGACGGTGGCGAATTTTTTGGCGTATGTGAACGCCGGGCTTTACAACAATACGATTATTCACCGGTCGGTTTCCGCGTTTATCGTGCAGGGGGGTGGTTTCAGCAATGCCAGCGGGTTGCCGGCGATCAATACGTTTTCAGCGGTGGTGAATGAGTTTGCGAATGATTTTGCCGCCGCGAGCAATGGGCCGGTGAATATTCGCGGGACGATCGCGATGGCGAAACTTTCGGGGGATCCGAATTCGGCGACGGATCAGTGGTTTATCAATCTGGCGGATAACTCATCGAATCTGGACAACCAGAACGGCGGGTTTACCACGTTCGGGACGGTCGTTGGAACGGGGATGAATGTATTCGATACGATTACGACGCTGCCGCAGACCAATCTTGGGGATCCGTTTACGAATCTGCCGCTGGCTGGGGATGGGACGGGATCGTATGCGAATCTGGTGACGTTGACGTACGCGACCGCGGAGTCAACATACACCATCACGGGGAATACGAATCCGTCGCTGTTTTCCTCGGTGTCGGTGGTCGGGTCGCAACTGCAATTGAATTACGCGCCGGATCAGGTCGGGTCGGCGGATATCACGGTGACGGCGACGGATTTTAATGGGCATATTCTGACGGATACGTTTACCGCGTCGGTCACGCAGCCGGCCATAGGCGTGACGGATGGCGGGACGACGCTCACGGACAGTCAAGCAACGGCGGATAGCCTCGGGTCGGCGGCGCAGGGTGCGACGGTATCAAAGACGTTGCGGGTGACGAACAATGGCAATGCCGATCTGACGTTCACGGCGCCGACTGTGCCGACGGGGTATATGATTACATCGCCGGCGGATTTGTCGGCGGTGACGGTGACGCCGGGGAATTTCGTGGACATCGTGGTGTCGTCGGTGGCCACCAATACCGGTGGAACCACGACGGGGACGCTGGTGCTGAATTCAAATGATCCGGATGTCGCGGCGTTTCATATTCCGCTCACCTATACGGTTCTATCCAAGCAAGCCACGGTCTCTTATAACTCTGGATCGCTGACCAACGGCCAATCTTCGGCGGTGAATTTTGGTTCCTCCAGTGCTGCTTCTTTTCCTGTGACGCTGGTGGTCAAGAACACCGGGAACAGCACACTCACCCTTTCAGCGCCTACGCTGCCGGCGGGGTATTCGATTGTGACGGGGCTGCCAGGAACGCTGGCTGCGGGGGCGTCGGCGAATCTGGTGCTCGGGATTGATACGACGACGGTAGGAACCAAAGCGGGGATGGTTGTCATCAATTCGGATGATCCGGTGACGCCGGCGTTTTCGTTCCCGGTGACGGCTACGGTTTCGCACGCAATCATTGGCGTATCACTATTGGACGAAACGGTGTCGCCGGCGACAGTGGTCGGGCCTGTGAGCAGTAATCAGTCGACGCCGATTGATTATGGGTTTGTGGATCAGAACAGCGTGACTCCAAATTCGAAGACGTTCCGGATCACGAATACGGGGACGACGCCATTGGTTTTGGGGACAATCCTGGAGCCGGCGGGATTTTTTGTGACGAGTCCGGATCGGACGTTTCATTCGAGTGGTCCGAGCACGCCGCCAAATCTGGGGACGCTTGCGGTCGGAGCGTCGGTCGATGTGACGATCACGCAGCGTGCGGATACGGGCGGGGATAAATCGGGGACGCTGGTCTTCCAGTCGAACGATCCGAACACGCCATCGTTTGATTTGCCGCTGACCGGGTTTACCCACTACAAGAAACTGGATGTGTCGGTGAACAGCGTGGAACTGACGGCCAATGCGACGACGCATCAGACGCAGTCGGTTTCCGTGGGGACGGCGTTGCAGGGATCGACGTTGCAGGTGACGCTTCATGTGACCAATACCGGGGATACGCTGGATCTGAGTCTAGGGACGCCTACATTGCCGAGCGGGTTCTCGGTGGTGACGGCGCTGCCGGATACGCTTGCGGCGGGGGCGTCGGCGGATTTGGTGCTGGCGGTGGATACCAGCGTTCAAGGGGCTATCTCGGGAAATATCGTCATCAATTCCAGCGATCCGCTTTATGCGCTGAGTCCCTCCGGATTTATTATCCCGGTGACAGGATTGATTCATTATCACCATCTCGTTGCGACGAATGCTGGTTCGACAGTGACGTCGGGTTCGACGGTGAATTTCGGGACAATTCTTACCGGAGACACTGGGCAAGAGATTCTGCATCTGACGAATAATGGTGACGTTGCGCTTACGCTAGGCACGCCGGTGATACCGGCGGGGTATTCGCTGATAGGTTCGCTGCCGACGACTCTGGCTGCGGGAGCATCGGTAGACGCGGTGTTGCAGATCGACAGCACGACGCGCGGGAGTAAGAGCGGGGTCTTCTCTATTACAACGGATGATGTGACTGCGACTAATTTCCAGGTGACGTTGGCGGGGACGGTGATTTTCAAGGGGCTCGGGATCACGCTGGGGGATGGAACGCCGGTTCTTTATGGCATGTCGACGGCGATTGATTTTGGAACCGTGCGAAAAGGGGATACATCACATGAGATGACGTTTGAGGTGACGGATACCGGGCATGTTTCGATGAGCATTCAGGCGGTGACGCTGCCGAGCGGGTATTCGATCGTGACGGGGTTGCCGTCGACGTTGGCGCCGGGAGAGACTGAGCCGCTGGTGATTCGACTGGATGCCAGTGCGCCGGGGTATGACAACAGCACGATGCATATTGTCAGTTCCGATCCGGATCGGCCTAGCTTTGATATTCCGCTCAAGGCGGCGGTGACGCTGCCGGTGAAACTAGGCGTCGGCGGGATGTCGTCGATCACTTTCACGGATGCGGATGGTACGGTATCGACGGTGACGATGAGCGGGCCTGGGTCGGCGACGCTGGATTTCCTGGGGAATAACCTGGCGTCGGTGGTGAAGAAGAAGGTTGCGACGATCGCCGGCTCGTCGGTGATCTTGAGTGGGATCACGTTTGCCGGGACCAATGCCGCCAAAACGAAGGTGACCATCACGTCCAAGGGTGGCAAAGTGAAGACGGTCGATATCGGCAATATCAGCGGGTCGGCGATCAGCAGCCTGACGGCGTCGTCAGGACGATTGATCGGGACGCTGGCCGGGAAGATCGGGACGTTGAGTCTGGCCGCGATGGCGGGAGCGACGGTGAATCTGGGTGCCGGGTCGGTCGTCAATGTTCCGACGATTACCAGCAGTAACTTTACGATTACGGGAAATCTGAAATCGCTGAATGTCGCCACTTGGACGGGCGGATCGCTGACGGCCGGGTCGATTGATTCTCTCATCGCGACCGGAGCGATCAAGAATGTGGCGCTAGTCGCTACCAAATCCGTGGGCACGATCACGGTCAAAGGAAATCTGCAAGGCTGTTCGCTGCGGTCGGCGGGCAAGATTACTTCGATCAATGTCGGCGCTCTGATGGGATCGACTATTTATGCCGGCATCAATCCGGCAAAATCTCCTCTGACCGATGCGCTGCCATTCAGCACGAATGCGGTGCTGGCGTCGCTGATTACCAAGAGCTTTACGAATTCCACGATTGCGGCGCGGACGATCACCAGTTTGTCGCTGGGGACGGTCAAGACGCACAATTCCGGTACGCCGGAAGGGATTGCCGGGCATACGATCGCGTCGCTGATCGCCAAGCTGGATACGGGCAAGTCGATCAAGCTGAGCAAGGTCAATACGAAGGTGAATTTGACAACGCAGCTCAAAGCGCAGAAGGCGACGACGCTGAATGATCTGAAGATCGTGATTGCCTAATGGCTTTCAGCGACCGGTTCGACGTCGTCGATTTCGAGGATGACTTTTTCGTGGACGAGGGAGCGTTCGCGCTCTTCGAGCTGGCCGAAGAGGGGGGGGAGATTGTTGGCGTCTTTTCCCTGGGGAATGGTGCCATTTTTGAGAATTTCCTCGAGACTTTGCGTGGTGGCGCTGGACGGGTTGAGACTGTGGAGTTCGTCGCGGACGTGGTCGAGCTGGATTTGCAGGTCGGTGAAATCGACGATGGTCATGGTCATTTCGTCGGCTAAGCGGTCGAGGAGCTCGCCCTTGCCGGCTTTTCCGGCGGAGGCTTCGCGCTCGGCGAGTTTGACGCGAGCTTCGGCGAGTTTGGCTTGCGCTTCGGCGTATTCGGAGTCGGTGGCGACCCCGGCGCGGCGCATGGCGTCGAGATGTTTGACTTCATCATCGCGGAGCTTGACGACGGTGCGGAGTTGCTCGATGACAGGGTCAGTCTGCTGATCCAGTTTAATCTGGGAGCGGGTTTGCGCAATTGCGTTCTGGAGGGCTTGCCGGCGAGCCTCTTTGGCGGAGAGGGCCATGGAGAGGCGCTGATTTTCGGCCTGCAGGGTGTTGATGCGGTTGGAGAGGGCGCTAGCCTGGGAAGGCTGGGAAGAGGCCATGGCGCTCAGAGCTTGTTTCATCGCGCGGACTTTGGTGAGTTCAGTGGTGACGGAAGTGATTGTCGCTTTACGCTCGGCGGGAGAGAGTTGGGCATCGGTGGTGACGATGGCGTGGAGGCCTTCCAGAAGCATTGTGTTGGCCTCCACTATATTTGGGCCCTTATTGCTGGGGACGCGGAAAGGACTCCAATCCATGGATTCCTGAGGGGTAAGGACGGAGTAGTAGACGATGGCTTGATTGTGAAGGGGAGCGTAACTGCTTAAAGAGATCCGTAGAACCACGTCGGGACGATTGGATGTGCTCCAGCGTATTCGCTGGAATACTTCGCGAAGGTCCTGTGCGGTGGGGAGATCAGTTCCAGATGCGAATTTCAACTGAAATTTACCGCGATAGACTTCTCCCATCGGGCCGGCATTGTCTTCAAGATGAGGGTCAACCTCCGAGAGGAAAGAAAATTCGAAAGTTGCGGGCTTTGTCGAGGGAGGGGGATTGGCGGCGAAGGTTATGCGGGTGGCAGCCAGTGCGAACAGGGCAGCTACAAGTTGCGATTTATATAGGGACATAAAATCAACCTTCCTTTTGAAGTTGTTGCAAGCGTTGTCGGGCGATGTTGGCGGAGAATGTGTCGGGGAAGTAGTGAACGACGTCGGAGTAAGCGCGGAGGGATTGGCCGGGGTGGAGGGATTCGTGTTCGGCCTGCCAGAGGAGGGCGGAGGCGGCGCGTTCGGCGGCGGTGCGGCCGGTGGAGAGCTCGCGGGCGATGGCGATCCGGCCGGCGGTGTGTTCGAGGTGCTCGGCCTGCAGGAGGTCGCGGGTGGTTTGCTCGTGCATGGCGATTTCGTGGCGGATGTTCTGGAGGTCGGCACGCGGGTCGGTGGCGGTGGATACGGTCAGATGCGAAGGGCGGTGCAAGGTGAGAGTGCCGATGCCGACGGTGATGAGCACAGCGGCGAGGGCGCGGAAGGAGGAGCGATTGCGAGAGGTTTGCTGGACGCGGCGGGCGAGGGTCGTGGGATCTTGCAAGGGAGGGGCGGAGAAGGCGGCGTCGGCTTGTTTCAACGAGATTTTCAGGTCGTGTTGGATCATTAGTCACCTTTGAGCAAAGCGGTGCGGAGCATGGCGCGGGCCCGGTGTAGGCGGACTTCGACGGCGGGGCGGGAGAGATTGAGGAGGCGAGCGATGTCGTCGATTTCCATTTCTTCGAGATAACGCAAGACGACGGCTTCGCGGTAGGTCGCGGGAAGGCGGCGGAGTTCGGTCATGGTTTGCTGGATGTCTTCGTGCAGGTCAGCGGCAGGGGGGGAAGAAATGGATTGGGATTGGCTGGTGAGCAGGCGTTTCCAGTAGCGGGTGCGGAGAAGGCGTTTTCGGCGTTCGGTGCAGCAGGTGTTGATGGTGATGCGGGTGAGCCAGGTGGCGAGTGAACTGCGGGCGTCGAATGTTTTGCGGGATCGGAGAGCGTTCACGAAAACCTCCTGGACGATGTCTTCGGTGTCTGTGCGCGACCAGGCGGTCAGACGGTAGACCAGCCGGGAGACGAGGGGCTGGTGGATCGCGATGACTTCCGTCAGGGCGGCGGGCACGCCGGTGCGAAAGCGCTGTTCGAGCGAGGTTGTGGCTCGAGGAACATCGGCCTTCACCGGCGGGATTAGACGCGCGGGGGGTGGAGGGCTTACAGAAAATTCTTGGATTGCCGGGGGCACATGGGGAGTTTACAGCGGGAGCTGGCGGGCGAGGGAGAGGTAGTTGGTGTAATTGGCGCGCATTTCGGTGAGGGAGTCGCCGGCGAATTTTTCGATCATCGCGCGGGCGACTTCGAAGGCGACTACGGCTTCCATGATGACGCTGGCGGCGGGGACGGCGCAGGCGTCGGAGCGTTCGTAGGCGGCTTTGGAGACTTCTTTGGTGTTGAGGTCGACGGAGCCGAGGGGTTTCATGAGGGTGGAGATGGGTTTTTTGGCACCGCGGATGATGAGGGGCTGGCCGTTGGTCATGCCGCCTTCGAGGCCGCCGGCGTTGTTGGTTTGGCGGGTGAATCCCAGGGAGAGGGAATCTTTTTGGGAAGGGTCAAAGCCGATTTCATCGTGGACTTTGGAGCCGGGGAGGTAGGCGACGTCTTTGCCCATGCCGATTTCGACGGATTTGAAGGCTTGGATGCCCATGACGGCCATGGCGAGGCGGGCGTCGAGGCGCTGGTCGTATTGGACGCAGGTGCCTAGGCCTGGGGGGCAGTTGAAGACGCGGGCTTCGACGAGTCCGCCGAGGGTGTCGCCTTCGATTTTTACTTTTTTGATGGCGTCGCGCATGCGGGCGGAAGCGTCGGGGTCGGGGCAGCCGACCCATTCGCGGAAGAGATCGCCGGCGTCGCGGGCGGCGCGGAGGGAGTCGAGAAGGGGACCCACGGACTGCGGTCCGTGGGCTTTTTCAAATGGGGTCCAGTCAATGGTGGCGGTGACGTCGCCGATGGCGAGGACGTAGGCGAAGACGGAGATTTGGAATTCGTTGAGGAGGCAGCGGGCGAGGGCGCCGGCGGCGACGCGGGCGGCGGTTTCGCGGGCGCTGGCGCGTTCGAGGACGGGGCGGCAGTCGGTGGTGAGCCATTTGAGGGAGCCGGCGAGGTCAGCGTGACCCGGGCGGGGGCGGTGGACGGGAGGGGCGTCGTCGAGGCGGGAGTCTTTGTTGATGATTTGGAGGAGGATGGGGGAGCCGATGGTGCGACCCTGGCGGACGCCGGACATGATTTGGACGGTGTCGGTTTCGATTTTCTGGCGGCCGCCGCGGCCGTAACCCCCTTGGCGGCGACGGAGCTCGGCGTTGATGAGGGATTCGTCGACGGTGACGCCGGCGGGCATGCCTTCGATGAGGGCCGAGATGGCCGGGCCGTGGGATTCGCCGGCGGTGCGGTAGGTCAGGGTTGCCATAGTCGGGCGATCTTACTGGATTTTGGAGGTTTTCTCATGTTGGCGGGGAGGGGGCGCCTAAATGTATTTTGTATATGGAGATATGGAATTGACGTGAGGGAAAAGCGACCCTTTTTCGACCCGGAAACGACCCCAAAACGACCCTGATTCGACCCCAATTCGACTCTGAATTGACCCTTGAGAAAGGAGGAGCGGGAAAAGTGTGATGTGGAGTGACGTGGAGTGATCTTTTCGGCAAGATGGGGAATCTGCGAGGTGACGGGGAGTGCTATTCGATTGTGAAAGATCGACCTTGGTATAGGTCACGGACGCCGCCGTGAAGGGATGGTATCAGAAGGGGATGGGTATGTCAAGAGAAAAATTAGGTATTTGATCGGCAAGGCATCGGATCTTGCGTGCAGAGTAACTGTTTACCGATCATGAGGGGCAAAATGCAACCACGATGACACGATGGGCGCGATGGAAGACACGAAGAAAGGCATTGATAGGGAGCGGGTTGCGGATGGGTGTGGGGAGTGAATGTTTTGAGGGGAAAAAGTTACGCGATGGGGGGAGACC
>DASRRR010000074.1:0-6313 GCA_035656825.1 Tepidisphaeraceae bacterium | reverse complement strand
CGAGCAAAGCCCCCATCCACGAATGCGTAATCAATCCCGCCACCACCCCCGGAATCACCATCCCCAAAACCGCCCACACCACCCACAGATTACTGATCACCCGCAGCATCCGATCCGTCGATAAGTCAGGCACATATCGATGCAGATCCTTCGGGTCCGGCAAAAACATCCAACCCATATGCGCATGCACAAACCCGCGCATCACTCCCATAAACCCATGCGCATGCCCGTCATGATCATCCGCATCGTGCTGAAAATGCGGCGAATGCGGATCTTCAGGCTTGTCCGAATGCTGATGATGAAACCGATGCATCGCCGCCCACTTCAGCACCGGCCCCTCCAGCGCCATCGCCCCGAATATCGCCAGCATGCACTCCACCCCGCGCGTCGTCCGAAACGCCCGATGCGTAAAATATCGATGATACCCCACCGTCACCCCCACCGCCGTGATCACATACATCCCCAGAAACAACCCCCCATGCAATAAATCAAAACCTCGCCCCCACAACATCACAATCGCCGTTATAAACCCCGCGAATGGGAGTCCCACCCCGATCATCGTCGCAATCCGCGTCCCCGTCGACGCCGGTTCCAGCGCCACCTCCTCAGCCGCCCCGTCAATCAGTTCCCCAGTCACGCACGGCGTTACATTCTCATTCGATTTCTGCATGAATACATATCCTGGTCAGATTACTTACATCCCTGCACGATGGCTCTACAGGAGATACTATGCGCAATCGGTCATTTCCGCGAACCCAAATGAAATAAATCCCACCCTCGCCTTCAAAGGTGAGCCGGATCGTCCCCGACCCGACTTCTCCGTCAACGCCCCCCTCAAAAAATCAGAGGGTCGCACGCAAGCGTGCGACCCTCCGTTTAATTACTGAACTGAATGGGTCCAGTCAGATTTAGTACCGACCGCCACGGCCACCGCCGCCGCCGCCGCCACCAAATCCACCGCGACCGCCACCGCCGCCGCCGCCACCACCGTAGCCGCCGCGACCGCCGCCGCCGCCGCCACCGCCGCCACGCGGCCGGTCTTCCCGGGGCTTGGCTTCGTTGACAGTGAGAGCGCGACCGTCATGTTGCTGACCGTTCAACGCCGCAATGGCCGCTTGGGCCTCTGCATCTGACCCCATGGTCACAAATCCGAAACCCTTCGAGCGGCCGGTGTCGCGATCGTTGATGATCGTCGCTTCGCTGACCGTGCCGTGCTGGCCGAAAAGTTGTTCCAGGTCCGAGCTGTTCGTATCGTAGCTCAGGTTCCCAACGTAAAGCTTGCTGCCCATGAATGTTTCCTTTAGTGGGCGGTGCGTGCGCCCGATCTATTCCGGGCGCGTCTGAAAGGGCCAACAATTGGCCCGCAAAACTGGTATGAATGGCGATATCGTGAAGGAGTGCGAGGACGGGAACTGACGTGAAATGCTCAGGACCTGCTCCGCGACCGACTCGGTCGTCGAACTTACCGGCTATTACTGTAATGCACTACGTCCCCCCCGTCTAGCTGTTCCCCAAAAAATTCCGCAATAGCTTTTTTACCCTCTTCTAAAGCCCACCGACCGCTGTCGGTGGGTTTCCCCCCCCTACTCCATCCTCCCCGCGACCCATTCAATCGGATGCACCGACTTCCTCCCCGTCCCATCATGAATCTGATGCCGGCAGCTCGTCCCCGGCGCACAAATCTCTGCCTCTTTATTCCCCCGGATCGGCCCAAACAACGACAACTCCCCGATCTTCATCGACACCTCATAGTGTCCCTGCGTATACCCAAACGCCCCCGCCATCCCGCAACACCCCGAAGGAATCACAGTCACATTCTCCCCCCCTGCTACTCTCTTCAGCAACCCCGCACTCGTCCCATCCCCCCACAACGCCTTCTGATGACAATGCCCATGCAACATCACCGCCCCGTCCGCTTTCTTAAACACCGGCCTCTTCGGATGCCCCTCCCAAAATTTCTCCACAAACTCCTCAATCAAATACGCCTTCCCCGCTAGTTTCTTCCTCAGCTCCATCGGCGTCCCCATCTTCAGTTGCAACCAGTCATCCTTAAACGCACTCAAACATGAAGGCTCCGCCACCACCACCGCTGCCACATTCGGATCCTCGATATATTCCCGCAACTGCGCAATCGTCCCCTCCGCCGTCCGAATCGCATCCGCCAGCAGCCCCGTCGACATCATCGCCCTCCCACAACACCCGCTCCGAGGCACCACCACCTCATACCCACACCCCTCCAATACCTTCACCGCCGCCACCCCAATATCCGACTCGTTATAAGTCACAAAGCAATCCCCAAATAACACCACCCTAGGACTGACTGCCAAGCCCAGGGCTTTAGCCCTGGGTCCCACCCGCTTATACAACGACCGAGAAAACGCCGGAATCGACCTCTCCTTCGCCACCCCCAACACCCGACCCACCACACTCCTCACCACTGAGAGCCGATTAACCCAATTCGCCACCCCCGGCATCATCGCCCCCATCCGATTTAGCGTCCTCACATTCCCAAACACCCGCGCCGCCAAAGGCACACCCTTGCGCGCATACCGCTGCGCCGTGTACTCCGCCTTCAACCGCGCCACATCCACATTCGTCGGACACTCCGACTTGCACGCCTTGCACGACAAACACAAATCCAGCGTCTCCATCGTCCCCGCATCATCCCACACCGGCTCTCCACTCTCCGACACCTGCCCCGTCAACGCCGTCCTAAGCGCATTCCCCCTCCCCCGCGTCGCATGCCGCTCATCCAGCGTCGCCCGGTAACTCGGGCACATCGTCCCCACTGCCGTCTTACGACACACCCCCGCCCCATTGCACGCCTCCAGCGCCCCACGAAATCCCTCCTGATCCTCATACGAATAGTACGTCTCAATCTTCGACAAATCCGCCTTTTCTTCGATCGCATTGATCCGCAGATTCTGCGTAATCGTCTCCACCGCTCCCGGCGTCACAATATTCCCCGGATTCAACACCCCTGCCGGATCAAACAAATTCTTCAACTCCCGAAACGCCCCCATCAACTCCTTCCCATAAAACCGCTCCAAGAGCGGCCCACGCACCCGCCCATCCCCATGTTCCCCAGACATCACTCCCCCACATTCCCGCGCCAAATCCGCCACCTCCACCGCGATCCCGCGCATCGCGACCAAATCCTTCTCATCATGCAAATCAATCAACGGCCTCACATGCAATACCCCCACCGACGCATGCGCATAATACGCGGCCTTCGTCCCGTGCCGCGCCACGATCTTCTTAAACTCCGCCACAAACCGCGGCAGATTCTCCACCGGCACCGCATTGTCCTCCACAAACGTGTGCGGCTTCCGATGCCCTGACAACCCATGCAACAACGGCTCCCCCGCCTTCCGCAGCGCCCACAAATCCCCCATCGCCTTCCCATCCGTATAATTCACCACCCGCACCCCGGGCACCCTCTCCATCAATTTCCCAAACGACTCCTCCACCTCCGCCTGACTCACCGCACTCGTATACTCAATATACAAAACTGCCGCCGGCGACTTTCCCTCCACTTCCGGCAACCACTTCAAATACTCTCGACATTGCGTATTCCCCGCCGCCGCCTCCAACACCACATCATCCAAGAGCTCCACCGCGCTCGGATTCGTCGTCAGGATCGGATTGACCGCATCCAGACACTCCTCCAGATTTCGAAACGACGCAATCGCCAGCGATTTATATTTAGGCACCGGATGCAGCTTCAACTTCGCCGCGACCACCGCCGCCAGCGTCCCCTCCGACCCGCAGATCAGCCCCGACAAATCCAAATCCTCCGCGCTGACCCCCCGATCCATCTGCGCCAAAACCAAATCCAACCCATACCCAGCATTCCGCCGAATCGTCTTGGGAAATCTTTCGCGAATCAGCTCCGCATATTTCGCACAAATCCCCATCACCGACCGCGCCAGATTCCCCGCTGCCGGATCGCGCCTCCCCGCCCCCGGCTCGAGCCAGAACCGATGCCCACTGGTCAGCACCACTTCCACCCCCGCCACGTTCTCGCTGGTCCGCCCATACCGAATCGACCGCGCCCCGGCCGCGTTGTTCCCGATACACCCGCCAATCGAAGCCTGCGCCACCGTCGCCGGGTCTGGCGCAAAGAGCATCCCGGTCTTCATCAAATGCCGATTCAACTCCTCGACCGTAATCCCTGGCTCAACCACACATCGATCCCCGTCCACGCTCAATACCCGCCGCATCTTTGGCGACAGGTCCATCACCAGCGCCTTATTCGTACACTGCCCCGCCAAACTTGTCCCGCCACCTCGTGGCAGCACCCCGATCCGATTGGCATTGCAGTAGCTCAAAACCCCCCGGACATCCTCGGCATCCTCCGGAAAAACCACTCCAATTGGTAGGACTTGGTAGAGTGAGGCATCAGTGGCGTATAATAGGCGATGGTGCCCGTCGAGTTTGTAAGAGCCTTTTAAGACTCTTCCGAGGTCCCCCGACAGCTTTTCCATTTCCGAATCCCAAACCGCTAACCGCGCCATCATCAGACCCCTTAAAAAGACAAACGCCGCTAACTCTTGAAGCTAGCAGCGTTTAAAAAAGCGGGCGAAGGGGCTCGAACCCTCGACATTCACGTTGGCAACGTGACGCTCTACCACTGAGCTACGCCCGCGAGGTTTGCAGACTTTACCCCGTATCTCTCAGCCGTCAAGACCTTTAGGCCGCAATCGCCTGGCGATCCTGCATCAACCCGCGAATCGTCTCGATCAAACTCAATGGTTTCAAAGGTTTTTCAATATATTGATTCACACCCGCCATGAGCGCCGTCTGAATCAGGCCGGGATCATTTTGTCCGGAGAGCATAATGACAGGCATGGCCTGACCTTGGGCACGCAGGGTGCGGACGAAGGTAATGCCGTCCATATTGGGCATCTGACAATCGGTAATCACCAACTCCACCCCCTGCATCATCCCCAGCGCTTCGGCCCCATCCGCGGCCTGGCTGGCGATCCCAAAACCCGCGCGTTTCAGAAAAGTCGAAAGCATCGTGCGCAGTTTAGGGTCGTCGTCTACCAATAGTATGCGGGACATAGGGGGAACTCCTGGCGAGATGGTTAGTCACCACATATATCGACAGGAGTGCTTATGTTCTGCAATGAATTTGGAGTTATGGGACGGATTAGAGTCCGACGATATTGAAACCGGAGTCGACGAAGAGGTTTTCGCCGGTGGTGCCGGAGGAGAGGTCGGAGAGTAAGTAGAGGGCGGTTTTGCCGACTTCGTCGCCGTCGATGTTGCGTTGGAGGGGGGCTTTGCGTTCGGTGTGGGCGAACATTTCATCGATGCCGCCGACGGCCATGGCGGAGAGGGTTTTGACCGGGCCGGCGGAGATGGTGTTGACGCGGATTTTCTTGGGGCCGAGGTCGAAGGCGAGGTAGCGGGCGGCGGATTCGAGGGCGGCTTTGGCGACGCCCATGATGTTGTAGCCGGGGATGACTTGGGTGGCGCCGAGGTAGGTGAGGGCGATGATGGAGCCGCCATTGGGCATGAGGGGGGCGGCGGCGCGGGCGAGGGCGATGAGGGAGTAGGCGGAGATATCGACGGCTTGTTTGAAGACTTCGCGGGGGGTGGAAGTGAAGTTGCCGTAGTCTTTTTTGAGATAGTCGCGGTTGGCGAAGGCGAGGGAGTGGACGAGGAAGTCGATTTGGCCGAACTGGGTTTTGGCGGCTTCGAAGAAGGTGGCGATGGATTCGTCGTTGGAGACATCGCAGGGGTGGAGCCAATCGGAGCCGAAGCCGTTTTCTTCCATGGCTTTTTTGACGCGGCGTTGGGATTTTTCGGGATTGTCCATGGGGAGGAAGCCGAACCCGCAAGTGGCGCCCTGCTTGACGCAGTTGTTGGCGATGTGTGTGGCGATGGAACGGTCGTTGGCGATGTTGAGGATGAGACCTTTTTTGCCTTCGAGAAGACCCATGAGAATACTCCTTCGTGAATTAGAGCGGGGTAGATTAGTCGAGAGTGGGCGGGGATGCCAAGTGAATGGGTTCGTTTGGTAATGGCGCGATTGAGAGAATGCGGGTTTTTGGAAGGGGAATGGGGATTTGGTGGGTTCGTTTTGTTCGTTTTGATGTTCGGGGAGGGAGAGGTCGCAAAGATCGCAGAGGGGCATAAGGGGCAAAGAAGAAAATGTGTGGACTGACCTTCCCCACCAATGATGGGCGCGGCGGACGTTTCGTCAGTTCAGGCTTGCCTCGAATTGTTCGGGGCTTTTATAGCCTATCGCCGAGTGACGCCTCTGGCGATTATACCAGCATTCAATGTACTTGAAGATCGAACC
>DASRRR010000073.1:0-70970 GCA_035656825.1 Tepidisphaeraceae bacterium | reverse complement strand
CACTATGAGGCGGCGTTTGAGGCGTTTCTGCGTAATCGCGGGATTCCATACGTCGCCGTAGATGAGGCGAAGAAGGCGCTGTTTGCCGATGCCAAGCTGAAATCGTTCGATTTTGTGGTCTATTCGCAGAATGGGCCTAATCTGCTGGTGGATGTGAAGGGGCGGCAATTATGCGGGAAGGGGGGTCGCGGGGCGTATCAGACCTGGACGACTGAGCAGGATGTGACGGATCTGGCGCAGTGGGAGCAGGTTTTTGGAGACGGGTTCAAGGCGGTCGTGGCGTTTGTGTATTGGATTGATGCGCCGCTGACGCCAGAGACGGGGATGTTTGAGCATCGGGAGCGCTGGTATCAGATGATGGGGGTGGATTTGACCGAGTATCGCAATCACATGCGGCGGCGGTCGGTCAAATGGGAAACGGTGGCGATCCCGGCCGCGGATTTCCGGTCGCTTGCCCGGCCGATCGATAGCTGGTTATGATGGGAATCACTATGAAGCAGCGATTTTATGGTTGGTGCTGTGTGGCGATCGTGGTCCTGATGTCGCCGGCGATGACGTTTGCCCGGCAGTATCAGGAAGAGCGTGAGATTGTCGACGCCCGACTGGAATCCTACGAAAAAGTCATCTCACTACCGGGCAGCGGAACAGCGCTGTTATGGTTGCTTTTGCTGTTTTTGACCGGGGTGACAGTGGCGGTGATGTTCAAAGATGCTAAGCGGTCGCATTTGGACTGATGCGGAAAATGTCGGTTTCATGATACAAAGGCCGCGGGCGTATTACGCCTCGGCCTTTTTTATTGAAAGGAGTTGGCCATGAAGACAATGATCCTGTGGGGACTCGTGGGACTGAACGCCCTATTGCTGGGGGTGTTTGTGTCGCATTATCTGCATGAGAATGCAGCCGTGGCGCAGGTGCCGGCCGCTGGCGGTCCGGGGGAATACATTATCTGTCCCGGGGCAGTCACCGGGCTGGCCAGCGAAGTGGTGTACGTCATTGATACGCTCAATGGTCAGCTTGGCGCGATTTCATATGACATGAACGGCAATCGGCTGAGCATGCTGCCGGGCGTCGATTTGAATCGGACATTCCAGTCCGGAATGCAGGGAAATGCCATTCCCAATGCTCCGGGGACATCTCCGCTGGGCGTGCAGCACCGGTAACCTCTGTCGAATGTCTCCACTTTTCTCATGGAGTTAAAAATGGATCAGAAAACGTATTCAATTGGAATTTTGTCGTTGACCGCGGTTGTGTTGCTGGTCGCGAATTTCTTGATGACCCCGCGTGCCGACGCGACGCAGGGGGTTGTTTACCCGGGTCGGGATTATCAGGTTGTTTCATCGCCCGAGCAGTCCGGGGGCGACGCGCTCTATGTTCTGAATAACCGAACGGGTATGCTCGCGGTCTTCATTTATGATGCGGCCACCCATCGCATGGTGCCCCGCGTTGTCACCCCGATCTCTGCCGTTTTTCCAGCGGCGGTAACCACGGGAAATGGGACGACCGGCGGCAACGGCATGGCGCCGCGGCAACGATAAGCTCGGAGGTCTTTCGCGTGCACGCTCGCATTGCTCATCTGGCCGGCAAGGTATTGGACGGACAACTCCTCAACCGTGATGAAGCCGCGTATCTCACCACGGTCTCCGGGGACGATCTCTACGATCTGTTCTACTGGGCCAATAAGGTCCGCATCGCGTTCAAAGGACGCGACGTGAAATTCTGCGCCATCATCGCCGCCAAAGTAGGGGGGTGCAGCGAGGATTGTAAGTTCTGCGCTCAATCCGAACATTACGACGCGCCGTCCAAGGAGCGTTCGATGCTGACGGATGATCAGGTGCTGCAGAGTGCCTGGCACGCCGCGGAGGTGGGGGCGGATTCGTTTGGCATCGTCAACAGCGGGCGCGGGCCCACGCGGCGGGAATTGGAAGACTGGCTTAAGCCGCTGATGTCCAAGATCGCCAAGGAAGGCAAAACGCGGGCGTGTGCGACGCTGGGCGCGCTGACGCCCGAGACGGCGAAATTTCTTTACGACTGCGGCATCCGCCGGATCAACCACAATATCGAAACCTCTGAACGCCATTATCCCAACATTGTTTCCACCCACCCGTTCGCCGAGCGGGTGAATACGTTGAAAGTCGCCAAGGCCGCCGGACTCTCTCTCTGTTCCGGCGGGATCTTCGGCATGGGCGAGGAATGGGACGATCGGCTGGATATGATGTTCACGCTCCGCGAAATCGGCGTGGACGTGATGCCGATCAATTTTTTGAATGCGATTCATGGCACCCCGCTGGCGGATATGCCGCAGCTTCATCCGATGGAATGTTTGAAGATTATTTCCATCTGCCGACTGGTATTGCCGACCGCCGAATTGAAAGTAGCAGGGGGGCGGGAAAAGGTATTGCGCGACGTACAAAGTTGGATATTTTTTGCGGGCGCCGACAGCACCATGATCGGAAATTATCTGACGACCTATGGCCGCAAGCCGGAAATGGATCATCAGATGGTGCGGGATCTCGGATTACGCTGGCGTGTGTATGACGGTGGGGGGGTTGACGCGGCGGGCGATCCGAAATTGGGAGCAGTCAGCCATACCGGCAAACATCGCATTCCGATCTTGTACGAGCGTGAAATAACCGCCGCCCCTCCGACGGCCACCGAGCCGATGTCGGTCTGATATGGACGCGCCCCACACGACGCGCCGCCGGGCGAGCATCACAGGCATCGGCCTCCTCACACCGCTTGGCTTAACCGCAGCCGAAACCTGGACCTCACTGCTGGCAGGGGGGTGCATCAGCACGCATGCTCCGATCCCCCTGCTGACCTCGCGATCACGCGTCAGTGAACTGGCGATCCTCGCCGCCAGACAAGCATTGATCCAGTCAGGATGGACAGCAGATGATCTTGCATCTGATGACATTGCGCTAGTCGTTGGGACAAGCAAAGGTCCAATCGAATCCTGGATGACCCCCCCACCACGACCGGCAGGGGGGAGAAATAGTTTTGGTTTGGCGGAAATGACGACGGATATCGCCGCCGACCTGCATCTGGGCACCGGCCCGCGCTTAACCGTCTCGGCGGCGTGTGCCACAGGCATCCATGCCCTCATCCGAGCCACCATGTTGATCGAATCGGGATTGGTTTCTCGAGTCCTGGTAGTCGCGGCTGAATCGTCTCTTGGCCCCTTGTTTACCGGAAGTTTCCAACGATTAGGCGTCCTCGCCCGGGACGCCTGCCGGCCATTCGATACCCACCGCACCGGCTTCCTCATGTCCGAAGCCGCCGCCGCCATCTGCCTTGAGCAACCAGCCAATTCGTCCAAGATTCACATCGAAAACTACGCCCTCGGCGCCGACGCCACCCATTTGACCGGCGGCGACCGCGACGGCGTCACCCTTCGCCATCTCCTCCGCACCGTTCTTGATAGCCGGCCCACGGATTTCGTCCACGCCCACGGCACCGGCACAATCATCAACGACGCCACCGAACTCGCAGCACTCGAATCCACCCTCCCAGGCCCCTGCCCGCTCTATTCACACAAAGGAGCCATCGGCCACTCCCTCGGCGCCGCCGGCCTGACCGCAGTGGTTCTCAACTGCCTGATCCATTCAACCGCGACCGTCCCTCCAAACATCCGCACTCATTCGCCCCTCCCGACCCGGCTGATCCAAATCAAGGATGATATCGTTCACCTACCGAATATCCGCCGCAGCATCGTCCTAGCCGCTGGTTTCGGCGGTTCGGCTGGTGTAATGTCCCTCGTGTCCTAATTTGTTATGAGAACCAACCCCTTATTTGAAAGGCAGAATCAAATCCCCGGTCGAACCCCCCTATCACGTCCGATAAGATAGGTTATGTTAAGTTCGATACTTTTATCAAAAAAGGAGGAATGGGCGTAAAACACTAGGAAATAAGGGCATTTCCCGATCCCGACGCGGAGCGTTGAGGACAGCCGGGAAACAAAAAGGCCCCTGAAAGTTATCACCCTTTCAGAGGCCTAAACGATCGCTATAGCGAGGTCAATTATGCCTTCCGTATCACCGGGAAGCAATGCTTCAAACGTAAACAATCCTCCCGCCAGTACTTCCGCCGCACAAACCCTGCAATCCCTCATGGAATCCATTACGGATGCCTTTGATAAATATGCACATGGTGGGGCTTATGCTGAATCCTCAAAAAGTCCCCAATCCCTCATGGACGCAATTGAGGTGTTTACGCATGGTCCGGATGACTTTACCCCCCTTCACGAACTCGCCGAACTCTTCGGCGAAAGATACCCCCGCATCATGGATGCCGTTTCCCGGCTCCAAAAACTCGGCACCGTAGTCGTCTCCACATTTGACGAATTGAGCGGGCCGCAAATCTTGCACGTCAGTAAAGTCAATTCCGGCGTCGTCGGCTCCGACCAGGCCCAATCCCTCCGGACGGCTGTGGCGACGATGGCAGGCTCCCTCACGGTCGCTGGCACCCTCGCCGGTGACCTCGTTACTGAAATTTCACCAAACCCGTCCGAAGCGTGGACCTCGCCGGATGGAGTCACACTGCCTCCCGCTGGGGAATTGTCCCCAGCGGCGGGGACGGTGGCTAAGCCGATCCTGTCAGGCCGCGAGCAACGGGCACTGGCGGCGACGGCGGTAAAGACTTCGTAGCAGAAGAGCGGTGGGTGATGGCGGCGTACGGCTCAATGGAGTCGTGCGGTCGTCGCCGCCTCACTCCCGTCTTTTCGTCCGCGTGTATCGCGCACGGCTCCATCATCCTGCTACGGAGAAGACAGTGAATTTCAATAAAGTGATTTTGGGCGGGCACCTGACCCGCGACCCGGAACTTAAACACACGCAATCGAATACTTCGGTTGTCAATTTTGGTCTGGCCGTCAATGAGAAGTGGACGGATGCCGGGGGAAACAAACAGGAAAAAGTTATCTTCATCGACTGCACGGCGTGGGCTGCGATCGGTGAGACGATCAATGCGCACATGGGCAAGGGGTCGCCGATTCTGGTGGAGGGACGTCTTAATTACGAGACGTGGGCGGATCGCGACACCGGCGAGGAGCGGCGGAAGATTTCCGTGACGGTGGAGGGCTTCCAGTTCGTCGGCGGGAAAAAAGATGAGGGGCAGGGTGAGAAGTCGAAGGGGGGTCGGCGATGAGGAAGATTAGTTTTTTCAAAATACCGGCTGATGATGTCATTGCCGGAGTGCATCACATCGTATTCCGCTGTGGTGGGAATTTCTGGTTAATGCCCGTGAGGGAGCGGCGTGGGTCGATATGGATCGAGTTTTTCGGTCGATTGAAGATGGTGCCGTCGACGGGCGAAGCATGCATATCCTCGGTTGTGGTGATTGAAGTCCCGGCCTCTGATGAAATTGAGGTCGCCACGATTGAGGAGGGTGTATGAGCCGTACACCCCTCGCCGTCGTCAACACCCCATCCGCTTGCACATCCTGTCGATATCGGCCTCTCCTCCGCCCCACGGATGGCGTGTGGTGCTATATGTACGTTCGCTATCCCCGAAACTGTTGCCGACTTTGGGAACCGTTGCTGGCCACGCGAGCGGCTGTGAGATGTGTCAGGAAATATCAAAAGGGGAGGGACGCCGATGGGCGCTAACCCCCCTGCTGAAATCGTCCGGCCCCGGCCCTACGAATTGACCATCTCCGGATCGGTCGAAAAAAAAGTCGATTGCCGGATGAAGTCTTTTGCCGACTTATCAGAAGCTCGCGCCGCATTCTATACGGCGATGCGAGAGCTTCGATTGGGTCAGGGTCCGGATTGTTACTCACTTGAATTGATAGATCGGCAATGCGTTCCCCCGCGACGGGTCTATTACGTCACGTTGGGATGCCGGGAATTTACGTTGAGGGCATCCCATGCCTAAGGCTCCCGCTGCGCACATCGAACCTGCCGACGAGCTTCTGATTTCGCTGCTCAAATTGTTGAAATGCGAGTTGAAGGTTCTGCGGAAAAAATCCGACTTCGTTGTCTATTGCCATTGTGGGGCGGGGTGGATCATCCCCCGCCCCAAGAATGGCCACAACGTGCCGATCGGGTGGCTGCTCAATCCCATTCGTCACGTTGTATTTGAACACGATAAGAAGGGGCAACAATGGTAGAAACCGAAAATCCGCCCCCCCTGCCGAGCAAGGCGGATCAATTTTTGAATGGTCCGCGTACGTCGTCTCCGTCGCGGCTGGTGGCGTTCCTCGCCCCGGTCGGGTTCGACTCGGCTGACGAGCAATCGAAGATCCTCGCCAACGTCCGCGACTGGCAACGCTGGCGGCGGCATGGGTATGTCGAGGCGTTTGATATCAACGCATTTTGCCTGCTGCTCAAAGCCCACGGCTTGGATCGGCCCCCTGGCAATTTGTATTGCCCGTGGTGTGAAAATCACGTCAACCCGTACGACCCCGCCGTCATCATCACGGGCAGTCAGTTCTATCACTCGATTTGTGTGGACGAAATGGCTTCGACTCCCCCACTCACTGACGAAATGATCGCGGCTCATGCCGAGGAGTCCCGGCGCCGCTGGCTCCAACAATCCACGGAAGGATTACCCGATGGCTCGCCAGTATTGGTGTAAATTTTGTGATTGCGCACACAGCGCCGGGATGGTGCCGGAGTGCAGGCCGGGGCGCATCACCAGCGACATTCATATTTCCCTTTGCCCCGTGGCCGTTTCGCGGCTCGAGCAGATCACGAAGGGGAATCGGGGCATTCGCTCGCAATTCATCGCGGCTGCTATCCGCGAGAAGCTGGAACGGCAAGGGGTGGTGACGTGAAGCCACTTCCGAAGGATCTGAATAAGAAGCATAGGTGGCGCGAGGGACCGGGCGTTCCATCGTGGGGCGGCGTAAAGCTCACGTCGCATATCTGTTCGCGTTGCGGGATGCGCATCGTCGGCAAGCATCCGTCGCAAACGCAGCGATGCTATGGCAATTAATTAACATTTTGGAGTAGTCATGGATTCGACTTTTTCGCCGTTCGTGGTTCGCGCCGCATCTGAGGTTGACTTGTCGCATTTTCCCCCACCCCCCCACGGTATTACGGGGGGTTCCGTGGCAAAACCGCGTTCTGCCGGGGTTTCCTTCCACTGGTTGAACGTGGTGCTAGAGTCTGGAATTCGGCAGGACGTGGTAGCTTGGCTCGATACGATGTGGGGAGACGGGCAGGATCGGGACAAGAGTCCGAATTTTTACGACGCATCGCGAAAATATGAAAATGGGGCAATGGTCTGTTGGTCGCTGCATAAGTGCCATTTTTTAATCAGCATTCCGGGGGCGGCGTTGGATTTAATGTCGCCAATCAATCAATTGGATTTAATTCAATGGCTGTGGCGGTTTAGCCAGCTAGAACACGTCGAGGATGCCGAATTGGAGAAGCGGGCGAAGGGAGAGGCCGAGGGTAGCGGGGAGGAGCGGGACGGAGAATTCCGCGAATTTAAGCCCCACGCAACCCGCGTAGACGTGGGGTGGAATGACATGATTGGCTTAATTGATTTGGATGAGGTGGAGGAGGCGGCGACGAGTTCTGAAGTGTCGGGATTTAAGTCGTATGGCGGGAGAATGACCCCATTAAAGAGCATGTCCACCGGCGAAAAAAAGGGGGATATGATTACGTTCGGGGCGCGAGGTTCGGACGGCGGGGGGAAATACATGCGTATTTACGATAAGACGCTGGAGTCCAAGGGGAAAATCGTAGCAAAAGATCAGACGGGGGAGGAATTTAATGTAATTCGTATGGAGGTGGAATTCGGGGACCATTGGGCGCAAATGGCTTTCCGGCGGCTGGCGAAATGCCGGGACGTTCGGGAATTCGCCCAGACGATGGCAAACCTCCTCACGTCATCCGTCGATTTTCTGGAGAAAAAAGGGAAGGATCGGCACAAAAACCGGCGGGATCGGCTGGATTGGTGGCAGGCGGTTCGGGATCGGCTGAATAATGAGGATATTGAAATTTCCTGCCCGCGTCCGGTTCCCCCGCTGCAAAAATCGCTGGAATATTATTTGAAAACGGCGGCGGGTGTGCTGGCGGCAAGTTATGTGGAGAGCCATAAATCCGGGGTAAGGTTGGAGGTTTTGATTTTCGATGCGATGCGGCATGGGGCGAGGAATATTAATAAACGCCGGGCGGGAATTCGAAAAAACACGATCGATCCGGTGGCGGTGGCGATGAACGTGCGGGCATATTTCGAGGGGAAGGGTGAGGATGGGGGATATGCCGACGAATTAGAGGATTTAATTCCGGATGCGACGGAAGAGGATTTGGCGCATATGGTGGCGTTGCGGATGGCGGATGAATAAAATGGCTCGGGTGCTACCCGAATAATATCCAAATTAATTACTTCATTATTCGCGGGCGGGTGCGTATATTTCCCGCATGGCCGAGGAAGTACCCCCAGAAAATCCAATTATAGATAAGCCAGCCGATCCGGAAATTAAACCGGCGGCGGATAATTCCCGGCCCCGTGAAAATGGCCGGTTCGTGAAGAAAGAGAAAATAGAGCCATCCCCCCTGCCGCTGGGGCAAACTGATATCACGGATAAGCCGGTGAAGTTCACGTTTGCGACGTGGGCGTTAATTGGCGCATCGGTTGCCTTGCCGGGCGGGATTTTGTTGGTGGGGGCGTATGCGTTGTGGAAAAATCGGAAGGTGGTGGCTCGTGACTGACCAGGCGACGACGGACCCGTTGGGGAGTGTGGTGGAGGAAATGGTGGAGAACGCGAAAGATGCAACCCAGCCTCCCCCCCCTGCTGCCAATCCCGCGGCGGCTCCGGTGGTGGAGTTGCGACCCCCGGAATTAAAGCCGGATGGCGGGGTCAAGCAAAATGTGGATGGGACGGTAGCGAGGAAGCGGGGGAGGCCACGGAAGGAAGAGGTTGCGGCGCGGGCGGTGACGGAAACCCCATCGGATGCGGTGGGGTTGAGTGACTCGACGGCTCCCCGCGTGCCGCTGGTTCTCCCGTCTGTGGCGGTGCCGATCGATCCGGCGGCGGCTCAGGCGGCGGCGGCGATGCGGGCGAACGTGGAAGGGAGTGCCACGGCGGCGTCACGCATCGCCATCATCGTCCTCCGGCGGCTGGCAAAGGTGATTGCCGGGGAGTCGGTGCCGTTTGAGGAGACGGCGGAATTCGATGAGCGGGCGGATATTGAGCGAGAGATTAAAGATCGGATGGTGAAGCATGAGGTACAGGTGATTCCGCAATCGGCGGTGATTGTGACGCTGGCGGTAGGGTATATGAGCAAGGCGTTGGAGACCCCAGCCGGAAAAGAGAAGATTGCCAAGCTTCAAGGCTGGTGGGGAAAAAAAGTTGCGGGCTGGCAGGAGAAGCGGATGCGGCGCCGTGCGGCGATGAGGGGGTAGGCGGTTGCCGGATGCACTTCATAAAATCGTCGTCGGGATGAGCGGTACGGGGAAAACCGTGCTCGCGAATGCGATGGCACGTCGTGTCCGAAAATTGGGGCTGAATGTGATTGTGTTGGACCCTTGGTTCCGGCCGGGACGGTGGGACTGTGATTGGGGGACGGCAAACCCTCAAGAGTTTTTATCAGTGGCGAAACGCAATACTCATTGCTTTCGTATCGTAGACGAGTGCAACCAAGTGATCCCGCGTGGGAGAAGTGAATTCGACGTGCTGATGACTGATGGGAGGCAGTCGTGCAATGTCACCATGATGATGATGCAGCATTATGCCGATGTAAGCCCGGCGGTTCGGGGGCAGGCGTATGAGTTGTATTTGTTCCGCTGCATTCAGGAGAACGGGGAAGCCATGTCGAGGATTTGGCCGCATCCCCAGCTCGCGGATTGCCCGTCGTTGCCGGTGTCTCCCCCGGCCCGTACGGAAGCGGATAAGCGGCTGAGGCATAGTGAATATTTTTGGGTGCGGGGGACTGAACCGCTACGTAAAATGCGATTGTATTTTTCACGATCGGATAAGCCGGTTTTGGTCAAAGAATATCCGCTACGCCTCGCTCAATTCGGGTGATACCCGAATATTTCCCGAATAATTTACTTGTTTTTCCATTTTGGCGTTGTTAGGGTTCCTCTCGTGAATGGACGTTGTGAAGTTCAATTTTCGAATTGCTTTGTCTTGAAAGGGTGCGGAATGCTCTTCCAGAAATGCGGAATTCTGATGGCGATCTTGGCAAGCTGGATTTTTGCCAGCATCGACCCTCACACCTTTTTGACGGATGTCGGCTCGGTGATTTCTGCCGTCACGGCGTTCATCTTCGGCGTTCAGCACTTCATTCAATTTCTCGACGCCAGGAAGGCCGGAAAAAAGCCGGTCGATGCGTCTCGCGTTGTGCCGGGGTTTGCCGTGGCCGGGTTGCTTCTGGCGGCATTGATCTTGCCGGGGTGTGCCGCTACGCCGTTACAGCGGGTGTCGCTCGCTCGGCAGGGGTATACGGCCACGTTGAAGGTGGCGACGGCGATGCGGCAGGCCGGGGAGATTGACGATGCGACGGCGCTGCGGATTGAAGCGTTGCGGGTCGCGGCGGCGAACTATCTGGATCAGGTCGAATTGTCGGTTAAATCGGGCGGTGGCGTCACTGCTCAGGTCTGGGATGCGTTGACGGCGGCACTGAACGCATATGAGGCGGAAATTACTGCCGCGAAAAAGGTGAGTGCAAATGGACCCACTGGAAATTCTGGCATTAGCCAATTCGATTATCGCGGCGGGGTCGAACCTCATTACGTTGGTTCATACGCTGCAAACCGAGGGCCGCGACCCGACGCCGGAGGAAGAGGCGGCGGTGAAGGCGGCTCAGGCTCAGTCAGAAGCGGCATGGATCGCATTGCTGCCTAAGTAGTCGGCGGTTGGGTGTTTCGATTGAGGATGTACCGATGAAGATGAAGAAATTGGCAGTGATTGCGTGTTATGCGGTGGCGGCGGCGTGCGTCGGTGAGATTGCGGCGGATTCGCTGGTAGCGAAGTCGGTGCAGATTCCCGGCTCGGTCGATGATGCCAAGTCGATGCTCCCTGCTGTCGGCGTTTGTACGGCCATCGGCGTTGGGGCGGCGCTCATGTTTAAGAAATCCCCCGCCAAGGTCGCGATGTGTGCGGCGGCGGGCGCTCCGGTCGTGATGGGGGCGTATCGCTGGCTCAGTATGCCCTCTTCCGTTGGCATCGTGGCCGGGGCCGGGTCGGTGGCGGCGCCGGGGACGATGACTCCGGGGGCGGTCGCGGCAACTCCCAGCACGAATTAACACCATGAAAAATTCTTGGCTCAAACATTTTTTGCCCACCCTTGCCGCCATCGGTGCCACGTTCGCCGGTGAGGTGATTGTGGATTCATTCGCCAGCGGCACCTTTGAAGTCCCCACGTCGGCCGAAGACGTGTTGGGATTGATCGGACCGGCGACGATTGGAGCGGTGGTGGGGTTTGCCGGGTCGATGGTGTATCCGGAGAAGCCGGTGTTGGCGGCGGCAATTGGCGGGGTTTCCTCGCCGATCCTGATGAGTAGTTATCGCTGGGTGAAGACGGCTTGATTGTTTTGAATTCGATTGCGATTTAACAAGGATATTTTTTCAAGGAAGAACGGCCATGATGAAGACGAAGCCCTATAAGTTGGTGGTCCCCCCGATCAATTTCCCGGCCAATGGTTCGCCGGTGACGACGGTGTCCATTCCGATTCCCGGCGGTCCGCTGGATACATGTTTGGATATCACCATCACTGGGGCACCGACGTTGACCAGCGGGAACAACGTGGCGGCGAATTGGTTGCGGGGCGACGAATGCGCCTTGCTCGCCGATATGCGACTGAAAGACGCCAACGGGCAACTTCTCTGCCGAAGCAACGGCCACAAGCTGCGCCTCGAAAGTTTCTTCCGTAATAAGCGGTTCCCTGAAGTCACTGCCGTCATCGGCGATGGTGTAACCGCCAATCCCCCATTTAATACCACCCTGCGGTTTAACCTCTCTGCCATCGACCTGAACAACAACATGGATATTGCGTTGTTCACTCGCATGACGGGGGGTTGTACGTTGGAACTCGACATCGCCCCCCCCAATTACCTCAATTCCGCGGCAACGGGCTGGACTACGATTCCCGTGGTGGAAGTGACCCGATATCCCTCCACCGGGCCTCACGTCCCGCTGTTCATGCCACTCAAGCGGCTCATCACGGGCGGGTTTTCCGCATCGCAAACCGGCGAGCAGAAAATACCGATTTCCGCTGGGAGTAATCCGATTCACGGATTCATCATCACCCTGCTCGCGGGTGATACCAACGGTGCGACCTGGACCACGGGTTCCGAACAGCCCTCGCTCTCCAAAACCATCGCCGTCGGCAATGGCCAGACCTCCCTCATTAACAAGCGAACATGGGCACAAACGTGGCAATCCAACGCGCTCCGTCGTGGCCTGCCGCAACTGTTCAATCGTGCCCTTGGGGCGGCGGATGCGGACGATGTGACCGGCGCCGCCAGCGGCTTCCAGCAACGGTTCAGCCAAAACAAGCTCGAAAATGTGTATGCGAGCTTGTTTGTTGAGTTCCCGATCGATGGCAACATCTCGGGGATGCTCAGCGGGTCAACGAATATGAATGATCTTCATATTGATCTCGACCTGACCGCCACCACGAATTGGGAAGTCCTCGTCATTGAAGCGTTCCCCCTGACTGATGCGGTACTTGCCAGTGCCCCCGGCGGCGGCATTGCTCGGCCTCCCCGGCGTGACCGGATCGTTGAGCAGGCCTTGCTCAATGCCGGGCTATTCAATCCGGCGCAAATGGCGGCGCTGGGTTACGCAAGATAGTTTTCGCCTGGGCGGTCACAGTCTCAGGAGCCACAAGCCCCGCTCCCTCACCGGGGCGGGGCTATTTAATTCAGGCATTTATTCGGGAGCGTTATGGACGACGATGATTCCGGCGGCGGGCTGGGTGATATTTTTACGGCGGGTCTGACTTCGGTCGCTGCTGACAGCGGGAGCATTCTCTCCTCGCTGCTTGGGGGCAACTCGACGCCGACGCCAACACAAACCGTCGCGGCGTCTCCGGTGGCGTCGGCGGGCATCTCCGGCACGATGATCGCGATTATCGCCGGGTCGGGCCTGCTCGGCTTTGGCGTGCTGGCTATTGCGATGATGCGGAATTAATTGGGTGATACCCGATGGCGTACACCCTCGCTCAATTAAAGCAGATGCTTTCCGATACGCACGATCAGGAGCACGATCTGCGGGCGGATACGACGACGGCGGCAACGTCGGCGGGAAAAAAGCAGATTGCGGCTCTGGGTGAAAAGGTTGTGGTCCTGAATGATGCGATTGCCGCACTCTCGGCCAAACCCAACGTGTCAGTGATCGCGATTACGGCTTCGGTGAGTGTCCTGGCGTTGGGTGGGGCGGCTTTCATGGTGAATCGCCGGCGACGGCGGAAACGATAAATGGCACAGACCCTTGCACAACTTCAGGCTGCCTTGACGGATGTTCATAATCAGGAACATGCGCTAAAGGCGGATACCAAAACGGCGGCGACGGCGGCGGGGAAAGCCAAGATCGCGGCGCTGGGTCAGCGGGTGGTGGACCTCAATACTCAGATTGCCGTGTTGCAGGCCAATCCTCCCGTGTCCGCTCCGGCACCCGTGAAGGCACCGGCTGCAACGCCCGCGCATATCGTGGTGGCTGCTACGCCTCCCCCAGCGGCCAAGGCACCCCCCGCGGCACCCGTGACGGCTCAGGAGAAGGGGGCGACGGATGGCGTGGCACGTCCGCAATTGGTGCGGTACGACAACAACGCCGTAAAGCGGCTGGCGATTGGGGACATTCGCCCGGCGGGATACATCGACGTTGATTTTCTGGATTCGTCTTCCGGCACGGCGTCGAGTGATGTGAACATCACATTTCTCGACGACAAAGGCCAGCACACGAAATTCGTTGCCAGCGGGGCGGCATTGCCGTACGGGTTTATTCTCAGCAAGGCTGCACCAGCGCCTGGGGCGGCTTCGTCGTCTCCGGATATGGGCGGTTCGCCGAACACGGATTTAATCACGGCGCTGGCGGCTCAGTTGGCGCCGCCTCCATCCCCCACGGCGGCGACGGGCGGCGGCGTTCCAGCAATAAGTCAGCCCGCCCCGACGGTGGCGGCACAAGCGGCGGCGGTGGCGGCGGCGGCGGATGTAACCCCGTCGCTGCTGAGCAATCCCTACGTTGTCATCGGCGGCGGCGTGGGAGCGGTAGTGGTGGGGATTGTGGCGATGATGTTTCTTTTCCCGGCACCGAAAGCGAGGAAGTAAATGGCGGATGCAAGCGGTGCATTATCAGGAGCGGCGGCTGGGGCGGTAGCGGGAGCGGCGGGGGGGCCGATCGGCATGGTTGCCGGTGGTATCATTGGTGCGGCTTCCAGTCTGTTTGGCGGATCGAAGAAAAAGGCGACGGCGGCGGCTCCAACGCCGGGGGATACGCTGACCAATTCAACCATTCAATTCGGGGATGAGAGCGGATTTAACTTGGGGGTATTTTTTCCCACGGCGGCGGAATCGTCGCTGGGGAGCTTTATCGGCCAGTTCTCGGATTCCCGATCGGATGTGTCGTCGGGCACGGGGAAATTCCCGTTGGTGCCGTTTCTAGCCAGCACGGCGGCGACGGTCGGCGTGGGTTGGTTCATCCTGTCTGAACGCAAGCATAGGAGGCGTCATGGCAACCCAAGCCACCACTAATAATCTCTCGAAATCCAACAACGGCAATACCGACACAACCACCAACAAGGTGCGGGATGTTGGTTTGACGGGGTCGGATTTTTTGCAGGTGATCGCGCTCGAGGCGGCGCTACAGCAGAACGTCGGCAAGCAGGCGGCGGAAAACGTGCAGGATGTGATCGGCCTGGCACAATCGACGTTCACTCAGACGCTGGCGGCAAATCAGTTAAATGCGCAAACGGTGCTTCGATCGGTGAACCCGTCCGATCCTCGCCAGTACATCCCATTCATCGTCATTGCGGGCGTCGGGATTTTTGGCGGAATTGGGGTTTGGCGTTGGCGTAGGAGGTAGGTTGTGCCTGATTCATATTATCCATTTTCAAACGTCGGGGCCGAGCTGCAAAACTTGGCGGGACAGGTCATCGGCAAGATCGTCCCCCCCAAGGCGTCGGCTCCGGTCGGTCCCCCGGTGGCGTCTCGCGTGCGCATGCAGACACGTATGGTCGACTTGACGGATGCGAACCACTCATCGGAGGCGACGGCGCTAGTGTTGGGCATTAGCGCCAACGCCATCCGCTGCTCACTGCTCATCGATACATCGACGGGGAAGGTGACGACGGACGGATATGCTTTTATCAAGCTCAACTCCGACGACGGATTTAATCCTCTTACCCTCTTCCACACGGTCCACGGCAATAGCGTGGATGGGCAATGTGCCATTTGGTATCCCCAGCAGGCTCAGAGGCAACTCTATATCACCTACTGGACCGACACGCCAAGCAATCCCGTGGAAATGCAGAGAGGATGAGGTGTGGGCCTTATAAATCTCCATCGCCTTCGTAATGCACAGTCGGCTAACCTAAACGGGGTAGCGACGGTCTCCTCTATCGGTGATAGAGTTTTGTGTGGCCGGGCTGCGTATTCGCCCAATGATGGAGTAATGGGCGATGGCGGAAAAACGATTAAAGCGGGTTGCTTGGGCCGGGTTGGCATTGATGGCGTTATTGATTGTGGGGGATTGGTCGATATGCCGGTGGATAGAGGGAGGGGTGTATTTGAATGCGACTCCCGAGGCGGCGGCGGCAAGGGACCGGACGATAAGATGGTTGGCGGCGCATCCGGAGGCGACGACTCAGCCGGCTACACGTCCAGCGTTGGGGGTGCATCGTGATTCACCAGGGCGGATGGTTCCAGACTGATAACGGCGGCGATGGTGGTGGCGGCGGTCCTGATGATGGGCCGGTGCCGACTTCCTGTCAGTTTGGTTCGTTGATGACGTTGAATTTCGACGGATGGACCGACGAGAACGGGAATGTAACAACCACTCAATTTATCGACTGGGGGACGCCGCAACAGACGCCAAGCCTTGGGTTGATTGCGAATACGGTGGATGATTATTGCCGGTTTTCCGGCTCGTCATTTGAAGAGGGGGCAAGCGTTACGTTGACGCTGGGGGCGGGGCGTTGGCTTCTCACTACGATGAATGTTGTGAGTCGAATTGACTATGAAAAAACCACCGGCAGTACGCCGGTTGGAACATATACCATCGTTGATCCGGGGTCGCTCTTTGGCGGCGGGGCCGCTGCAAGCCAAACGTTGGAGGTGACATGATGCAGCAGGGCGGCGGATGGTTCGATTTTTATGGAGGCTTCGGCGCTGTCGTCGGAACGCCCGGCGATGAAGGTCTTTCGCGGTGGTCACTGTTCGATGAGGCGGGGTGGGCGGCGTTTGATGTGCCGGGTTGGTCCGGATTCACGGAGTAAATGATGGCGTCGATTGTTGAATACAATTCCAGCGGAATTTACGTCGTTGACGTTGACCCGGACAGCGCCACGGCTCGGGGCGGCTGGGCACTGAACACGAATTTTAAGCTCATCTCCGATGTGCTTTGGGGCAGTGCGTCGCTGCCGTTTTTGAACGTGGTGACGCTGGGGAATGATTCGGGCGACACGACATTGCAGGCGGATGGCTTTGTTTATATTCACGGGGGAAATGGGGAGGTGCATTTTAACGCCAACTATCTAGCGGAAGTTGGCGGGATTTCCGCCTATTCCGGGTCGCTGGATGTTTATCCTAATGCGACCGGCACTTCGGGTTCGGGGACGCTCTATCTTCACGGGGCGGAGGTCAATCTGGACGGCGGAACTCCGCTGAGCTTGGGAAATACGGTCACGATATTTTCAGATAGTGGATTTGGATTCAACGTAAAAGTCGGCTCTAGCGGAATACTCCGGGCGGTCCCGTATGCCGCGTGGTCGGATGGGGTGAGTTCTGCTTTTTTTGAAGTCGGAACAATTGGGCAAGCTGGAATTTTTGCGACCCTGAACGGGGCCAATTTTGCCCGATTCGGGATATGTACAACAAGCGGTATGACTATCAGTAATCGCACGTTTACCACGGCACTCCCCCCGACGGCGATTGTGATGGCAGATGATAGCACGGGAGCGGCGTTGTTTGCTGGCGTGGTGGCTGGGTCGAATAAATTTCTGGTGGATAATAGTGGTAACATCCGAGCCGCTGGTAACTTGGGCGTCGGGAATTCTGCGTCGGGAACTACGCTCGGGAGCGTAGTAAAGAAAATACAGATTTTCGATGCGAGCGGAACGAGTCTCGGATATATCCCGGTGTATAACTCTATCACTTAAAAGGACAATTGTATTATGCCAATTAAAGCAGTAACTCCAACGGCCATTCCTGCCCAGGCGGCGGGAGTGGCGGATAATTTGTGGATTGATCGGCTGGCCGTCAATGCGGGGAAGAGGATGGATGGTCCGGCGAATGCAGAGTACGACGTGGCGATGTATGACGACGCCGGGCAATTCTGGGGCGGCGTGAAGACGTTTGTGATGCGTGACGTGTTGACGCTGGCCGCATCACAGGACCGCCCGAAGCTGGCGGCGGCGTTGGCGGCGATCTATGAAGCGGTGGCCGAAGATCAGGCCATTCGCAAGGCGGCGGCGGATGCTGCGGCGGCTGCTGCTGCGGCGGCTGCTGCTGCGGCGGAAGCAAATCAGGAGTAATCGATCATGGCTCAGGTCAATGTGAATGGCGTGGATTTGACGGCACCGGACCCCCTGCCGATTTACGACGGCTCGCCGGATACGGCGTCGTTCGTGCCGGGCTGGGTTTCGGTTTCGGAGTCTGTGCTGGGGCGGTCACTCACCGATCAGGAAAAAGTAAATCTAGGGGTGGCGGCGCTAGCGTTGTATAACTATCAATCTGCTGCTTCCACCACGCTCGGCTCAACCGATACGACCATTACCACCAGCGGGCAGACGATCATGGGGGGGCAATACTCGGTGACGGGGGATTTCCTCGGCAACGTCGAGGAGGTTACTGGCGAGCGGTTCCAGCAAATCGGAGATGCGGCGACGTCGGCGGCGAAGTGGGCCGGGCAAGTCATCTCCGCGCCGATCAAGGGTCTGCTCTCTGGCATTTTCGACACGAAGACGATCTTGATCGTGGGCGGCGTGGCGGTGGTTGGGATCGGCGGGCTGTATATGCTCACGAAGGCAGAAAAGGGCCTTATCCCCTAAATGGGGTATGCGGCTGAGTCAAGAGGAAAAATTGTTTTATAATCGTCTACAACTTGCAAACATAAAGTGAAGGACGGTACTATGGATAGCGTTCCGTCCGGTTCCTCCCCCCGGTCCGGTCGGAATCGAGAAGCGGGTTCCGGGGGTGACGGTAGAAAAGATGCCGTCCCCCCTCCCTCGCCTCTCTCAACTCCGCTTGCTCGCCTTAAAACCGGGGGAGGCAAGTTCGAACACGTTAGGTTTGAATATGGTACATGAAAGGCATGATTAGATACCCCGAAAGAGTCTAACTTAACGTCCGATAAACAAGATAGGTTATGTTAAGTTCGACATCGGATATCTGATTTTGTTCATATGGCGTGTCCGAAAGCCACCAGATTCCTGAAAAGTCCTTTCTCACCCAACGCTTCGCCAAGCTCGCCTTCGGCCAGTACACCGTCCTCGGTTATTCCGTCGCCGGTGAGGAATCCGTTGTCCAGATCCCCGAGCTGAACGTCTGCTTCGATATTGGCCGAGCCCCCCACTTCGCCCTGACCAGCGATATCATCTGCCTCTCACACGGCCACATGGATCATCTGGCCGGCTTGGCGTATTACCTCTCGCAGCGGCACTTCCAAGGCATGAAACCCGGCACCATCCTCCTCCCCGCTGAACTGCATCGCGGCGTGGATAACCTCCTCAAATGCTGGCGCGATGTAGAACGGCAGGGGACTCCTTACACACTCATCCCCATGCAACCCGACCAAGTCTATGAGGTCCGCCGGGATTTCATGATCCGCGCTTTGGCAACCCATCATGGCGGCGGGTCGCTGGGGTATTCCCTGGTCTCCGTTCGCGAGAAACTCAAACAAGAATACATGCACATCCCCGGCCCGGAATTAGCAGTAATGCGACGGCAGGGGGTTCCAATCCAATATCGTCTCGAAGTCCCGCTGGTCACCTATCTCGGCGATACCACCATCGGCACCGTCTTCGAACAGCCCGACGTCCGCAACGCCGAAATCCTCATTACAGAAATCACCTTCTTCGAACATGAACATCGCCAACGCGCCAAGGTCGGCAAACACCTCCACATCGATCATTTCCTCAGCATTGTCCCCAACCTGAATAACAAACAAATCGTCATCACCCACGTCTCCCGCCGCACCGGCATCCGCAAAGCCCGGCGAATGCTCGCCAAAGCCCTCGGCGAGGCGCGAATGGCGAACATTCACTTCCTGATGGATTTCGACCAGGCCGTCGCCGGCGGAGATATCGAGGACTTAAGCCCCCTACCGCCCGAAGGAGCCGGCGAATAATTTCCTCTTACGAAAGCGCATCCGCGTATCGCGATAGCAACATTTCCAGCCGATCACGCGGCTGGATGGCGTAGAACAATTCGCGGTCAAAGAGAATTTCCTCTTCCGCCGCCCGCTGCCGCGCCTCCCGCATCCGAACATCCCATCGCGCCAGCGTCGGCTCAGCAGCGTCTTTGAGCCGCCGATGCATTTCCCCAAACGCCATCCGGCGATCCAACGACCGCCTCGGAAGCGCGCCAATTCGCTCAATAAATCCCTGCTTTTCCTTACCCATCGCAGCATGATGAGCGCGATGCCCTTCCTGAAGCAGACAAGGAATACAAACACGTTGATGGCCAATAGCCGTAGGGAAAAAGAGCGTGCCGGTCGTGACCGAAAAGTAGGGCGGCTGAATTCCAAATTGCTTCTGGATAAACCGATCCGCCACCTGGTCGTAACGACCGCCGCCGATGCCATGAACAAATTGATCCGCGAGAAAAAGACGGAGGAATGTCGTCAGCGTCAACGCCCGGGTGGAGATGCGCAGATTATTTCGGCGCAGCCAGGTCAGCAGGCGCGAAGCCGCTTCTTCCGGAGGCGTATTGATTGCGAATACAAATTCGTCGCCGGAGATTGAAGTGAGACTCCACCCCCCTGCCGTTTTTTTCAGTGAAGCGCGCACGCGATCACCAGCGGACAGGTCATCCACCCAGAACGGCGACTCAATGCGCTCCCCCATCACCCGCAAATCCGGCATCGGCCTACCCGGCGTACGAATCCCCTGCTCCCGCCGATACTCCGCAAGCACCTGATTATAATTCGTCGCCACCTCATCCGCTCGTGCCATCAGATGATGGACAAACAGCAAATAAGGCTCCGCCTGAAACATCGGAGAAACGACTAGCGCATGATGGCGCAAGCCCAAACTCCAATCCAACTCATGCAGCGCGTTGACCAGCGTCGGCGCCAGCGTCTCCGCCTCCAGCGACAGCCTCCGCATTGAATGAATGAACCCCCCCGCTGCCAGGCGGAAATTCCATCCTTGCTGTGCGGCATCGAGTGTCGATTCAATCGTCGATAAATGTTCCGGCGTCGGCGGCGCAAGCTGCCCGCTCCACGACGCCGATGTCATCCGCGGATCATCCGTAATCGGCAGTGACATTCCCGGCCAGCGCAAATTCAAATGTTTAGGCTCGTCCGTATCCACCGCAAAAAGATAACTCTGCCCCCCTGCTGCTTCGGCGATGCGGTTAATCAGCACATTCTTCACCCAAACTCCCGGGTGCGCCAGTTCGGTCTGATGACCAGTCCCCACCAGTGGCGACGAATCATCATGCCCAATGAATCGCCGCATCTGACCGCGCAATTCCCCCAGCGCAACCCCTTGCACCCGGCTTTTATCTTCACTGGACAACCGCCGCGTATTGTCGCGCGTCTGCCGAATCAGCTCATCCCCGCTCGGCCAAATCAGCACTTCGCCATCGGCGCGAGGTGCTTTCCAATCCGCATATCTCTCGGCCGATATCTCCATCCGCTGGGTATCCTACTCCATCCCACTACATCCACACGTCCGATGCGCTTCGACCGGCAGCGGTCGCGCCATCTCCGATTTAAACACCGTCATATAATGCTGTAATCGCAGCGTCGCATCATCCAGCAAGCCGCCGAAATGCCGGGTTGGATCGTTATAAATCAGCCGGACGGGAATTTCCGTCACGCGCAGATTCGCCTTCTGCACCTGCGGCCAAAACTGCATCGGAAACGCATATCCCGATTCATCCAAATGCAGTTTCCGCATGGCGCTAACGCGATGTGCTTTGAATCCACAGAACGAATCGCTCAGATGCCAGCCGAAAGTATCATTGAGCATCTCCGTGATCATCAGATTGATCGACCGGCGATCTCCCGGCGGCAAATCATCCCCTTGCTGCTGCCGCAGATACCGCGACCCGCTGATCACGTCCCACTGATCCTCTTCAATCTTCTCAATGAACTTCGGAATCATCTCCGGCTCATGCTGCTCATCACAATCCATCGTGATAATCCAGTCATACCCGCGCTTATCCGCCCAACAGAATGCGTCAATCAAACTACGCCCATACCCGCGATTGACCGGATGCTTGATCAGATAAATGTCATCGCGCTGCTCCAGCAATTCCACCGTCCCGTCGGTGCTGCCGTCGTCGATGAACAATACGTCACCGTGAATGCGCTTCACCTTGTCGATGACGTGAGGCGCATACTTCAATTCGTTATAAACCGGGATGGCAACGAGTATTCGCAAGACGGCACGCTCCTCTGAGTATTCGGTCGTCCGCGACCGCCCTGTTAGCCATCTGGCCTAACAAATGATCGTAGACCCCCCTTCCTATCCGGTCAACCGATTCCTTGTTTCAACGGGGATTGCGTTTTCCCTGGTCCATCGCGACACTTAGCCACGCACGGCCGAGGTTTTTCCCCCTTCGCCTAGCAATACTCATGCGAGATGCAAAGTTTACGATCATTTGCTTAACCTCCGCCCTTCTCACCGGCTGCGCCTCCAACCAGGGAGGCAGCAACTGGTTTACTCCCAAGTCAAGCGGCGTAGATAGCTATGTCCAAGGCGCCAACGCCATGGACGCCGGCGACAAACAACGCGCCGTCGCCGCCCTGCAGCGATCCATTCAACAGAACCCCGAGCTGATCACCCCCCGCATCATGCTCGGCGGCGTCTATCGCTCCGACGGCGACTATCAAAGCGCGCTGACCCAATATCAGACTCTGGTAAAATTGGATCCCTACACCGCCTCCAACCATTACTATCTCGGCCTCTGCTATCAACTGCTAGACCGCCTGCAGGACGCTGCCAACAGTTACCAACAAGCCCTCAAACTCAAACCCAACGACGCCGACGCGAATATGAACCTCGGCTTGGTCTATCTCGCGACTGGCCGATTGGATGACGCGACCCAGCACACCCTTGCCGCCACCAAGATCAATCCCAAATCCGCCCCCGCCTGGGCCAACTACGCCGTCACCCTCGACGCCATCGGCGATTATACCAACGCCGAATCCGCCTACCGTCGCTCGCTCGAACTCGATTCCTCCCAGCCAACCACCCTCCTCAACCTCGCCACCAATCTCGTCCTGCAAAACCGCGGCGGCGACGCCATCCCCCTCTTCGAGCAAGGCCTCAAACAGGAAGACTCCGCCCTCGGCCGCAAACGTTACGGCGACGCTCTCTCTCAGGTTAAGCGTTATGACGACGCCATCCGCCAATACGACGCCGCGCTTAAATTAAACCCGCGCTATTTCCCCGTCTTCAATGAAATGGGCAAAGCCTTCATCGCGCTCTACCGCGCCGGCTACGAACTCGACGACAGCCAACGCCAATCCGCCGTCGCCGCCTGGCGAAAGGGTTTGGAGATCAACCCCAATCAGCCCGATACCCAGGCCCTGATCGATCAGTGGTCGAAACAGCCTTTGTCTCATTGACGCAACACCCCTGCTACGCCCCCGGCTTATACATCTTCACTGCGCGCGGTGGCATCGCCAGCACGCCATGCTTCGCCGCCAACTGGTGAAATAGCGCGATCGCCTCAATTTCCCTCGGCCCGATATCGTATTTCAAATGCTGCGTCAGATACCGCCGCGCCACCTCCGCCGGCCAGCCGCGCGGCACTGCATACGCCCGGACCAACTCATCCACATGCTTCAACCCCGCCCGCTTCGCCGCCTCTAATTTCATCGGCAGATCGCCAAGTTCAACCCCCTGCCGCACCATCCATGCCGCAAATACAAACGGCAAACCGGTCAGCTCCTTCCACGATTCCCCCAAATCAATCTGCTCCCCATATTCCTCTGGTTCTTCACAAACCACCTTATCTCCAATGAGCAGCAGCCCATCAAACCCCCCTGCTGCTTCCTTCGATCCAAGATCCACCAGCTCCGGTCTCCGCCCATACCGCTCGGCTAGAAGCACTCGCGCTAGCGCCACCGACGTATGACTATCCGTGTCGCATGCCAGCCGTTCAATTTTTTCAATCGGCCCACGGCTGAATATCCGCACCGTCAACGTCTCCCCGTCTGACCCAATTCCTCCGCTTGGCACAATCCGCAATCCCTCCATCCGCTGATAATCAATCACCGGCAACAACGCCACATCAAACCTCCCCTCCCGCAATCCCTCCAGCAACTTCGACGGCACCGCCAGATTCAACTCCACGCCGTCATCACGCTCCAACCCGTAGATCAACGGCTTGGCGTTCAAATAACTCACACTGCCCAATCGAATCTTCTGCATGACTCTCAAACTGTACGCGCCAGTCGTAATCTCGTCAGTAGTTTTCAACCGATTTGAAATGCGCAAAAAAAGATCGGCCGCACAGGCTCTCGGGTCCTGCACGACCGATCTCAGGGAGGGAAGACTGATTTACAACTTAAACATTCGCCGTCTGAGGCTCACGTCCCCGCAGGGCCAGCCGGCGCCAGCGCGTCGGGGTCAATCCCGTCGCCTGCTTGAATCGGCTGGTGAAGTGGCTCTGATGTGCAAATCCACAGATGCTGGCGATTTCGGTTAGTTCCTTTTCGCGCCCGACGAGGAGCCGCTTGGCTTCGTCAATCTGGCATTCCAGCAGGAAATGCTTTGGCGTCAGGCCGAGCAATTCCGTAAACCGGCGATGGAAATGGAACGGGCTCAGGTGCGCCGTCTTGGCGATTTCATTGAGGGTTGGCCCGCGGCGAAATTCCTTCTTCATGAATTCCAACGCCGGGATCAGACGCGAAAGTTCCGGATCAGCCGCGAAGTCCTGCGGCCGCACCAAACTCCACTCACAACAATCCGGCTGTTGACAGAAGAAAACAAACGGCCCATCTCCAAGAGCCGGATAATGCTTACGAGTCACCGCCCGGAAAACCCATAAATCCCCATCCGCATCCGGCAGCGGCGTGCGATCCGAAGTCACCGCTTCACCATTCACATGCCCCAGCCGATTTCCCGCCAGTTGTTTGATCTGCTGCTGCAGACGTTCATCCAAAGCATTCAAATTAGAAGTCGGGAGAATCTGTTTTTGATTGCGGTCAAAAATAAACTGCCGGGAAGCCGGGCGATGAATCAGCGGATGATTCGGCTCACATTCGCTCACCAGGCGGTTTTCGCGATTTTTATTGAGAATATCATCTAATTCACGGGCAATGTCTGCCAGCGTGGAGAGGTCCGCCGCGTTGAAATCCCCCTGCTCGGTGGTGCGGTAGAGATGGATCGCACCAGCGTAGCCGTCGAGGACGGGGGACTGGAGCGGGGCCGAGGCGAGGAAAGTAAACCCATTGGGTTTCAATAGTTCCTGAGAGAATCGGCTGGATTCAAAACCGCTGCCGAAGGCGCTGGCGCCGTTTTGGGGCTTTTGGGTGGAGATGGCTTGCCAGGTGGCGCGGTCTTCGGCGTGGTAATCTTTGGCGTATGCCTTGATAAACATGTCCGGAACTCGTGGTGGCTGCACGATTTGCAGTCCGCCGCGTGGGAGCGAGGTAACGACCAAGCCCATTTCGAAGGAGACGGATTTACCGATCACTTCGAAGAGCTGTTTGTAAGATAAACTCTCACCGCGGATAGACTTAAGATGATTAGTCGAGCCGTGGGAGAGACGATGAGTAGTGTTTGTTTTCGCCATGCTAATGATACGCTGCCTAACTGTCACACGTTTATTAAAAATTCCAACTTTGTGAAATAGTATGCTTTTTACGGAAGATCAGGCAAGTCAACGTCTTAAAATGAGCAATAAAATAGAACGAGGCATATTTCTGTGGTTTTGGTGTTGTTTGAACGCAACGTTTGTGTAGTGAAAATGACTCCCCAAAACCACATATGTTTCAATCATTACAGAGATAAAACTCATAAAAAGGCCATAAGAAAGCCCAAAAAGGGGACTAAAAACTCCCACATGGCCGTGGCATCGAACTTGTTAAAGAATCCGCAATGGCAAACATTATTCGACGAGTTTATTGGGATAAGAAGGTAAAGATCGCGATTCTTGCGTTGGCGACATATGCAGCGCTTTGCTGATCGCCGTTGGTAAATCAGAGAACGAAAACCCCCGGATGGAGTCATCCGGGGGTTTTTTAAGTTGCAATTGGTGTAGGGAAGAATCAGACGGTTTTGCCGGGGAATTTTCTGGTCAGGGCCAGTGCGCCCAGGAGGGTCAATCCCATCCACGCCGAGGCGGGAAGGGGAACCGCCAGTGGCTGTGAGGCCGCGGTCACCAGGGCATCAGTGGTGTCCCCGTCGTTATTCTGGACGGTCATGAGCACAGAATGTCCAGCCGAGGGGACGGGTTCACCGTCGCCGATTCGACCGAGGAGGGAGACGTTGAGGAGGATTTCCCAACTGGTGACGCCGGTGGTCAGGTTGGCGTTCCAGATAATGCGGGCGACATCGGGGTCGACGGCGGATTCGTGCCCGTCATTGACGATGACGTAAGCATCGCTGGGGTCGGAGGCTTTGGTGGGGATGAACAAATTTCCAGATCCCGTAGGCCAGGTGGGCGTTCCGGTGGCCCAGTCGGTATTGGTCAGGCCGGTGGGGGTGCGGATCTGGATGCCGCCGAGGCCGCTGTTGTTGTCAAAGCTTCCGAGTCCATTACCGGAACCGGGGGCGGTGGTGCTGGTGGAGAAGGTATTGTTGTCGGCACCGAACTTGGCTTGGAGCTTGGGTCCGGAGCCGTTGTTCAGGTCGGCGTTAATGGGGGTACCGGAGACAGTCCAGCCGGTGGGCGTAGCGGTGGTAAAGACGCCGCCGACACCGAGTACGGAATCACCAACGAGCCAGGAGTCTGCACCGGCGGAGATATTGAGGTTAGACCCGGCGGTGACGGTAATGGCGGTGCCGTAGGTGTTGTAATCGTAGTTGGCGCCGTTGCGGACGTAGGTGCCGAGCGAGAGGGAGTTGCCACCGGCGTTCCAGCCGTCAGTGGCGGGGTTGCCGGAGACGGAGTCTGCGAAACTGCTGGCGGCGGGGAGAGTGACAGCCGCCAGGCAAGCGATGGCACACGATAGAATCGTACGATTCATCTTCACGATGTTTCCGAATTCTTCCGTTTGGCCACGTCAGGTAAAAATAAACGGATAAGCTTTAATCAGGCGGCCAGGATTATTCCCGACTCCACGCCGATAAGTCTGCTACAAAATGACTTGAAGTGGCTTGATTAGTCTTACGGCATATGAGTGCATAAGCCATGAAATAGGGAATCAAATAGAAGCGACGATCGAAGAAAGGTGTGAAGATAGGATTAGTTTGTCGTTTATTTGGCAGACTTTTTGACGGGGAGGCTGGTGGCGTAGATGTGGAATTGATGGGAGAGGGGGGAAAGGCCATGCTCAGCACAGATTTCATCGCGGAGTTTGCGAAGTTTTTCAGAAGAGAATTCGATGACATTGCCGGTCTCAACGCAGATCAGGTAGTCGTGCGCGCTGCGGCCGGCGATGACTTCGTAATAGGACTGCTTTTGGTCAAAGAAAATTTGCTTAAGCACGCCGGCGTCCTGAAGGTGGGAGAGCGTGCGGTAGACGGTGGCGCGGCTGGCGCGATGGCCGAGAGATTTGAGGTCGGCGGCGAGGGACTCGGCTTCGAAGAGGGCGGTTTTGCGCAGGACGGCGTCGAGGATCATGGCGCGTTCGGGAGTGAATTTGAGCTTCTGGCCGTGGAGGTATCGGCGGAAGATGGCGCACACCGGCTCATACGGCAGCGATTCCCGGGCAGCGGTCGGGTGCGTACGTGGAAGCAACGGCAAAATGCGAGGCGTGTCTGGCATAATCGGATTATAGTGATGGCACCAGCTTACGGCGACAAGGTTGTGCAGTGGGGCTTGTAACGCCATGCCACTTCAATCGCCAGAAACCAGTGTTAGACCCAATTACAATGATACAGGCAGCATCTGCATGATCGCCGAGGCGGGCTGGTTGCTGAGAAGCAGGTCGCGGAGGGTGTTCATGTAAGGGGTGATGTGTGTGAAATACTGTTTGTAAGCGGGGCAGAGATAATTCAGGCCGTCTTGGCCGTCGGGGGTCTGGATGAAACGGTGCTTGGGGCATTCGCCGTTGCAGGCGAAGCGGACTTCACATTTCATGCAGTAGTCGGGGAGGGTGTCGAGTTTGTCGCTGCCGAACTTGGTCTGCTCCGGCGAGTCGGCCATGTGGCGGAGGGAGTCGTTGAGCAGATTGCCGAGTTTGTAGCGGGGATAGACGTAGTGGTCGCAGGAATAGAGGTCGCCGTTGTGTTCGACGGCCATTGCCTGGCCGCACTTTTCGGCGAAGACGCAGATGCCGGGCTGCATGCCCATCCATTGCCGCAGCGCCACGTCGAAATGCTGGACGAATGTGGTGCCGACGTCGTGGCGGATCCATTCGTCGAAGATGGTGCAGAGGAAGTTGCCATAGGCGGATGCTTCGACGGACCAGGAGGTGACGGGGGAGTTGGGGTCGGGAGATTGGCCGGGGATGGGAGGTTCGGCGAAATCGAGGTTGAGGATGTGCAACGGGCCGGGCGCGGGGGCGCGTTCGACGAGCGGGATGAACTGAAGATAACCGTTGGGGTTGATCTGTTTGAGGAAGCGGTAGACATCCAGCGGACGCTGCGAATTGGCGCGATTGACGACGGTGAGCGTGTTGAATTCAACGCGGTGTTTTTTCAGCAGATTAAGCCCGGCGATGACAGAGTCGAAAGTGGGTTGCTGCTTTTTATCAACGCGGTAGCGGTCATGGAGGTCGCGGGGGCCGTCGATGGAGAGGCCGATCAAAAATCGTTCGCGCGCGAAGAATTCGCACCACTCATCATCGAGGAGAGTTCCATTGGTTTGAAGGACGTTTTGGATTGATTTTCCGTTGGCGTATTTGCGCTGGAGTTCGACGGCGCGGCGGAAGTAGTCGACGCCGAGGAGCGTGGGTTCACCCCCCTGCCAGGCGAAGAAGATTTCCGGGACATCCTGCTGCTGGATATACTGGCGGATGTAGGAATCAAGAACCTCATCATCCATCCGCCAGGATTGGCCCGAGGGATACAGCTTTTCTTTTTCGAGGTAAAAGCAATATTTGCAATCGAGATTGCAGATCGGGCCGATGGGTTTGGTGAGGATGTGAAAAGGAGCCTGGGACAACTTGAAACCAGTCTATTCTTCGTTGGTCACTTTGCCGCGGGGAGGCATTTTATCGGTGCGGTTATATCCTTTGGCGATGTCGTGCCGGCAGATCTGCTCGGATTCGTCGGGGTCACGGCCGACTTCTTTGACCATGCGCTGGTGCAAGTCGGCGATGAGGGTGGCGTGCTCGGGGAGCGCGGCGAGGTTTTTGAACTCCTGGGGGTCGGTGGAAAGGTCGTAGAGTTCGCGAACGGCCGGGTAGTCCTGCTTGGGAGGGACGTGGTAGTTGTATTTCCACTTGCCGGTGCGCGCCATGACGTATCCGGAGGCGATGCCGTGGGCGTAATACTCGCTGACGGCGAAGTCTTTCCAGACGTGTTTGGGATCGTCCATCCAGGAGAGCATGGAACTGCCGTTCCAATCGTCGGGGGCGTGGCCGCCGCCGATGTCGATGAGCGTTTGCATCAGGTCGAGATGGGAGGAGGCGCTGGAGCGGCGCTGGCCGGCGGCGAAGCGTTCGGGCCAGGAGATGGTAAGTGGAACGCGGGCGGATTGATCGAACATGCAGTTTTTCCACCACATGCCGTGCTCGCCCATGTTTTCCCCGTGATCGGAGGCGTAGATGATGACGGTATTGTCGGCCAGCTCCTTATTGGCGCGCAATGTGGTGAGGACTTTGCCGATTTCGGTATCGATCCAGGAGGTCATGCCGTAATACAGTTCGCGGCCGCGGCGCACGATGTCATCGGGGACACCGATCTCCTTGAACGAGGCGCGGAGGAGTTTGTAATTCAGCGGAAGGGAATCGATATGTCCGTCAGGGATGTCGGGCATGTCAATTTTCCCGCGATAGCGGTCGTAAAATTCCTGTGGGACGATTAAGGGGAAATGGGGAGCGAGATAGCCGGTGAAGAGGAAGAAGGGTTTGTCGGTTGCCTGGCGTTTGGAGAGAAATTCCAAAGCCCCCTTGGTGACGCGGCGGTCATGTTCAACGGTTGATCCATGATCTCCGGGATGAAAATCATTAAACCGGGGGGAGAGACGATTTTGCGTGAGATCGTTCACCCCGCGGCGGTTTTGTTTGCCGGTCTTGAAGTTGTTGTTGAAGTTTCCGCCGATTTCGGTGAAGCCGTAGCGGCGGCTGTAGTCGTAATGCTGCTTGCCGCAGAGGAACGATTCATAACCGGCGGCGGTCATCATCCGGGGGATCGAAGGGATGTCGGCCGAGGGAAGCTCGCAGGTATTTCCCCAGACATTGACGCGCGAAATATATTTCCCCGCGGTCAGCGAAGCGCGCGAGGGGACGCAGAGCGGGGAATTGCAGTAATGATTTTCAAACGTGATGCCCTGGGCCGCGATGCCGTCGATGTTGGGCGTCTGGACGATCTTATTGCCATAACAGCCGGTGACGGAGGCGTTGTGTTCATCGGACATGATGAAGAGGATATTCGGCTGCTTCTTTTGCTTGTTGATCGCAAAAGCAGGCCGGGCACCCAGCGCCAGCCCGGTCAGACCGGCGGCGGTGGCTTTGAGAAAGTCACGACGGGGGACAGCTATTTTCTTGATGGGCATATTGATCTTTATTCGTCGCCGTTATGTTTCCCTGGCGGAGGGGGATCTTTGCGATCATAGCCTTTATGCAAATCATGACGCGCGATCAACTCAGTTTCGTCCGGGTCGCGCCCGACTTCTTTAACCATGCGCTGATGAATATCAGCGATCAGCGTCGTATGTTCCGGCTGGGTCGCCAGATTCGTAAATTCGTGCGGATCGGTCGTCAGGTCATACAGCTCTCGTACGGGTCCGTGATCGTTATCAATCCTGGAGTGATAATTGTATTTCCATTTGCCGGTGCGCGCCATGACAAACCCAGAGGCGATCGAATGGGCGTAATATTCGCTGACGGCAAAGTCTTTCCATTGATGTGACGGATTCTCAAGCCAGGGGACCATCGAATCGCCGTTCCAATCATCCGGCGTTTCGCCGCCGCCGATCTCGGCCACCGTCTTCACCAAATCCAGATGCGCCGACGCACCCGGCCCGCGCCGCTGTCCGGGTTTGAAACGCTCCGGCCAGGAAATCACCATCGGCACGCGCGCCGCCTGCTCATACATGCAGCTCTTCCACCACATGCCATGTTCGCCCATGTTTTCGCCGTGGTCGGACGTATAAATAATGACGGTGTTGTCGGCGAGCTCTTTGTTCGCCCGCAGCGTCGCCAGTACTTTGCCGATTTCGTTGTCGACCCAGTCCGTCAGACCGTAATACAACTCACGTCCTTTGAGGACGGTCGCATCGGGAACTCCGATCTCCTTATATGCCGCTCGGAGCAGCTTATAATTCAGTGGCAGCCCTTCAAAAAAACCTTCCGGCCACTGTGCCGGCATGTCCACTTTCCCCTGATACCGATCATAAAATTCCTGCGGAACAATCAGCGGAAAATGCGGCGCCAAATATCCCGCAAACAAAAAGAACGGCTTGTCGGTCGCCTGCCGCTTTGACAAAAATTCCACCGCACCTTTTGTCACACGCCGGTCATGCTCAACCGGCTTCCCATGATCCCCCGTGTGAAAATCCTTGTACCGCTCCGACAGATGATCCTGCGTGATCGCATCCATCGGCCGGCGCGATCCCTTTCCGGTTTTATAGGTTTTATTAAAATCCCCCCCTACTTCAGTGAAGCCGTATCGCCGGGAATAATCGTAGTGCTGCTTGCCGCACAAAAACGATTCATATCCCGCGGCATTCATCACCCGCGGCAGCGAAGGAATATCCGCCGACGGCAGTTCGCTCGTCAATCCCCACACATTCACCCGCGAGCAATATTTCCCCGCTGTCAGCGACGATCGCGACGGCACGCAGAGCGGGGAGTTGCAATAATGATTTTCAAACGTCACCCCGCGCTCAGCCAATGAATCAATATTCGGAGTATGCACGACCTTGTTCCCATAACATCCCGTGATCGCCGGATTATGCTCATCCGACATGATCAACAAAATGTTCGGCTGCTTCTTCTGCTGATTGATCCCAAACGTCGGACGAGCGCCAAGCGCCAGCCCGGTTAGACCCGCGGCAGTAGCCTTGAGAAAATCACGACGCGGCAGACTTGATGTGGGGAGCGACATGGTTGGGCATCATGGTATTTTCATCAGTCGGGGTGTCAATCACTAAATCCAATTCTCTTTCAAATTCGTAATTGAATCGCCGAAGTGCCTCCCCGGCCTGCTCATCGCATTGCCGACGCAGCACATCATCGATCTTTTTCTTCCATGCAAACGCGCGATCACTCAGGAATGGTTGCGACAGGTTCGCATGATCCTCCATTTGCTCATAGCCAATATTGCGATCATTTGAATCGAGAATCTCCGGCTCAAATTCCACATTCAAAAATTGGCAGATTTCCTGCAATTGCTCCTGGGGCGCTCTGACAAGATCCTCATACCGCAGCAAATAATATCGCGATGCGTGCTTCTGCATGATGCATTGAAGATGCAGATTAGAATTGCACCAGATGCGCGGAAAATAGTCTTCCGTTCCAGGCTGCGCCCAGTTCATCATCCGCAGCGAGAGCATGACGTCCCGGACGTCGCGAACCAGATGAATCACCCGCACATCCGGGTGGGCAAGTAACGCCATTCGATCCAATATCTGAATCGACATCAAATCGTTTGGAGACTTATCCCCGCCGATGATCTTTCCGGCGCGTCTGGCCTTTTCGGCATAAAGCGCCACCGCCAGGTCCGCAAATTGGTAAGGCGATCGCTCCACAATGCCTGAAATATCTTCCGCGCTCAGATACTGTCCCAGGCTGGTCGGAAAATAGCGCGTGTTTGGGATCATCGCCTGTAAGAGGACGCGCCCGATTTTCTCATCCGAAATGCGATGAATCAGATATGCCGCCGGGACGAGAAAATCGCTTTCTCGCTGGATTGAAATCCGCGAATGTTTGTTCAATGTGGATGCCAGCAGGGTCGTCCCCGACCGCGGGGATCCAAAAATGATCAGCATTGTGAAGAAAGTAATAAGCAAAATTTTCCGTTTCAATCGATTTCAAACATTAAATCTTGACTTGCAGTCGAAGGGTTCGGCAGAGGACAATTCACCGGTGCAATTCCCCCTGGGCAAAGCAGTTCTAGTCATGATCTTGCTGGCCGCCGTCGGCGCCGTCGGCGTTCTGATGCAGGGTGCGCGCCCACGCGCCGACATTGAAGTCTGGGCTTTTACCAGCGACCAGACCAACGCCTGGCAGGCGCTCAATTCTGATTTTTATGCGATAACCGGCAAAAAAATGCGGGTCAAGCAAGTCTCCACCCAGGCAATCGATATCCGCCTGGTATCAATGATGATGTCGGGAGAACAAAGCAAAATCGTCCCGGACATCGTGACGATTGAGGTCGGGTCAGTGGGGAAATATTTCAGGCCTCCCGCCGATGATGTGGGATTTGTTCCAATCGAAAACTTTCTGAAACGTGATGGTTTAGAAGAGCTTTTTGTTAAAACTCGATTAAAATTATGGTCCAAGGGCGGGCATCTGTTTGGCCTGCCTCTGGATGTTCATCCCGTAATGCTCACCTACCGAAAAGATTTATATGCCCAGGCTGGTATCGACCTGGCCAAAATAAAATCATGGGCCGACTTTCAGAATGCCGGTCTTACTTACCAAAAATATTGGGGACCGGAAAAATTCGCAGCCGAATTGCCTGCCGCATCGGCGGACGTGCTCTACATGATGCTCCTCCAGCGCGGCGTCAATCTGGTGGATGAAAATAATCACGTTTGCCTCAACGACCCGCGCGTCCTTGATACCCTGATGTTCTATACCCAAATGGTCGCAGGTCAGAAAAAAATCGGCCAAAGCGCCGGAGGCAACACGATCGCTCGCGTCCGCGCCCTCGTAGACGGCGACGTCGCCGCCATGATCACCCCCGACTGGGAAGTGCAGCAGATCAAGCAATGGGGTCCGGAACTTGCCAATAAATTAGCGGTCATCGCGCTGCCGCGCTTTGATGAATCGGATTGTCCAACCAGCACCTGGGGGGGAACCATGGTCGCCATCCCGCGCGGCTGCCAGGATGTCGACAGCGCCTGGCAGGCGCTGAAGTTTCTGACAACCAGCAATACCAACTATGACACTCTCCCCGCATTAAAAAGTGCCTGGAATAACCCGGGCTTCCATCAACCCGATCCCTTTTTCAGCAACGAGCGCGTCGGCGAACTTGAAATTAAACTCGCCGGCGAATTGCCGAACCGCATCATCACTCCATTCACCACCATCGCCACCGGAGAATTATCCCTCGTGCTCCATCGCGCCGTACGCGCCGTACAAAATGGCGAGAGCCTCCCGGAACTTGAAATCCATTGCCGACAATGGCTGCAAAGCACCAATGACGACGTGGAAAAATACATCCGCTTCGGGGGTTTCGAATGACCCCCCGCGATCGCTGGTGGCGCTGGCAATCACGCAACGCTCCTTACCTCTTTCTCTTGCCGTTCGCACTGGTATTCGGCCTCTTCATGGCCTACCCGCTTGGACGCAGCCTCATCCTGAGCTTCTATAAAGCCATCGGTCCAAAGCGCATGGAATTCGTCGGTTCTGGCAACTTTCGCTTCCTCCTGCACGACTGGGTCTTCTGGTGGTCCGTCGCCAACACCGCCGCTTTCACGATCGCCTTCCTGATCGTACAGATCCCCCTCTCACTCGGCCTGGCTCTGCTGCTGAATTCCCGATGGGTCAAAGCCCGCAACTGGTTCCGTTTCGCCTTCTTCTCCACCCACCTCACCGGCCAAGTCTTCGTCGCCATCATCTTCGGCGTCCTCCTCGAAAGCCGCGGCGGCCTGGTCAATCATGTCTTGGCAGCGCTAGGCATCGCACCCATCGGCTGGCTTAGCGACCCAAACTGGATCATGGTCTCCGTCCTCATCGCCGCTCTCTGGCTCAGCGTCGGTTTCGCAATGATCTATTTCCTGGCCACCCTCCAAGGCGTCGACCCGGAATTCTACGAAGCCGCCAGCGTCGACGGCGCCGGCAAACTCAGCAAATTCTGGCACGTCACACTCCCCAGCATCTCCAAAGTCCTGAACCTCCTCATCTTCATGGGCATCGTCGCCGGCTTGCAACTATTTGAACTCCCCTATGTCCTCAACCAAGGCCCCGGCCCCGGTGGGCGCGGCATGACCATCGTGATGTACCTCTTCATCACCGGCTTCGACGCCGGCGATCTCGGTTACGCCTCCGCCATCGGCTGGATGCTGGTCATCATGGTTGCCATCGTTGGCGTCATCCAATATCGCCTGCTCAAACGCCTGGGGGCGATGTGAAAAGATTGATCTTGCACACCGCGTTGCTCATCGCAGCAGCCATCAGCCTGATCCCTTTCCTTTGGCTCGCCTGCGCCTCTGTCAAAACCAGCGAAAAACTATTCGAACATCCATTCCTCCCCTGGGCAGAAATCGGACACTGGATCACCGGCCACGGCCCATGCCCGCTCACCAGCGATAATTATATCCAGCTCTTCGCCCGCGAACCCTTCCTGCGCTGGATGTGGAATTCGCTGTTCCTCAGCGCGACCCAAACCGTATTAACCGTAGTCCTTGGCAGCATGGGCGGCTTCGCGTTAGCCAAATATTCCTTCCCCGGAAAGCGCCTCATCATGGGCCTCATGGTCCTGACCATGCTCCTCCCCTCTCAGGTCTTACTCCCCTCCACTTATGAATTGATGTATCGCCTCGGCTGGGTGAATTCCTACCTGGCGATCCTCGTCCCAGCCGCCGTCAGCGTCTTCGGCATCTTCCTTTTCCGTCAGGCGATGACCTCCGTCCCCGACGAACTCTTACTGGCCGCCCGCGTCGATGGCTGTAGCGAACTACGCCTCTGGTGGGATATCGCCATGCCCGTCGTCCGCCCGATGACCGGCGCCTACACACTCATGAGTTTTCTCGCGGGCTGGAACAGCTATCTCTGGCCGCAAGTCGTCTTACAAGATGAAGGCAAATTCACCCTCCCCCTGGGCCTGGCCAACATGGCCGGCATGGCCACTTATCAAGGAAACTACGGCATCCTCATGGCCGGCACCCTCCTCAGTCTCCTGCCGGTCATCGCACTATTCTTCTGGCTGCAAAACGATTTTGTCGCCGGACTCACCGAAGGCGCTCTCAAGGGCTGATCTTCCGCTTGACCATCCCCGCCGGCAACGAAATCGCCAGCAGCGGCGAGATCATCAACCCCCAATAGTCATTAAATGGCTTGGCCGCAATCGCAAACAGCGCCAAATACGCCAGCACCGTAGGGATCACAAGCTGCCCGATACTCTTAGGCAATGAAAACATCCCATACACACACACCGGCAGATAAATCGCCGTCACCCACATCGGCAGCAGCATGAGCCAGATATTCTGCCGTGCTGCCGACAGCAAAAATGGCAGCCCAAGCAACTGCATATATCCACTCGGATAACCCGGATCATCCGCAAGTATATGGGCTTGAACCTGATGAAAATGCCACAAATAAATCAGCGTATAAATGAATAATCCAATCATCAAAACCGCGCCAGGCGTGCTGACGAGTCGACGCCTGGAGGATTCAGCAGAGAACGAGTCATAGATCACGCGCATAAGCAGGATCAACACATAAACCGCCGCCAATTCCCGAAGAAATAAAGCCGCCAGCCCCGCCAGCGTGCAAAGCAACCGGTGTCGGGGATAAAGAAGAATAGACAACAGGATCAACACTCCCGCCCAAAGCTCCGAGAATACCACCGCCTCGATAAAAACCACCGACAACAACGATCCCAACAGAAGAAATACAAGAACCAATAAGGGGGACAGTCCCCCTTCTTTCAATCGATTCACCGCCAGCAAAATGGCAACCAGAGAAATCACGATCAGCAGCAGCCTGGCGTATATTGGCGAAGGCGGAACCGCCAGCAAATATGTCAGCGTCGGCACCCGCCAGTTCAACACCGACCTTAATCCATAATGCCGGGCCTGCAGCTGCGCATGGGCCGCATCGTAATAATTCTGACCTTCATGAACGCGCGTATAAATCGCGCGATACAACGCCCCGTCCCCCTCCCCCGGCCGCGCCGGTTTCGGCCGGTCCATCACGCATGTCAGCAGGCACGCAAAAATCCCCATCGCCAGCGCAATGCACGACAAAACCGACGATCGACGAATTTCCGCGCGCACCGTATTGGATCATTCGGCCATTTACACAATCCAACTTGACTCTACCCTGCCTGTAATCCGGACAACGAATGAAACATCGATGAAGCCCCCAAAACTCCCCTCCCTTCAATGCACCCTCTCTTCCCCGTAGAATCCCCCCGCCCATGACAGCCGAGCACAGCTCCTCTAATCCTCTTTCAACAGCCTCGACACCACCTGTCGCGGATAATCCCCAAAAAAAGAAATCCAATCGCTCGAAAATCCTCGGCATCCTCTTCGCCCTCGTCGTCTTCTCCTGGCTCATCTACCGCGTCGCCCAGCACTGGCGCGACATCCTCCCCAATGTCGACAAGATCTCCCTCCTCGACGCCTTCTCCGCCTCCATCCTCTTCGCGATCTTCCTCGTGACCTTCCGCATGATCACCTGGTGGCGCATCATCGCCGGCCTGGGTCACCCGCTCCCCTTCCGCCCCGCGCTGCGCATCTGGACCAGTTCCGAACTCGCCCGCTACGTCGGCTCCGGCATCTCGCAAATGCTCGGCCGCGTTTACCTCTGCAAACCCTACGGCGTCGACGCCGGCTCCGCTTCCGCCTCCCAAATCCTCGAACTCATCCTCTTCCTCCTGGCCAATATCCTCGTCGCCGTCTCCTGCATGCTCTGGCTCGGCGTCAAAATCCACGGCCAGGCCCGCGTCTGGTTCTTCATCGCCTGCGCACTCATCCCGTTGCTCCTGCTGACCCTCCATCCCAACATTTTCTACGGCCTGCTCAACCGTGTCCTGCGCAAATTCCGCAAAGCCGAAGTGCAAAAACACCTCCCCGCCGCCACGCTCCTGCTCCTCCTCGCCTGGAACGTCCTCGGCCTCTTCTTCCAAGGCTCCGCCATCTGGCTCCTCGTCCACAAACCCCTCGGCCTGAAACCCCAACACTGGTGGGTCGTCACTGGCGCATACTGCCTGGCCTGGATGGCCGGCTTCATCGCCGTCTGGGCGCAGGCCGGCCTGGGCGTCCGCGAACCCGTCTTTGTCCTCGCCGCCTGGGTCGCGCTCCCGTTCTCGGTCCGCCTGACGCTCAAAAATCCCAAGGTCCTCCTCGACTTCCTCTCCATCCTCCTCCGCCTTTGGGCCACCGTCGGAGAACTCATGCTCGCCACGCTCGCCTACTTTCTCGATTACCGCGGCGCGATCGGCGCAACTCCGCCGCCCGATCTTCCCGACCGATAACCTGTCGCTTTCTTTTTGACACTCCTATTCGCAATCGGTAGCCTTCCATCCACAATTCACGTCCCTCATTCAATTCGGAGAACCACCGCTATGCATCTCCATCGCAAGCATCGTTTCTTACCGGCCCTTTTTGCTCTGACGCTGGCGACTTCGTTCGCCTCCGCCCAGAACGCCGTCCCCGCCTCCATGGCCGACACCGCCCATCCCGGCGGGCATCTCCCCAAGGACGTCTCCATCCAACTCGTCGAAGTCGCCGGCGGCTTCGTTGACCCCATCCACGTCACCAGCGCCAATGACGGCACCGGCCGACTCTTCGTCTGCGAGCGCCCCGGCACCATCCGCATCATCGACAAGGACGGCAAAGTCCTCGACGAACCCTTCTACGACAACAAAGCCAACACCTCCTTCCAATTCCTCGAGAACGGCCTCTACTGCGTCGCGTTCCACCCCAAATTCAAAGAGAACGGCCTGCTCTACATCGCGTACGCCGACCTCTGGTTCAATGGCGCGACCTTCATCGTCGAATACCACGTCGACAAAGACGAACCCAACAAAGTCGACATGTCCACCGCCCGCCCGATCATGCGAATCGACTTCCCCTACTGCAATCACCACGGCGGCAAGATCGCCTTCGGCCCAGACGGCTATCTCTACATCGGCGTCGGTGACGGCGGCTGGGAAGGGGACGTCCTCGAAACCGGCCAGGACCTCTCCACCTACATGGGCAAAATGCTCCGCATCGATGTCGATGTCAAAGATCGCAAAGCCCAGCGCTACACCATCCCCGACTCCAACCCCTACGCCCACGCCGCCGACCCTCAATTAATGGTCCTCTTCGGCAAATCCGAACTCGAATTCTCCCACATCAAACAAAAAGCCAAGCCTGAAATCTGGGCCTACGGCATCCGCAATCCGTGGACCTTCTCCTTCGACCGCAAGACCGGCGACCTCTACATCGCCGACGTCGGCCAAAATACCTGGGAAGAAATCGACTTCCAACCCGCCAGTTCCAAAGGCGGCGAAAACTACGGCTGGTCGATCATGGACGGCACCCACCCCTTCCCCATCGAAAAAGAACAGGCCGGCGAAAAAACTCCCCCCTTCGGCGTCCCCCCCATTGCTGAATACTCTCACGCCACCGACGGCATCTGCATCGCCGGCTTCGGTGTCTCACACTCCCCCGATCTCCCCGCCCTCGACGGCGTCTATCTCGCCGGCGACTGGGGCTCAGGTCGCATCTGGGGCGTCGCCCAGGACTCCAACCACAAATGGCAAATGCAGGAACTCCTCAACACCAGCCTGAATATCACCTCCGGCAACGACGATGAAGCCGGCAACCTCTACGTCACCAGCGCCACCAGCCAATACGGCACATGGAACCCCTTCTCCAACCCCCGCGGCTCCGTCTGGAAAATCGTCGCCTCCGACAAAGTCCCCGCCGGCGCCAAAACTGCCCCCCTCGACAAAAAATAATACATATCCACAAAGCACAGAGACCACTAAGAGCACAGAGAAGAAAAAAATATCTAATTTGATTTTTCTCTGTGCTCTCTGTGTCTTCAGTGCTCTTCGTGGTAAAAATTTCTTCCAGGAGCACCCGTGAAACGCCGTTTTGTACCGGTTTTACTAACTCTCTTCCTCTCCAGCCTCACCCGCGCCGCCGCCCCCCCCTCCCAATCCACCGGCGGCCTCCCCTCTACCAAAGACACCGCCACTCTCACCGGCACCATCTTCTTCACCGGCGACAAACCCACCATCCGCCCCATCACCGACATCGCCGGCAGCGCCTTCTGCCGCGAACACCACAAAGACCAAATCCCCATGAAAGACACCTTCCTCTTCGGCCAAACCGCCGACCACAAAACCACCGTCCAAAACGTCCTCGTCTACATTAGCAAAGGCCTCGAAAACAAAGACTTCGACCCCCCCAAGACCCCCGTTCTCCTCGACCAGGTCGGCTGCATGTACGTCCCCCATGTCGTCGCCGTCATGGCTGGGCAAATTCTCACCGTCCGCAACTCCGACGAAACCCTCCACAACGTCATGGCCTCCCCCCAGGACAACGACCCCTTCAACTTCGGCATGCCCGTCGCCGGCTCCACCAACGACATCTCCTTCAAATCCCCCGAAATGAAAATCAACGTCAAATGCTTCATGCACCCCTGGATGTCCGGCTACATCCACGTCCTGGCAAACCCCTTCTTCGCCGTCACCGGCCCCGACGGCTCCTTCACCCTCACCGGCCTCCCCCCCGGCACCTACACCCTCTCCGTCCTCCACGAATCCTCCCTTCTACACCCCACCCCCCCTACCGCTGACATAACAGTCAAAGCCGGCGACAAACAACAAGTCGATTTCACTTACAGCCTGAAATCCAAATAAATCGGCCCACATGAACCGTTCAACCAAACTAGCACTGATATCGCTCATCCTGCTGAGTTGGACAGCCCGCGCCCATGCCGGCGAAGAAGACCTTCTCAAGTCAAAGGGATTAACTCGAGCCGGCGATACTTACATCCTGGAAATCGATGCCAAGTCGTCTGACCAGATTCGCGCGCTGTCCAAAATGCGCCTCGACATAGAGCTAAACCAGCACCGGCGCGATGCCGTCAACGCGGATATCCACCGGGCCGATTCTGAGATCGCCGAATGGGATTGTGAACGGAGCAATGTTGCCGCCCGCATGGAGAGTACCAAGCGCAATGCTGAAAATTACAACAAACTCGTCGACCAGAATAATCAGCTCCTCGCAAATATCCGTGACGCTCTCCGTTATAAAGAGGCTCGGGAGAATGATCTGAAAGCAATGTCCGACGGCCAGGACGACTACATCACCACCGTCGTGAAGACCTCTGACGCCATGGAAGCCGGCGCCGCCCAGTACGCCGCCCTCGCCGCCGATCAATCCGTCAAAGACGCCATCACCAAGTTGAACCAGGACGAAAAGAAAAAATTAAGACTCGGTCCCTCTGCCACCTGGCAACAGCACCTCGACTTCATCCGGAGACAGCGGGCATCGATCGACTCGGCCGTCATCCCCGTCGATACAACCATTGGTGTCCCTCAAGTGATGGTTTCGCTCAATGGCAAGCCGTCTGAGCAAATGGTCTTTGACTCCGGTGCCGGCCTCATTTCGCTCAACGCTGCCACTGCCCGCTCTCTGGGTCTCACACCCGGCCGAGACGACCCGACACTCCAAATGAAGGTCGCCAATGGGAAAATCGTCAAGGCACGCCTGATGGTGCTCAAAAGCGTCCGTGTCGGCCAATTTACCGTCAACGATGTTCAATGCGCCATCATGCCCCGCGAAGCCGGCGACGCCGACAACCTCCTCGGCGAATCCTTCCTCCAGCATTTCGTCTACCGCATGGACCTGGCCGCCGGCGCGCTTCATCTCTCCCAGCTCGCACCCCTTCCTGACCGAGCCGACGCCAAGAACAAATCCGTAACCTCAACCTCTCCCTCCACCACACCCGCCACGCCCACGCCCGCGACCGCGCCATCCGTCCAACCCGCCATCGCCAAGTCCAACGACGGCGAAGATGTCTTCTCCTCCCTCACAGGAGACACTAGCAACACGCAGGATGGCGCGATCGTCCTCACGGGCAAACAGCATATCTCCACCGCCAAAACCTACCCGCCTAACGTGACATTCAAAATAATCGCGATGACCGACAGCACCGACATCCGAATGCACTATGACGGCGTGGCCATCACCCTCAATTGGGAAACACATCTCCACGACCTGCTTATCAACGGCAAACCCACCGGTCGAGTGGTTAAAAAAAGCACCGGCAAAGTAAACGTCAACCAATGGTTGAACATCGAACTGAAAATTGAGCCCGACCGCCTCACCCTCGCTGTTGACGGCGAACAACGATGCAGTGTCAAAGGAAATTTCGCCGATGCCAAAGACGCTCTGACCATAAGCACCTTCGCCGGCGCGACAATCAAAGTAAAATCCGTTAAGGTGTTACAACAACCCTTGGAACAGATAAATCATTAACCCGAACCTCACCGACTTCATCTGATGCAGATGAATAGCCACATCAAACTCATCCTGTTGATAATCACCTTCCTCGGATGCGCCTGCCTGGCGAATACCAGTCCCGACCAGGTCCTCCAATCCAAGGGGCTGATCCCCGTCGGAGATACTTACCTCCTCGATATTGACGCGAAGTCCTCCGACCAGATTCGCGACCTGACCAAAGTCCGCTCCACCATGCAGCACGCCGCCTGGAAACGTGACGCTATCATCGTCGATATCCATCGCGTAGATCTTAAGATTGCCCAGTGGGATTCCGAAGTCCGTGATCTTCAGGCGAAAATGGAAATAGCCCGCCACCACCCGGAGTCATACAACCCGCTGGCCGAGCAGGACAACCAATTGCTCGGCTACATCCGCGACGCCGCCCTCTATAAAGCCGGCCGCGAAAAAGACCTTCAATCCATGGCCGACGGAAAGGACGACTACATCGCCGCCGTGACAAAAACCTCCGACCTCATGGAGGCAGGTGCCGCGCAATACGCCTCCCTCGCCCGCGACCAGGCTGCTAAAGACGCCGTCGCCGAGCTTAACCAACAAACAAAAAAGAATTTCAAACTCGGCCCTTCCGAAACGTGGTCGCAGCATCTCGATTTCGTCCGAAAGCTCCGCTCCTTGATCGACTCCGCCGTGATCCCCGTGGAAATGGGCCGCGGCGTTCCCGAAGTGCTCGTATCCCTCAACGATAAGCCCGCTGGCAAAATGGTATTCGACTCCGGCTCAGAATTGATTTCCCTCAACCCCGCCACCGCAAAATTCATCGGCCTCGAGCCCGGGCCCGATGACCCGGTCATCAAAATGAAGACCGCCAGCGGGAAAACCGTCAAAGCCCACCTGATGACTCTCAAATCCGTCCGTGTCGGCCAGTTCACCGCCGACAACGTGCAATGCGTCGTCATGCCCGCAGAAGCCCCAGACGCCGATGATCTCCTCGGCGGCAGTTTCCTCGAACATTTCGCCTACCGCATGGACCTCTCTGCTCGCGCGCTCCATCTCACCCAGATCATCGCCGTGCCTGACGATAGAAATAAATCCATCGCCACAACCCTGCCCGCCTCCGCGCCGGCTAAGCCCCAGGCAGCCGCTGTTCCGCAAGCTCTCCCCTCCAACGCCGCCAATTGGGAAGACATTTTCTCATCCCTGACCGGCGACACCGATCACAAAGACGACGGCGCAATCGTCCTCAACACCCAGACCCAACATCTCTCCACCGCCAAGGCATATCCCCCTGCCGTCACATTCAAAGTCATCGCCATGACCGATAGCACCAATATCCGCCTCCACTACGGCGGCGTCCGCATGGCATTCAACTGGGAAATGCATCCCAATGACCTCCTCATCGACGGCAAACCCACCGGCCGAGCCGTTCAAACAGGTGCCGGCAAGGTCAACACTAACCAGTGGCTCGACATCGAACTGAAAATCGAATCCGACAGACTCACCCTCTCCGTCGACGGCGAACAACGCTGCAGTGTCCCTGCCAAATTCACCGGCATAAAAGATGTCCTGACCCTGACCACCATGTCAGGAGCCAACGTCAAAATAAAGTCCGTAAAAGTCTCACAAAGCCCACTATGACCCTCCTCAACCGCCGTCACACCCTCGCTTCCCCCGGCTTCAACCGCTGGCTCGTCCCCCCTGCCGCGCTCGCCGTCCACCTCTCCATCGGCCAGGTCTATGCCTTCAGCGTCTTCAAACTCCCCCTCACTCAAATCATCGGCATTACCCACCACGACCCCGCCGACTGGACCCAACCCTCCCTCGCCTGGATCTTCTCCATCGCCATCCTCTTCCTCGGCCTCGCCGCCGCCTTCCTCGGCACCTGGGTCGAAAACGCCGGCCCACGCAAAGCCATGCTCGCCAGCGCCTGCTGCTTCTCCACCGGCTTCCTCCTCTCCTCCCTCGGCGTCCACACCCACCAGCTCTGGCTCCTCTACCTCGGTTACGGCGTCATCGGCGGCATAGGCCTCGGTCTCGGCTATGTCGCACCCGTCTCCACCCTCATCAAATGGTTCGTCGACCGCCCCGGTATGGCCACCGGCCTGGCCATCATGGGCTTCGGCGGCGGCGCCATGATCGGCGGCCCCCTCGCCGTCCGGCTTATGTCCCACTTCTCCTCCGCCACCTCCAACGGCGTAGCCCCAACCATGCTCGTCATGGCCGCCATCTACTTCTGCTCCATTCTCTTCGGCGCAATCCTCATCCGCGTCCCCGCCGACAACTACGCCCCCGCCAACTACATCCCCAAACCCGCCACCCGCATGATCACCACCAGCAACATCGACGCCGCCACCGCGCTCCGCACCCCGCAATTCTACCTCCTCTGGCTCGTCCTCTGCCTCAACGTCACCGCCGGCATCGGCATCCTCGAACAAGCCTCCCCCATGATCCAGGAAATGTTCAAATCCCGCGTCACCCCCGCCGCCGCCGCCGGTTTCGTCGGCCTCCTCTCCCTCTTCAACATGCTCGGACGCTTCTTCTGGTCCACCCTCTCCGACTACATCGGCCGCAAAACCACCTACACCCTCTTCTTCACCATCGGCCTCGCCCTCTATCTCCTCCTCCCCCGCACCGGCTCCTCCTCCCTCAACTCCCTCCCCCTCTTCGTCCTCACTGCCTGCCTCATCCTCTCCATGTACGGCGGCTCCTTCGCCACCATGCCCGCCTACGTCCGCGACCTCTTCGGCTCACGCTCCATCGGCGTCACCTACGCCCGCCTCCTCACCGCCTGGTCCGCCGCCGGCCTCCTCGGCCCGCTCCTCGTCAACTACCTCCGCACCTACCAAATCCAATCCCGCCACCTCCCCCCCGCCCAGGCCTACACTGCCGTCCTGACCATCATGGCCTCCCTCCTCTTCCTGGGCCTCCTCGCCAACCTCCTCATCCGCCCCGTCTCCCAACACCACTTCACCAAGGAGCCCGCCAATGCTCTCCCCTAATCCCACTCACAAAACCCCCCTCTGGCTCGTCATCGCCTGCTGGCTGATCGTCGCAATCCCCGCCGCCTGGGGCATCACCCAAACCCTCCTCCGCTCCCTCGATCTTTTCACTTCCCATTAGTCTCCCGCTTCACATCGTGCCCTTGCGCTCGCCGGATCATCTGATCCACTGATTTGTTTGTATTGATCGCCAGCAATTTGACCCCTGGATTACTCCGCACAAACACCCGGAACATCTCGTCGGCAAATCCCTGCCCGATCATCTCCACCCCATCAAAATCCAATATCACCTCGGCAAAACGGTCCACCCGCTCCAGCACCCGCTTCGCTTGCGACCGCGAAATCAGATTCGCCTCCCCAAACTTTGCCAGTTTCATCGGCACATGCGTTTTATTAAACGCAAACTCCTCCGGCGCTGCAAACATGTCAAAAATCTCCTTGAGTGTCCGCTTCGCCATCAACGAAACGCGCATCATGATCTCTGTCCCCGGCTGCTCTGTTTCCATGCGTTTCAAAAGCCAATCATCTTTGCTGTTATGAACAAACGACAAATCCCCCGATCGGATTTCAAACTCATCGCACGCGCGCGATGTAAAAAAAATTCCCTCCCCCGAATGATGGTCCGGGTCGGTCGTGAATTTCCCTTTGGCCAGTTCAATCATCGCCTGCCTCGGATCCGGCAAATTCATCGCCCGTGTAATCTTCTTAAATATCCCCACCCCGTTATCCACGATCCAAATCGTGATATCCGCCGCCGTCCTCACAAACCGAATCCGGACCTCCGTCCCCTCGGAATGGTCCTTGGCATTGTTGACCATTTCCGTAAATCCATGAAAGCAGATGTTGTAAACATTATGAGGCACATCCCGCGCCCGGTCCGCCACCTGCGCCTGCCACACTTCGTCTTCATTCAACCCCAACGTAATCGCCAACGCCACCTCCGCCCGATCCGTCTCAACCAGATGATACATCCTCCCCCGCGTCACACCCCTTCCCGCTAACACACCCAGATTCACCAGTTCCCGCAAATGACGATGGACCGCCTGCCTCGAAACTTCAAACTCTTCCACCACCAGGTTAGTAATAGTCCCCGGATGCTCCCGCACCTGACTGAGAATAAAACTCCGAATCTGCTCACCTTTCACACCCATGTTGACAATTATACTCGCATATGTTGTCAAATTAAATAAAATAAGTTGTCAAACATAAATCATTTACCAACATGCTCTTACACCAAATAACACACCTCTGCATTGTTTTATCGGTGTCCATCCGTGCCCCATCGGTAACTAAATACTCTTCACGCCACCGTCACCCCCCCATCTAAATACACATCCTGCACCGCATTCAATAGCCCCACCCCCTCCTTCATCGGCCTCTGAAACGCCTTCCTCCCCGTAATCAATCCCATCCCCCCCGCTCTCTTATTAATCACCGCCGTCCGCACCACCTCCGCCAGATCCCCCGCCCCGACGGATTCCCCCCCCGAATTAATCATCGGCACCCGCCCCATATAACAATTCGCCACCTGATACCTCACCAAATCAATCGGATGATCCCCCGGCGTCAACTTCTCATACACCTCCTTGCTCGTCTTCCCAAACTTCAGCGCCGTATACCCCCCGTTCACCGTCGCCATCTTCTGCTTGATGATATCGGCCTGGATCGTCACGCCGAGATGATTCGCCTGCCCCGTCAAATCCGCCGCCAGATGAAAATCTTTCTCTTTGGTCTTAAACGCCGGATTGCGCAGATAACACCACAGCACCGTCACCATCCCCAGCTCATGCGCCTTCTTAAACATCGTCGACACTTCCTGAATCTGCCGCGTCGACTCTTCCGACCCAAAATAAATCGTCGCCCCCACCGCCACCGCTCCCATGTTAAACGCCTGCTCCACCTGCCCGAACATAATCTGATCAAACCGATTCGGATATTGCAGCAGCTCGTTGTGATTCAACTTCACCAGAAACGGAATCTTGTGCGCATACTTCCGCGCCACGATCCCGAGCCCCCCCAGCGTAGACGCCACGCAATTGCACCCCCCTTCAATCGCCAGCTTCACAATATTCTCCGGATCAAAATAAATCGGTTCCGGCCCAAAGCTCGCCCCCGCCGAATGCTCAATCCCCTGATCCACCGGCAAGATCGACACATACCCCGTCCCCCCCAGCCTTCCATGATTCAAAATCATCTGAAAATTCCTGAGCACCCCAATCGGCCGATCCCCCTGCGCCATTACCCGATCCACAAAATCCCCCCCCGGTAAATGCAACGCCCCCTTCTCAAACCCCTTCGCGCGATACCCCAACAATTCCTCCGCTTCCTTCCCAAGCAACTCCACAGTCTTCGCATTCGCCATGATTCAATCTCCTTCAATAACCAGATGACCATTTCATTGTAGCCTGTCCGTCCAGTTTGTTGACATTCACCCAGGTCTCGCAACGATAAAGTCGATTAAACCCTATCTGCTCTCTTCGGGAGATACATCCATGAAAATGCTATTCCCTTTAGCTGCCGCCCTCCTCTCCACCGGCTGCACCTGCCATCATCCCCCCTCTCCTGCCACAAGAATCTCTCACGACACCCCCACCACCATCTACCTCACCCTTGCCGGCCAATTCGAATGGAACGGCTGGGTTGCCTCCCCCGCCGATATCCCCCAAATCGTCTCCGAGCACCACCTCCACTCCATCCTCCTCCGCGCCCACAAAGGTGCCGTAATCTCCTATCAGGAAGCCCTCGCCGCGCAAAGCGAATTCCTCTCCGCCGGGGTTAAAGAAGTAACCCTCGGCCCCGGCGGCCTCGCCGACAATTAAACCCACATCCCAAATCCCTCCAGCGTCACGCCGCAGCAACGCTGCCGGATCATTTCGATAAAATAGATATACCTTCCACACTAAGCCTATCCGCCATTTTCCCCGTATGAACACATCCTAATTTATCCTATGATTGCAGGGTGTCTCTGTTTACCAGCGCCAGGACCGGAACAATGAACAATCTAATGATTCCGGCCCTCAACTCCCCCGCCGAGCTCCAGGCCCTCCTCGCCGCCATCGTCTCCTCTTCCGACGACGCCATTATCTCCAAAAGCCTCGACGGCACCGTCCGCAGTTGGAACCCCGCCGCCCAGCGCATCTTCGGCTATTCCGCCGAAGAAATCGTCGGCAAACCCATCACCATCCTCTTCCCCCCTGACCGCCTCGACGAAGAACCCAAAATCCTCGCGCGTGTTCAAAAGGGCGAACGCGTCGACCATATTCAAACCATCCGCCTTCACAAAGACGGCCACCCCATCACCGTCTCGGTCACCATCTCCCCCATCCATGACGCCAATGGCCGCGTCGTCGGCGCGTCCAAAGTCTGCCGTGACACCTCCGCCACCTCCGCCCTCGAAGGCAGGTTCAAAGCCATCGTCTCCTCCTCCGACGACGCCATCATCTCCAAAAATCTCGACGGCATCGTCCAAAGCTGGAACACCTCCGCCGAACGCATCTTCGGCTACACCTCTGCTGAAATGATCGGCCAGTCCATCACCGTCCTCTTCCCCCAGGACCGCCTCGACGAAGAACCCAAAATTCTCGAACAGATCCGCCGCGGCCAGCGCGTCGACCATTTTGAAACTATCCGCCGCCATAAGGATGGACGCAGCATTGACGTGTCGGTCACTATCTCCCCCGTCCGCAACGCCGCCGGTCAGGTCATCGGCGTCTCCAAGGTCGCCCGCGACATCACCAGCATCAAACGCAATCTCCGCGAACGCGAAGCCCTCCTCGCCCGCGAAACCGCCGCCCGCGCCGAAGCCGAACGACTCGGCAAAATGAAGGATGAATTCCTCTCCACCCTCTCCCACGAACTCCGCACACCTCTCAACGCCATCCTCGGCTGGGCCAACGTCCTCCGCTCCTCTGACAATCCCGAAGACCTCCAGGAAGGCCTCGAAACCATCGAACGCAACGCGCGCGCCCAGGCACAGCTCATCGACGAACTCCTCGACATGTCCCGCATCATCAACGGCAAGCTCCGCCTCGACCTCCAGTCCGTCGACCTCGCCGCCATTGTCGCCAGCGCCGTCGATTCCGTCCGCCCCGCCGCCGACGGCCGCAAGCTCCGCCTCACCAAGCTCCTCGACCCCAAAGCCGGTCCCATCATCGCCGACCCCAACCGCCTCCAGCAGGTCCTCTGGAACCTCCTCTCCAACGCCATCAAATTCACCCCCGCCGGCGGACGCATTCAGGTCCTCCTCCAGCGCGTCAACTCACACATCGAAATCACCGTCGCCGACACCGGCCAAGGGATCCCCCGCGATTTTCTCCCCCACCTCTTCGCCCGCTTCTCCCAGGCCGAAACCTCCTCCTCCCGCCGTCATGGCGGCCTCGGTCTCGGACTCGCCATCGTCAAATCCATCGTCGAACTCCACGGCGGCTCCATCACCGCCTCCAGCCCAGGCCCCGATCAGGGCGCAACCTTCATCGTCAGCCTCCCTCTCGCCGCCGCCCACGAACGGCGCGATGACTCCCCGGTTCACCCTCAGGCTGAGCCGCTCAACACCCCTCTCAGCGACCTCCCCAACTTTGACGGCTACCGCGTCCTCGTCGTCGACGACGAACCCGACGCTCGCAACCTGATCCAGCGCATCCTTCTACGCTGCCACGCCACCGTCTCCACCGCCGGCAGCGCCGACGAAGCCCTCGAACTCGTCCGCCGCAATCGCCCACACCTCATCCTCAGCGACGTCGGCATGCCCGGCCAGGACGGCTACCAATTCCTCTCCCGCGTCCGCGCCCTCCCCCACAGCCAGGGCGGCGACACCCCCGCCGTCGCCATCACCGCCTTCGCCCGCTCCGAGGACCGCCGCCGCGCCCTCCTCGCCGGCTTCCAAATGCACCTCCCCAAACCCGTCGAACCCATCGAACTCATCGCCATCGTCGCCAGCCACCACAACTCCCACCGCCGCGCCGAATCCCGCTCCTGATCCCGCTCCCTACCGATCCGCCGTCGATGATGTTGTCGCCCCCGCCCCTGCTCGGCGATGTACATCCAGCTCCGGATGCGGATAGACCGTCGACAAAAACATCCACAAAACAAATCCGCACCACAAAATGAACAATCCCAAGAATAAGTAAAATAACCCTCGCCGGGGTCGAAAAGCGGGGGGAAATTGGGTCGAATTTTCAGACTTTTTCATGTCTTTCTTATCTGTTTCCACTGAAAAATATCACTCCCGGCAGACTAAATTTTGATCCGATACCCCGACTCAAACGCCCCATCGAACGAAAAAACGTTGCGAAAATCCTCGATCGTATCCCGCTCGGTTTTCTGCATAAAACCGTTATCCACCAGCGCAAACACAATCCGCCCGAAGTCGATAGTAGACTGGATGTTCCACCGTTTCAGCACCACGCTGGCCAGAAATCCCCACTGCATCAGTGCATATTCCCGCAGCCCTTCACACAATTGCTGCCCCGACACATGCCGCGACGCCTCCGGGTCTTTCTCGTCTCCATGCAGCTTTTGCACCGTGTACGTAAGCCCTTGCTGCACAAAATCAAACGCCTCAGGCGGGTACAAACCGATGTCGTCGATGACATCCTGGAGCGATCGCGAAGGTTCAGATTCATCCGTCGGCGGCATGCCAACTAAATTACCCGAGCGCACCGATGCTGGCGAGAAGCAAATCCCTCGATAACATGTCCGACCTGATGTGACGGAAGTGAATGCCTCGTGGTAACTTAACTCACTCCGTATAATGACCCGGCAAAAGCCCGGTCCTGGTTTTGGGAGCTCCGACGATGGCCAAACGGTTCAAACGCAAGGGTGCCAGTCTCTGCCTGCTTAGTCTCGGTGTGGCCACAGGATGCGCCCCCGACTCTCCCCCCTTCAAACCGCGCGCCGCCTTCCAGGCCGAGCGCTCGCTCGCCCGGGAGATGGAGCCTACGACCCTGCCAGCACTTACGCCCACCCTGCAAAGCGACTATCTCCCCCCCAAACGCAATCCCGACGGGACCATCACGCTCACGCCCCCGGCAATCGCCCCGGCCACGGGACCCTTGTACCGGCCTGAAGATGTGCGCCGCATGACGCTCCAGGAAATCATCCAACGCGCCGTCGCCAACAACGGCGACGTCCGCGTCGCCGGCTACGACCCGGCCATCGAGCAGACGCGCATCATGGAAGCGGAAGGAAATTTCGATCCCACATTTTTCACCAATTACCAATATTCCTATCGTGACGACCAAACCGCCGGGATCGCCACGCCGGACCCGACGAATCCGCTGCGCAATATCGTGACCAATTTTGACGACATCCGAAATGGTCAATTCCAGACCGGCGTGCGGCAGAACCTGGAAAGCGGCGGCCAGATCGAGGCGCGCGAGCAGTTGACTTACACCTATGAGCAGCCGGAACGGACCGTGAATAATCCGTTCTATGAAAGCCAATTGGTGCTGGAGATTACGCAGCCAATCCTGAGGAACTTCGGGTCGGTGGTGAATCGGGCGAGAATTGATATCGCGCGCAGCAACACACGCATCAGCGTGCTGGATTTTCGTAAGCAGCTTGAAGAGACACTATTCAATATTGAAAAGACCTATTGGGAACTTTCAGCGGCCGAGCGGACGGTCAAGACGCTGGAGGAAGAACTGCAGCGCACGGAAAATACCGCCGACATTCTGCTGAAGCGGTTCGGACAGGAAGTATCGCGCGTGCAGACATCGCAGGCGGCGTCGTCGGTCGAGGCGCGGCGTACCCGTCTGATCCAAGCGCGGGCGCAGGTGCTGGATCTGTCATATCAACTCAAGAAATTCATGGGTGATCCGTCGATTCCGGTGGCTGGACCGGATGTTATTCTGCCGGCTTCGCAACCGGTGGTCGAGCCGCTGAACTTCATCAAGTCAGAACAGATCGATGCGGCGATGGAGAACCGTTTTGATTTGGCGCAGCAACTGCTTCGTATCGAGGCGGCGGGAATAGTGGCGCGAGTGGCGAAGAACAATCTGCTGCCGGCACTGAATCTGGTGGGTGGATTAGGCTCGCAGGGAAATGACACCGAAGCTGAGCAATCATGGTATGACCAGAATGATTTCGGACATATCAACTACAAGATCGGTTTTCAGTTTGAGGTTCCGATCGGCAATCGCGCGGCGCAGGCGATCATGAAGCGCAGCGTGCTGCAACGACAGCAGGCGATCGATCAGTATCAGGCGCTGGTGCAGCAGGCGTCACTGGATGTGGAACAGGCGTTGAACCAGGTGAATTCATCCTGGTCGCTGACGGCGGCGAGCCGGCAATCGCGATTGGCGGCACAGGACGCGCTGGATGCACTGCAGGAGCGTGAAGCGCGTGGCGAGCCTTTGACGCCGGATTTCGTCAACCGCAAATTGTCGGCACAGGAGCAGCTTGCTACGCAAGAGCAGGAGGAGGCCGAAGCAATTGCCAGTTATCAGACGGCAATTGCTCAATTAGAACGCGCCAAGGGGACATTGCTGCGCTACAATAATGTTCAGATATCTGAACAGAATCTGCCATTTGCGTACAAGGCAAGCCCGATGGATATCAAAATGCCCAAGTCTCGAGCCATGTATCCGGAAGAACGGTGAGAAGAAATTTGTCGGTTGAATAATTGGGTGGCAGGTGACGATAATATCTGTAGATAAAGGAGTCGCCATGACAGCCAAATATGCGTTTTCGCTGACCGGGGATGTGCAGGATTATCAAGGAAGTTATTCGACCCGGCGGGACGCGCGGGCGGCGGCGCTGGAAGCGCTGAAGGATTTGTCGAATCCGCCGACGACGGTATTTGTGGCGCGGGTGGTGCCGGCAGATCCGCAGACCAAGGGGCATGCGCGGATGATTTTGCGCGAGATGTCGCGCAAAGCGGAAGTATTCGGGCTGAGCAATTATCTCGTGGGGCTGAAGGTCGACGAGGTGGGGAGTCTGGATAAGGAACTGTCGGCGACGATTGGGAAGTGGCTGATTCAGAATCATCTGGAGCCGAAGTCGTTTCGGGTGGAGGCGATCAGCGAGTATCCGCTGCCGACGGTGCCGCAGGTGAAATCCGGGCCGACGGATGAGGTGCAGGATCTGGGGGAAACGCGGACAGTGAATGATTTGTGATGCCGTCGGTTATTTGGAAGCGCTCGCCATTGTTTTGAGTTGGGTGGAGATTTCTGCGAGCCGGGCGTTGAGCTGTCGCAAAGTAGCGCGGCGGGAAAGAATGATGAATGAGACAGTGAACAGCGCCGCCACGAAGGTGGAGGCGATGCTTCCGATGAAAGTGGCGATCGTTCCTCCTCTAATCGCTTGCATCATCGAAATAGCTTGCTGATGTTGCACTGCGGGTGGGAGATTTGAGTTCTGGGCGATCTCCATCATGAGATCGCTGACTTTTTTGAGCATGGGGAGAATGGTTGCCCAGGCAAACATGACGGCGAGCACCCACGCCATGATGCAGGCGGTTCCGCCGATCCACATTCTGCGGCGATCGCGGAGCAGGACACGGTCGGTCAGAAGTTGAAGATTGATGGGGTCTTCGCCGCGAAGCAATGCTTTGCCGAGATCGTTTTCGTTCATGAGTACACTTCCTTTTCGAGTTTTGCGCGAAGGGCGCGTTTGGCGTAATGAATTCTTGATCGGACGGTGCCGACGGGGCAGGCGATGACGTCGGCGATCTGCTCGTAGGTCATTTCTTCGATGAAGCGCAGGACGAGGACTTCGCGCTGTTCAAGAGGGAGTTTGTCGAGTGCGGATCGGACGTTGGCGGCTTCTTCGGGAGTAAAGTGGTCTTCTTCGGGAGTCGTCGGTTCGAAGTCGGCGTCGTCAAAAGGAGTGTGGCGGACGGGCTTGCGGCGAAGTTCGCGGTAGGCATGGTCGCGGGCGATGCGATAGAGCCAGGCGGAGAAGGCTTCGGGGTGTTGTAGCGAGTTGATCTTGCGGTAGACGGCGAACCAGGTTTCCTGGAGGAGGTCGTCGGGGGTGGTGGTTGGGCCGGTGATTTTGCGGAGGAAGAGGCGAAGGCCGGGGGAATAGCGGGCGATCAGTTCGCTCAACGCGGTGGCGTCGCCGGATTGGCAGCGGAGGATCAGGAAGCGTTCATATAACAGGGCGGCGGCGTCTTTCACTGCTCGATACGTTGCGCGCCGAAGGCGAAGGGTTCAATCAAAATTTCAGAAAAAGAATGTGCGGCTGAAAAGTTCGGTATAATCGGGTCAGACAAAGGGAGGTTTCCGATGGTCGGGATCAAGGTTTATGGTGCGGATTGGTGTCATGATACGCAGAATACGTTGAAGCATCTCAAGGAATTGGGATTGGAATTCACGTATGCGAATGTGGACAAGGATGAGCAGGCGAAGCATTGGGTGAGGTCGCACAATGAGGGGAAGCAGAAGCTACCGACGGTGGATGTGTCGGGGCGGGTGTTATCGGTGCCGAATAATGTGGCGCTGGATCAGGTGTTGCGGGAGAAGGGGATGTTGACGTAATTGAGATCAAGGTTGGGAGCAGAGGAAGGTGACGCTATCGCGAGGGAGAGTGAGTTGGTGATGGGAATTGAAGGGTTGTTGAGGGCTCTCGACATTCCATGTTTGAGTGGAGAAGAGGGCGTGGGAGGGGAGGCCGGCGAGAGCGATTTGTTTTGATTCGCCGCGATTGAGGAGTATGCAGGTTGTGCCGGCGGGGGTGGCGAGGGCGGTGATGATTACGTCTTTAACAGAGCCGTTGATTTGGAGGGCGCGGGAGCCGGGGGGGATGGAGTGGGTGAAGAGTTTGAGGAGTGAGTAGCCGGGTTTGAGGGGGAAGTTTTGTTCGGCGGGGCCGATGACGCCGTAGCCCATTTTGCGGTCATACCAGGCGTCGTAGAGGTCCCATTGGATAGCACCGGCGTAGCCGTGGTTGAGGGATTCGAGGATGAAGGCGGCAATTTGTAGGGAGTAGGCGGGGGTGTTGGCGATAGGCTGGCCGTCGGGGGAGTAGCCGGGTTCGTCGGAGGGGTTGAGGCGGTGGCCGCGGACGCCGAACTCGGTGGCGTAGATGGGGCGCTGCTGGTTGGCGGGCATGGCGTGGACGATGTCAGCGACGCTGCTGAGGCGGCGGGAGAGTTTTTTGGTGTCCCAAGCGTCCCAGTAGGCGTGCATGGAGTAGCCGTCGAGGATGGGGGAGAGATCTTTGGCGAGCATGGCGAACCATTTGTCCTGATTGGAGCTGAGGAGGTCGCCGCCGATGATTTGGATTTGGTCGCGTAAGTGCAAATCGCGCAGGGCGCGGTTGAAAGCGCGGTAGAGGTGGATGTACTGATCGAGGGTGATGTCGTCGCCGTCACCGTTGGGTTCGTTTTGTATTGTGGCGAAATGGATGGAGGTCAGATTGTAGATGGAGCGCAGATCCGAAATGGTTTGCGCGAAGCGGCGGGCGACGTCCTCCGGGTTTTTGTAGCGGTTGGGGTCGTACCAGAATTGCAGGAGGACTTGTGCGCCGGCATTCTGGGCCAGGCGGATGGTGCGGATGAGGGATTGGCGCATGCCGGGATGGTTTTTGGCGATGACGGGATCGGTGTCCTGGGTCCACCAGCTATCGAGGAAGAAGATGCGAACGAATTGGGGGTGCAGGTCGATGATTTTGGATTCGAGGGCGTGGATGTTGTCGTCGTTGACCTCGGCCGGCCAGTTGGGGTAGGCGTAGAGGTAGGGGTTCATGCAGGCGCCAATGCCGACGAGAGGTGGGCCGATGGGATTATTGGTAAGAGTGAAGTTGGCGTTGGATTGACAGCCGGTGAGGAGTAAGGCGAGACAGATGAATGAGGTTATGCGCGTGGCGGCGTTCATTGCGTGCATCCAAGAGGTAAGATGCGAGAATGCTCGAGCTTTATATGTATTCGCGACATGAGGTGCCTGAGGAGATTGCGGGGCAGATTCGGTCGTATATGCGCATGCAATGGCCGGGGGTGAATAATAGCACGATGATTTGGCCGCGCTTAGTGGAGGCGGAGCCGGCGGTTCATTTTGTGCTGATGGATAGTGAGTTGCTGGTTGCGCATGCTTCGGCGCGGATTCGGCTGGTGAAGCATAATGGGGCTGCGTATCGGGTGGCCGGGTTGTCGGCGGTGTTTGCATATCCGGATTATCGCGGGCGCGGCTGTGGAGAACAAATCGCGCGGGTGGCGACGGAGCATATTCGAAGCAGCGGGGCGGATTGTGCGATGCTGTTTTGCGGGGATCGGGTCAAGTCGATGTATTTGCGGCTGGGGTGGCGGCAGGTTGAATCGGCGCGGATTGCTTATGGCGAACCGGCGACGATTAAGACGGACAATCATGTGCTGATGCTGGTTTTTTCCGAGCGCGGGGCGCAGGCGCAGCACGTGGTGGAATCGGATGTGGTGCATGTGGGGATGTCGACCTGGTGAAGGGATCAGGTGCGATCGCGCAGCCGGCGGGCGGGGGCGCCGACATATAGGCCGAAGGGTTTGGTGTCGCGCGTGACGACGGAGTTGGCGCCGATGATGCACCCTTTGGCGATGGTGACGTTGGCGCAGATGGTGGAGTTGGCGGCGATCCAGATGTCTTCTTCCAGCGTGATCGGGCCGGCGACGGCAGGGACGAGGGACATGGGCTGGTCGCGGAGGGTTTGATCGTGGCCGATGGTGGCGAAGACGGTGTGGGCGGCGATGTTGCAGTGGGGGCCGATTTTCAGGCCGCCCCAACCATAGAGGACGCAGTTGGGGGCGAAGTGGGAGTGGTGGCCGATTTCGACGAATGAGTCTTTGCTGCCGAGGGAGATGTAGGTGCCGGGGAAGAATTCGACGTGGTCGCCGATGATCAGGCGGTCGGCGCCGCCTTGGATAAAACAGTTGGGATAGAAGGTGACATTGGAACCGATCTGCACGCGCCCGGGGCGGCCGAGGCCAATGTGGAAACCGCGCATAAATCGCACGTTATCAGCGACTTCGAGCAATTCTGGGTGTTCGATATGGATGGCGTCTTCGATGATGACGTTTGAGCCGCAGGATTTAAATCGGGCGTGAAAAGACATGCAATTCCTCGAAAATTAATCAATATTCGGATAAATTATGCGTTAGATTGTAGGAAGAATCACGTCTTGGAAGGAGGTTGGTTATGAAACTAGCGGCATTATTGGTTCTGGGATTGTGTGTTGCGGCGCGCGGTGCAATTACCGTGGAGGCATATTACCAACTGGGGGACGCCGATCCTGGTGCGGGTGCGGGAAATGTGGGGGATGCTCAGACGGTGGATTCAGGGCCGAACGGATTCGATTTGACTCGGCATGGGCAGCCACAGTATTCGTCGGATGTGCCGCCGCTGGCATCGGCGACGGCGGCAGCGGATACGTTGTCGATGCGGTTTGTGAATCCAAGTTCGCCGATCGATATAACAAGAGCGGGGGGAGTGGAGGGAAGTTTTTACAGCCGCCTGAGTGTGCTGGCGACGCCGGCGTCTAATTACGGGCTGGAGGCGTGGGTGAAGCCGAGTGCGCTGACGCCGGCTGATGCCAGCGGGTACGCACTCATTGCGTATAACGGTTCGCCATTCCTGGCGTCGCTTGGGGCGGCGTCGAACGGGGTTGGATTTTTTGAAAAAGGTGGGAACTACATCGTCCGCATCGGCGACACGGAAAAAATCCTGGCTCCGGTGGTGCCTAATCAATGGACGCATCTGGTGTTTTTACGCGGGGCGACCGCCAATGATTTTTATGTGGGAAATGCCGAGGTTCCTGACCTGAGCAGCGATGCCCAGACGCGGCCGATCGCGCCGACCGGGTCGTTTTATATCGGCGGGTATCCGACGGCGGCGCTGCATGGTGATCTGTTCAATGGCACGATTGATGACGTGAGGTTTTTCACTTATTCGACGACAGGCCCGCAGCCGTTCGATCCTGAGACGGATCTGCTGATGGCGGTGCCGGAGCCGGGCATGCTGGGGATTGCTATGGGAGCGGTTTTGTTCATCCGGCGGCGGCGATAATCATCTGCCGAGCTTCGATACATCGTTGGCAATGAGGTTCGTCGCATAACAGCGCGCCTTTGTCTTGTTTCACCATCTGTCCGACGGCGCGAACGACATCCTGCGAGCGCATCAGGCGGAATCGGGATTGGCCGACGTAGGATTCTTTGACGGCGTTCATCTGTTCGAGGACCGGGCCGACGTTGACGAAGCCGTTGCTGTCGCCGGGACGACGGAGGGTGATTTCAGTCCACTGTCCTTCGCGCCAGACTTTTTGCACGCGCGTTCGTTTAACGTAGGGGAGTTGGAATTCTTCCTCGGCGACGTGTACGGTGGAATTGGAGCTGTGTTCGACGCCGATGAGCAGGACCCAGATGTTGCGTTGCCATAATTTCCAGATCGGGCTGTCGGCGCCGAAGGGGTGGGTTTGGTCGTGACCGGCGAGCACTTCTGCGGCGATGGGGCCGATACCGGCCAGAGGATGAGTGGGATGCAGTGAACGGAGAACGCCGGGATTGCGCCAGAATTGATCGGTGATGACGCCGGTGAGGGAAGCGGTTTCGCCGGGTTTCCAGGGGAGCTGGGCGAAATTGAAGGTCGGCATGAAAATGGAGCCTAAACCCCCTGCTGCTTCGATTAATGCCGTAGCGACGCCTGTTGGGCCGCCTTCGACTTCATCGCCGAAACTTTTGTAAGAGCTGTGGCAGAGAAGGACATCGCCTTCGCGAACGCCCATGGTGTGGAGGGATTGCACGAGGGTCTGGCTGGTGATCAAGGGCTTAACCTCCAATCCGAGCCAGGAGGAAAAGCAGGCCGATGATTAGGAGGCAGATGAACGCCGCCAATGCGAAGCCGCCCCAGTGGACTAAGCGCGGGTGGTCGGTCTCGAGGCGATTTGCCTGCGTGTTGCCGGCGTAGACCATGTGGACGCCGGCGGCGATGAGTTTGTCCTCCTGGCCGACAGGAGTTTTGAGGAGGAGGAAAAAATCATCGACCTGTTTCTTTGGCGGCGCGGGAGTGAGAAGCGAAACCACGATGAGCGCGATAATGCCGGCGGGCAGGTAGCGGATCATGATGTCGAAGACGTCCTGCTCGGTTCCGTAACGGCCGACCCATGCTGGAAGGAAGGTCCAGGAATGTTTGAAGAGCATTCCGACTGGGCCGAAACCGAGCCACAATGCCAGCAGCACGATGAATCCGGCCCATGCGCCGGCGGTGTTGGTTCGCCGCCATAAGACGCCGGCCCAGACCAGGACGCCCATGAGCGTGGAGACTTGAAGTAGCATCGTCAGAGCGTTGGCGACACTGGGGAGTTGGTTGGCGAGAAGGACGCCGATGGAGACGAGGAAAAGTCCGCTGATACGACCGACGTTGAGGACTTCGCGATCGCCGGCCTTGGGGCGGAAGACGCCATGATAGAGATTGCGGGAGGCGAGAGCTGATGAGTTGACCATCATAGCCGAGAGCGTCGCCATTTGGCTGGCGAAGACGGCGGCGAACATTAATCCCAATAATCCGTGCGGGAGCAGGACCTGCATCGCGGTGCCGAAAGCGAGTTCACGCTGTTTGGCGAGGACGGTGCCGTCGACTTTTCCCTGGGCGACCATCGCGGCAAGGATCACGCCGGTCATCACCCAGCCGATGGCGCAGAAGCGCTTGATCATCGTGCCGTAGGTGTAGCCGACGCGGCCTTCGAGTTCGGTTTTTCCCGAAGCGAACGCCGCCATGATGCCGGGTTGGGCGACGAAGCCGATAAGGGCGGTGAGGGAGGAGGCGAGAATCCATTTCCAGGTAAATTCTTTGCCATGCGTGCCGACGCCGACGGTGAGGTCGAACATGTTGGCGCGGAGCGCTTCATGCAGGCCGGCAAACCCCCCTGCCGCGTGGATGCCGAAAGGGACGATCAATAGCGACATCAGAACGATCAGCGGGCCTTGGATGGTTTCGGTGATGACGGTCGCGCGCAATCCGCCAGCAAAGCCATAGATGACGAAGACGACGGTCATCGCGTAGATCGCCAGGTGTTCGGGGATTTCTCCGCCGCTGATGGAGCGAACGATGGTGGCGGTTCCTTTGAGGACAACGCCGATGGCGATGCTCATTTTCAGCACGCCCATGATGGAATAGAGGATCGCCAGCGAGCCGTCGTAGCGCGTGCGAAAAAAATCCGCCATCGTGACGAAGCGCGATCGGCGGATGTACGGTGCGAGCAGCCAGAAAATCGGCGTCAGCGGCAGATAGAGATACGTGTACCAGATCCCCGACATCCCCTTTTCAAACGCTCCGCCAATCACGCTGACCGGCTCGTCGGCGTGGCTCGCGGTGCCCAACGAGTGCATCATCAGATAAAACTTATTGAATTTGCGCCCACCGGCGTAGTAATCGCCGGTGGAGCGAATCTTCAGCGCCTGATAGACCCCCAAGCCCAGCGTCGCCAGCAGGTAGACAACAATCACAATAATGTCGATATGCCCGATCCTCATGCCATATTCTTTTGATTTACTTTAATGCCCGATGGTGTTACACAAAGAATCGCTCAAACGCTCACAATCGATTCAACACCTTATCATTGAAATTCAGATGAGAGTATCCACAACCGCGATAGCAACGCCACACCCGGACGCCGCCCGCGCTGCTCGGCTCGCAATCGAGCAAGGCGGAAACGCCATCGATGCGGCGGCGGCGGCGATGCTGACGTTGTGCGTTGTCATGCCCATGCAGGTCGGCATCGGTGGATATGGCGGGTCGCTGGTGCTGCGCACCGGGACGGGGAAAACCGTCGCCATCGATTTTGATACCGTCGCGCCGCAGGCATTTCGCGCTGAGCTTTATCCCAATGAGCAGACGGCCAATCATGGTTATCTGGCGCTGAGTATCCCAGCGGTGATCGCGGGTCTGGCGCTGGCGATTAAAGATCATGGGAAATTGCCTTTTTCGGCGGCGTGTAAATACGCCGCGGATGTCGCCGAGCAAGGCTTCGTTGTTTCCGAGGTTTTTCACAAGCAGATCGTCCAGTGGACCACGCGCACGGACCCGGTTTCGCGTCACGCGCTCTTCTCGGGCGAGATTCCGCGCGTCGGGGATCTGTGGATTCAAAAAGATCAGGCAAAACTTCTCCGCAGGCTCGCAACCGACGGGCCTGACGCATTTTATCATGGCGAAATTCCCCGCGCGATCTGCAAACAGATTCAAGCGCATGGCGGGATTCTCACCGAGGCCGATTTTGCGTCGTACGAGCCACGATATGTCGAGCCCTTGGAAATTGAATATCGCGGGCACACGATTCTGACCCCCCCACCGCCCTCGGGCGGGCTGACGACGCTGCAAATTCTCAAAACGCTTGAACAGTTTGACCTGACGAAAATCGAGCCTTTCTCCGCTGAGTATTATCACTTGTTCGCCGAGGCGACGAAGTTGTGCTGGCAGGATCGGTCATCAACGGCGGGTGATCCGGCGTTTGTCGAGATGCCGATCGCGCAATTGCTGTCGAGTGAGCATGCCGCTGGTAAGGCGGCGCAGATTCGCAGCGGGAAACTGGCTGCATCTCGAGCCGAAAAACCGACCGGCCCGCACACCGCCAACGTCCTTGTCGCCGATGCTGACGGCGATCTCGTCTCGATCACCTGCACGCAAGGTTTTCTCTTTGGCTCGCAAGTCGTGATCGACGGTCTCGGACTGGTCATGGGGCATGGGATGTCGCGATTCGATTTCGATCGCAACTCTCCTAATTATCCTCATCCCGGCAAGCGGCCATTTCACAACATGGCGCCGATGATCGCGCTGCGTGATGGCCGATCGCGCTTTGCCGTCGGCCTGCCAGGGGGAACGAAGATCGTCACTGTGACAGCACAGTTGATGGTGAATTTGATCGATTTTGGATTGACGCCTGAGCAAGCCGTGACGGCCCCGCGCATCCATGTTGAAACGCACGACCCCATCGCAGCCTCTTCGGCGGTTCCCGATGCCATATTGCACAAGTTGGAAGCGATGGGACACACCACCCGCCGAGGTCAGGATGTGGGCGGTCCCGCCCCTGAAATCGCCGGCAATGCCAACGCACTGGCGATTGATCCAATCACCGGCCTGCCCGCTTCCGCCGCCCAGGCCGGATCCGATGCAGCAATCCAATTTTAACTTGATTACCGGAGCAAATAAGATGAGATATAAAAAGTCCGTTCAACTTCTCGCGGCTTCATTGGCTCTTGCCGCCGCTGCCGCTTTGACTCGCGCCGCCGAACCAATTATTCATGCCTCAAAGTTCACACTCGATCCTTCCGGCGTGCTCATGGTCGATGGAAAAAAGGTCTTTCCAATCGCACTGACCATCGTCCCCGGCCCGGATGCTAAAGCGCCGGATGGAAAAAATGCGTATGAGGAATTCGCGGACGCGGGTGCAATGTTCATGCGTTCTGGCAAGCCGGATTGGAATCAGGGGACGATTGATCAGGAGAAGCTCATGCAAGCCTCCGCGGCGGCGCATGGCATGCGCTGCTGCCCATGGCTGGGATGGGACTTATCCAATTTCCCGGCATCGAACGCAAAGAAAACCGCGGAATTGAAAAAAGTGATCGAAACTTTTAAGGACTCGCCCGGCATGGGTTTATGGAAAGGGGCCGACGAACCGGATTGGGGCAATTCGCATAACCCTAAAGACTCTACGCCCGAAGACGTGGCGAATGTTGCAAAGATCATCCATCAAAATGATCCGAATCACCTGATCTGGCTGGTGGAAGCCCCGCGCGGAACCGTCGACTCGCTCAAGCGTTACAACAGCGGCTGGGACATCGGCGGAATCGATATCTACCCCGTCAGCTATCCGCCTGGCGTTCACTCGATTGCGGCGAACAAGGAAATCAGCATGGTCGGCGATTTCACGCGCACGATGCATCAAGTCGCGGGAAAAAAGCCATTCTGGATGACGTTGCAAATCGCGTTTTCTGGAGTCGCCAAACCTGGACGTACGCTGCGTTTTCCGACGTTTGCGCAGCAGCGTTTCATGGCGTATGAGGCGATCATCAATGGCAGCCGAGGGTTAACCTATTTCGGCGGGGCGCTGCCGCAGACGTTTAATGATCGCGATAAGCAGTATGGTTATAACTGGACGTATTTTGATCGCATCATCCGGCCGATGTTTGACGAGATCGGGCCGAAATCCCCCATCCTGCCGGCGCTTGTTGCGCCGGATTCTTCGATCCAGCTCAAGGTCGTTGCGGAGAATCCGCCCAAGCGTCAAGTCGCGACCAAGGCCGATGAGCATAAGAATGTGCCGAAAGGGCCGGCGGAGTTTGTGCAGGATGAACTGGCAGCGGATGCCAGCGCCATGGAATTTTTGGTGCGAGAGGATGGGAATGACGTGTATGTCCTGGCCTGCAAGAAAGAAGGGCCAACGATTCGCGTGCGGTTCAGTGGCCTGCCGGCGAACTGCAAGGACGGCACCGTCGTCTTTGAAGAACCTCGTAAAGTTGAAGCCACCAATGGTTCATTTACGGACTGGTTCGGGCCATTTGACGTGCATGTGTATAAATTCACTCGGAAGTGATCTTCATCTGGTCCTTTATGGCTGGAAGGATTTCCTTGATTTTGGAATCCGCCGTAAGGTCCCAGAAGGTCGTCTGTTTTTCTCGGAGCGCCATCAAGGCGGCGGTCCAGGCTTGGCCCCAGCCGGCTTCGACGCTCCAGACGCCCCAGCCCAGGTCGGCGGAGCTGGCCCAGTAGTCCCATTTGCCATAATCGAAGGCGCGGAACCAGGTTCCGTCGAGATAGGGGATTTTCTCCGAGCGCACCTGGATGCGGCAGAGGTAATCGGCGAGTTTATCCTCGGCTTGTTTGAGGTCGGGATCGCCGGTCGCGCCGACGGCTTCGTGTAATCCCAGGAGCGCAAATCCTGTGGTGTACAGTTGATCGGAGGCGGGGTCGGCGTTGGTTTGCAGGAGCGGGGTTTCGCCGGTGCCATAGGCTTCGTTGGATTGGGGGATGCGGTAATGGCCGCCACCGGTGCCGCTGAGGCGTTCCTGGATGGCGCCGCAGGGTTGTTGGCAGGCTAAGAGATCGGTGGCAATGCGTTTAAGCCAGCCGCGATGCTCGGGGGTGTCTTCGACCCGGACGAGCCAAGAGAGCGGGAGGAGCATGCGGGCGCGTTCTATGTTGTCACCCCAGCGCCATTTAGCCGGGTATGCGTCCATTGTCATGCGGATTGCGGTTTTGGTTTTGTTGAGGAAGATCGGGTCCCCGGTCTGGTGGTAGGCCCAGAGGTAGCAGGCCCAGAGGTAGGATTCGAAGTGGGGAGCGTAGTTGATGGTGGCGGCGTCGTGGTAGGGTTTCCAGCCTTGTTGCATGAGGGCGGGCATGTCCACGCGATCGCCGCGGAAGCCCAGGGTGCCGGTGGTGCGAAGGTTGGCGAGGATGGCGCGGAGGATGTAAGGGGACCACTCGGTTGAGCGCAGGCTGGTCTGGGTGAGGATGGTGACGAGGATGGCGCGGGCGTTGTCGTCGCCGTAGTTGGCGACGAGCCAGGCGGGGGCAGTGGAACCCCAACCGATCAGGCCGTAGGCGGGGCTGGCAGGGTTGGCGCGGTCGCCGGCACAGATGTCGGATTTGATAAAGACGTAATTGAGCAGGTTTTGGGCGATTTTTTGGCTATTTGGACTCGGGTCGAGGCTGAGGACCATGGCGGATTCGGTGTTGCAGTCGGCGCGGAGGGGGAGGCGTTGCTGCTGGCTGCCGTCGGTTTGGATTTGGGAGGTGTAACCTTCGAGGATGCCTCGAGTACCGTCGCCGGTGGAACTGGCGGGGGTGTTGATTAATTCGGCGCCCGTGGCGATCTGGTGGTTGATTTCCGGGGCGCGGTCGGCGGAGACGAGGAGGCGCGAATGGGTGATCCAATTGGCGTAGGTGGTGAAGGAGTTGTGCTCGGCGTTTTTGGGGAGGGGGTCGGCCTTACCGTAGGCCGGGTGGACGGTTGGGTGATATTTGAACTTCAAGTTTTGGTCGGGGGCGACGCGGGTGAGGATGGATTGCCAGAGAGTGGTCCATTCGTCGATGGGTTCGTAGCGGGCGGTAATGAAGTTGCTGAGTTGAGTGGCGGCGATGAGCCAGTTGCCATTCTCCATTTCGAAGAGGATGGGGTAATTGTCTTTCGGAAGTCCATAGAGGGCCTGGTCATAGCCCGCGACTCGGCCGACGACGAGGAGCGGGTGATCTGCCTGGATGGGGAGGAAGTGACAGTCGAATTGCTGGAGGATGTGGAGATTAGCGGGGAGGATGTCGCGTTCCCAGGAGGTGGGGTGGATGGGGCCTATGGTTTTGCCGGGGAGGTCGGCGGGGAATTCGACGTAGAGATGGAGGTGTTTGTCGCGCGCGGTCTGCCAGAAGGCAGGGCCAAGTGGAGTGGCGGCCTTGGGATAGCCGGCGGAGAGGACAAAGACGGAATCGCCGGGCTGGGCTTGGGTGACGGCTTGGAGAGGAGAATCAGTGCGCGGGAAGATGGAGAATTGGGTGTAGAGATCGTTGTCGGGGGGACAACTGAAAAGGATGTTTGCAGTGCAGCGGGTGGACAGGAGTAAAAGGGCGGCGATCAGGAGACGAGGCATAAGTGATTCCTTGCCTTGGAGTTGGTTCACGGGTAGTACCAGCGGGAATGAAGCCTGTTATAGCGGTTGAGGAGATTTCGGTGTATGCGACGGGGCTGGATCATCCGGAGTGTCTGGCGTTTGATCGAGGGGGGTGGTTGTATGCGGGGGGGGAGGCGGGGCAGGTGTATCGGGTGAAGCCGGGGGGTGGAGAGGCGGAGGAGATTTGTCGGCTCGGGGGGTTTAGTGGGGGAGTGGCGTTTACGCCTGATGATGAGGAGCTGGTGGTTTGTAATCCGTTGCTGGGCCTGGTGATGGTGAAGCGGGATGGATCGCATCGGGTACTGGCGACGCATGCGGGGGAGCACAAAATGATCTGTCCGAACTATGCGGTTTTTGGAAAAGATGGGTCGTTGTATGTGACGGATTCGGGGAATTGGAAGAAGGGCAATGGGCGGGTGATGAGGTTCAAGGGAGGGCGCGGGGAGGTCGTGAGTGGTCTACTGGGCTATGCCAATGGTCTGGCGATATCGACGGAAAACATTCTTTTTATGGTGGAAAGTGATACGAATTCCATCAAAAACTTCCAGATTTTAGGAGACGGATCGCTGGGGGAGGTTGCCCATTTTGCCGGGGAGGTGGGGAGGTTGCCGGATGGGTTGGCGATGGATGAGGGGGGAAATTTGTATGCATCGTGCTATGCGTCGGATGATGTGCATCGGTTTTCGGGGGATGGGGGGAAGAGAGAGTGGCTCGCGCATGATCCGTTTGGGATTGTGTTGTCGAGGCCTACGAATATGGCGTTTGGAGGAGAAGCAGGGGACGAGATGTTTTTTGCGAATCTGGGAAGGACGACGATTACGAAAGTGCGGGTGGGGGTGAGGGGGATGAGGCTGGCGAATATGAGATGAGATGAAGAAGGTAGAGAGTGTAGTTTTTTGACTGACTTTATATTGCTCGATATGCTTAGAGATGCTCTTGGAAAAGCGCTGCGGCGGTTCTGAGGGTCTGAACGTCCGGCATGGGGGTTCAGGGATTTGAATCATTTCGGCGTCATTGAAAACTGTTTATTTCGGAGAGGGAGCACGATGTCTGACGTAGAGACGATTTCAGTTGTGTGCCCTTGTGGGAAGCGGTTGAAGGCACCGGTGTCGGCGGCGGGGAAGAAGGGACGTTGTCCGGCATGCGGGTCATCGGTCGTTCTTAGCGCTCCGGACGGGGGCGACGAGGAAGATGACTTTGGTGCTATGCAGGATTTGGTGCAGCAGGCGGCGGCGACTCCGACGGTGTCGGTGGTGGTGTGTCCGCAATGCCGAAAGGGGATGGATGAGAAAGCGGTGCTGTGTGTCAATTGCGGATATAATACACTGACCGGGAAGGCGATTGCCGCGGCTGCGCCGACCAAGGCGACGGCACCGGTGAAGCGGGGCAAGCAGATCGACCATATGGCTCCGGACGGATCGCTGATGTTGGGGATCGTGCTGAGCGCGGTTTTCGCGCTGGCGGCGAGCATTGTCTGGATCGTGGTTGCGTGGTTGACGGGTTTTGCGATTGCGTACATTGCGATTCTTATCGGGTGTGCGGCTGGGATTGGCATGCAGATCGGACATCGCGGATATAGCAGAGCCGGCGGGATTATCGCATCGGGGATGACAATTCTGGCGATCTTCGCGGCGAAGGTTGCGGTGCTGGAGATCATCCTTGCCCGGAAGGGATCACACGTTTCGCTGTTTGATCTTGATCCGGCCAAGCTGGGGTATTATTTCTTCAGTCCGATCGGGTTGATTATCATTGTGGTCGGAGTGGGAGCGGCGTTTCGCACGGCGAATGGGTCATCGTCAAATTGAGCGCTGTGAATAAGGCGTTTGACGATGGTGGGATTTGCAGTATATCGGGAGGCAGACGTGGGCGTAGCGAGAGGAGGGTGAGATATTAGGATAACGAGGTGGAATAAGGAGGGTATGGAGTTCGAATAAAAAAGCCCCCGAGACATCTCGGGGGCTCAAAGAGCCCGGAAACCATCGACGGGGCTCTCGTGTGTGAGAAGGGATTAGGGATTTAGCAGTGGCTGGTGCGGCGGCGGCGGGGGAGGAAGGCTAAGCCGCAAGCGGTTAGGAGGGAGGGTTCGGGGAGGCTGGTGAGGAGGGTGGAGACGTAGGCAGGGCCGAACTGGGCGTCTCGGGCGGAGAGGAGGGAGGGGGCGGCGGAGGGGTTTTGCTGGAGGTAGGCGGTGTCGAGGATCATGTAGTCGGCGGCGTTGACGACGCCGTCGTTGTTGAAGTCGCCGTTGGAGAAGCCGGTGAGGTGTTTGGCGAAGCCGCGGTCGGTGAGGGCGTAGTCGTCGGCGTTGATGCGGCCGTCGCCATTGGCGTCGCCGGGGAGGGGGTTGATGGTGTCGATGAGGGATTGGGTGCCGTTGGGGTTGTTGATGATGGAGAGGGAGGAGTTGTCGAAGGCGTCGCCGTCGAGGGTGAGGGTGGGAAGGGCGGAGATGGAGGTGGCGGTGATGAGAGTGAAGACAGAGCCGTGAGAAGGGGCGAAGCCGGCGAGGGGGTCGATGTCCACGAGTGTGGAGGAGGAGAGTTGGGCGGAGCCGTCGAAGCCGTTAGCGGCGGAGAGGGAGATGAGGGAGGAGCCGGCGGAGGAGGCGATGCCGAAGCCGAGGGTGGAGGTGGGGGTGTTGGCGGTCATGTGGTTGGCGGTGATGGTGGAGGCGGAGTTGCCGTTGACTTGGAAGAGGCCAGTGTTGTTGGTGGCGGCGACGGGGGCGGCGATACCGACGCCGGAACCCATCGCTGAGGCGACGGAGATATCGCCGGCGACGGTGAGAGAGCCGCCGGAGATGGTGTAGGAGCCTTTGGTGTTGGATTGGTTGGCGATGTAGAGGCCGTTGGAGATGGAGACGGTGGAGGAGCCGGATTGTGAGAAGGTACCTTGACCGCCCTGGAGGTTGCCGGAGGTGCCGCTGATATCGGATTGACCGAGGACGAAGGCATCGCGGCCGAGGGAATTGGAGTCGCCGTTGACGCCGGTTTGGATGAGGGAGCCGCCGGTCATGGTGTAGGTGCCGTGGCCGCGGGCACCGATGATGACAGCGCCGGCGACGTTGATGGTGCCGCCGGATTGGGTGGTATTGCCGGAGGCATAACCGACAAAGGGGGATCCGATGGTGGCGCCGTAGCCATTGATGAAATTGTTGGCGACGGTGACGGTGCCGGAGTTCATGAAGAAATTGCCGACGGGGCCAGCGGTGGTGGCGGAGGAGGCGGAGCCGCCGATGATGAGGCTTTCGAGACCGCCGAGGGATTCGGTGGTCATGGCGACGCCGCCGGTGGTGAGGGTGCCGCCGTTCATATTGAAGGTGCCGTTGGCGCCGATGGCGTTGCCGATGGTGAGAGAGCCGTTGGCGGTGCCGTTGGTGCTGGCGATGTTGAGAGCGCCGGTGGAGGCAATGGTGAGGGTGGATAAGCCTGTGGAGGGGTAGGCAGTACCACCACCGGTGACGGTGTAATCGTTTGATCCGGGGGCGATGTTTGCGAAGCGAACTTCATTCACGGTCGGGACGGCGGAATCAATGATGGTGGTGGCACCAGTGGAGGAAGAGGCTTGATCGGAAGCGCCGGGGACGGCATAGGTGGTGACGGCGCTGACGGTGCCGGCCCAGCTATTGGGGTCGGTCCAGTTGGCTGTGCCGGCGGGGGTGGCGGTGCCGGTTCCGATGCCGGGGATGAAATTGTAGGTTGTGGCAAAAGCAGGCGCGCTGAATCCGATTCCGGCGAGGATTGTGAATACAGCGCGGCGGATTTCAATGCTGTTTGTTTTCGAGACAGATCGATGTTGGGAACGCATATCTCTCCTCCAAGAAATCGGGCTGATGTGTCGGGCGGGAAAATACTGGCCTGTTAACCAAATTACGATATATTTACGAAAACGCAAATTTAAATTGAGTAAATTGGTATTTAAAGAGGGGAATTTGAGAAGAGGTGAGATCGAACGTGGGGGGGTGGGGATATGGAGGCTATTCGATCGACTGGGTTGACTGAATCATTTGATGGGGGATCATGATTCCTAGGTAACTATTTACCGTAGAGAGATTTTGAAAGTCAGAGCGGTCTTCAATTCGAAATGAAGAGGTTGAACCACCAAGCCTCCAAGGCACCAAGCGGGGATTGGGTAAGGGGGTGTGCTCGAAAAATTAGCCGGCGTGTTGATTGAAAAGGATCGCTTGTTGAAAATTGGTTTAGTTGAGTATGTGATTTTTGTATGGCGTGGGGCGGCTTGTGCATGCATTTTAGTTGAAGAGCATAGGCGAGACGCCTATGCGACGTAAAAATGCACAGGGCGTGAGATATGAAAGAGGCTTTATGCGGATATAGGGACGCTGATTGCTGGATTGGTAAGTTATGAGATAAACGGCGAGCAAGCTCGCCGGCTACACAGGGAAATGAGGATATGCGATATGACCACTTCGCCTTTAGTCAATAGGATTGTGTTGATTTGTGCGCAGTTGTTGGTGTGTGGAGGGGTGGCGAGTGGGTGGGAGATGGGGGAGCCGATTGTGACGTATTGGGGTGGGCCGGGGTTTAATGCGGGGGTGGAGGATCGGACGGTGGAGGAGCTGCGCGCGGGGGGATGGAATATGGGGTGGGCGAAGACGGCGAGCGATCTGGATGTGTATCAGCGGCATGGAATGCGGGGGATGATTTGGATTGATACGAATAACATAGATGATGCGGGGCAGGTAAAGAAGCTGGATGAAGTAATCGAGAAGGTGAAGGGGCATCCGGCGATGTATGCGTATTTTCTGGGGGATGAGCCGGGGACGGGGGCGTTTGGGAGTTTGGGGAAGATCGTGGCGTATTTGAAGGAGAAAGATCCGGCGCATGCGGCGTATATTAATCTGCTGCCGACGTATGCGACTGGGCCGCAGTTGCAGGTGACGGATGATGCAGCGGCGAAGGCGAAGGCGGGGTATCCGACGAATTTTGCGGGGGTGGGGGCGGATGATGCGATGGTGTTGCGGTATCGGGATTATCTGAAGGAGTTTGTGGAGGTGGTGAAGCCGGATTTGATCAGTTATGACCATTATCATTTTTTGAAAGCGAGTGATGGGGGGCAGTATTTTTTGAATTTGGCGCTGGTGAGGTCGGAGGCGCTGGCGGCGGGGAGGCCGTTTGTGAATATTATTCAGGCGTGTGATTCGCCGGCGGAGGGGTGGCGCGGGCCGAACGAGAATGAGATTCGGTGGTTGACGTATACGTCGCTGGCGTATGGGGCGGGGGGGATATCGCACTTTCGGTATGACACGGGGTTGTGGAAAGATCCGGGGGTGGCGAAGGAGCCTTTGGATTTGTATTGGGGTGTGTCAGCGATTAATCGGGAGTTTGTGGCGATTGGGAGGGAGCTAGCGGGGATGAAGTCGGTGGGGGTGTATCATTGTGGAGTGGTGCCGATGGGGGGAGTGGGGTTGCCGCGGGATGGGGTGTTTAAAGTGGAGGGGAAAGAGGTGTTGCTGGGGTATTTTGGGAAGGCGGGGG
>DASRRR010000072.1:0-48498 GCA_035656825.1 Tepidisphaeraceae bacterium | reverse complement strand
AATGGGTTGTATGCGGGGGTGCCGGGGGGGAAGGGGGCGGCTTCGGTTTGGGAGGCGGGGGTGGAGTTGTCGGCGCTGAATGCGGCGGCGCGGGTGGATCGGAAATGGGCTGGCGAGGCGGAGAAGTATGCGGAGGCGCTCTCGGCGTATCGGGGGAAGGTGAGGGGGTTGTGGGCGTATCGGCCGTTTGTGACGGGGGCACCGAAGGGGATTTATTTTGATGATAATGAGTGGCTGGTGCTGGGGTTCTTGGAGACGTTTGAGGTGAGTGGGGAGAAGAAATATTTGCAACTGGCGGAAGAGACGTTTGCGTTTGTGGAGAGTGGGGAGTCGGGCGAGCTGGGGGGTGGGATTTATTGGAGAGACAAGAGGGATTCGAAGAATACGTGCTCGAATGGGCCGGCGATTTGTGGGGCGGTGAGGTTGTATCAGGTGACGGGGGAGAAGAAATATCTGGAGATGGCGCTGCGGTTATACAAATGGGTGAATGAGCATTTTCAGGATGGGGATGGGTTGTATTGGGATACGCTGCATTTGGATGGGTCGGTGGAGAAGACGAAGTGGTCGTATAACTCGGCGCTGATGATCAGGGGGAATGTGTTGTTGTATGAGGTGACGAAGGAGAAGAAGTATTTGGTGGAAGCGCAGCGGATTGCGGGGGCGGCGGAGAAGAAATGGTTTAAGGCAGATGGGGAAGTGAGCGATCCGGGGAAGTTTGCGCATTTGCTTTGTGAGGCGGAGTTGTATTTGGGAGAGGCGGAGGGGGATTCGGGGAGATTGAAGAAGGTGGAGAGGGTGCTGGGGAAGTTGGGGGAGGAGCAAAAGGATGGTGTGTATCCGGAGAGGTGGGATGGGTGGAGGAAGAAAGACCTGGAGCAGAAGTTAATTGATCAGGCGAGTGTGGCGCGGGCGTATTGGGTGGTGGCGTGGGTTGAGGGGAAAAGTCGTTAGGGGGAAGCGGTTTTTAAATTCATCCGGTTGTTGCTGTGAACTTTCTCGGGCATGATGAGTCGATGGGAATTAAACAGTTACTATTGATCGCGAGTGTGAGTGTTGCTGGTTGCCATACTCTTAATTCATCTGAACGGACCGGTGCCGAGCGGCAAATTCAAGCGAATGCGATCGCTGATGAAGCAATGAAATTAGAGAAGCCCGCGAGCCAGACGGCACTGCTGGTTTATTCTGCGGACCATGATTCGAACCGGACTGTTGAGACGATCCACGCGATCCATGAGGCGCGGGGACTGATCATTGACGATCTGCGTTGTGCCGACACGCCGGGGTATAAGGCCTCACTGGCGATTGTCGGGAGTGATGGTCATCCGGCGCTACAGCGTGACATGAGCCAAGGTGCGTATCAATCGAGTGGGCGTTCGCTTGATGTGGCGATCAGGGGTCCAGGTTTTTTTAAAGTGAAAGCCCCATCGGAATCGGGTCTGATGTTTACGCGCTACGGATCATTTTTTATCAATAGTCAGAGGGAGCTGGTCCTGGGACTTGGGGACGGATATGTAGTGGAGCCGCCTATCGTCGTGCCGGAGGGCGCGACCGATATCAATATCGATTCAGGTGGCAAGGTGCTCGTGATTCGACCTGGCTATGCGGTCAAATCCGTGGTGGGGCAAATCCAGATTGTTCGTTTCCTTAGCCCGGAATCGCTGCATCTTGAGGGGGGGCCACTGCTGTCGGAGACTCCGCGCTCTGGGCCGCCGGAAGATGGTGAGGGTGAGATTCTTCAAGGGTATCTTGAATCGTCGAATACGGATCTGATTCGTAGCCGGGTGCGTCTGCGTTTTCTGGAGGAATGGGAAAGGACGCTGGTGGAGACGGTGGATCGTTCGGGGCGTTAATATAGGGACCCACCGACCGCGGTCGGTGGGCTTTTGGTGATGGATTTGGGGGGGGTTAGGGGGTGGGTTTTAGGTGGATGACTTGGCCGCCGGCGGTGAGGAGGATGGTGGTTAGGGTGTCTTTGGAGGTGACGGATTGGGTGGTGTGGGTGAGGGAGTTGGGGCCGGCGGGGGGATTGTCGGACCAGAGTTCGGCGGTGAAATTGCCAGCGGAGAGGAAGGTGAGGGGGATGTTGATTTGGCGGGGGGTGGTGTTCATGGTGGCGATGTACCAATCTGCGCCTTTGCGGCGGGCGAGGGTGAGGAAGTCGGCAACTTGGCCGCCTAAGAAGAGGGTTTGGTCCCAGGTGGTGGGGACACTGGTGAGGAAGTCGATACCGGGACGGTTGCGGTAGGCGGCGGGGTAGTCGACGGCCATGGGCATGGGGTCGTCGTAGATGACGTACATGGCGAGTTGGTGGCAGCGAGAGCCCATGACGTCGGGGGCGACGTCGCGGGGATTGAAGTCGGATTGGAGGACGGAGCGGAAGGCACCGACGTGGTAGTCGAGGTGGCCGGCGAGCATGCGGGTGAAGGGGACGGTGAGGTTATGTTCGGGGGTGATGCCGTTGGGGTCCCACTTGTCGTATTCCTGGTTGCGGACGGATTCGCGGGTGAGGAGGTTGGGATAGGTGCGGGAGAGGCCGGTGGGAGGGGAGACGTTGTGGAGGGTGACGGTGAGGTGGTGCTGGGCGGCTTTGGCAACCATTTCGCGGAGCCAGTTGATGCCTTGCTGGTCGTCGCGTTCGATGAAGTCGACCATGATGCCTTCGACGCCCCATTTGGCGTAGGTATCGAGGGCTTTGTCGAGGTATTTGTGCATGCCTGCGGAGGCGACCCAGAGGCGGATGCGGATGTGTTTTTGTTTGGCGTGGGCGAGGACGGATTGGATGTCGAGGGCAGGGACGGGGACGGTGATGTCGTTTTCACCGTAGCCGGGGATTTTGCCGCCGTACCAGGCGATGTCGAGGCCGTCGATGGAGGAGTAGGGGAAGCCGAGTTCGGCGGCACCGTCGACATAGTGGTTATAGGTGGCGGTGTTGACGGCACCGGGTTTACCGTTTTTGCCGACGAGGTAGCCGTTCCACCAGGGGAAGATGACTTTGCCGGGGTGGATCCAGGATGTGTCGGTGAGGGCGCAGGGGTCGTTGAGGTTGGTGATGAGGTTGGATTCGATGAGTTTGCCGGCGGAGGGGCCGATCATGATGACGCGCCAAGGGGAGGTGTGGGGGAGGGTGGAGCGGACTTTGATTTTTTGCTGGCCGGGGAGAGGGGTGAGGAAGGTGCGGAGGATTTTGTGGTCGTCGATGCGGAGGCGCATGCCGGGGTAGTCGTTGAGGTTGGCTTCGAGGATGGCGAGGGCGGGGCCGTGGTTGGGGAGTTCGGCGAGGAGGGGGAAGCCGGTGAATTGGTTGGGTTTTAGATCGTTGGAAGATTCGGGGGTGTAGTTGAATTCAAAGTGGTCGCCGCCGTATTGGGGCATGGGCATCATCCAGACCTTGGCGGAAGAGGGGAGGGAGAAGCCGGTGTCTTCGGAGGTGACGACGAAATCGGACATGGCGGGTTGGGCGGGGAGGTTGTAGCGGAAGGCGATGCCGTCGTCGTAGGCGCGGAAGATGAGCTGGAGTTGGCGGGGTTTGGGGGTGGTTTCGGAGAGGGAGATGGTGGTTTGGTTATAGTGGTTGCGGGCGGTAGAGGATTTGCCGGCGAGGAGTGGGTAGGTTTCGTCGAGGGAGTCCTGGTGAGTTTGGGTGGTGGTGAGGGGGGGGAGGATTGGGCCGGTGGGTTCGAAGGTTAGGCCCAGGGGGGAGTCGGGGAGGAGGGGGTGGTTTTGGTAGGAGATTTGGTAGGAGAAGGTGTTGGGGTGGAAGGTGGCGGTGATTTGGCCGTCGGGGGAGGTGATTTGGATGTCCTGGGGGTTGGCGGGGGTGGGGGATTGGAGGGAGAGAATGGCGAGAAAGGAGAAAAGTAACGAATGGCGTGGGTTCATATAAGAATAGTGTATCAGGGTTGGGGGGATTTGAGGTGTTCGTTGAAGAAGGAGAGGGAGGAGTCGAGGACGTGTTGGAGGGTGGGGCCAGTGAAGCCGTGATTGGCGTTGAGGAGGAGTTCGACGCGGCCGGGGGCGTGGAGGTCGGTCATGCGTATGGCCATGAGGAGGGCCTGGGTGTAGGTGACCTGGGTGTCGCTGGTGCCTTGGAGGAGGAGGATGGGAGGCTCGTCGGAGTGGACGTAATGGATGGGGGAGGCGCGGGCGACGAGGTCGGCGGGGGGAGTAGAGTCGGGGGTAAGGAAGGCTTGGATGAGGGGGCGGCTGATGGGGGGCATGTCGGGGGCGGAGAGGTCGGTTGGGCCGTACCAGGAGACGACGGCCTGGACGGCGCTGGAGGTATCGGGGTAGCCGGCGTCGCCGTCGAGGTGATCGGCGGGGGTGGTGGTGGCAAGCATGAGGACGAGGTGTCCGCCGGCGGAGTCGCCGAGGGCGCCGATGCGGTCGGGGTCGATGTTGTACTGGGCGGCGTGGGAGCGGAGATAGCGGACGGCACATTTCACGTCGCTGATCTGAGAAGGGAAGATGGCGGCAGGGATGAGGCGGTAGTTGACGGCGGCGGCGACGTAGCCTTGGGAGGCGATGGCGCGGATGGCGGGGGTGAGGGAGGATTTATCGCCGTGGGCCCAGGCGCCGCCGTGGATGAAGAGGATGCAGGGAAGGGGGTATGGGGAGCTGGCGGGGCGGGCGAGGTCGAGGAGGAGGTCTTGGTTAGAGGTGTGGCCGTAGGGGATGTTGGATTGGAAGGTGATGGAGGGGGCGGTGGTGGGTGGGGCGGAGAAGAGGGTGAGGGGGGTGAGAAAAAAAACGAAGAGTGAAATTAGTTTTGTTGGCATGAGTGTTCTAGGAAAAGAACACGCAGCCCAGAGGGCTGCGGCTAAAATGAGGTGGGGAACGTAATGAGCGCGTTGGGATTCGAACCCAAGACCCTGTGATTAAAAGTCACATGCTCTACCAACTGAGCTACGCGCTCGGGTCATTCTGAGTCGAGAGATTCTACGGATTGTAGGGTTGGGTTCAATGGGAAGGAAAAGAAAGACTATAATGGGGGGTCTATGGCGATGGTGAGCGACCGGTGCATTTGTTTGCGGAAGGTGGAATACAGCGAATCTTCGCAGATTTTGACGTTGTTTAGCCGGGGGCATGGATTGGTGCGGGTGATTGCCAAGGGGGCGCATCGGCGGACCAAGCAGGGGGCAAGTAAATTTGATGGGGGGGTGGATCTCCTGGATGTGGGAGAGGCGGTCTTTACGTTTGATCCGGGTCGGGAGATGGAAACTCTGACGGAATGGGGGCTCAAGGATGGGCATTTGGGGTTGCGGAAGACGTTGCGGGGGATGTATCTGGGGCTGTTTGCAGGGGAACTTTGTTCGCTGCTGATTGAGGAGCATGATCCGCATCCGACACTATTTGATTTGCTGGAGAGGACGATTGGGGAGATGGAGACGGAGCGGAAGGAGGAGGCGTTTCTGGCGTTTGAATTGGATCTGCTGAAGGAGACGGGATATTTGCCGGAGATGGGGGGGTGCGTGGTGTGTGGGGCGGTGGGGATTGGGGAATTTTTTTCGGTGGGCAGAGGAGGAATTGTGTGTTGGAATTGTGAGGGGGGGGTGGGGGATCGGATGGAAGTCGATGGGAGACTGGTGAGACTGGTGCAGGGGATATTGAGGTTGTCGGCGGCGGAGGGTGGGAGATTGCCGAGGTTGACGCGGGTGCAGTGTGATCCGCTGAATCGGATGTTTGCGCGGCATGTGGAGCAGATGGTGGGGAGGAGGTTGAGGTTGGCAGATTATGTGTTGTCGTGAGAGGCTTGTTTGGGGGGGGTGTTTAATTACAATCGAGGGATGGGCATTGGGCGTTGCGGCGTTTGTTTGATGGTGGTGCTGGGGATGGGGACGACGCTTGCGCGGGGGGAGGCGCAGTCGTGGGAGCTACAGAATGGGCAGTGGAGGCCTGTGGGGGGAGAGGCGAGCACGCGGCCGGTGTCGGATGCGACGCTCGATCGGGCGGAGTTGTTGCTGACGCATAATGGATATGTGGCGGCGATGAACATGATGCTGACGTGGATCAAGCAGAATAAAAAATCGCCGCTGATGGATCGGGCGATTTTGCTGTTGGCGGAGTCGTATTTTCAGAATGGGGATCGGCTGACGGCGTTTTATGAGTGCGATCATCTGATGGATGATTTTTCGGATAGCCCGCTGTATTACCGGGCGCTGGAGATGCAGTACAAGATTGCCGAGGAGTTTCTGGACGGGTATCGCCGGCGGCTGTTTGGGATGGCGGTGTTGAGTGCGGAGGGGGAGGCGGTGGAGATGTTGTACCGGATCCAGCAGAGGTCGCCGGGGTCGCCGCTGGCGGAGAAGGCGCTGCTGCGGACGGCGGATTATTATTATGCGACGAGTCAGTTTGATTTGTCGGGGGATACGTATACGGCGTATGTGAAGCAGTATCCGCGGAGTCCGATGGTGCCTCGGGCGCGGTTGCGGGCGGCGTTTAGTTCGCTGGCGCAGTTTCGGGGATTGCCGTATGACGCGACCCCCCTGCTGGATGCGCGGACGCAGTTGATTGATCTGGCGATGGCGTATCCGGATTTGGCGAAGGAAGAGAATCTGGAAGATGTGATGCAGCGGATCGACAAGAGTTTTGCGCGGAAGATCCTGCATACGGCGAATTTTTATGTGCGGACGCATGATCGGGCGTCGGCGGTGTATCAGTATCGATTTTTGATGCAGGCGTATCCGGATAGTCCGGAGGCGCAGGAAGCGAAGCAGGCGCTGGCAAAGATGCCGGCGTCGGCGATGAAGAATTCTCCGCCGCCGACGGGTGGGGATTATGCTCCGGCGACGCAGCCGAGCGTGGAATAATCATGACAATGCGGCTGAGTGCGATAACGACGGTGGTGTGCGTGGCGATTGCCGGGTGGCTCGGCGGTTGTGGGTATAGCAACGGGAGCAGTGACGGTTATCACTGGTCGAGCTTGTATCGGCAGGATGTGCAGACGGTGCATGTGCCTATTTTTAAGAATATGACATTTAATCGGGGGATGGAGTTTGCGCTGACCAAGGCGGTGATCAATAAGCTGGAGGCGGAGACTCCATATAAGGTGGCGAGTGCGGATACGGCGGATACGGTGCTGGAGGGGGAGATCGGGGATATTCAGATGACGTATTTGAGCCAAGATCCGAAGACGGCGCTGCCTCAAGAGAAGTTGATGACGGTGTCGATCAATTTCTTGTGGAAAGATTTACGGAATGGGAAGGTTCTGGCGCAGAGGCGGGGGTTTTTGCAGGCAGTGACGTATTATCCGACGCTGGGGGAGGGGCAGTTTGTGGGGTCGCAGGATGCGGTGGAGAAGCTGGCACAGGGGATTGTGCATGAGCTACAGGCAGATTGGTGATGAAGATGGGTGGACAACGGGGTTCACACGTTCTTATTATTGGGGGACTTACGGTATGATGTTGGGAATACGAAGGATTTAACACATGGCTGAGCAACGTCCTGAGCGCCCGAATAAGAAGCAGCGTCCGTCGCCGAATTCCGCGGGAGGGACCGGGATGCGGTTTGGGAAGGGGTTGTTTGGGTGGCTGCTGTTTATTGGATTGGCGATCATGCTGATCCTGCTGGTGAAGAAGGAGCAGACGGGGAACAGCGCGGTTTCGTATTCAGAATTTTTGAAGCAGCTCAAATCGGACAATGTGCAGTCTGTGACGATTGAGGGGTCGGAGGCGAATGGGGATTTTGTGAAGGATGTGACGGGGGATACTGGGCCGATCAAGCATTTCCGGGTGAAGCTGGCGACGGATCAGCCGGCGACGCCGGAGATGATTCAGCGGATTGCGGATGATGCGCACAATGCACGGGTGACGGTGGAAGATTCGCAGTCGATGCTGATCAATGTGCTGGTGCCGATTATTCCCTGGCTGCTGATCTTTGGGTTTATTTATGTGTTTGTGTTCCGGCAATTGCGGAACAGCGCGGGGGCTGGGGGAATGCTGGGGAACTTTGGGCGGTCGAAGCACAAGATTACTTCGAAGGAACATACGAATATCACCTTTGACGATGTGGCCGGTGTGGAGGAGGCCAAAGAAGAGGTGATGGAGATTGTGGAGTTTTTGAAGAATCCGAAGAAGTTCCAGCGCTTAGGGGGACGAATTCCGCGCGGGCTTCTGCTCGTCGGGGAACCGGGAACGGGTAAAACGCTCCTGGCTAAAGCGATTGCGGGGGAGGCGGATGCGCCGTTCTTTTCGATCTCGGGGTCGGATTTCGTTGAGATGTTCGTGGGGGTGGGAGCGAGCCGGGTGAGGGATTTGTTTAAGCAGGCGAAGGATAATTCGCCTTGCATTATCTTTTTGGATGAAATTGATGCGGTGGGTCGCCGGCGCGGGAGCGGGTTTTCGTCGGGGGGGCATGATGAGCGGGAACAGACGCTGAATGCGATCCTGGTGGAGATGGACGGGTTTGAGACCAATGACCAGGTGATTGTGTGTGCGGCGACGAACCGGGTGGATGTGCTGGACCCGGCACTCACGAGGCCGGGGCGATTTGACCGTCAGGTGTATGTACCGCTGCCGGATGTGAAGGGCCGGGCGGAGATATTGAAGGTGCATTCGCGGAAGGTGAAGCTTGGACCGAACGTGGATATGTTGAGGCTGGCACGGGCGACGCCGGGATTTTCGGGGGCGGATTTGGCGGCGATCATCAATGAGGCGGCGCTGGGTGCGACGATGGCGAATAAGGATTTTATTGAACAGGATGATCTGGAAGAGGCACGCGACAAGGTGCGCTGGGGCCGAGCCAAGAAGAGCCGGGTGATTGATGAGAAGGATAAGCTGGCGACGGCTTATCATGAGGCAGGGCATGCGGTGATCCAGTATCTGGAGAGGCCGGTGTCGGATCCGATTCATAAGGTGACCGTGATCCCGCGAGGGAATTATGGCGGCGTGACGATGGCCCTGCCGGAGAAGGATCGCACGAATACTTCGCGGAAGTGGTCGATTGCGTGGATCAAGATGGGCGTGGCGGGGCGCATTGCCGAGGAGATGTTCACCGGTGACATCAATACTGGCGCCTATGGAGATATTCGGCAGGTGACAGGCATCGCGCGGAAAATGGTGCGCGACTGGGGGATGAATGAGCGGGTGGGATTCATCTATTATGGAGAAGATGAGAACAAGGTGTCGGCGTTTGGGTTTGGGGGCCGAGAGTATTCCGAGGAGACGGCGAAGATTATTGATGAGGAAGTGAAGAAGCTGGTGGATTCGCTGGAAGCCGAGACGAAAGTGACGCTGGAGAAGTATCGACCTCAGATCGAGGCGATGGCGCAGGCGTTGCTGAAGTATGAGACGCTGGATGCGAATGATGTGGAGCGGATCATGAGAGGGGAGACGATTTCGAGACCTAATCTTTCGGATTTGCTGGATAAGGAGCAGGGACGGAGGGGGACCGCGGTGAAGCCGCCGGAGGCGGATGTGAGGCCGGGGTTTAGCGGGTTGCCAGCACCTGGGTGAAGTAATTTAAGAAACCCACCGACCGCAGTCGGTGGGCTTTTTTTATGCGCGCCAGGTGAGGTTGAGTTGGTCGCCGTGCTTGGGGTGTTTGGGGTCGAGGGTATGGAGGGAGAAGGTGCCGGTGGTATCGGTGAGGAGGCAGTCGGTCCAGGCGCTGGGCTGGACGGGGTTGAAAGGGTACGCGACGGTGGGGAGGTTGATAAGGTGAAAGCCCTTGTATTCGGAGTGGGACCAGGCATGGGTGTGGCCGAAGATAAGGGCTTTGACGTTTTTACGCGGGACGAGGACTTCGAGAAGGGCTTCGGTATCAAGGAGGCCGCCGATGTGAGTCGGTTTGGTGGAAGCGGGTTCGGTGGCGGTCTTTGGGGGTTCGGGGATGAAGATTTGATCGGTGTTGGGGAGTTGGGGCTGGTGGTGGACCATGACGAGGACAGGTTTGGCCTGGCGTTTGGGGAGGTCGAGCTGGTCGGCGAGCCATTTGAGCTGGGCGTCGCCGAGGCTGCCGGGGGTGGTTTTGGTTTTAATGAGGGAGTCGAGGATGATCCAGTCGGTTTTAGGGGTTTCGAGGACGAGGATTTGGCGGTTTTCGACGGGGCGGTCGGGTTCGGTGCCGCCCCCTTCTTCGGGGGGAATGGCGGCCCAGAAGCGTTCGCGGTTGTCGTGGTTGCCGAGGGCGAGATGGACCGGGAGACCGGCGTCGCGAAGAGGTTTAAGAAGGTTGACGACTTGTCCGTAGTCAGCGGTTTCACCGTTGTTGAAGGCGCAGTCGCCGTTGACGATGGCCATGCTCGGGTGATGGGAAGATTGATCGAGGGCGAGGGCTTCGGCGACAGCCTGTTTGAGGTGGTCGGTCATGTTGATGTCGCGGGCGATGTGCGTCGGGTCGGCAGCGATGTGGATATCGGAAAAGAGAATGACGCGGTCGGGATCGCGCGCAATAGCGTCGTCGGCAAAATTGAATCTCGGGCGGAGCGCCAGAGCGGCTCCGGTGGCGAGTGAAGTACCGAGGAAACGGCGACGCGAGATGGGGGGGAGTGTGATTGGCATTGAGGAATCATAACAACCTGCGCGGAGGAATCTCAAGCATGGAAGAAGGGATGGTGATAAAGAGGAAAGGGATTACAATGATCGACCAAAGTGGGAATTACTTGAGGGTTTGGAGGTACGGCGTACGTGGCACAGGCGGATATTATTATTGCGGATGACAAGCTGCTGCCGCAGGCAGTGGAGTTGTATAATCAGTGTTTCAGGCCGAAGCGGGAGACGGATTTTTTGAAGCGCCGGTTTATGGGGAGGTATAATGCGCTAACGCTGATTGCGCGGATGGATGATAAGCCGGTGGGGTTTTGGATCGGGTTTGAGTTGAAGCCAGGGATGTATTATCACTGGATGGGGGCGATTGTGCCGGAACTGCGGAGGCATGGGGTGGGGAGGCAGTTGCAAGAGGCGCAGCAGGCGTGGGCGCGGGATCATGAGTATGAATACATTCGGTGCGAATGTCTGAATCATCAGCGGGAGTTTTTACATTTTGCGCTGGATGTGGGGTATGACATTGTGGGGGTGCGGTGGGATTCGACGCATGCGGATAATATGGTGGTGTTTGAGAAGAATATTATGGATTGAGAGAGTTAGAGGAGGTTGGACCAGGAGTTGGGGGTGACTTCGGCGTAGAAGCGGCCGGCGGATTGGCGGATGGTGATGGGGCAGCGGTAGACTTTGGAGAGAAGGATGGAGTTGAGGACTTGGGCGGGGGGGCCGGAGGCGGCGGCGGCGCCTTGGTCCAGGAGGAGGATGTTGGAGGTGATGGGAGGGAGTTCTTCGACGTGGTGGGTGATGAGGATGACGGTGGGTGGATTGTGTTGGTCGAAGAGGCGTTGGATGGTGGCGAGGACTTGTTCGCGGGCGAGGAGGTCCAGGCCTGCCGTGGGTTCGTCGAGGAGGAGAAGCTCTGGTGTACCGGTGAGGGCGCGGGCGATGAGGGAGCGGACTTTTTCGCCGTTGGAGAGAGTTTGGTAGGGGTGGTCGCGGAGTTTGGTGAGGCCGACGCGGGAGAGGAGTTCTTCGGCCTGGGTGTGCTGGGCGGGGGTAGGCTGGTGGTAGAGGCCCAAGGTGGCGAAGAAGCCGGTGAGGATGACTTGGTAGGCGGTGAGGGTGGGTTCGACGTCGAATTGGCCGCCGGGCTGGACGACGCGGATGAGGTGGCGGAGGGCGGGGAGATCGGCTTCGCCGTAATGCTGGCCGAGGACGTGGACATCGCCGGAGGTGGGCCACATGTAACCGGAGATGACGCGGGTGAGGGTGGATTTTCCGGAGCCGTTGGGGCCGAAGATGGCGGCGCAAGTGTGGGGAGCGACGGTCCAGGAGACATCGCGGAGGATGGTGGTGTCGCCGCGTTGGAGGGTGATGTGTTGGAGGTCGATGATGGGTTGGGGGTGCATGGGGAGATGAAACCATAGATGATGAGGAAAAGCACGGGTTGAAAACCTGTGCCACGAGTTTTGAGACGTTTTGATCTTTTGGGAGGGGATGGTCAGAATAATTGGTTGGCTATTTTTGATGAGGCGGTGTTGTGGCGGAAGTGAGTCGTAGAGCGAGTTTTTCGGAGTTGTTGTCGGCGGCGAATGAGCCGCTCATTGTTTTGCAGGCGATTGTGCGGTTGCGGTGGCTGGCGGTGGTGGGGCAGTTGGCGGCGACAGGGGTGGCGACGTGGGCGTTTCATTTGGCGTTGCCGCTGGCGGCGATTGCCTGGGTGGTATTGGGCACGGCGGTGTCGAATGGGGTGCTGGCGGTTTTGATGCGGTGGAGGTGGGTGCCGGGGGGATTGGTGCAGGGGGTGTTGTTGTTGGACATCTTGTTGTTTACGCAGATTTTGTATTTTACGGGTGGACCGGAGAATCCGTTTTCGTCGTTGTATTTGATTCATGTGGCGATGGCGGTGATTGTGCTGCCGCAGGGGTGGGCGTGGGTGGTGATTGGGATGGTGGCGGGGTGTTATGGGATTTTGTTGACTCGGCATTGGCCGCTGGCGACGGCGACGACGCCGCTGCCGGCGGGGGCGATGGCGGGGGGGAATTGGGCGGCGCTGGTACTGGTGTCGGTGCTGATCGCGGCGTTTATACAGTGGGTGGTGAAGGCGCTGCGGCAGCGTGAGGGGGAGCTGGAAGCGATGCGGGAACGGGCGGTGAAGAATGAGCAACTTGCGGCGCTAACGACGTTGGCGGCGGGGGCGGCGCATGAGCTGGGGACGCCGCTGGGGACGATTGCGGTGGTGGCGAAGGAGCTGGAGATCGGGTGCATCGGGGCGGAACGAGAGGATGCGCGGTTGATTCGGCAGGAAGTGGATCGGTGCAGGAAGATTTTGAGCCGGATGCGGTTTGATATCGGGGAAGATGTTTCGCGAAGGAGCCTGGTGGATATTCGGGGGATGGCGGATCGGCTGCGGGAGACGTTGAGTTCGGAGGAGCAGAAGAGGTTGAGTGTGCGGTATGAGCCGGGGGTGGAGACGGTGATGGCGCCGCCGCGGGGGTTGGAGCAGTCGTTGTTGGTGTTGTTGCGGAATGCGTTTGAGGCGTCGGAGGGGCGTGGAGAGGTAGTGCTGGAGGTGACCCGGGAGAAAGGGCATGTGCGATTTGAGGTACAGGATCAGGGGAGTGGGATGTCGGCGGAGATGGTGCGGAGGGCAGGGGAGCCGTTCTATACGACAAAAGAACCTGGCAAGGGTATGGGATTGGGATTATTTTTGGTTAGACTGGTAGCGGAGCGCTGCGGCGCGCAGTTTCGGATTGAGTCGGCGGAGGGTCGGGGAACGAGATGTGTGTTTGATTTGCCGGACTCGAGGATGTGATGACAACAGATAATGAGGGTGAATCTCCGAGGAAGTTTTTAGTGGTGGATGATGATGCGGCGTTTCGGACGCGGCTGCTGAAGGCGCTGGAGATGCGGGGTCTGGAAGCGCATGGGGCGGCCAATGGAGGGGAAGCGTTGGAATTGGCGGCGACGGCTAAGCCGCAGGCGGCGATCGTGGATTTGCGCATGGCGGGGGGGATGGGCGGGCTGGAGGTGATTAAATCGCTGGCGGAGAAATATCCGGAGATGCAGATTGTGGTGTTGACGGGGTATGGGAGCATCGCGACGGCGGTGGAGGCGGTGAGGCTGGGGGCGATCAATTATTTGCAGAAGCCCTTGGATACAGATGAGATTTTGGCGGCGTTTGATAAAGAGGGGGACGGCGGGCATGGAGGTGCGGAGACGCCGTCGCTGGCGCGAGTGGAGTGGGAACATATTCAGCGCGTGCTGGCGGATTGTGAAGGAAATATTTCTTTGACAGCGAGGCGGTTGGGGTTGCATCGGAGGTCGCTTCAGAGGAAGCTGGGGAAGTTACCGCCGTTGGAATAGGTAACAAGAAGCGCCCCGCACGCGGGGCGGCTAAACAAGAGGTGAAGCGTGTGCGACCATTTGCCACAGAAAAGGTCGGTTGACGGAAAGGTAGAAATCTACATGATTTGCCGCACATCGATGTCCAGAACGTAAGTCACGTCGCGGTTCGGTGGGAAGTTAGGATGTTCGGAACCCTGGGAAACTGGGGAAAATAGCGAAGCAAAGCCTATGTCCGAGAGTCAGCATTCGTCGTCGTCAAAGTACATGTTTCCACGGTGGGCGAATTATTTGCTGCCGGGAATCATCATCGCGGTGGTTGGCGGTGCGCTCTATGTGCCGCTGCTATTTGGATTCGGGGGGAGCGCCAAGACATTGGCGGTTGGGTATCAGCCCATCCAGCCCGTCCCATATAGTCATGCGCTGCACGCCGGAAAGTTGGGGATCGATTGCAGATATTGTCACTACACGGTGGAGCGGGCGGCGTTTGCGGCGATTCCGCCGACGCAGGTCTGCATGAACTGCCATACGAATATCAAGACGGAGAGTGAGAAGCTCAAGCCGATCCGGGATAGCTGGATCAGCGGCAAGCCGGTGACGTGGACGAAGGTTCATGATCTGCCGGACTACGTGTATTTCAATCACTCTGCGCACGTGAATCACGGGGTCGGATGTGTGACGTGCCACGGGCGGATCGACCAGATGGAAGTCGTGCAGCAAGCGAAGCCGCTGTCGATGAGCTGGTGTTTGGAATGTCACCGGGAGCCGGAGAAATTTATCCGGCCGAAGGATCAGATCACGAATATGGATTACAAACCGGCTGGCGATCAGATCGCGATCGGGTTGGAATTGAAGCAGAAGTACGGGATCCACGACGCCATTTACATGCAGAGTTGCTACACGTGCCACAGGTAAAAAATCACGTAACGACGGGCGTTCAGTACTGGCGAAGCCTGGAACAATTGGCGGATACGCCCGAGATGCGGGATATCGTGGCCAAGGAATTTCCGGGATATGACGCCGACGGAATCGCCGGCAGTTCACGCCGCGGGTTTTTAAAGCTCATGAGCGCATCGATGGCGCTGGCGGGTTTGACGCTGACCGGGTGTCGGCGCTGGCCGCAGGAGAAGCTTGCGCCGTTTTCGAGCAATCCGGCGGGTTGGGAAGCGGGCGTTACCGAAAATTACGCGACCGTCTGGGAATTTGGCGGGGTCGGGCAAGGGTTGCTGGTCAAGAGCTTTGACGGCAGGCCGATCAAGATCGAAGGGAATCCTTCGCATCCGTTCGCAGTAGTCAGCAGCGGGAAGTATGGGGCCAGTACGCTGCATGCACAGGCGACGCTGTTGGATACGTATGATCCGGTGCGAAACACGGGAATTCTCCAGCGCGGCAGCAAGGCCGGCGCGGGAACGTGGGACGATTTTATTGAAGGAATTCGCGCTGCGATCGCAGCGAATCCGGCGGGGTTTGCGGTGCTGAGCGAAGCGACCGCCAGCCCGAGTGTGCTGGACATGCGTGAGCGTCTGACCAAGGCGTTCCCGCAGGTGAAGTGGTATGAATATGAAGCGGTGAGCCGGGATAATGAGCTGGAGGGGAGCAGGCTGGCGTTTGGGCAGTCGCTGCGGAGCCGGCTGTATTTGAATAAAGCGGCTGTGGTGGTCTGCCTCGACGCGGACATTCTATGCGATCATCCAGCGAGTTTGCGGTATTCATCGGACTGGGCGGTGAAGCGTCGGTCAGCCGATGACGGGCAGATGAGCCGGGTATATGCAATTGAATCGACATTTAGTAACACGGGGTCGGTTGCGGACGTGCGATTGGGAGCGACGCCGGACCGGGTGGAAGCAGTAGCGCGAGCGATCGCGGCGGGATTGGGTGTTGCGGGGGCGCAGGCAGAGCAGTTGTCGGCTGCGGAGGAATCTTTCGTCAAGGCGGCGATCGCGGACCTACAAAAGGCGGGAGCGGCGGGCGTGGTGACGGTGGGATATCAAGCCTCTCCGACGACGCACGCGGTTGCACATGCGATCAATGCCAAGATTGGCGCGACGGGGAATACGATTACGTTCCATGCCGACCCGGCGGGGGATCGGCCCACGCACATGAAGGCGATTGCTGATCTTGCGACCGCGATGAATGCGGGGCAAGTCGCGACGCTGCTGATTATTGGCGGCAATCCGGCGTTTGACGCGCCAGCGGATGTGAATTTCGCGATGGGACTGGGCAAGGTCGGATTTTCGGCGCATCTCAGTCAGTATGACGATGAGACGAGCCGGCTGTGCAAATGGCACCTGCCGCGGGCGCATTATCTTGAATGCTGGGGCGATGCCCGCGGGTGGGATGGGACGGCGTCGATTGCTCAGCCTTTGATTGAGCCGTTGTTTGGCGGAAAATCAGTTATTGAAGCGCTGGCGCTGATTACAAATGACCAGGTGAAGGATGGCGAGCAGATTGTTCGCCGGACCTGGAAGCAGTCGCTTGCGACTGAACTGGATTGGCGCAAGGCGCTGGAGCGCGGAACGATTGAGAACTCCGCATCGCCGGTCGTAGAGACAGCGGTGAAGGCGATCAGCTATCCGACGATCGTGGCGCAACCCGCGGGGACGTTTGTCATTCGCATCGATGCCAATCCGAGCATTTATGATGGGCGGTTTGCAAATAATGGATGGTTGCAGGAGACGCCCGATCCGATGACCAAGCTGGTCTGGGATAATGCGGCGTCCATCTCGATTCGAGATGCCCGGGCAATGGGGATAGAACAAGGGGACATGATCAAGATCGAGACCCCGACGGGTCAGACGATGGAGATCGCGGCGTTTTTGATGCCCGGCCAGCCGCTGGGCGTGCTGACGACGACGATTGGTTATGGGCGCGGGGAAGCGGCGGGGCCGGTGGGGGAAGAGCTTGGGTTTAATACCTACGCCATCGTGACGACGGGAGCGCCTTCGATCATCAATGGCGCGAAGGTATCAAAGATCGGCAAGACGTATACGCTGGTGACGACGCAGGAGCATCACATCCTGGAGGGGATCGCCGACGACGCTGAGCGTGTGCGGCTTGGTGCGGTTCCCGGGCAGAGCGGGACGATTATCCGCGATGCGTTTTTCTCGGAATTCAAGAGCAACAAGAAGATCTTCCCGCGCGACAAGGCGCTGCCGCTACAGTTGTATGACAGCCCTCGGGTATTGAATAACACTCATGCCTGGGGGATGTCGATCGACATGAGCGCCTGCACAGGCTGCGGTGCGTGTCAGATCGCCTGCCAGGCGGAAAATAACATTCCGATCGTCGGGAAGACCGAGTCGGTCCGGCATCGCGAGATGAACTGGATCCGCATCGACCGCTATTTCAAGGGTGATGCCGCCAATGACGACGTTGCCATCGTGCATCAGGTGATGATGTGCCAGCAATGCGAAAATGCGCCGTGTGAACAAGTCTGTCCGGTCGGGGCGACGGTGCATGACAGCGAAGGGTTGAACACGATGGTGTACAACCGCTGCATCGGGACGCGATATTGCCAGAACAACTGCCCGTACAAGGTTCGGCGGTTTAATTATTTTGATTTCCATCATAAAGACCCGCGTGAGAAGTGGGGCCGCCCGTGGCCGGGGCTGCCGGACACGCAGCAGTTGGATATCGATAAGGTTAAGCGTCTGGTCTACAACCCGGATGTGACGGTTCGGATGCGCGGCGTGATGGAAAAATGCACTTATTGCGTGCAGCGCATTCACGGCGCGACGATTAAGAAACGGGCCGAGGGATCGGACGTTAAGGATGGAGATATTCTCACCGCCTGTCAGCAGGCGTGCGCCACCGAGGCGATTGTCTTCGGGAATTACAACGAAGCCGACAGCCAGGTGAGCAAACTCCGTGAGAACCGGCGGTCGTATCCCGTTTTGCAGGACTTGAACACGAGGCCTCGGACACGTTATCTGGCGAAGCTGCGAAATCCTTCGGATGACGCGGTTGCTCCGGCGCCGGAAGAGGCTTAAGAAGAGCAGGGCATCGCCAGATCAGTCAGTAGTGAAGTCAGGATTGCAGACACATGACAACGATGACGACAAGCCGATTCGGCGTAAATATCGACAACACGCAGGATGATCCGCGCGTCCGCGCCCCGCTGGTGGTGGGCGGGAAGCATATCCAGGACGTGACCAATGCGGTCTCGGCGATCTCCGAGCGTCCGACGACGCTGGGGTGGAAAATCAGTTTTGCGGTCGCGCTGATGCTACTCGGGTTGCTGGGGGTTTGCCTGGCGTATCTGTTGACGACGGGGATCGGGGTTTGGGGAAATAACCAGCCGGTGGGGTGGGCGTTCGGAATCGTGAACTTCGTGTTCTGGGTCGGTATCGGTCACGCCGGAACGCTGATCAGCGCCATTCTTTTTCTTTTCCGTCAAAATTGGCGAACCGGGATTAACCGCATGGCGGAAGCCATGACGATTTTTGCGGTCATGTGCGCGGGATTGTTTCCGGCGATTCACGTGGGGCGTCCTTGGCTGGCGTATTGGCTGGCACCGGTGCCGAACCAGATGGGGATGTGGCCTCAGTTCCGCAGCCCGCTGTTGTGGGACGTGTTCGCGGTATCGACTTACGCGACCTGCTCGTTGTTCTTCTGGTATGTGGGGATGATCCCCGATCTGGCGACGCTGCGTGACCGGGCGACCGGGCGGGTTCGGCAGATGCTTTACGGATTCTTCTCGCTGGGATGGACCGGGTCGGCCCGGCACTGGCATCGGTATGAGAAGGCGTATTTGCTGCTGGCGGCGCTATGTACACCTCTGGTGCTGAGCGTTCACTCGGTGGTGTCGTTCGACTTCGCGGTCAGTCAGCTTCCTGGTTGGCATACGACGATCTTCCCCCCCTACTTTGTGGCGGGAGCGATCTATGGCGGGTTCGCGATGGTGCTGAACCTGGCGATCCCGGCGCGGGCGTTTTTTGGGCTCAAGGACATTATCACCGCCCGCCACATTGATAACTGCTGCAAAATCATGGCGACGACGGGGATGATCGTCAGCTATGCGTACGCGATGGAATTCTTCATCGCGTGGTATTCGGGCGATCACTATGAGAAGTTCACTTTTTGGAATCGCGCGTTCGGGCCGTTCGCCTGGTCGTTCTGGGTCATGATCTTCTGTAACGCGGTCAACCCGCACTTCCTGTGGTTCAAAAAATGCCGGACGAACATGGTGTTGGTGTTCATCTGTGCCTTCTTTGCCAACGTCGGGATGTGGTTTGAGCGGTGGGAGATCATCGCGACGAGCTTGACGCGGGATTTCCTGCCGACGAACTGGTGGACGTTTCGACCGACGCCGATTGATATCGGGATGCTGGTGGGATCGTTCGGTCTGTTCTTCACGTTCTTCCTGCTCTTCTGCCGGTTCCTGCCGGTAGTGGCGATGGCGGAAGTGAAGACGGTGATGCCCGAAGCACATCCGCACGGGCATGGCGAGCATCCGGAAGATGCCGCGGTACGGGCGGATTATCACCCGGATGAACACCACCGGCCGCAAGGCGGAACCCATTGAGTAATGACGAGGCTTCAGCCATGAGCACGACAATCCATCCAAACCCTTATAATGCCGCCACCGAGGTGGACATTGAGACACCTGAACTGGTGGGGATATTGGCGGAATTCGACAACGTCGACCAGGTGGTTCGCGCGGCGCAGATGGTACGGCGGGCCGGTTTTACCCGGTGGGACGTTCACACGCCGTTCCCGATCCACGGCATCGACTACGCAATGGGGATCAAGCCGACGATTCTGCCGTGGCTGGTGCTGGGAATGGGGTTGTTCGGATTTTTTGGCGGATTGTGGCTGCAATGGTATGCGAACGCATCGGCGTACACATTCATCATCTCCGGAAAGCCAATGTGGTCCTTGCCGGCGAATATCCCGGTGGCATTTGAATGCACAATTTTGTGTTCGGCCTATACGGCGGTGTTTGCGATGTTGGCGCTGAATCGTCTGCCGATGCATTACAACCCGCTGTTTAAGATTGAACGCTTTCGTCGGGTGACGCAGGATCGATTCTTCGTCGCCATTGATGCAGCTGATCCACGGTTTGATGAAGTTCGGGTGAGGGATTTTCTGAATAAGCTCGGCGCACTGGCCGTGGAAAGGGTCGAGGACTAGGACCATGTCTTACGAGCAGTTACCAGACAAAAGCCTGCCGCCCGTCACGTATGCGACGCGAGCTCCGCGTCTGCGCCGTCCGCCATTCTGGATGACGTCTGCAATAGTGATATTGATTGTGGCAAGTTGGGTGCCGTTGGTATTGATCGCACGGGCGCGGGTGACTCCATCGCCGGAGCCGCGTGTGCAGTTCGTTCAGGACATGGGCACGCAGCCAAAGTATCGCGAGCAGCAATCGAGCGAGATTTTCGCCGATGGGCGAGCGGATCGCCTGCCGGTTCCCGGGACAGTTGCCCGCGGGCAGCTCATGGAAGACGATAATTACTACAAAGGCTACACCAGCACTCCGGGCAAACCGGCCAAGTTTTTTGACGGGTATCCGAGCGAAGTGACCGTGGATTTGGCGCTGGTCGAACGCGGCCAGAACCGGTTCAACATCTATTGCGCCCCGTGCCACGGGCTGGATGGATCAGGCACCGGGCCTGTTCATCTCCGGGCGACGGAATTGCAGGAGAGCAAATGGGTTCCGCCGGCGAACCTGCATAGCGCTTCGGTGCGGGCGCGACTGAATGGGCATTTGTTTAACACGATTTCCGTCGGCATCCGAAATATGCCGGGTTATGCATCGCAGGTACCGGTTGCCGACCGTTGGGCGATTGTGTCGTATCTGCGGGCGCTGCAACTGAGTCAGGACGCACCGCCCGAAGCATTGACGACTGAGCAATTGAACGCATTGAAGTAAACCGATCGGCCGGCGACAACCGGCCTTGGAGACAGATCACGTGGCTGCACATGCTACTCATCACCGCCTCGACGACGACCGGACCGAACTCGGCGATCGCGCCAAGCCGATCACTCAGGTCGCATGGATTGCCGGGATCGTCGGCCTGGTCGCCAGCGTTGCGCTTGGCTTTTTTGCTAACGAAGATCATTCGTTTCAGCGATTTCTCTATGCCTACCTGGCGTCATACGGATTTTTCCTGAGCATTGGAATCGGGGCGTTGGCGTTTGTGCTGATTCAGCATTTGACTCGCGCCGGTTGGAGTGTGAATGTCCGTCGAATTGCAGAAGCGCTGAGCGTTTCAACGATGTCGGTGCTGGTGGTTTTGTCGCTGCCGATTCTGATCTCTGTGGTGATGCAACATGGCACGCTGTATAGCTGGGCACTGCCGATCAGCGCCGCCGAGCATGGAGAAGTGCAAGGTACCGATGAATCAAAGAGCGACGATGCCGCCACCATGACCGCCCCGGCCGCGGAATCCGCGGATCAGCATCAAACAATCGCCGGCGTTCCCATCGCCGTCAAACCGGGCCCGGATGATGCCGGTGAGCCTGGCGTACTGACCCCGGAGATGCTCAAGAAGCGTCATTATCTTAATCCGAGCTTCTTCATGATCCGGATGGCGTTCTACCTGGTCTTCTGGGTCGGTGCGTCCATGTGGTACTGGAAGCAATCTGTGCGACAGGACACCGACGGGAACCCCGGCCGAACTGCATTCATGCAATCCTGTGCCCCGGTGTGTGCGATTCTCCTGCTGTTGACGCTGACGTTCGGCGCGTTTGATCTGCTGATGTCGGTTGACCCGCTCTGGTTCAGCACCATCTTCGGCGTCTACTTTTTCGCCGGCTGCCTCATCGCCATCTTCGCCACGCTCTCTCTGCTCGGCTACTGGCTTCAATCCAAAGGTTTGCTTCGTCAAAGCATTACTGTCGAACATTATCACGATCTCGGCAAACTCCTTTTCGCGTTCTGCTTCTTCTGGGGCTATATCGCGTTCGCCCAGTTCATGCTGCTGTGGTACAGCAACATCCCGGAGGAGACCGCCTGGTGGCGCCGTCATGGCGGATCGGGCGTCAGCGCAGATATCACCATCTGGACCTATGTCGTGGTGGTTCTGCTCTTTGGAAAGCTGTTGATCCCGTTCCCCGGTCTGCTCTCCCGCCATGTCAAGCGCAGCAAGGGAGGCCTGATCTTCTGGTCCGTCTGGATGCTCATTTTCCAGGCTCTGGATATTTTCTGGATCGTCGTGCCGCAGATAGGCGCGAACTTTAATCTTTTGACAGTCGTTATTTATGTTGCGGCCTTCATCGGCATGGGCGGGGTCATTTTCGCTACGTTCCTCAAGGTCCTTGGCGCTCACAGCTTGCGTCCGCAGCGCGATCCGCGACTCAGTGAATCGATGGCGTTTACGAATATTTAAGGGAATCTGGCAATGGCAACCAAGAAAAACGATGCGATGTTGAAGCAGGAGATCAACTCTCCGCTGATCATCACCACGGGGATCATCTCCGTGCTGCTGCTGATCGTCAGCGCCGTCGGCCTGGAAGCCTGGTTCCGCTATGAGGAACAGGCCGAACTCGACGAAAAATGGACGGTGAATACGAACACATGGCTGGCGGACATCCATACGCAGGAACTTGAGCACCTGAACTCCGGATATCACTGGACGGATGCGAAAAAGACCGCGGTTGACATGCCGATCAAAGATGCCATGGAAATCATAGCCAGGAATCAAGGCAAGACGCGATAAGATTTATGGATAAAGCATGTGAATAATCGCACATGCGAAATACCAACCCGACCATGCAACACGAGCAACGACAACTTCCCTGGATAGCCAAGCTGGCTGGTGCCGCGCTGATGCTGGCAGCGTGCTGTCTGCCCGCGGCTGCGGGAGAAGGTCCGTCGTTTTCCAAGCCGTTATCGTCGCTTGATCCGCAGGATATCACGCCCAACGCCCTCAAAGACATCGGCGTGGATGAGCATCTCAACACCAAGCTCCCGCTCGACCTGAATTTCCAGGACGACCACGGCCAGACCGTCACGCTCGGCAAATATTTCACGGGCAAAAAGCCCGTTATTCTGCAATTGGGTTATTACAGCTGCCCGATGCTTTGTTCGCTGGTTTCGCAGGGAACTGTCGATTCTCTTCGCAAGCTCTCGCTTACGGCCGGCAAGGATTTCGAGATTATTTTCGTCAGCATCGATCCGGACGAGAAGCCTGAACTCGGCGCAGCCAAAAAGGCGACCTATGTTCAGGATTACCATCGACAAGGATCGGCTGACGGGTTTCACTTCCTGACCGGGGCCGAGCCGCAGATCAAACAGCTCGCGCAGGCGGTCGGGTTCAAGTACAAATGGGTGGAGAGCGCCCGGCAATTTTCCCACCCGGCGGTGGTGATGATCGCCACCCCGGACGGCACGATCTCCCGCTATCTTTATGGTGTTCGCTTCGACAATGAGACCATGCGGCTGTCCCTGGTCGAGGCCTCCGATGGAAAGATCGGTACCACCGTTGATCAAATTTTACTGACCTGTTTTCACTACGACGGCACTCAAGGCAAGTATGCCATGACCGCCGTCAAGATGATGCGAGCCGGCGGGGCATTAACCCTGGTTATCCTGGGGGCTGTTCTCTTCCGCGCGTTCCGCAAGAACGCCCGGGATGAAGCCGCCGTCGTTGCGTCATCGGTTCATCCATTTTCTGATCCCAAGGCCCCATCCGACCCCGAGTGACTATGTTGCAATCCATCCTGGCCTACTCTGCCCCTACGTTCTGGCTCCCCTCGGGGTCCAGCTCCGTCTCCGGCGACGTCGACTGGCTCTACTACTTCGTCTACTGGATTAACGTCATCTTCTTTCTGCTGGTGGCGTTTCTGACCGTCTTCTTCGCATGGAAGTATCGTCATCGCGAAGGCCGGGTGATTGAACCCTCTGCCGGGCATTCCACCGCACTCGAGTTGACCTGGACGATCATCCCGACCCTCATCGTTATTGTGATCTTTTATTTCGGTTTTCGCGGGTTTTTGGCTCTTGAGGTCGATCCGCCCAACTCCTATGAGATCACGGTCAACGCCAAGATGTGGAACTGGTCGTTTATTTATCCCAATGGGTTTGTGAGCCCTGAACTGCATGTTCCAGCGGATACGCCAGTGCGATTTGTGTTGACCAGCGATGATGTGCTGCACGATCTGTTCATTCCGGATTGGCGCGTTAAAAAGGACATTGTCCCCGGGCGATTCAATCGGATGTGGGTGAATGCTGAAAAGGTGAATAAGAATTCGAAAGAGCCTGAGGAGCACGACATTGAGTGTGCCGAGTATTGCGGGACGAATCACTCTGCGATGCTCAGCAAGGCGTGGGTCCACGATCGCACGGAATTTCAATCGTGGCTGATCGACGCAAGCAACTGGGCCGGCAAACACTCATATGTCGATGAGGGCGCCGAAATCTACAAGACCCGGGGGTGTGCTCAATGTCATAGCGTGACCGGCGGGATCGTCACCGGGCCAACCTGGAAAGACATGTTCGGCAGCCAGGTTCCCCTCTCCGACGGAACCACCGTTACCGCCGACGACGCATATGTCCGCGAGTCGGTCCTCTATCCGCAGGCCAAGATCGTCAAAGGGTTCGGCCCCGTGATGCCGAGCTATTTAGGTACAATGAAAGAACAGGACATTACCGCGTTGATCGCTTACATGAAGTCGATCAGCACGAATTATCACGGTAATGAACTGCCTGCCCTCAAGCAGATCGCCCCGAAGACGACTGAGGGCATGAAGACCGCCAAGTAATCCGAAGTAAACTGGAGTGCTGAGATGACTGCTCATGCTGGAACCCTGCCGATCGGCCAAGCCGGCGATCACGAGCACGGCGACAATTATCTGACCCACGGGCGCGGGATTAAATCCTGGCTCTTTACCCTCGACCATAAGCGCATCGGGATCATGTACATGATCCTGGTCTGCGCCAACTTCCTCCTCGGCGGCATCTTCGCCATCGCGCTGCGTACCATGCTCTGGTCCCCGCTGCGCATGTTCGATGCCAACGGCAACCCGACCGGAGTGACCCAGGAGCAGATCAACGCCAGCCACAACCTTTACAACCATTTCTTCACCCTGCACGGCGCGGTGATGGTCTTCCTGTTCATCATCCCATCCATCCCTGCGATCCTCGGCAACTTTGTCCTCCCCATGCAGCTTGGCGCTAAAGACGTCGCTTTTCCCCGCCTGAACCTGCTCAGCTTCTGGATCTACATGATCGGGGCGGTTTTCTTCGTCTACATCCTGCTCTCGGGCGTACTTCATGCTGCGTTTGGGATCAGTCTTCCCGGCGGATGGGGCCTCGACACCGGCTGGACGTTCTACACCCCCTACTCCACGGCACGCGCCCAGGGCGCCGTCGTCGCGGCCACGCTTGGGGCATTCATCCTCGGATTCAGCTCCATCCTCACAGGCGTTAACTTCATCGCCACCGTCCACATGCTCCGCCCCAAAGGCATGACCTGGTTCCGCATGCCTTTGTTCATCTGGGCGATCTATTCGACTGCGATCATCCAGATCCTCGCCACGCCGGTGCTGGCGATCACGCTGTTGCTTCTGGTCGCTGAGCGCACGCTCGGCGTCGGGATTTTCGATCCTGCCCTCGGCGGCGATCCAGTTCTTTACCAGCACTTTTTCTGGTTCTACTCGCACCCGGCCGTGTACATCATGATTCTGCCGGCGATGGGAGTCATCTCCGACGTGATCGTCGCCTTCAGCCGCAAGCATGTCTTTGGATATAACTTTATCGCGTTCTCATCGATCGCGATCGCGTTGCTGTCCTTCATCGTCTGGGGGCATCACCTGTTTGTCTCTGGACAATCGGCTTTGGCCAACGCGATCTTCTCGATGCTGACGTTTTCCGTCGCGATCCCATCGGCAATCAAGGTCTTTAACTGGATCTCTACCCTCTATAAGGGTGACGTCCGCCTTAAGACGCCAATGCTTTATGCTCTTGGATTTATCTTCCTGTTCACGCTCGGCGGGTTGACGGGTTTGTTCCTGGGCGCACTCTCCGTCGACATCTACCTCACTGACACGTATTTTATCATCGCTCACTTCCACTATGTGATGATGGGATCGACGTTGTTCGCGTTCATTGCGGGCATGTATTACTGGTGGCCAAAGATGTTTGGCAAGATGACCAATGAGACATTGGGCAAAATTGCCTTCTGCTTTGTCTTCTTTGGATTTAACCTGACATTTTTCCCGCAGTTTGTGATGGGTGCCCGCGGGATGCCACGCCGGTATGCGAGCTATCCGATCAAATTCGTGACCGAGCATCATCTTTCCACCACTGGCGCTTATACGCTGGGTTTTGGGCTGGTGCTGGTCGGAATTGACTGGATGTACTCGCTCAAGCGCGGCAAGAAAGCCCCCGAAAACCCCTGGGGAGCCAATACCCTTGAATGGCGCTGTTCCTCCCCTCCGCCGCACGATAACTTCGCCACCACGCCACTCGTTGGTGATCCTTATGACCTGCACGGGTGGGTCTATGATCCAGCGACCAATGGCTGGGTTAATCCCGAGCTAGGCCATCGCTCGTCCGACTCTCCATCGGCTCCTAGTCATCATTAAACAAGCAATAAGTTTCCAGCAGTCTCCAACGAACGAGAAACGCGAATGAGTCACGCAGCCACAAATCCCACGGTCGTCGCGGCCCATAACGGGCATCATCACGACCCGCACCTGGCGCATCACTTTGAAACGCCAGAGCAACAATACCAGTCCGGCAAACTCGGCATGTGGGTTTTCCTCGCCACTGAAATCCTCATGTTCGGGGGACTCTTCTGCGCCTATTCCGTATACCGCCATAACCATCCCGAAGTCTTTGAATTCGCCCACAAGGCTCTCGACCCGGTTCTGGGTGGTATCAATACCGTTGTTCTGATCACCAGTTCGCTCACGATGGCCTGGGGGGTGCGGGCGGCGCAGCTCGGGCAAAAACGCCTCCTCATATGGTGCCTGGCGCTCACCATCATCGGCGGCGCCGGCTTCATGGCGATCAAGAGCATCGAATACAACACCAAATGGAAGCACAACCTCTTCCCCGGCTCATATAACGTCTACAGCAAAACCTTCACCGGCGAAGAAACACCCCCACTCGATCTTGCCGCCCTCAACTCCGAAGGCCATCACGCCCCCGCCCACGAAGCCGGCGAAGCTGCTCCCCACCCCGTCAAGACAATCTACGACACCCGCCTGGTTCCTCATGACCCCAACGCAGGCACGCCCGACGAAGCCAAGATCAAGCCCAGCTTCGCCACCTCCACCGGCATGGTGACGCAAGCGCCACCTGCCGCTGAGGAACATCTCATCTATACCGATCTCGGCCGTGATCGCCACCACGTCACCGTCTTTTTTAGCATCTACTTCCTCATGACGGGTCTGCACGGCATCCACGTCCTGGTCGGTATGTCACTGATCTACTGGCTCCTTCGCCGTGCGATCGCTTCCCAGGCGCGTTTCTTTGCCGATGGCCTCGCCGTCACTGGCACGGGTCTCTTCTTCGTCTACCTGGGCTGGCTGATTCCCTTGACCTTTCTCCTCATCGGCGGCGCCATCGTAGCTGCCATTGGAATTGTGATCGCACTGATGTTCGCCGGCAGGGCGTTGCGCGCCACCGGCGAAGGGGAATTCGACCCCACCTATTTTACCCCTGTCGATCTGGTAGGCCTCTACTGGCACTTGGTCGACCTGATCTGGATCTTTCTGTTCCCGCTGCTTTACTTGATTCGTTAAAACGCGTTATAAGAGGCTTCCATCATGTCCTACGCCAACCCCCCTGCTTCTGCTCACCGTATTGACGACGGCGCGCATGTCGAGGGCGCTGTCCACGTCCATGCCGTCTCCCCGCGACTGCTCCTGACCGTCTTCGGCTGTCTGCTGGTCCTGACGGTCGTGACCGTCGCCATCACCAAGGTTCCGCTCGGCGCATTCGCCATCTGGGCAGCTCTTGGGATCGCCGTCATCAAGGCGACTCTCGTGCTTCTCTATTTCATGCACCTGCGCTGGGACACCCCGTTCAACGCCATCATCTTTGTCTCGGCACTCCTCTTCGTCGCCATCTTCATCAGCGCCACCATCGGCGACAGCAACGAATACAAAGTCAACTATCTGCCCCCCCCGGGCAGCGAGATTCAGGCCCCGCAATAGTCGCCTATCCTCCACGGCTCGCGCCTATGATTTGAGTCCTATGACACGCACCCCCGTCCCTATGCCTCGTTCCGTCGGGACCATCGGCCTGTGGCTCTTCCTCGCCGCCCTTGCCATGCTCTTCGGCTCCAGCATGGTCGGATACATCATGATCCGCGTGGCCGGCTCGCAGAATTTCACCCACACTCATGGCGTCGTCCATGTCCCCGGACTCTTCTGGCTCAGCACTCTCATGGTCCTCGGCGTCAGCTTCGCTCTTCAGACTGGCGTTGCTGCCATCCGCCGCGAACGCCATCAATCCCTTCGCGTCTGGCTCTGGATCTCTCTGGCTTTGGCGATCGGCTTTATCGTCGTCCAAACCCCCGCCATGATTATCCTTCTTCACGACCATGCCATCGCGCGCAATCACGGTCTGCATATCTACGGGCTGATCTTCTTCATGGTCCTGCTGCACGCACTACACGTTGTCGGCGGCGTCATCGCCCTCCTCCGCGTCATGATCCAGGCTGCCCACGGCCAGTATGACCACGAACACTTCCTCCCCGTCCATCACGCCGCCATGTACTGGCACTTCCTCGACATCGTCTGGCTCATCATGTTCGCCACGTTTCTTCTCGTCGGCTAAACCCCCTGCTATTTTTCGCTGGTGACGATGGCGTTCATCTGCGCAATCGCTTTCCAATACGTCTCCAGCGGATCCACAGGCCCCCCCTCAAAATCCACTACTCCCTTCCCCGGCTCCAGATCCGCCAGCTCGTATAACCAATATCCGACTGCGCCAGTGTCTCGCAGCGCCTGCCCGCGTTCGACCAGCGATGTTGCTGACTGCCGCACAATCCGCACTCCGGGGAGAATTTTCACTCGCCCGGAAGCTCCGGCTGCGTTGATCTCTGCCTCCACCTGCTTCACGATTCGCTTGAGATCCGACCCATCGGAATAGTATGAATGCTCCGGCATCGTCCATGCCGGCAGTTGATCTTCTCCCAGACCGATCACCAGTTGCCGGAAGTATTCCTGCCGCGCATCTCCTGCCCCCACGGCAACCGGGTAATCCCATAGCAGCGACGACAACTGCAACCCCGGATCGATTGCATGAACCGCATCCCGCAGCGCCACTGCGTGACGCCGCACTTCGTGCTTATGCCAATCCGAAGCATAGTTCTTCCATAACCCCCGCGCCATCAACCACGCATCCGGCTTCACCAGCCCGGTCGGCATAGCCTGCCCGGACCATGTGTTATATTTGCGTACACAGTTGTCGCAGAAACAGAGATAACATTCCGGTCCATATGCCTCCGGATCGATGAACAACCCGCTGAGCATCCCCGGATTTTGCTTACCGAGCCGGGCCAGTTCAACGAAGTTCTTGATGTAATAATCCCAGAGCGCATCGTCGAAAAAACAAACCCAACTCGGCCGGGTTCCATCACCCTGCACCGTCTGCAGAGCCCCTTTATACCGTCCGGGATTGTCGCAAAAATTCCCGTTAAACAATGACACTCCCAGGTGAACCCGCAATCCCGCAGCGTGCGCATTCAGAAGCGCGTCTCGCACCATCTCGCGCGCCGCCGGGATCGCCCACCAGTCCTTCCCGTGAATCGGATACAGCGTCAGAAACAGAGTATTGAATCCCGCCCCACGCAGCTTTGCGCAGCGCTCCGACACCTGATCAGAGTCTCCTGCCATGCTCTGCTTGTGTTTCTCCATCAGGAACGAAGGCTCGGTCCGGATTGCGGCATCCAACACTTTCCGCGAATCAAATTCCAGGATCGACGAATACACTCCGCACACCGCCTGGCCCGCCCTCGCTACAACCGAGGCGACAAGCACCAGCACCACACATGTCAGAATCTTTATCCGCATGTCCGCGACCTCACTTGACCCACATCGCCATAAACTCCTGCACCGGCAGCTCCGCCAGCTTCCCCTCATCATCAAACAACTCCGCCAGCCGCTTGCGCTGATCCCCTTCAAAAATTTCTCCAATCGCCCACTCATATTTCGCTTTCAGCAGCGGCACCGCATCTCCACGCCGCCGCCGATGCCCGATCGGATACTGCACCTCCACTCGCTCAGTCGCCGACCCGTCGGCAAAAAAGACCTGCACCGCATTGGCGATCGACCGCTTCTCCGGATCAAGATAATCCACCGTGTATTGCGGATTCTCCACCACTTGCATCTTCTGCCGCAGGGCATCGATCCGCGAATCCGCTGCCTCGCCGTTTTCATAATGCTCCGCCGTGAGCGTCCCATGAATCAGCGGCACCGCCGTCATGTACTGGATGCAATGATCTCGATCCGCCGGGTTGTTCAGCGGACCGGTCTTATCAATGATCCGCACCGCCGACTCCTGCGTCTCAATCACGATCCGCGACACTTCATTGATCCGGTTCTTCACCTGCGGATGCAATTTCACCGCGCACTCCACTGCCGTCTGTGCATGAAACTCCGCCGGATAAGACACCTTGAACAGCACATGCTCCATCACATACGACCCGAGCGGCCGGCCCATCGCAAAGCGATTCCCCTTAAATAAACAGTCATAAAATCCCCAGGTCTTGGCGCTCAGCGCCGTCGGATACCCCATCTCCCCGCGCAAGACCCGCAGCGCCAGCAGCACGGCCCGCGAAGTCGCATCTCCCGCAGCCCAACTCTTTCGCGGTCCGGTATTGGGCGCATGACGATACGTCCGCAGCGCCCCCCCATCGATCCACGCATGAGAGAGCGCATCCACTACTTGCTTGGTCGTCCCCCCGAGCATCGCCGTCGCGACCGCCGTTGACGCCACGCGCACCAGAATCACATGATCCAATCCCACGCGGTTAAACGCATTCTCCAGCGCCAGCACTCCTTGAATCTCATGCGCCTTAATCATCCACGTCAACACATCCTGCACCTTCACCGGCTTGCCCTGCCGCGAAAGATAATCTCCCACTGCGAGAATCGCTCCAAGATTATCCGACGGATGCCCCCACTCCGCCGCCAGCCAGGTATCGTTGTAATCCAGCCACCGGACCAGCGCCCCGATATTGAATGCTCCAGTCACCGGGTCTAGTTCAAAAGAAGTCCCCGGCACCCGAGTCCCGCCGGCTAACACCGCTCCCGGCACCACGGGACCCAATAATTTCGTACACGCCGGGAACTTCAGCGCCATCATCATGCACGCCAGCGAATCCATCAGGCACAACCGCGCCGTTTCGTGCGCCTCGGCCGACTGGACAGCGTATCCTGTTACATATTCCGCGATCTCCACCAACAACTGATCCGGTTCCGGGCGCGCGGCGCTGGTCATATCATGTGTCATCTGGATCTCCTCAATTATTTTATTTTTCTGGCCTATGGGTGTAACCGACTGGCCCTGTCAATGCACTATCCCATCAACAGGAGAACCTATTATGAAAAAAGCATGGATACTGATTCCCATGGCGGCTATCGCCTCTTTCGCCATCGGGGCAACGGCCCTTCCGCACAATTTCGACTCATCACGCTTCGCTGACCGCCCGCTTGGCCGGTTGCTGACCGGGCGCATCGGCAGGCTGATGGCACTCAAATCCGAATTAAATCTGAGCGATGAGCAAAAGGCCGCGATTGCGCAAACTCTCGCCGATGACAAACAGGAGATTGCCAAAGCCATCCGGCCTGTTGTTGAAAAAGCCCGTGCCCTGCGTGCGGCGACATCTCCTGATGCCGCCGTTGACGACGCCAAAATTCACGTCCTCGCCGCTGACCTGGGTCAGGCGATCGGTGACGCCGCCGTTGTCGGCGCCCATGTGCGGCATGATATCCAATCGACAGCGCATCTGAGCGAAGAGCAGATGAAGAAAGTCGCAGATTTCCACCTGGCGAATCAATCGGCCGTCGATCAATTTCTGGCTGAAGCCGCCAAATGACCATCGCGCTGCGTCTCATTCTCTTCGCATCCTACTTCAGCGACGATGCTGCCGTCATGGTCGAACCTGCTGACCCGTCCGACATCCGCGCCTCTCTCGCCGGGGACGGTCAAGCCTACGCACGCTTGATCCGTCGTCACCAACAGACCATCGCCCACCGGATGCGGCGCTTCACGCGCGATCGCACGATCCTCGAAGAACTCGTCCACGATGTCTTCGTCCAGGCCTATTTCTCGCTCCCGCGTTATCGCGCCGACGCTCCATTCGAACATTGGCTGATGGCCATCGCAACCCGCGTCGGCTATGGACATTGGAAAAGACAATCCCGACAAATCCACACCCAAAACCTTACGGGGTCCGAACCTGCCCGTTCCGAGACCCAGGCCGAGGAAGATCAACTCACCCCCCTGCTTCAGCAACTCTCTCCGCGCGATCGCCTGGTGGTCACGCTCCTCTACCTCGAAGAGCATTCGATCGCCGAAGCCGCCGCCCTGACCGGCTGGTCGCAGACGATGGTCAAAGTTCAGGCCTTCCGCGCCCGCGGCAAATTGAAAAAACTAATGTCCCGCTTTGGAGCTCACTTATGACCCCTGAAGACTGGTTAAAATCCCTCGGTCATCCGGCTGTTAATCTGGAGAGGATTGATGTCGTCCATAGTGTCCTTGCGGACATCCGCCGTCCATCCGCACCGGAAATCATCCGGCCTCTGCAAATCCTGACGAGTCTCAGCGCGCTGGCCGGCGTCGCGACTACATCCTTCGCCGCTTTCCAACTCGTCAGCGCTCTGTCCAACCCATTATCCGGGCTGGCCTGTCTCTTCACCGTGGTGGTGCAATGACTTCACCCACACAGTTCCCTCCTCCTCTGCCGCCGCGTCGTAAAAGCCGATGGAAAATCTATCTTCTGGCTTTCATTCTCTTCTTTGGCGGCGTTCTCTGCGGCACCGGTCTGACCATCGCCGTCGCGGTCCATCGTATCCGCTACGCAATTCAGCATCCCGAAGAAGCGCCGGATCGCATCGTCTGGCTGCTCCGCCGCAAGCTTGATCTCACACCAGTGCAGACAAGCACGGTGCGCGAGATCCTTGAGCAACACCAAGTCCGTTTGCAGGCCATCCGTCGCCAGATCTATCCGCAGATCCACGACGAATTTGAATCGTTCCACAGCGATGTCGCGGCAAAACTTGACGACCGTCAGAAGGAAAAGTGGGATCATCTCTATCGGGAAACGATCGACAATTGGCTGCCACCGCCGCCGAGATAGAATTAGCCTCTTTGAGCCAGCGCCACATACTCCCGATTGGCCGGTCCGACATATTCCGCCCCAGGCCGGATCAGCTTATTGTCCGCGCGCTGCTCAAAGACATGCGCCGCCCATCCGGCGGTGCGGGCAAAGACAAATAAAGGGGTGAACATGCCGGTCGGAACGCCTAAGAAGTGGTACGCGGAGGCGGAATAGAAATCGAGATTGGGGAACATCTTTTTCTCGCGCATCATCACCTGTTCGATGCGCTCAGAGACGGGGTACATGACTTTATCCCCGGTGTCCTGGGACAACTTCCGCGACCAACCTTTGATAATATCCGAGCGGGGGTCCAGCACCGTGTAGACGGGGTGGCCGAAGCCGAGCAGCTTTTCTTTTTTTGCAAGAGATTCGATGACGGATTTTTCAGCTTGATCGGGGGAGGTGAAGCGTTGAATGAGTTCCATGGCACCTTCATTCGCGCCGCCGTGGAGATAGCCGCGCAGGGCGCCGATGGCTCCGGTGATGCAGGAATGTAAATCAGACATCGTGCCGGCGATCACGCGCGCTGTGAAGGTCGAAGCATTGAATTCATGCTCGGCATATAAAATCAGCGACACATCCACGGCGCGGGCGTGCATTTCGCTCGGCTTTTTTCCATGCAGGAGATGTAAAAAATGAGCGGCGATCGAGGCATCGTCAGTTGCGGTTTCGATCCGGGTTCCCGATTGATGAAACCGCCACCAGTAGCAGAGGATCGACGGGAACGCAGCCAGAAGGCGTTCGGTCACCTCGCGTTGCCGGGCGAATGCGCCCTCGGGCTCAAGACATCCGAGCATCGAACATCCGGTCCGCATCACATCCATTGGATGTGTTCCCTTCGGAATCGCTTCCAATGTCTTTTTCAAATCCGCCGGCAATCCCCGCTGGCCCTGCAATCTTTTCTTGAATCCCTCTAACTCTCCGCGGGTCGGGAGTTCTCCATAGACAAGCAGATACGCCACTTCTTCGTAGGTGCCCTTTTCTGCCAGGTCGGCGATCGCATATCCACGATAATGCAGACCTTTGCCCTCTTGCCCGACGGTACAGACGGCGGTTTGGCCGGCTTTGATGCCTGCGAGAATGGAACCTTTTTTCTTAGGTATTTCGGCCGTCGTCATCTTTGCTTTCCTTGGAAAAAAGCGCATCGAGCTTGCGCTCGTACGCATGATAATTCAGGTGCGTGTATAACTCCTGTCGAGTCTGCATAGCGCCTACTGCTGATTGCTGTGTGCCTTCGCGGCGCAGAGTTTCGTATACACCGAGAGCAGCCTTGGACATGGCGCGGAATGCGGACAAAGGATAGAGCGCAAGACGCACTCCCACCTCGCGTAATTGTTCTGTTGTCAGTAGTGGAGTTTTGCCGAATTCCGTAAGATTCGCCAGCACCGGCACACCCACTGCCGCGGTAAACCTTTTGTAATCTTCGAGTGTCGTCAGGGCTTCGGCGAAGATCATATCCGCGCCGGCTTCCATATATTTTGACGCCCGCTCGACGGCTGCTTGCACTCCCTCATTTGCGGCTGCATCGGTGCGCGCCATGAGCACAAATGATCGATCTGTCCGAGCATCCACCGCAGCCTTGATCCGATCGACCATTTCAGTTGTGGAGACGAGTTGTTTGCCGGGCCGATGGCCGCAGCGTTTGGCTTGCACCTGGTCTTCGAGATGAATTCCAGCGGCACCCGCGCGAGTCATCTCTCGAACGGTACGGGCAATATTAAACGCCGATCCAAAACCAGTATCCGCATCGACGAGCAACGGCAAATCCACCGCACCGGTTATCCGTCGGACATCCGTCAGAACATCTTCCAACGCGGTAATGCCCAAATCGGGCAGGCCATATGACGCATTGGCAACCCCGGCCCCGGACAAATAGATTGCTTTAAACCCAGCATCGCGCGCCAATATCGCGCAATATGCATTGATCACCCCCGGCAGTTGCAGGGGCCTTTCAGCCTCTACCGCATCACGAAGTTTTTGTCCGGCAGTCGTCATGACCGCGATATTCTAATGAGGTCGCCCCCCCCTGCCCACAAACTTTCGTGTAAAATCGGCTAATATCCTTTGCGACCCTAAACGAGGACCGTCACGATGCGTTTGACCTCAGGCATGTTTGTTCTCTTGTTCTTTGCCACGTTCACATTCGCCCAGTCCAATCTGGCTCCAAACCCAGGTTTTGAAACCACAGGCGATAACGGGCTCCCCGCGTCGTGGGATACGGTCATGATTGGCAACCCGGTGCAATTCGCCGTTGATACGCAGATCAAACATAGCGGCAAGCAATCGATCCGCATCACGGCTGCCGACAGCGCCCGCGCCTACTTCCGCAGCACAATGATTCCGGTCTCTCCTGGCGAAAAAGTCCATGCGGGTGCCTGGGTTAAGTTCAAAGATGTGCCTGAGAAAATGGGGACAGTGATCCTTATTGCCGAATGGCTTGGGCCGGATGGTCGTGGATCTGACGTCGCCAAATTTGACGTCGCCAAGCGACCGGGGACCTCTTCCGACTGGCAGTATATCGACGGCACCCAGGCGGTTCCGGAAAACGTCGCGTTCATGCGCATCCGTCTTGGATTCTCGTACTCTCAAGGGACTTGTTGGTGGGATGATGTGTCGGCGTCGGTTGACGTTCCTGCGTCGATCAGGATTGATCTTCCTACGCCGCGCGTCACTCCCGCCATGCCAGGTTTGCCGCTCGTTATTCTGAATCGTCAAGGGTTCAAAGGCCCGGCGAAAATCTCGCTGAAAATCGGGAAAGACTCCGCCGATTTCGACATTCAACTTTCAGGCGAGCCGCTTCAAAAAATCACTGTCCCTCTTCCGCTCGGGCGGCAGACGGGAAAAGTCGCTATCGCCGCCACACTCATCCGGTCTGGAAAATCGATCGCTACAGCGACATTCGCCAGCCTGGTTCCACCGCCGCTCGTGATACCGCCTGTTTTGCCGACGCATTGGTGCGTTGAAGACGGGGCGGCCAAAATTTCCGGGGCTATCGATCTCAGCGCCGCACCAGCGGACCTTGATCAAGCCACGCTGACGCTCCGCGTCGTTTCCTCCACGGGCATCCCGATCGCCTCACAGAAATGGTCGGTTGACCAAGGGAATCTCGCAACCGGGCGGCTCATTCCGTTCGATCTCACCATTCCGGGTCCGAAAGTAGGAGATTACAAAATCCTCGGTGAGCTTAAAGGGAAACAAGCCAATTTCTCTGCGGAACAGACTTGGGGCGTGATTCCGCGTCGCATGGCGAAGACGACTCTCAATGCCGCCGGCTTCCCGGTCCATGATGGCAAAGCAATCTGGCCGATGGGCATCTTCAACGGCGGCCGGTTTAAGGAACAAGGAGATGCCGGCTTTACTGTTTCGCACGCTTACAATGCCGTCCGCATCACGCCCGGGCGCGATCCGGAAGACCAGCGCGCCAAAGATTTCCTCGATCAGTCGTACGCCAACCATCAGCTCGCGCTGTTCATGGTTCCTCTCAAGCTCGCAGCAGAGGGAGACTGGGATGGCTTCCGCCGTCGCATTCGACTTTTCAAAAATCATCCGGGGTTGCTTGCGTGGGATGAGGAAGAAGGTCTGGCCCGTGGCGACTGGACCGAGCAGATCCGCCAGAAAGCGTTTCAGATTGTCCACGAAGAAGATCCGAACCATCCTTTCATGGTCGGAGACTCGCGCGACATCATTACCAAGATGGGAGACCGCTCGAACTTCTTCGACAATTCGACAATGGATCTGGGCATGTGGTGGTGGTATCCGTACCCGCTCATCGGCCGCGGAGTGAACGATCTGGAAGGGGAAGAAGCTTCTGCTAGTACGACCCTTGAGCCACCGACGTTTCTTGTGCAGCGTAACACCACTAAACCCGTCTGGACCGCGCTGCAGGCCTATGAGAAAAAAGGTTCTCGCTATCCAACCCCGGTTGAATATCGCCAGCAAGCGTACTATGGAATCATCGAAGGCGCTCAAGGGCTGATGTGGTATGGCGGGGGTGTAACCGGCGGCATGCATACCAAGCTCAAGGAGGGTCACTGGGATTATGTTCAGAAACTCGTCACCGAACTTAAAAGTCTTGATTGGGCATGGATGTCGCCGACTTTGCAGCAGATTGAACAAGTTTCTAAAGACATCCCTGTCAGCCTGATTGTCAAGAAAGGTTCGCGCGGCACGGTGATTGTCGCCGTCAATCGCGGAGTCAAACCCGTCGACGTCAATCTGCCCGCTCTTAAAGCCACCGGCTCAGCCGATGTGATGGGCGAGAGCCGGCATGTTATGTTTACAGCCTCTGGCCTCCACGAACACTTCGATTCCTATGGCACCCACGTATATCTCATCCACTAATTATTTCACGACAAATACGGAACTGACTACCGTATTATCCGAGGTCTTTGACTCTGCTGTTTTCAGTACAGGCGACAGCGTCACTACCAGTTTGTAACTTCCCACCGGCAGGCCCGCGAGGTTAGCCACGGTCGCTTTCGGCGGGGTCCATGTTCCATTATTTGGATTCACCGTGATGTTCATTGGCACCAAGGACGGCAGAGCGATATCCGCTCCGCCGTTTTTTGGCCGGGCCGCCAGATGAATCGTCAATTTGCCCGTCGCTACGGCATTGCCGGTATTTTTTACGATCAGTTTAAAAGTCGCCTTGCGTCCGTTTACCGCTACAGGGCCGTTCAAGCTCGGCAGAAGGTTTGTTGATGCATTTGCGATCGTCGTTGCTGCATCGCTGGAATCTATATTATTCGCGGCGTTCGTATCTCCCGCGACCGTCAATCGCACCAGCACATACCACTTCCCTGGCGGCAGCAAACCCACCAGAGCTGCTGCATTCAATGATAAAATGGGTTTGTTGCTGTTGGCAGCAACGCTCACTTCCGACAGCTTCACGGTCTTTAGCGGCACATCTCCGCTGCCGATCGTCTTCTTCTTGGAAAAATAAATCGCGATCGTCGCAGGCCCTTTATATGCAGCTCCTTTATTGATCACTGTCACGGTCACCGGCACCGATGATGTTCCGGTTGATAATGAGTTCGGCAAATTCGATACCGTCACAGCCAGATCGGTCTTCTGCGCTGGCGGCGTGGGATTGCCACCATCGTCCGTCGACAGCTTAAAATTCTGGGTGATCGGCGTTGTTCCAACCACAAATGCTGGATTGTCGTACGGCTTTGCCACCGTCGGTCCGTCAATGGTCAGGTGATACACCCCTGGCAAAAGATCGGTCGAAAATGTGCCGTCTGATGCCGTTACGGGCGTTGACACAATGTGATCGGAGTTGCGATTGAACGTGACGACGCATCCCGCCAGTCCTTCGCCGGCGTCGGGTTTGTTGTTCGCCACAACCGTATCTGAAAACACGATCCCGCTCACCGTTGTGGCGGTTTCCACGTCAGCAGACATCATGCCCGAGAACAAAACGCGCGACTCCAGGGCCGTCATGTGCAAATCGTTTTTCATGAATTGATGATCTCCTGATTGGAACTTAAGCCACGCTCAGGCCCCCGACAACAAAAATCTCAAAAGAATCACGGCGTCCCTTGAATATCCTGCAATGGGATCATCGCTGCGAAGGGCGCTCGGCCGTTGCGCGTCACGCGCAATGTGATAAATCCCGGATGTTTCAGGCCCTTTGGAACTTTGCCGGCCATGAATTCTTTTACGGACATGTTTTCAATCAGCGCGATTCGATCGCCAACGTGGATGCCCTGCTTTTCCGCGGAGCCGCCGTCGCGCACGCTGGTTACGACGCCGGTGCCGGGATCGAATTGGAAAGTCAGGATCAATGGCACGGGGACTTCAATTGGATTAGTGTCGTCGCGGGCGAAACGCACGCGGCGATGCTCCATGTCAAAAGTTACGGCAAAGTAGCGAAGATATGCCGCGCCCATGACGGGTTGACCGATGCCTCTGCGGTCGCTGGTGACGTAAAGTGGATGGGCAAAGGTATGCCTGCCAACGTGAAGTTCTTGGGTGCCGCGGTGGACATCGAAGATGCCCGTACCGTAATAGAATTGTGATTGTGCGGATGCGAGAAGCTCGCCGGCTTCGGCGATGGGGAGGAAATTTCCCGGGAGCACGAGGCCGGCGGTGCAGCCGGTGTCGAGCAGGAGTCGCAATGCGTGTTTTCCCATCGCCGCGTCGATCACCAGATGACCGGAGCGGTCGATCCACATTGGCAGGATCTCTTTGCCATCCTCGGCGGGAAGAGTCCCACGTTCAAAACGCAGCCGATGCTTTGGATAATCAATCGTCAGTAGAACATTTGCGAATGCCCCGGGGCATAACACCAGGTCGATGGGATGATCTTTATCGCCGAGGCTTTTGAGATCGGCTTCGACGGCGTCGAGGCGAATGAAATCCAATTCGCTCGAAAGAGTACAATGGTTCATCCAGGCAACTTTTTCGGTTCGCTGATTGCCGCCGGCATCTTGCATGCGCACGCGGGATAATTTGTAGACGCCTAGCGAGGCGGCTTTGACCAGCTTCTCTGAGACCAGCGATGCGCTGGCTCCGGTATCCACCATGCAATGCACGGGAATGCTGTTCACCGAGACTTCAATTTCCAATAATCCGCCGGCGACGATGCGGAAGGGAATTTCCACGCGTTTTTCGCGAAGGTTGGTTTGGGTGGGGGCAAACGGCTGTTCCCGGGCCGCTGCACCCGACAGTAGAATCATCGCCAATATTAAAATCCATCTCATATGATCCACATTCTAGTCAATCGATGAATCGTCGTTGAACGGCTGGCCCGAGAGGTCGTGGTCGCCTTCCCACGCTCGATGTTTTACCCATTGCAGATACAACCCATGCGCGGGCGCCGTACCGCCCGCCTTTCGCCGATCTTTCGCCGCGATCATCTCCGCAATCGCCTCGGGCCGATGTTTCCCGAGCCCTATTTCCACCAGCGTGCCAACCATGATCCGCACCATGTGCCACAAAAATCCCTTTCCCTCGACCGCGACTACGAGACGCGGGGATCGGCATGATACGGAGCAATCGAGAACCGTCCGCTCGGTGGTTACTCGCCCGTGTCCGGGCCTTGCAAATGTCTTAAAATCGTGGGTCCCGATGAAATACTTCGCCGCCTCCTGCATGGCGGCGATATCCAGTGGCTGCCAGCGATACCAGGCCAGATCGGGGGTAAACAGCGGGCGATCGTCGGTGTTCCAAATCAAATATTGATAGCGTTTGGACTCTGTCGACGCGATTGCGCTAAACGAATCCGGCACCGCTTCTATCGATCGGATCAAAATGTCATCGGGCAACTGATGATTCGTCGCCCGCCGAATATTCTCAGGCGGTATCTGCACCTGATCGGTGTCGAAATGCGCCACCTGCCCTTTGGCATGCACTTTTGCATCCGTGCGCGAAGACCCGACCACCGTCACTGGATGCCCGATTATCCTCCCCAGAGCGCGCGATAACGATTGCTGAATCGTCGGCAGGCCCATTCCTTCTCTGGGCATCGGGCCCTTTGAAAAGGACTTCTGGGCCGGCTGCCATTGCCAGCCGTGATAGGCGGTCCCGCGGTAAGCCACTATGAGTTTATAACGCTGCGTCGGCATTGAACCAGCGGATGATAACCGCAATCTGCTTTGTTGGTGATTGGCGGGTCGCGTAAGCTGGTCGGCATGGCGACGCGCGAAATGAAGACGCAAATTTTGATTGTCGGGGGAGGAACGGGTGGGGTGGCGGCGGCGCTGGCGGCACTCGCGGGTGGAGCGCGGGTTGTGTTGACGGAAGCGACGAGTTGGATTGGGGGGCAGTTTACGAGTCAGTTTGTTCCGCCGGATGAGAATGCGTGGATTGAGACGACCGGGGGGACGCGGCGGTATCGGGCGCTGCGCGAGGGGATTCGTAACTGGTATCGGACGAATCGGTCGCTGACGGAGGAAGCGCGAAATAATCCAAAGCTTAATCCAGGGGGTGGGCATGTGTCGCAGATTAGTCACGAGCCCAAAGTCAGTCTGGCGGTCATGGAGAAGATGTTGGCTCCTTATCGGGATAAGGGTGTTCTCACGCTGCTGTTGCAACACGTTCCTATAGGAGCGGGTGTAGATAGGGATCGGGTGAAGGCGGTTACTTTGCGGGATTTGGAGACGGGGAATGAGTTGGTGGTTGAGGCGGAGTATATTTTGGATGCGACGGAGCTGGGAGATTTGTTGCCACTGACGGGGGCGGAGTATGTGACGGGAGCGGAGTCGCGGGGCGAGACGGGGGAGCCGCATGCGGTGGAGGGGGAGGCACGGACGGATGATGTGCAGGCGTTTACTTGGTGTTTGCCAATGGGGTGGGATGGTCGGGCGGGGGCGGAGCATGTGATTGAGAAGCCTGGGCAATGGGAGAGGTGGCGGGATTATGTGCCGAGGCTGGCGCCAGCGTGGCCGGGGAGGTTGGTGGATTGGGTGTTTTCGCAGCCGCAGTCGTTGAAGCCGATCAAGAGTGTTTTGTTTTGGGAGGGGATTCAGGCGGGGGAGTTTTGTTTGTGGAACTATCGGAAGGTGGTGACGCCGGAAATTTATGAAGGGAGGAAGGTTGATGAAGTGTCGGTGATGAATTGGCCGCAGAATGATTATTGGTTGGGGAATGTGATTGATGCGCCGGCGGAGAAGGTAGCGGTTTATCTGGAGGAGGCGCGGCAGTTGTCGTTGTCGGTGATGTATTGGTTGCAGACGGTGGCGGGGTATCGGGGGTTGTATTTGCGGCCGGATTTGACGGGGACGAAAGATGGGCTGGCGATGGCACCATATTATCGAGAGTCGCGGAGGATTAAGGCGCTGTTTACGGTGACGGAGCATCATGTTGGGGTGTATGCGCGGTATCAGCATGAGCAGGTGGATGTGATGAAGCTCCCGGCGGGGGTGCAGGCGGAGCGGTTTGGGGATTCGGTGGGGATTGGGTATTACCGGATTGATCTGCATCCGAGTACGGGGGGGAGGAACTATATTGATATTGCGTCGTTGCCGTTTCAGATTCCGCTGGGGGCGCTGGTGCCGGAGCGGATGGAGAATTTGCTGGCGGCTTGTAAGAACATTGGGACGACGCATATCACCAACGGGTGTTATCGACTGCATCCGGTGGAGTGGAATATTGGAGAGAGTGCCGGGGCGCTGGCGGCGTTTTGTTTGGCGAGGGGGTGGACGCCCCGGCAGGTGCGGGAGAAGAAAGAGTGCTTACGAGAGTTTCAGGAGTTGCTGGTTCGGGATGGGGTGCGGCTGGCTTGGGATTAGGGGCTTCACGGGGTTGGGGGTGTTGTTTAAGATGATTGGATGATGATTCAAAATGGCTCGCTTGGTCGTCGTGTGGTTTGGGGATTGGTGGGGATGCTGATGGGTGGGTCGATGGTGTGGGCGGGGGAGGGGGAAGTGGGGCCGGGGGTGCCGGCGTTTACGGTGCGGGAGGGGTATCGGGTGACGCTGGCGGCGGACAAGTTGGATGAGGCGCGGTTTATGGAGTTTGATGATAAGGGGAATTTGTATTTGGCGCAGCCGGGGAAGGGGAGGATTTTGCAGCTCAAGGATAAGGATGGGGATGGGGTGTATGAGACGCGGACGGTTTTTTTAGAGGGGAAGAAGAGCATTCATGGGATGTATTTTAATGCGAAGGATGGGTGGATGTATTTTACGGTGCCGAACGCGGGGGCGGCGGGGAGGGCGCGGGATGATGATGGGGATGGGAAGGCGGAGAAGGTGGAGATGATCGTGCCGGACGGGACGTTGCCGGGGGGACCGACGGGGCATCCGTTTTATGGGCCGATGGTGACGGAGGATGGGAAGACACTGCTGGTAACGGTAAGCGATTCGCGGAATATGACGGCGGAGCTGGATAGTCCGAACAAGACGATTTATGCGTTTGATATTGATGGGAAGAACAAGCGGGTGTTTGCGACGGGGGTGAGGAATACGGAGAAGATTCGGTATCGGCCGGGGACGAGTGAGATTTATGGGTTTGATCATGGGTCGGATAATTTTGGACAGAAGTATGGGGATGAGATTGGGAAGGACCAGCCGATCACAGATTTGAATCCGCCGGAGAAATTGAATTTGATTAAGGAGGGGGCGTTTTACGGGCATCCGTATCTGGTGGCGAACAAGGTACCGAGGCCGGAGTTTGCGGATCGGGAGGATATTCATCAACTGGCGGACAAGATGACGAATCCGGTGTGGACGCTGGGGGCGCACTTTGCGACGTGCGGGTGGACGTTTTTGTCGAAGGATTATTTTCCGGGGCATAGGGGGGATATTTTTGTGGCGTGTCATGGGTCGTGGGACTCGGTGGTGAGGAAGGTGGGGTATCGGGTGGAGCGGGTGATGTTTGATCCGATGACGGGGAAGCCGTATGGGTCGTGGATGATTGTGGGGACGCTGGCGAAGGATGGGAAGACGGTGCTGGCGCGGCCGGTGGATTGTGTGGAGGCACCGGATGGGTCGGTGCTGTTTTCGAGTGATAGTACGCGGCAGATTTATCGGATTAGTAAGATTGATAAATGAGCGTTCATGGAAAAAAAGGAGCAGAAGGCGTAAGTCGTTTTGTGGGAGAGAGATGGGGAATTGGAGAGGTGGGAAAGCGACCCTTTTTCGACCCTAAAACGACCCTAAATCGACCCTGAAGTGACCCCAGTTCGACCCTGATTTGACCCGGCTGGGGAAACTGTGCGATGGAGTGCATTTTTGTGCGATTTCCGGCAAGGTGGGTAATTTGCTGGTTGCTGGATAACTATTTGGTTTTCAAAGATCGACCTTGGAGTAGGTCACGGTCATTGCCGTGAGGAGATGGTAGCAAAAATGGTTAGGCGTGTCAAGATAAAAATTAGGTTTTTGATTGGTATAAAAATTAGGGTGGACTGCATAAGCTTACCCTCTAGCAGAAGGGAAATGTAACCACGATGACACGATGGGCGCGAAGGAAGACACGAAGGGGGAAGAGGGATTGGTTCGCGAAACCGCAAGCGGGGTGGGCAGGATATGAGCGGAGACGGTAAATAGTTACTGGAATGCGGAATGCGTGGAAACGGTAAGTATGTCCGTTCGCTGAAAGCCGGTGACGAAGTATCTGCGACCTCAGTCCGCCTGAGGCTGGATAACCCCGCCGGAGCGCCGCGGGTCTAACCAAGCTGTCTCCTGCAACCAGAATTCTACTAGTTCGGCAACCGTGCTTCCGACCCGTTTTGGACGATTGAAGTCCTCCAGGTCGTACCAGAGATACTCGGGTCCATGCGTGTCGAGTAAGAGATAGTTGTCACCATTGTCGTGATACGACATGACGAGTTGGCCAGTTGGCGGAGTATCGAACATCATGGCCCATGCCGTGTCCTTGGCATCCTGCCAATTGTTCAACGGCAGAATGCCGAAATAGGCGTGAGATGACGCGAGGTCCGCCCACATATGCACACCATTTACTCGTGCCAGAAACGCGACGAGATCCGGCGGCAGCAAATGCTGCGGGTGGTTACTCTGCCAAGACTCAATCGCATCAAGAGTGAGGCCAGAGTCGAGCATGTGCGCATATCGAAACATTCGGCGCTCCCGATGTTGGTCGGGGTGCGCTATCCGCGTCGCAAGCAGAACAGGTTTGCCTTCGGCCAAGAGTGCCTTGAGTTGTGGTCCTGGAATGGAAATCTCCCGCTCAACTGAGACGGTGGGCTGTGCGGCAACGAATTGGAGGAGTTCGTCAGGCGTCATGAAAGGCATCGCCTATAAAAACTAGAGGCGGTTTCAAAACTCTTTATGGGCAATTCAAAGGGGAATTTTGTTGAGAAAAACGCGGGCGAGACGCCCGCGTCACGAGGTGAAAAACCATTTCTACTATTCTTCCTATAAGTATGCGTCGAGCGTCTAAGGACGATGGCATCTAACGTACGTCAGGGAATTTTGGATGTCCACGTTATTTTTGAAATATTGAGGAAGAACTTGTGACCATATGCTGGAGATGCGCGGGTTGGAAGTAAAAAGTGAATGCAAGGAAAGGAATATGTTGGAGGGAGAGGGAATGGTTATAATTTAGAAGAATCAGAAAATAGAATAGAAGAAGTAAAATGGAGGACAGCATGAAGTGGATGAAGTTCATGGCGGTTTGTTTGGTGGTGGCGGGGTTTGGGGGGGTGGTGGAGGGAGCGGGGGCGAGGAGGCCGAATATTGTGGTGATGTTGGCGGATGATATGGGGTATTCGGATGTGGGGTGTTATGGGGGGGAGATTGAGACGCCGAATATTGATGCGCTGGCGGCGGGTGGGGTGAGGATGTCGGAGTTTTATAATTGTTCGCGGTGTTGTCCAACGCGGGCGAGTTTGCTGACGGGGGTGTATCCGCATCAGGCGGGGGTGGGGCATATGACTTGGGAGGATTTGCATTTGCCGGGGTATCGGGCGGATTTGTCGAAGGATACGCCGACGATTGCGGAGGTGTTGAAGGGGGCGGGGTATGCGACGTTTATGAGTGGGAAATGGCATGTGACGATTAATGATCAGCCGGGGAGTCCGAAGGATAACTGGCCGAGGCAGAGGGGGTTTGATCGGTATTACGGGATTATCAAGGGGAGCGGGAGTTATTACGATCCGGCGATGCTGGTGCGGGAGAACACGCCGATCCAGCCGCGGGGGGATAAGGAGTATCAGCCGGAGCATTATTATTTTACGGATGCGATTGCAGACCAGGCGATTCGGTTTGTGAAGGAGCATGACGCGGAGAAGAAGGAGCAGCCGTTCTTTTTGTATGTGGCGTTTACGTCGCCGCATTGGCCGCTACAGGCACCGGAGGATGTGATTGGGAAGTATAAGGGGAAGTATGACGGGGGATTTGCGCCGGTGCGAGAGGCGCGGTATGAGCGGATGAAGCAGATGGGGATTATCGATCCGAAGTGGGAGCTGACGCCGGCACCGCAGTTGTGGAGCGATGTGAAGCATGTGGCGTGGGAGGCGCGGTGCATGGAGGTGTATGCGGCGCAGGTGGATCGGATGGATCAGAATGTGGGGAAGATCGTGGCGGCGCTGAAGGAGGAGGGGGAGCTAGAGAATACGCTGATTATTTTTATGTCGGATAATGGGGCGTGTGCGGAGACGACGGGGAGGGCGGACATGCCGAAGCGGGATAAGGAGAAGCCGGTTGCGCCGCGGGCGATTGATAAGCCGCAGACGCAGTCGAATGGGGCGTATACGTTGGATGGGACGCCGGTGCGAAGTGGGCCGGAGGTGATACCTGGGGATGCGGATTCGTTTATTGCGTATGGTCGGAGCTGGGCGAATGTGTCGAACACGCCGTTTCGGGAGTACAAGCATTATGTGCATGAGGGGGGGATCGCGGCGCCGTTTATTGCGTACTGGCCTGGGGGTGTGAGTGAGCATGGGACTTGGAATAAGTCGCCGGCGCATGTGATCGACATTATGGCGACGTGTGTGGCGTTGTCGGGGGCGAAGTTTGAAGGGAAGGTGGCGATGCAGGGGGTGGATTTGGAGCCGGTGTTTGGGGGGAAGGATTTGGAGAGAGGGAAGCCGATTTTTTGGGAGCATGAGGGGAATCGTGCGATGCGGGATGGGAAGTGGAAGCTGGTGGCGACGGGGCCGAAGACTCCTTGGGAGTTGTATGACATGGATGCGGATCGGACGGAGATGCATGATTTAGCGGGGAAGGAGCTGGGGAGGGTGAAGGAGATGGGGGATGCGTGGGAGAAGTGGGCGGAGGAGACGAATGTTTTGCCGCTACTGCCGAAGGGGAAGAAGAAGTTGATGGCGGCGGAGTGAGGGGAGAGAGGGGAGGTCGGCACCAAAGAGGAACAAGAGGGATAAGGGCACCAAGAAATGCGCGATGAGGGATTGATCCGCGAAACAGCAAGCGGGCGAGAAGAGTTTTGAAGGAAAGGGGAGGTGGAGGTGTGGTGATGATGATGAAGTTGATTGGATGGACTGTAGCGGTGGTGGTGTTCGTTGGCGGGTGGGCGCGGGGGGAAGATTATGCGGTGCGGGATTTGAAGGAGGGGGAGGTGGTGGCGGTGGAGCGGGGGATGGTGGTGGATGCTTGTCGGTATGCGGAGAAGGAATGGAAGGTAGCGAAGTTTGATGCGGGGGCGGGGTATTGGGGGGATGGGGTGAGTGATGGGAATCAGGGGATTCGGGCGATTGGGGAGATGGTGCTGGGGTGTGGGACGCTGGTGAAATATCGGGAGGATCTGAGTGATGAGGAGTGGAAGAAGTTGCGGGGGCGGATGGTGGCGGGGATTCGGTATGTGACAGAGACGCATTTGACGGGGACGCAGAAATGCACGGACGGGAAGAAATGGGGGGGAAGCTGGCAGTCGGCGATGTGGGCGGGGGAGATGGGGATGGGGGCTTGGCTGGGGTGGGGGGAGTTGGATGATGGACTGAAGAAGGATGTGGAGCGGGTGATGGCGTCGGAGGCGGATCGGTTTTTGGCGGGGAGGCCGCCGGGGGGAGTGTGGGGGGATACGAAGGCGGAGGAGAATGGGTGGAATCTGACTTGTCTGGTGTTGGCGGAGAATATGTTTCCTAACAATCCACATGCGGGGGCGTGGAGGGAGAAGGGGATGGAGTACATGATGAATACGCTATCTACGCCGGGGGATTTAACGGATGGGACGGTGGTGGAGGGGCGGGCAGTGAAGGATTGGGTGACGGGGGCGAATATTCACAGCGATTTTACGCTGGAGAATCATGGGATTTTTCATCCATCGTATGTGGCGTGCAGTTCTTATTTTTTGACGCAGGCGGCGATGTATTACAAGTATGCGGGGAAGGAGGTGCCGGGGACGGCGGAGCATCATTTGATGGATACGTGGGGGATGTTTAAGGGGATTATTTTGGGGAGTGGGGAGCCGATTTATCCGCAGGGGATGGATTGGGAGCTGCATGGGTTGAGTGTGGTGAATTTGTTTGCGTCGCTGGGGACGTGGAAGAAGGATGCGCTGGCGGCGCGGCTGGAGGGGAGGGAGATTCAGTCGTTAAGGACGTGGCAGAATTGGGCGGGGGGGGATTTGATGGTGCCGGGGTCGAGATTGGGGTTTACGCGGCATGCTTGTGAGGTGGAGCAGGTGGATTATGCGTATTTGGCGCATCAGATTTTTGGGAAGGAGGCGGAGCCGATGGGGGCGGGAGAGGCGGAGAAAGAGGTAGAAGGTGTGAGGGATTATGGGGATGTGGGGGTTACGTTGCAGCGAACGGCGTCTAAGCTGGTGAGTGTGTCGTGGAAGAATCGGGTGATGGGGCAGGTGGTGCCGATTTCGGGGTCGGATCGGGAGAATCCGTTTTTTACGGTGCCGATGGTGGGTGGGTTGTTTGGATCAATGCAGGTGGCGGGGGCGAAGGGGAAAGATACGGTGGTGGAGCATTCTTCGCGGGTGAATGCGAATGGGTTTGAGACGGAGGGGGAACTGCTGATTGG
>DASRRR010000071.1:0-19507 GCA_035656825.1 Tepidisphaeraceae bacterium | reverse complement strand
AATCCCTGCGACACTGGCCATCCGTGGCCTCCTGTTGGTTAAGTGACTTTAGACACCACCATTCTGACAGGAGGCCGCGTTTGGCGCAAGTGTTGTAAATGCAACCGGGGCGCAGAGTTATCTGCTAAGGCAATGGCATTCAGCAGTGTCCCCCTTTTTTTGTTTCTTATTGGTCTGGTAATGGGTGTTGTTGTGATTTGCGTTTTAGCTGTTCAAATAATTCGAGAGTTGCTGGGCTTTCGCATCTTTCAGAGCGAAAACCTGGCCATTCGGGACACGCAGATCTCATCGCCGTCCAGCCTTGATCGGTCGGGTTACCATTCGATTGCAAAAGCGTTATTCTGAATCTCCAAATATGGCGAAGAAAGCCTATATCGGTGAACGGAAGATTTTTCGGTATTTCATCTTCCCAAATCAATGCATCGCTAAGCAAGTCGTATATGGCTGTAGCACTGGGAGAATATTTGAGCGTCTTAAATAAGCCCATGTGCTTGGTCATTTGTTGAATATACTGGTCATGCATAATTCACCTTGCTGAACCATTCGCAGCTTAGAGGCAGAGGCGTTTCCATTTTTCCTGGAAGGCGGGGGAGGATAGGAGTTCGGGATTGAGTAGGCCGTGGGGGGGCTTGTGTTGGGTGAGGTCGAGGAGGGATTGGGAGGCGGTGCGGCCGATGTCGCGGAAGAGTTCGTTGGTCCAGGCGATGGAGTGGGGGGCGAGGAGGACGTTTTCCAGGTCGGCGAAGCGGCTGGGGGTGGTTACGGGTTCGGTGGTGAAGCAGTCGAGGGCGGCGCCGGCGATTCGTTTTTCCTTTAGGGCGGTGTAGAGAGAGTCTTCGTGGATGATGCCGCCGCGGGCGGAGTTGATGAGGTAGGCGGTGGGTTTCATGAGAGAGAGTTCGCGGGGGCCGATGAGGTTGCGGGTTTGGTCGGTGAGGGGGCAGTGGATGGAGACGAAATCGGATTGGGAGAGGAGGGTGTCGAGGGGGACAAGCTCGATGCCGAGTTGTTTGGCGGTTTCGGGTTTGAGGAAGGGGTCGAAGGCGAGGGGGGGATTCATGTCCCAGTTGGAGAGGAGGGAGACGAGTTTGCGGGCGATGCCGCCGGCGCCGATGAGGCCGAGGGTGCGGTTGCGGAGTTCGGAGCCCATGTGGTTGGAGCGCTGGTCCCAGAGGCCCTGGCGGACGAGGCGGTCTTTGATGAGGACGTTGTGGGAGAGGGAGATCATCCAGCCGACGACGGCTTCGGCGACGGGGCGGTCGACAGCGCCGGTGGTGATGCAGACGGCGACGTTGGCAGCGGTGCAGGCAGGGACGTCGACGGAGTCGTAGCCGACGCCGAAGCGAGCGATGGCGAGGAGGTTGTCGGCGCTAGAGACGGTTTGGCGGGTGACGGAGGGGGTGAGGACGAGGAGGGCGTTGCTGGCGGCGATTTGGTCGGGGGTGATTTCTTTGCGGTGTTCGGAGAAGGAATTGACTTGGATGTTAGAGCGATTTTTAAGTGAGTCTAAGCCCAAGTCGGCATATTTTGGGTTGCCATTGGCGTCATAAAAATCGGCGGTGAGGGTGACTTGGAACATTGTGGTTTCCTTCTTTAAGGCAGAAGAGTATTAGCCACAGATGGGGCACAGATGAACACAGATAAGAAAAAATTTAAGTGTATTTAGTTTTATCTGTGTTCATCTGTGCCCCATCTGTGGCTAGATTGATTTCCAAGGGTTGCCGGAGGGGGTGGCGTTGGATTCGGCGACGACGAGGCGTTCGGGTTTGGGGCCGGCGTAGACCCAGAGCATGGCCATGGGGGCGCTAGAGTCGTTGATGAAGTAGTGGACTCGGCCGCGGGGTTGGAGGGCGGTGGAGTAGTCGGACATGGTGTAGCGTCGGCCTTCGACGATGCAGGTGGCGGAGCCTTGGATGATGCAGATGGATTCGTCGAAGTCGTGGATGTGAGCGGGGAGGCGGCCGCCGGGTTGGAAGAGGCCGTAGCCGCCGGACATTTCGACGCCGGGAGTGAGGTTTTCGTTGAAGAAGTCGATGAAGGTGGCGCCTGCGCCGGCTTCGAAGCGGTGGGCGGATTTGAAGCGGTTGAGGCGTTCGAGGCCGGGTTTGTTTGGGCCGGTGGAATCGTCGGGGAGGGATTTTTTGGGGAAGAATTTTTCGACGAGTTCGCGGGTGGGGGTGTCGGTGGGCATGGCGATGTGGAAGAGGGCGGGTTGGGAGGAGGAGGCGTTGCGGACGAGGTGGGCGAGGCCGGGGGGGATGACGACGTTGTCGAGGGGGGAGAGGGAGTAGCGGCGGCCTTCGATTTCTATGGTTGCGGAGCCTTCGAGGAGGGTGACGGATTCGGTGAAGGTATGGCGGTGGTTGGCGAGCTGTGCGCCGGGGGAGAAGGTAACGATGCCGGTGGTGAGGTTTTTGGCTTGGTTGTGGGAGCCGACGAGACATTCGAAGGAGACGCCGCGGTCGATTTCGATTTTGCGACCTGAGCCGATGTCGTTCATGACTTCCGGGCGGTCGGGGCGGAAGGATTCGGGGGGGCGGTCCATGGGGACGGCGGGGGGCGGAGCGGATTCGGGGGTGAAGAGGGAGTTGATGTTGCGGTCGCGGCCGAGGGGGGTGAGTGTGGATTTGAGGGAGCGGAGGAGGAGGCCGGCGTCGAGGCCGACGCCTAGCATTTGGAAGCCTTGGGATTTGCGGAGGGCGAGATTGGCGTCGGAGGTGGCGACGACGCCGACGTGTTTGTTGGCGGCGAGGATTTGGTCTTTGATGCGGAGGAGTTCATCGGCGACGCCGGGGCCTTCCCATTGGCCGCGATGGCCGGCGGAGGAGGAGTAATCGGCGGGGCCGAAGAAGAAGAGGTCGACGCCGTCGACGCGAAGGAGGTCGCGGATGTTTCGGCCTCCCTTAACGGATTCGATGATGGGGATGACCAGGACGTTTTCGTTGGCGTCGGCGGTGTGTTCGGTGAAGCATTGGCCCCAGCAGGTGGCGCGTTCAGCGCCGATGCCACGGACGCCGTCGGGGGGGTAGTGGGCGAAGGAGACGGCGGAGCGGAGCTGGTCGGCGGATTCGATCCAGGGGAGGACGACGCCGTCGGCGCCGATGTCGAGGGCGCGTTTGATGAGGCCGACGTTGCATTCGGCGACGCGGACGAGGGCGACGGTTTCGGAGCGGACGGTGGCGCGGAGGTGTTCGACGATTTCTTTCCAGTCGAGGTGGCCGTGCTCGGCGTCGATGACGACCCAGTCGAGGCCGAGGGCGACGGCCATTTCAGTGATGGAGGGGGATTCGAGGGTGATCCATAGGCCGTAGACGGGTTGGCTAGCGGCGAGTTTTTGGCGGAGTTTGCGTAGGGCGGGGGTTTTCATGGTGTTGAGGGGGGTATGGTACTCATCTTTTTGAATCTGTCGTTAGTTGGGCGATGGGATCGGGAGCGCCAGCGCGGATGAGGCGGGCGTAGCCCCAGGCGGCGTGGTCGCAGGAATTGCCGTCGCCGCCGTTGAGGACGCGGAGGGTGAGCTGTTTTGCGTTGTGGATGTCGAGGTTGAAGGGGTGCATGTCGCCGGCGTGGAGGACGGGGGATTGGGCGAGGAGGTGGTCGTCGGCGAGGACTTGGAATTGGATGGTTCCGTTGCCGGCGGAGTCTTCGACGCCGCAATTGGCGGCGAAGCGGGCGTAGGAGTTGTTGGGTAGATTGACGACCAGATCGGCGGGGGTGGAGTCGGGGAAGGCGTGGGTCCAGATGCCTTTTTCGTAGGTATGATGGGAGATGGAGATGGGTCTGTCTTGATAGGCGGTGTCGCGGTGGACGGTATTGCCGGCACCGGCGGTGGAGCTGACCCAGGGCATGTCGGAGAGGAAGGTGATGCCGGGGAGGGGGGAGAGTTCGGGGGTTTGGAAGTGGGCTGGACCAGCGGAATTTTGGCGGGAGCCGGCCCAGGAGATGGCATCGACTTTCCAATAGAGCTGTTGGTTGGGGGGAAGTTTGAGGGCGGTGGTGGTGGGATTCATTACGGAGGTATCGAGTACTGGGTTGTGGAAATCGGGAGATGGGGAGATGCGGATACGGTAGCTGCGGGCGCTGGGGCTGGGTTGCCAGGAGAGGGTGGCGGAGGCGGTGAAGAGGGTGCTGGTGGGGTTGGCGGTGAGGAGGTGGAATTCGCCGGGGAGTTCCAGGCCATTGGGTTTGCCGAGCGCGGCGTCCTGGACGTAAATCAGGTCGCTGGAATAGGGGTGGGGAAGGGTGATGGTCAAGCCGCGGTTCATCAATTCTTGGCCGGTGTGGATGCCGGGAGAGAGCGACGCATCTTCGGCCCAGATCCAGTATTGTTGTTTGGGGTCGAGTCCTTTTAGGTGGATGGATTGCTCGCCTATGGGGGAATCGGGGCGGAAGATGTAAAGCATGCCGTGGCGGAGGGAGGAGTTGTAATAGAACATTCCGTCCCAATGGAGGCCGTCGGGGCGGGGGAGGATGTGGTGGACCTTGGCGCCGGCGAGGATGGGGCGGATCCAGGATTTATAAATCTGGGTGGAGCGGCGGACGGAATCGCGCTGGGCGTCGGTCCAGGTGGCGGTGTCGGTGGGGTCGATTTGCCAGGCGGACATCATGCCGCTGCGCCAGAGGAAGTTGGCGGGGGCGTCGCCTTGGACGGGGTAGGCGTTGTCGTAGGTGTAGGCCTGGAGGAGCAGAGGAGGGAAGGCGAAAGTGGAGTCGTAGATGGATTGGCGGTCGGGGAGGTTGGAGAGGGTGTCGGTGGCGACGGTGTAGTGGGTGCATTGGATGACGCCGAAGTCTTTGATGTGGCCGCCGCCGGAGCAGTTTTCGAGGAGGAGGCTCGGGTTGGATTTGAGGAGGTGGTTTTGGATGTCGTAGTAGGCGCGGGTGGAGTAGTAGCTGGTGTCGACGCCGTAGTGATGGAGGTGGTCGGTGCGGGAGCAGGAGGTGACGATGGGGTTGATGTCGTGCTTGAGGTAGTCGAGGTGGAAATTTTGGACGAGGGATTGGGTTTTGGCGAGTGCCCATTGTTTGGCTGCGGGGGAGGCGAGGCAGAGGAGAGCGCCGGAGAAGGGGGCGGGTTGCCAGGTGGGAGGGACGTCGGAGGTGAACCAGTCGGGATGGGCGACTGGGCCGCGGATGCTGAGGGCGCCGGGGTCGGACGAGATGCCGCCGTTGGTCCAGGCGCACCAGAGAGCGAATTTCATCCCGGCGTTGTGGACGGCTTGTTCGATGGGAGTGACGCCGCGAGGGAAGCGGGCGGGGTCCCAGCGCCAGTCGCCGGTGGAGGGGAACCACATGGCGTCGGGCATGAAGGTTTCGAAGCCGAGGTCGTGGCAGGTGGAGACGGAGCGGAGGACGTCGGATTCGGTGGCGTGGTTGCCGCCGGCGTCGAGGTAGAGGTTGTAGGCGAGGGTGGGGTCGGGGTAATTGGCGGGGATGCGCGGGCGGAGTTTTTCGAGGATGAAGCGGTGGAGGGTGTAGGAGCCGTCGTCGATGTCACCGGTGTAGCAGCCGACGAAAGCGGGGGGGACTTGGAAGGTTTGGTTGGGGTCCAGGTCGGTTTTGAAGTTGGGGGGGTTGCCGAGATCGATGTCGAGGGTTTGGGGGGAGGTGGAGACATGGGCGTGGAGAGCGCCGAGGGCGGAGAATTCCCAACCGACGTAGAGGCCGCGCTGGTTGGAGATTTGGATGGCGAGCCAGGGGACGGGGGCGGAGCCGTTGGTGGGGTCGCTGTTGAGGGTGATGTCGCGGCTGGGGGTGAGAGGTTCGGTGAAGGTGCCGCCTTCGGTGGAGGCGTTGGAGCCGCCGCGGTTGATCCACCAGAAGCTGGCGGGGTCGCCGGTTTGGAGAGAGGAGAGGGTGAGGCTTTGTTGATTGGTGAGCGTGATGCGATGGGGGGATTGGTTGGTGATTTCGATATGGTGTTCGATGGGGCCGTGGCCGGGGCGGGCGCGCCAGATGGATTTGAGGGTGAGATTAGGAGTGGTGTTGGTGAAAAGGAGGGTGATAGTGTTAGCGCTGCGGTCGTTTTGGGCGGATTGGAAGGTCCAGGAGAGGGGGATTTCGTGGTTGTCTATGGAGACTTTGGACATGAGGGGGATGGGGAGGTTGGAGGGAATCCAGTCGTGGGAATCAGTGGGATTTTGGAGGTGGGCGATGGTGGGGTGGTTGTTGGAGATGGCGAGGGTGAGGCGGGTGTCGGCGGTGGAGAGGGTCCATTGATGGGCGCAGCCTGCCAATAGGCCGAGAAGAGCAATTGTAATTGATACAAAATATTTATTCATTGCTAATATATGCATCGTAGGCGATGGCGACGGTTTTGGGGTGGTAAACATCTGAGGTCAGGTCGACGGAAGAGCAGTTGGGGGGGAGGTCGAATGCGTATTGGACCCAGCTCCAGGCGCCGGCTTCTTCGTGGTAGTGGTGGGGGGTGGTTTGGGGTTTGAGGGAGGTGCCGTTGGTGATCGCGGTGATTTGGAGGATGGTTTGGGGGGCGAGGTGGTGCCAGGCGATGCCTTCGCGGGAGAAGCGGGCGAAGACCAGGAGTTTGGAGGGTTTGTCTGTTGGGGGGAGAGAGAGAGTGGTGCTGCGGGTTTCGTGGACGATGTCGCGGTCGCGTTCGTCGGAGCGGTCTGGGCCGACGGCGAAGGTGTCGGGGGTGTTGGTGGGGGTGGTGCGGCCGTTCATGACGCGGGCGAGGTATTTCTGGTGGGCGGGGTTGTACCAGTCCATTTTGGAGTAGGCGGTTTGTAGGAAGCGGGCGGGGATGGGAAGCGGGGAGGGGAGAGAGGGGAGAGAGGGGATAGTGGGTTGGGTGGCGGGAGGGGTGGACGTGGTGGGGGAGATGTCGGCCATGCAGACTTCGTAGGCACCGAGTTGGATTTGCAGATCAGCGCCGGCGGGGAGGATTTGTTTTTGTTGGATGTGGACGGAGCCGGCTTTGTAGATCCAGGTGATTTCGTAGGCGGGGGAGGAATTGGTCAGGCCGATGGAGGAGTTGAGAGGGATGGTGACGGTGGTGGGGGAGAAGGAGGCGTTGTGGATGGCGAGGACGCCGCGGGAGTCTTGGCAGCAGGCGTAGCCGTAGGGGCCTTGGGTCCACGGGGAGCCGGCGATGCGGATGGGGTTTTTGAGGAGGTCGGAGTTGGCGTGGGTCCATTTTGCGATGGCTTGCATGAAATCGAGGTCGTCGTCTTTGAGGAAGGAGAGGTCGCCCCAGAGTTGGTGCATCATGTTGCCGCGTATGAAGTCCATGATCCAGGCATCGCGCCAGCCTTCGGCACCCATCCAACTGGCCCAGCGGGTATTGGAGAGCCAGACGCCGAGGGAGTCCTGGCCGATGAGGGGCATGCGGTCCCAGTTGTAGTCGTGGCCTTGATCGAGGGCGACGGTGACGGATTGGCGGATGATGCGGCTGGGGTGTTCGGAGGGAGTGGAGCCTTCCATGAGGAGGCCGCGTTCGTAGAGGGTGTCGGCGTGGAGGAGCCACCAGGGGGACATGAAGCGCCAGTAGAGCATGAAGAGGACTTCGGGGCATTCGGCGGAGACGGAGGCGAGGGTGTCGATGAAGGCGTCCATGATTTTTTCGACGCCGTATTTATTGAGCATGTGGCCGTGGGTGGAGCGGGCGCAGTAGAAGGCGACTTCGTCGAGTTTGAAGCCGCGGACGCCGTTGTGGCGGACGTGGTGGAGCATGGCGTCGCGGAGGAGGTCGTGCCAGTTTTTGGAGGCGGGGCAGAGGAACCATGATGCGCCGATGTTGTCTTCGGGTTTGATGAAGGAGTTCGGTGTGCCGAAGCGGAAGGCGGGTGGGCCTTGGGCGGGGGAGATCCAGAGGAGGGGCTTGAGGCCGATGGCGTGGATGGCTTGGAAGGCTTTGTCCGCGCCGTGGGGGAAGTTGGCGGGGTGGAAATTTTTGAGATCGCCGGCGGGGTCGTTCCAGCCGGTGTCGATGCAGTAGTAGTCGAAGGTGATGGCGCGTTTTTTGAAGGAGGTGAGCTGGTCGATGCTGTTGAGGAGGAGGGATTCGGTGAGTTCGATGCGCGGGTATAGGCCGCTGGCGATTTCGCAGAGGCCGTAGAGGGAATACATATTGAGGAAGACGGGTTTGCGGCGGGAGTGGGATTGGAGGTATTCGGAGAAGGCGCGGCGACCAGCGCCGACGCCGACGACGGCGGTTTTGCTGGTGTAGGCGTGTTCGTGGAGGGGGTCGAGCGTGACGCCGGGGAGGCATTGGAGGCGGAGGGTGTCGGTGGTGTAGCGGGCGACGCCGGCGGGGTGGCGGACGCCGGCGAACCAGTCTTCGCTGATGCGGCAGGGCCAGCCTTGGCCGCCGCCGGTGATGGGGGTTTTGCCGATGGTCAAATTGAGGACGTCGGCTTCGAGGAGCGTGATGGGGGTGCTGGATTCGTTGCGGATAGTGATTTGTTTGTGGATCGCGGATTCGGCCGGGGCGAGGGTGTAGCGGGCGGTGAGGGAGATTTGGTGATCGGGGTGGACGAGGTCGAGTTCGACGGAAGCAACTCCATCGGTGACGGAGGAGCGGTGGTCAGCGACGGTGAAGCCGGTGAGGTCACGGGTGGGCTCGCCGGCGGAGATGTATTGGTCGACGAGGAGGGATTGGCCGCTGTAGCGTTCGATGGCGGCGTGGTGCATGTCGGGGGTGCGGCGGTCGATGTTGCGGGCTTGGACGGCCAGGAGATTGGACTCGCCGAATTTGAGCAGGGCGTAGGCGGGGTCGGAGGGTTTGAGGGTGTAGCGGGGGATTTCGTGCCAGGGGCCGGTGTAGGTGTCGTCGAAGGAGGACTGGCCGATGCGCTGGCCGTTGAGGTAGATCCAGTAGTTGCGCCAGTCGTATTGGTCGGAGCAGCCGAGGACGAAGACGATGGGTTTGCCACGCCATTCTTTGGGGAGGGAGATATTTTGGCGATACCAGTAGTAGCCGGGGTAGAGGCAGTCTGTATACCAAGGTGGGCCGACGGGGAAGTCGTTAAGGCGTTGGACGCCGGTGCCGCCGCCGGCGTTATCGAAGAGTTTGAGTTGATAGCCCCAGTCTTCTTCGGGGGAGATGGGGTTGGTGGAGCCAGCGTGGCCGAACCAGTCGGGGATGTCGATGCGGGGGGCGTCAGTGGCGAGGCGGAGGGTGAGGGGGGATTCTTTTATGGAAACTGGCTCTCGTGCAGGAGTTCCGCGATGGATGAGGCTGGTGATTCCAGGAGATTTGGTGTCAGTCGAGATTGTGATTTGGAAGAGATCGTTGGAGAGGCGATAGCCGCCGTCGACGGGGTCGCATTTGGAGGGGGTCGCGTCTGGCATGGAAGGTTCCCGTTGTGATTAAATGTATGCGTGGCTTGCGGAAAATAATGATGAGATTTGGATACGGATAGAGAAATATTATTATCGTTCAGAAAGTAACAATTGTATACTAAGATTATCCTATCAAAGCGACCCGGAGGGGTTGCCGATTAACCAACTGAGAGACCATATGTTAAAGCACATCGCATTTTCGTCTGAACAGCGAACCCAGGGGAAGAATGAGAGTCGGGGTTTTACGCTGGTGGAATTGCTGGTTGTTATTGGGATTATTGCGCTGTTGATTTCGATTCTTCTGCCGGCGCTACATAAGGCAAGAGAGGCAGCGAATCGCGCTGCTTGTCTGGCGAATTTGCGGCAGATTGATCAGATGCTGCTTATTTATTCTCTGCAGAATCGCGATCAGGTGCCGCTGGGATGCCTGGCGACGACTTCGATTGGCGGGAGCGCGGTTGAGCAGAATAACTATTTTCTCTCGACAAACAACGGAGTTATAGTCGGCGATTATGATCCCAATCCTACCCCGGGGACGTCGGCACAAATTCTGCCGGTGCGATTTATTGGTTTAGGATTATTGTATAGCACTGGTCTGCTGAAGAATAGTTCCGGGCTGATCTTTTTCTGTCCGTCGTTTCAGTCGGATCAAACGCATCAGTTTAACGTGCCGGGCAATCCGTGGCCGCCTAGCAATCCTGTCGGGACCAAATCCTGCTATTCCTGCCGTTCGAGTGTGATGAATACCAATGCAATTAATAGTGCCAGCGCTGCCAGCGCCATCGACCTGATTGGTTTCCCGCGCGATGATACATTCTTCGGCGGCGAACTTTGCCCTGGCGGGAAGGGGGGAACCATACCGGTGCATGCGATGATGAGGCTTAGCAAACTGAAGAATCACGCGATTATTTCCGATATCAACTCGTCGTATACCCGTGTTCCAGTCGGTCATGCCAATGGGATCAATGTGCTTTATGCCAACGGGGGAGCACATTGGGTACTTCGCTCGGTGATTGATAAGCAGTTGACGGCTGAGGGCGGGGCATTTGCTTCGAGCGCTAATTATCTGCAGGATCAGCTGTGGAATAATCTAGACGCGGAAACACAGCTATATTGAATCGATGCTTCAAGGCGCGATGATTTCGGGTTGGGTAGCTGCAGGCTGTAAGGGTTGTCCGCGGCGTTGTTGGAGGAGCCAGGGGATGAGGTCGGGGGTGGCGTAGGCGGCGTTCCAGCATTCGTGGCCGATGCCGGGGTAGATTGTGAGGCGCATTCGGCCGTGGAGCGGGGAGAGGGCGTCGATCATGGCTTGTTCTCGGCGGAAGGGGACGACGGGGTCCTTTTGGCCGTGGAAGATCCAGATGGGGAGGTTTTTGAGGGAGGCGACGTCGTTGGGGTCACCGCCGCCACAGACGGGGGCGATGGCGGCGATGCGGTCGGGGTATTGCTGGGCAAAGTTCCAGGTGCCGTTGCCGCCCATACTGGCGCCGGTGACGTAGATGCGGTCGGGGTCGATGCGGTATTGGGTTGTGATGTGGTCGAGCAGTTCGTTGAGGGACATGGGGAGCCAGGATTCGCGCGCCGGGCAGAGGGGGCAGATGGCGATGAAGCTGGTGTTTTTGCCTTGCTCGCAGAGGAGAGGGATGCCCCAGGATTTGAGTTTGTTGAGATCGTCGCCGCGTTCGCCGGCGCCGTGGAGGAAGAGAATCAGCGGCCACTTGCGGGATGGGTCTTGGTCGTAATCCTTGGGGGTGTAGGCGAGATATTTCAACGGGGCGACGTCGCCGATTTTCTGCTGGAGGCGATACCACCATTGGCGGTCGGATTGGGTAGCGTCGTTTCTGGCGAGGGTGGCTGGAGCGTCTGCGGGCGTTTCGTTCAGCCAGGCGAGAAATACCGCGGTGGCGGGGTCGTGGGAAAATGTTTCGCGCATGATGTGTTGCGATTGGAGGGAGATGGCGGGGGCTTGGTGTTCGGTGACGGCGGAGGTTAGGCCGGTCCAGGAGGGAGTGAGATGGCTCCAGTCGATGTCGGTTGGGGGGCGGTAGAGAGTGGAATAGCGTTTGAAGGATTTGCCGGTTTGTTCGGAATGAACTTCGGTGATGGCACCGTAGCGGCCGGGAGCGGTGGGTTTGGTTACAGGGCTGAAATTGCTGTCGTAGAAAGTGGTCTGCAAGGTATAGGGGCCGAATAATTCGTCGACGAGGAGAGGATATTCGAATTCGCAGGAGGGGAAGTGCTCAGTGGTGAAGATGAACGGTTTGAAAAGTAGAGGGGCTTCGGCCAGAGCGTCTTCGCGCAAGCTATCTGCGGGAGGGAGTTGTAATGTGGCGAGGGTATTGTCGGCGATGCGAGCAGTCAGGGGGCCATAGGATGTTCCTAATGACGGCATGGGCAGGGTCATGAGTGCCTGGGAGCGCGAGGCGACGAGAGAAAGGACCGCCGAGCCGAGGGGGTGGCCGCCGTCGAAGATATCGACGGATTTGCCCGCGAGGTCGCCGGTGGCGACGAGGTTTAGACGGATGCGGCGCAATCGTTCGTAGCGGCCGGATAACCCGGCTTGGATTGGCGGGGTGGGGGCGGACGCCGAAAGCTGGACGGGATAGAGCGCGACGGCATTATTTCCGGAAGCTGGATTCCAGCGATATTGTTCACTGCCGACGTTAACGCGAAGTTGAATGAGTACGGTTTGGCCGGATTGGGGATCGATGGAAAGGTTTTCCCAGGGGAGCAATGCTTCGATGACGTATTGGTTGGCGGAAGTGATAACGGAGACCGTTGCCTTGAGAGGGCGCCGGCGATCTTGCATCTGTTGCCGGAAATCGTTGGTCGTCCAAGGCAATTCGCCGGCGGCCGGCGACGGGTTGATGGTGGTGAGATAGCGGTCGATGGAGCCGGGGCGGCCGACGAGGATTTCGATGGAGGTTTTTGCTTTAGGGTTGACGTGATGGGAGGTTGCGAGCACCAGCAAGCCGCGGTTGTCCCATGCCAGGCGAAAGTGGGGATCGTCCGATTGGGGTGTAAGAGGGGTTCCATTGGCGGGAGCGATTGCGTCGATGTGGAGGCCGTGGTCGGCCCAGTCGTTGGTGTTGGCATCAATGACGATGCCGTTGACTTGCGGAATGCTGGCGATGGTTTGAGCATGCACGGTTGCCAGCAACTGCGTAATCAGCAAAAGACAAAACGCATTTATGCGCATACGTGATATCCTCGCATCCGTGTAAAATTGATTACAGGGCATGATATCCGGGTGATCGCTTGGCGTGGAGCAATGGATGAAGCGAGATCTTGTTAATGTTTGGTCGGAGAAGGTTGTCATTCCCACGTATCAGCCGGCGGCTGCGGATGTGAATCCGATGTTTTTGGAGAGGCGGGTGTATCAGGGGAGCAGCGGGAAGATTTATCCGCTGCCGTTTGTGGATCGGATTGAGACCGAGCGGGTGGAGCGGGTTTGGGATGTGGTGTATCTGGAGAATGAGTTTGTGCGGGTGATGCTGTTGCCGGAGATGGGTGGGCGGGTGCATGCGATTTTGGATAAGACCAATGGGTATGATTTGATTTATAAGCAGGAGGTGATCAAGCCGGCGCTGGTGGGGTTGGCGGGGCCTTGGGCGAGCGGGGGGATTGAGTTTAACTGGCCGCAGCACCATCGGCCGGCGACGTATATGCCGGCGGATGTGGAGATCGAAAAGCACGCGGACGGGAGCGCAACGGCGTGGATGAGCCAGCATGATCCGATGACGCGGATGAAGGGAATGCACGGGGTTTGTCTGCATCCGGGGAAGTCTTATGTGGAGTTGAAGGTGCGGTTATATAACCGCAACGCGATGGTGCAGACGTTTTTGTGGTGGGCGAATGTGGGGGTGCGGGTGCATGAGAAGTATCAATCGTTTTTTCCGCCGGATGTGCATGCGGTGGCGGATCATGCCAAGCGGGCGATGAGCCGGTATCCGATTTGTGAGGAGAGTTATTATGGGGTGGATTATGCGTCGCGCGCGAGCGGGGATTTATCGTGGTATGCGAATATACCGGTGCCGACGAGTTATATGTGTGTGGGGTCGAAGGAGAATTTTCTGGGGGGGTATGATTATGAGAAGCAGGCGGGGATTGTGCATGTGGCGAACCATCATATTGCGCCGGGGAAGAAGCAGTGGACGTGGGGGAATCATGAGTTTGGGTATGCGTGGGATCGGAATTTGAGCGAGGATGCGGGGCCGTATATTGAATTGATGGCGGGGGTGTATACGGATAATCAGCCGGATTTTTCGTATTTGATGCCGGGGGAGACGAAGACGTTTAGCCAGTATTGGTATCCGATCCGGGAGATCGGGGTGGTGCATGCGGCGAATCTGGAGGGGGCGCTGCATTTGAGCGTGGAAGGGCGGGAGGCGCGGGTTGGAGTGTGTGCTACGCGGAGGCTGGAGAAGGCGCGGGTAAAGTTGATATTTCGGGGGAAGGTGATTTTGAGTGAGCGGGTGAATGTTTCGCCGGATCGGCCGTTTACGAAATTGGTTCGGCTGCCTGTCAAAGGGAGAGAAAAAGAGGTTGAGCTGATTTTGGAATCGTCGGAGGGGCGAGAGATTCTTCGGCATCAGCCTGCATATAGTGTGAAAGGAGAGTTGCCGGCACCGGCGACGGAGCCGGCGATGCCGGGGGAGGTGGTGAGCGCGGATGAGCTCTATACGATCGGGCTGCATTTGCAGCAGTATCGACATGCGACGCGATCGCCGGAGGAATATTGGCGGGAGGCGGTTCGGCGGGATCCGCTGGATAGCCGGTGCAATAATGCGCTGGGATTGGCGTGCCTGCGGCGGGGGGAATTTGGGAAGGCGCTCAATTATTTTCGATCCGCGATTCAGCGATTGATCTCGCAGAATCCAAATCCGTATGACGGGGAGGCGTATTACAATCTTGGGCTGGTGATTCGCTATCTTGGGGATTTTGAAGAGGCGTATGCGGCTTTTTATAAAGCGACGTGGAATTATGCCTGGCAGTCGGCGGGGCATTTTGCACTGGCGGAGATGGATTGCCGGAAGCGGGATTGGGCGGCCGCGCTGGATCATCTGGAGCGGTCGCTGAGTGTGAATGCGGATCATTTGAAGGCGCGAAATCTGCAAGTCATTGTTCTGCGCAAGCTGGGACGTGCGGATGAAGCGGAGGAGGTGCTTCGTGAAACGATGCAGTTAGACCCGCTGGATTTTTTTGCACGGTGGTTGAATGGGGAGAAGTTGACTTGTGATACGCAGGTGCGGCTGGATCTGGCGGGGGATCTGTTTTCAGCATACCTCTTTCGAGAGGCGCTGAACGTTTTGGAAGAGGCTCGACCAGAGGCGGAGAGCGGGACAGAGCCTTTGGTTCATTATTACCGGGGGTATATCCATCGGCACATGGGGGAGAAGCGGGCGGCGCTTCGGCATTTCAAGGCGGCGGCGAAGGCGCCGATGCAATATTGTTTTCCCGCGCGGGTGGAGGAAATCCTGATCCTTCAGTCGGCTATGGTGGCGAATCCTCGTGATGCGCATGCGCCTTATTATCTGGGAAATCTCTTTTATGATCGGCAGTTACGCGAAGAGGCGATTAGGCTGTGGGAGTACGCGGTTGGACTAAATCCCGGGCTTGCCGTTGCGTGGCGAAATCTGGGGATGGCGTATTTCAATGTGCGGAAGAATGCGGGGAAAGCGAAGGGGGCGTATGAGAAGGCCTGCCGGGCGGCTCCTGATGACGCGCGGCTTTTGTTTGAGCGCGATCAGCTTTGGAAACGTATTTGCGTGACTCCGGGGCACCGGCTTGTGGAGCTGGAAAAGCGGATGGATTTGGTTGAGTCGAGGGATGATCTCTCGGTGGAATTGTGTGCGATTTACAATCTGCTCGGTCGGCATTCGGATGCGCTGGGGATTCTGTCGGCGCGGACATTTCAGCCCTGGGAGGGCGGGGAAGGGCAGGCGTTGAGTCAGTATGTTCGAGCGCAGCTTGGTCTTGGCCAGGAAGCGATGGAGGAAGGTGATGCTGTTGCTGCGCGATGGCATTTTGAACGGGCGGTGGAGATCCCGCTGAATCTGGGCGAAGCGCGGCATCTGCTGGCGAATCAAAGTGATATTCAGTATTTCCTGGGGAGCGCTTGTGCGGCGATGGGCGATCAGGCGGCGGCGCGGCGGCATTTTACTATTGCGGCGGAGACGCGCGGGGATTTTCAGAATATGAGCTGGCAGCCTTTTTCGGAGATGACGTATTTTTCGGCGCTGGCTCTAAAGCGGCTCGGGAAGAAATCGCGGGCGACAAAATTGCTGAAGGATTTGCTTGCGTATGCGAAAGGGCTGCAGGTGACGCCGGCGAAGATCGATTATTTTGCGACTTCGCTTCCGACGATGTTGCTGTTTGATGATGACTTGCAGCGGCGTCAGGAGACGACGGGATTGTTTCTGCAGGCGCAGGCGTTATTGGGACTGGGAAAACGGAGGGACGCAGGAAAGCTATTAGTGAAAGTGCGGAAGCGGGATCCGAATTACTCTTTGCCAGGGATGAAAAGTATGATGTGACCCGGCAGCGTTGCGATCTCGCGGTTGCAGGGAAAACACCACATATCCCAGTGGCCGTCGGTATAGATGCCGTTGGCTGGTCGCGGGCAGGCCTGGGCGTAGAGATACCATTTCCCGTCGATTTTGTAGAACGCCGGGGTGGCCACATGGAAAATCGTGTCATCGCGATAGATGCCGTTCCACTTGGTTTGTAGAACTGTATCGACATCAAGCTGCGTCCAGCCTTGGTCTGGGCGATCGCTTATGGCGATGACCGGGCGCCAGCGCTGTCCCTTGTCGGTGCCGACTTCAATTGAGAGCACATAGTTCCCACCGATCTTGGAAATCTGGTGCCATTCGTAGTAGGTATCGGGCGTAGAGGAAAAAATCTGTCCCATTCCGCGCGGGTCGTTGGGGTTAAAGTGCCGTGTCCAGGCCTTTCCGTCGGCTGACGTCGCCAATCGGATGCCGGGCAAGGTGCCGTTTTTGCCGCGATAGGAATAATACATATACCAATTCCATCGTTTTGTGGCGGCATTCCATTCGCGCAACACCGCCGCTTGGGAGGCCATGTTTTCAGAAAATGGTTCGGCAGTTTCGGGTGCGAGTACGGGGGCTGTGCCTACACGCCGGATGGTGGCGGGAGTGATTCCCGAATAGCCATCTGCCCCTGATGGACAGATCGCCAGCCCGACACGATCCTGGATTGTGCCTTTGGTGCCGGAGTAGTAGATGTAGTAGGCGTCGTCTTCCGGGATGTACAACACCGAATCGAGGCGGATGGTTCCTGAATCCCAGCCGGTCTTGCTGGGCGCAAAGACGGGGTTGGCTTGGTCCTGATGCCAGGTGAACGGGTCGGATTTGAGTGCCCATGCTTTGCCGATGTAGCAGAGATCGCGGTTCGACGCCGGCACGCCGGAGTAAAACATCACCAGCCGAGTCGGGTCTTTCGGGTTCGGCAGGATGCACGGCTCTTGCACTTGCTGCGACTCCCAGGCGGCCGCGTTGCGGTTGATGATTACTTCTGCTCGAGGCGAATTTGCGACCGGCACAACATCCGCACCTGATGCGGCGCTGGCAGTGATTGAGGCTGCAAAAAAGATCCCTTTGAAAAATCGCATTGGTAATAATCGAGAGGCTGGATGCAGGTATTGGCTCGCGACCGTCGCGAGCAGTCAGCTGCGATGGTATATCACACCGATAGAACCTGGCGACACAGAGACAAAATATATGTCACTATTGAATAAGCTGCGATTTTCAAGAATCATCGGATTTGCTATGAGTCTGGCGCTCTTTTGCCCGTCCAAGCCGGCTGACGCGGTGGATGTGCAGCAGGTTGCGCCTGGGGTTTGGCGGCTGCGATTTGGGAATCCGGAGCCGTTGACACCGATACACTTTCGCTCGGCTGAGCCGGCGGTGGAGGCGATGAAGTCCTTGCCTGCCGCCAAGGATCTGCCGATCGCGCTGAAGCAGATATCATTCAGTGTTCGCCCGCGCGGGTGTACGCTCGAACTGCCGATGACCCGGGGAGAACGTATCTATGGGCTGGGATTGAACACGACTTTTTTTGAAATGTCGGGCAAGCGTGCATTTATTGTTCCGGGTGATCAGCCGGAGAACGAAGCCAATGTTTCGCATGCGCCTGAGCCGTTTTATGTTTCCAGTGATGGTTTTGGCGTTTTTGTTGATACGGCGAGGTTCGCGTCGTTTTATACAGGGAATGTTGATCCTACATCTAAGCCGCCGGGTGCTGATTCGGCCGGGAATGAAGCTGCATCTGCCGGCGGGGTGGAAGATCTGTATCGCGCCCGCGAGCTGCGTAAGCGGACGATGCTCATTGATGTTCCGACGGCTCAGGGTGTTGATGTCTATTTGTTTTCCGGGCCGGCGATGATGGATGTTGTTCGGCGGTACAATCTTTTTTCGGGAGGCGGGTGTGTGCCGCCTATGTGGGGATTGGGGATGGCGTATCGGGGACTGAATAAATTTACCGCCGATGATTCGCTGAAACTCGCGCAATCGTTTCGCGATGATCATATTCCTTGCGATATCTGGGGATTGGAGCCGGGGTGGCAAACGCATGCCTATTCCTGCTCATTTGTCTGGAACAGGAAGGCTTTTCCTGATCCGGATGGGTTTGTTCGTCAGATGGGTGTTATGGGTTATCGCCTTAATTTGTGGGAGCATTGTTTTACGCATCCGACGTCTCCGATCTATGAGGCTCTGGCGCCGTATAGCGGGAACTATCGTGTCTGGTCGGGGCTTGTGCCGGATTTTGCCATGCCGGAAGCGCGCAAGATTTTTCTGGGTCTACATGAGAAGGAGGTTTTTTCAAAAGGAATTTCGGGGGTAAAGCTGGATGAATGCGATTATCAGCCGTTTCGCTCTACTAATGTCTGGTCATTTCCTGAACCCAGCCAATTTCCGTCCGGGATGGATGGGGAGCAGATGCATTCGATGCTCGGGGTGCTTTATCAGCAGACGATGAAAGAGCCGTTTGATCAGCGCAATTTGCGAACGTGGGGCTTGGTCCGCAATTCGCAGGCGCTGGCGTCTCCACTTCCTTACACTGTTTACAGCGATTCTTACGATCATCGATCGTATGTTCGGGGTGTTGCCAAGTCGGGTTTTCAGGGATTGCTGTGGACGCCGGAAGTTCGTAATGCGGAGTCTGTGGAGGAGTTTTATCGCCGCACGCAGACGGTGATTTTCACGCCATTTGCGCTGATTAACAGTTGGTTTTTGAGAATGCCGCCTTGGATGCAGGTGGATCGTGAGAAAAATAATGCGGGGCAGGTCATGGCCGATCATGCGGAAGTGACGGCGGCGGTGAAAAAGTTGTTTGAGGTGCGGATGAGCCTTGTGCCTTATTTGTATTCGGCGTTTAACGAATATCATTTGCATGGAACGCCGCCGAATCGGGCGCTGGTGATGGATTGGCCGGAAGATCCCAATGTGGCGGCGATCGATGATCAGTTTATGTGCGGGCCGTCGATCATGGTTGCGCCGATGTTTACGGGGCAAACTCACCGATCCGTCTATCTGCCGAAGGGAACCTGGTATGACTTCTGGACTGGGGAGAAATATGAGGGCGGCCGGAGGATCGACATCGGTAAACCGGCTGAGATTGGGCCGGTCTTTGTGAAGGGGGATACTCTCTTGCCGCTGGCTGCTCCGACGGAGCGATTTGCGGACAATACGTGCTACGACATCACCGTGCGGGTCTACGGCGACCACCCGAGCGCTGCCGCGCTGTTTGAAGATGATGGGGTCAGTAACGATTTTCAGCAGGGCAAGCAAAACCGCATCGACCTGACGTGGGCGGAAGGAAAAGGGTCGGAGGTCAGGACGGGTAGCTATGCGGGGCCGGCGCGATACAGAATTGTCGGGTGGGACAGGGTGGCTTCAAAGGCCATAAAATGAGAAAGCCCTTCAGGGATGTTGCTGAAGGGCTGATCCTCATTTTTAGTGCCCAGGACAGGAGTTGAACCTGCACGAGTTGCCTCGCTACCACCTCAAAGTAGTGCGTCTGCCAATTCCGCCACCTGGGCTTATTCGGTTGTCAGGGGGGGAATTATACGGGGGAAATTGGTGGTGTCGAGGGGGTGGGATTTTAGGGTTGGGGTAGGGTGGCGAGCCAGGTGTCGAGGGTGGTGAGGGGGAGGGTGGCGAGGCCTATGGAGGAGGTG
>DASRRR010000070.1:0-85237 GCA_035656825.1 Tepidisphaeraceae bacterium | reverse complement strand
ACGCCCACGACGAACCCCCCGGCTCCTCCGGCCACCACGGCCCCACCGGCACCCGCGACCCCTCCGCTCCCGACTAAAAAATCCTTGACCCGGCATCGCCATTATTGCATATTGCAATAAGTGGAATTGGTTAACGAGCGCGCTCTGCAAAAGTTCGCCCGAAAACATCGCGACGCCGCGTCCTGGTTATCCATCTGGGCAATAAACGTGCGCGGAGCAGCATGGCGCAGCCTCATTGATGTTCGCAAGTCCTATCCTTCTGCTGATGGAGTAAAACTACGAAGCGGCTTTGTCATCACAATCTTCAACGTCAAAGGGAACGAGTATCGGCTTTTAAGTCACATCGATTACGTCTTACTGACAGTGACGGTCATAGAATGTCTGACCCACGATGAATACGACGAAGGACGCTGGAAGGACTAATCCCATGAGTACGACGAAAACCAATAAAAAATCGCCTGACACGTTTCTCGCCTTGGTTCGGCAATTCCCGCTCCGTCCGATCCGCACCGAACGCGAAGCCGACGCCGCCAGCGAAACTCTGATCAAGCTTTTGAAAAGCAAAGCTGATAAAGCTCGTGATCCCGGCGAGCGCGATTACATCGAATCCCTTTCAGTCCTCATCCGCGACTACGAAAACAAAACTACAATCGACGCCCTGCCCACGCCTGACCCGCTGGATATTTTACGCCATCTCATGACCGAGCAGGGAATGACCGTAGGAGATCTGGGCAAGGCCATCGGCAGCCAGCCCAACGCCTCTTTGATCCTCAGCGGCAAGCGCTCGATGTCCAAAACCAACATCATCGCCTTGGCGCGGCACTTCCGCCTAAGCCCAAGCGTGTTCTTGATGTCTTAAGAGGGTAGCTTACTTCGCCGCCGGCGCAACCACATCCGGTATCGGCCCCTGCGGCATCACCGGCTGCACGAGATCCTTCTGAGGCTTAATCGCCGGTCCGGGGATGATCGCCAGACGCCGCAACGCCGCCTTCATCTGGGCATCGTCCGCCCCCATACCATACGCCCGCCGGAGCGCCGGCTCAGCACGCTGCGTCTGCCCGAGCTGCTCATAATACAAAGCCAGCTCGCGAATATACGCGACATTGTCCGGATCCATCAGCACGGCCTTGTTGTAGTTCTCCACCGCCGAGTCCGCATCCCCGCTATATCGATAGATCTTCGCCACCAGGAAATAAGGCTCCGCCTCATGCTTGGTCCGCGCTTCCTTCTCCGCCAGGTCCAGTTCCGTCTGATGCGTCGCCCCATGCGCGATCGACTGCGCCAGTCCATCCAAAACCTTCAGCCTGAAATCCCCATCATGCTGCCCGGCAAACGTCAGCGCCATCACATCCAGCGACGTCCGGTAGGCGTGAATCGCCTTCTCATAATCCTTCTCAGCGTCATAACAGCACGCCAGCGAGTAATACGCCTTGTAATCGCGTGGCTCTGCCTTGAGCGCGTTGAGGTACGCCCCCGCCGCCCCTTCATAATCGCCGGCGTTGTACAACCGCGCCCCCTCGACGTGCGACTTCTGCGAAAAGTGCTGATCCAGCGTCACGCACCCCGTGCCGGCAAGCGACATCAGTCCGACAACCGAGAACGTGCGAAGTAAACGAATCATGCCCAGATCGCTCATACGAGCTACCTCCATGTAGCACCCCATTATTAGCCCAATAACCGCCGCCAAGGTACTTGAGGACCCGCCCCACAGCAAGAGGACCCCGCCGAAAACCCCCTAGGGCACTGGAATCTCATACTTAAAAAAGACATACATCGTAATCGCCCGGATCGTCCAGCAGGCAAAGACAATCACGCAGGTATGATCCCACCCGAGTCGCAGGATCAGCTTCACCAGCCCGACATACACCCCCAGCGCAACAAAGACGCTGAGAATATCGCCATTAATGCCCCCGACCTTGTGCCCGACAATCGCGCCAGCCGCCGCGGGGATCAAAGCTACCGCACAGATCTTCAGCGGAATCTGCCACCTTGGCCCGGTAAACGCCATGCTCATCCACAATCCTGCCCCAATTACCACCCCGATCATCAGCACCAGCGACGCAACGATCCCAAGCGACGTATCCCCGACCACCTGCGCAAACGTCTGCGGCTGCTTGCCATAATACATCGCTTGAACAATGCACAACCACACCCCCGCCGGCACTAGCAGGATCGGCAAGGCCAGATCGAGCAGAAAGTTCTGCCCGGAATCCGGATGTTTTTCCTCAATGGCGATCTTCTTGCGGGCGGGCATGTACCCCCGCGCCAGCGCAATCTCCGCCGCCGACAATGACGCCGCCTCCAGCATCTTCTCCAATTGAGGGAGCTGAAATAGATGCCCACAGCGGCATTTCACCCGTTTACCGGCCAGTTGCGGTTTGACCGCGTGATCCAACCGGCAGGCCGGGCAGGTCGCGCGCGGCGCGAATGTGACATTCGATTGCTCAGCCATCAGCTCCCCAGTAATGACTTCTCGGGATCATTCACGTCCCACCCGGCGATGCGGTAGTAAATATACTTCTGATTCACTTCCTTCGGCGGATGCGGCCAGCTCTGCGCCATAGCGATCAACGCCGCCCGCTTCGAAGGCTCCTTCGGCAGCACCACATACATCCCCTCAGCGTGATCCCCAGAACGGCTTCCGCGCGTAATATAGGCAAACGCGACCTTCTTCGCCCCGGCTGTATATAAAGCATCGACCATCTGAGAAAATTCGTCATACGACCCGAACGTCAGTGTCTTAGCCCCATCATGCACCGGCTGCGAATCAAGCATCTCACGCGCTTCCCAGATATTGGGATAGCCAATCGCCGCATCAACAATCTTGTCCGTCTTCATTGCCTCCTGCCCCTGCGAGCTTTCGTCATACCGGGCCTCTTGCCACGGTTTGGCATATAACAAGTAGCCGCCGATCAGCACGATCACTAAAAATATCAGTGTTCCCTTCATGCCCGGTTCTCCTTCGAATGAGGTGAGCAAGTATTTTGCAGATTACGGATGAGTTTGCCAAGAAAAATCTTCGTAAAAAAGCAGAACGTAAGAGGGGGTTGATCGGTATTACTTTCGTCCGGGACGTGGTTTTGTACAATGAACGAGCTTCTCGAGGCGGGGCTGATTTCAAGTCGATTTGCTGGAGTAACTTAGAACGTGGTGACCGCGCTATCCTCCTTTTGCGTGCTGGGCATGTCGCCTCTGGTGCAAACCTTGGGTCGGCTGCATGTGGCGATGGTCCATTTCCCGATCGCGCTGCTCATGCTGGCGGGCGTGCTCGAAGCCTGGCGGCTGGCGCGGCGGAAGAAAGATGTTTCCCCAACGGTCGCGACCTGCGCCATCCTCGGTGCCCTGGCAACCGTGGTGGCGGCGATCATGGGATGGATCCTGGCGGCCAGCGGACAATATGACGGCGATACGCTCCATACTCTGACACTGCACCGCTGGATGGGCGTGGCGACGGCGGGACTAGCTGTGGTGACGGCGCTGATGCTTGTCGTGGGGAAACGCAAGCAAGTTGTGATGCGCGGTTTTACCGTCGGGGCGCTGGGATGCGCCGCAATGGTAGGACTCACCGGCCATTTCGGGGGTCAGTTGACGTACGGATCATCGTATTTGACGGAGTTGCTGTTCCCCGATGCCACCGACGCCACACCCACGGAACCGGCGGCGACGCAGCCAACAGTGGAAAAGGCTTCGCTGACGCAAACGAAGGTCGATTACGAGAAGGATGTCAGGCCGATCCTGGATTCAACCTGCGTAGAGTGTCACGGGCAAGGGAAGACGCGCGGCGGGTTGAAGCTCACGACGGGATCAGGAATTCTGAAAGGGGGAACCAGCGGCATGGCGCTGGTGGCGCATGAGCCTGATAAAAGCACGATCATTCGACGGGTGATGGGTTTGGACGGTAAGAAACGCATGCCGCTGGAAAAGCCGGCACTGACGGATAAGCAGATTGCGATATTACGAGCCTGGATCACGGAGGGCGGGCCGGTGGGGGATGTGAAGAACGAAAAGAAGACGTGGGAGGTGCGTCTGGAGCCGCGGGATGTGAAGCTGCCTCCGGGAGAAGGAAATCCAGTCGATCGGATTCTGGCGGGATACTTGCAGGCTCACAAGGTCGCATCAGCGGGGAAGGTCGTGGAGGATCGCGTCTTTGCCCGGCGGGCGTATCTGGATGTGATTGGGATGCTCCCGACGGTGGCGGAACAGACCGCATTTGAGCAGGATGCAAGCCCGGATAAGCGCGAGCATCTGGTCGACAAACTGCTGGCAGATGATCGGCGTTATGCCGAGAACTGGATGACGTTCTGGGATGATGCGCTGCGCAATGATTATGCCGGGCCGGGGTATATCGACGGCGGACGCAAGGCAATCACCACCTGGTTGTACGAAGCGCTGAAGACCGGCATGCCATACGACAAGTTCGTCACCCAACTGGTCGATCCGGTGCCGGGCAGTGAAGGATTCACGAAGGGGATCGAATGGCGCGGTGCCGTGAGTGCCAGCCAGGTGCCGGAATTGCAGGCGTCGCAGAACATCTCACAGGTGTTCCTGGGGATCAACATGAAGTGCGCGTCGTGCCATGACAGCTTCATCAGCGACTGGAAGCTGGCCGATGCGTACGGCCTGGCGGGGGTGTACGCGGATAAGCCGATGAAGATGTATCGGTGCGAGACGGATCAGGGGAAGACCGCCGAAGTGAAGTTTTTATATCCTCAGCTCGGAACCATTGACGGCAATGCCCCTAAGGCGCAGCGGCTGGCGCAGCTCGCCAAAGCGCTGACCTGCAAAGAAGACGGTCGCTTTGCCCGGACCATCGTCAACCGGCTTTGGGAACGCTTCATGGGCCACGGCATCGTCGAGCCTCTGGATGAGATGGACAATGAGCCTTGGAATTCCGATTTGCTCGACTGGCTCTCCTGGGATCTGGCGAACAATGGGTATGACCTGAAGCGGACGATCAAGATTATTCTCACGTCCAAAGCGTATCAGATGCCGGCGGTGGGGATGGCGGAGACGAACTCATCAGAATTTGTCTTCAACGGGCCAATCGTCAAGCGCATGAGCGCCGAAGAGTTCGTCGATGCGGTGTCGGAGTTGACGGGTGTGTGGCATCAATCTCCCGCCGCGCGTCCGCCGGAGGATGTGGTGCTGGGGGGGCGCTGGATCTGGAATCGGCCGGATGCGCTGACGGCCGCGCCGGTCGGGACGATCTATCTCCGCAAGGAATTCACGCTGGATGAAATGCCCACCGAAGCCGTCGGGGCGGCAACCTGCGACAACGGGTATGTCATGTACATCAACGGCAAGCGGGCGATGGCGGGGGTGGATTGGCAGAAGCCGGGTGTGAAGAAGCTCATCAAATTCCTGGTGCGCGGGAAGAACGTGATCGCTATCGCCGCCACCAATGATCCCAGCGGCAACGCGGCTCATCCCGAAGGGGCGGCGGCGCTCTGGGCGCTGGTGAGCCTGCAAATGCCCGGGGAGAAGATCATGGAGATCGGAACCGATGCGACGTGGATGGCGTCAGCGGACAAGCCGGCGGATCGGGGTTGGATGAAGGCGGGGTTTGACGAGACGGGCTGGAAAGCCGCCAGCGATCTTGGAGCGGCACCGGCGTTGTATGACCTGATGGCCCATCTGGCGGCGACCAACCAGCAGTACACCCTGCGCGAAGGGAACTATCGCGCCGTCTGGGCCAAGAACGACCGCCTGATGACCGCGCTGGGCCGGCCGACGCGGGAACAGACGGTGACCTATCGGCAGTCGGCGGCGACAACACTGCAGATGCTCGAGATGACCAACGGACCGGAACTCTTTGACATGCTTAAAGAGGGTGCGAAGAATTGGACGGCGCAAGATGCTACGGCTCAGGATCGAGTCGAGCAGATTTACCAGGCCGCACTCGGGCGAGCGCCGACGGCGAAGGAATTAGCTGCGACCGGCGACATGGCCAAGAGCGAGGAAGGAGTCGAAGACTTGCTCTGGGCTGTTGTGATGTTGCCGGAGTTTCAATTGGAGTACTAACATTGGGACCAGCCATGATGCATAAACGAAATTGGAGTCGACGGGATTTTTTGAAAACGGCCAGTGCCGCGACGATGGCGGCGTTGGCGGCCGGCGCGCCGCGCGTCTGGGGCGGGGGTGTAGAGCAGATCGTCAACCCGAATGCGACCGCCGACACGCTCATCGTGCTCTGGATGGGGGGCGGGATGGCGCATACCGAGACGTTTGATCCCAAGCGCTACTCGCCATTCGTGGCGGGGATGGATTCCAACAGCGTGCTCTCGACGTTCCCGGCGATCGATACGGCCGTGGACAATATCAAGATCAGCCAGGGGTTTGAGAACATCGCCAAGGTGATGGATCGTGGGACGCTGATCCGTTCGTATAAGGCCGGCGATCTCGGGTTCATCCTGCACTCGCGGCATCAGTATATGTGGCACACGGGGTATGCCCCTCCGCAGACTGTCGCTGCGCCGCACATCGGAGCGTGGATCGCTAAGACGCGCGGGCCGCTTAATCCGGCACTCCCGGCGTTTATCGACATTGGCCAGCGCCTGGACCTCGGCGAAGGTGAAGAGCTCAAAGCCTTTCACACCGGCGGGTTCTTCGGCTCTGAATACGGGCCTTTCATGATCCCCCAGCCTGCTGAGGCGATGGAGAAGGTGCGCCCGCCCAAGGGGATGAGCGCATCGCGGTTTCAGAATCGCGAGAAGTTTTATAAGGAGCTCGTGGCGGGAAGCCCGATCGGGGAATTTGGCAGCGATTACCAGAAGGAATCGCTCATCCGCTCGCTGGACAATGCGCATCGGCTCTTGAACGACCCGGCCTCCAAGGCGTTCGATCTCTCGCTCGAACCCAAAGAATCCTACGACATCTACAACACCGGCCGCTTCGGTCAAGGCTGCCTGCTCGCCAAGCGTTTGACGGAAGCCGGCGCGCGCTTCATCGAAGTCACCACCGAATATATCCCGTTCCTCAACTGGGACACCCATGCCGACGGGCACACCACGATGGTGAACATGAAAAAGCAGATCGACGCGCCGATCGCGCAGCTTGTTCTCGATCTGGAAAAGAGCGGAAAGCTCGATCGCACGCTCATCGTCGTCGCCAGCGAGTTTTCCCGCGACATGATGATGGAAGGAAAGCCTGAGAACGCCGTGAAGAACCAGGTCGAAGTCCCGCCCAAAGTGATGGACATGAAGCATTACGGCATGCACCGCCACTTCACCGCCGCCGGCTCCGTCCTCATGTTCGGCGGCGGAATGAAAAAGGGATATCTCTACGGCAAAACCGCCGACGAACGCCCCTGCACCACCATCGAAAACCCGATGACCATCGAAGACCTGCACGCGACGATCTACACCGCGATGGGCGTCTCGCCGAAACTGCCGTATGACGTGGAGAAACGCCCCTTCTACGCCACCAAAGACGCCAAAGGCGTGGCCCGGCGCGATCTATTCGCCAAGTCCCTGGCTTGAAAAAGCGAAGAATTTAAGCCACCGATGGGGCACCGATAAACACCGATTGAAGAAATTTCCCTCTGATCGGTGTTCATCGGTGCCCCATCGGTGGCTAAGCTTCTGATCCTGATTTGAGAATTTGCCATCCAGGCTCTTCCTGAAGGGGGGCGGGAATGCTAAATTCCCGATATCGGAAATTAGGAGCGCGGGCATGTCACAAGTGCGATTTGGGCTGATAGGGTATGGAGCGTGGGGGAGTCATCATGCGCGGGCGATCGAGGAGAACGCCAACGCGAAGCTGGTGGGGATCGCGGCCAAGAGCGCGGGGACGATCGAGAAGGCCAAATCCGAGCGGCCGGGGGCGCGGGTGTATGGGGATTGGCGTGAGATGCTCGCCAAAGAAGAAATGGACGTGGTGGCGGTGGTGCTGCCGACGGATCTGCATCATGAGATCGGGAAGGCGGTGCTGGAATCGGGGAGGCATCTGCTGCTGGAAAAGCCGATGGCGCTGAGTGTGGCGCAATGCGATGATCTTCTGGCGACGGCGGAGCGGAAGAAAAAGCTGCTGGCGATCGGGCATGAATTTCGGCTGTCGTCGCTATGGGGGAAGGTCAAAGAGATGATCGACGCGGGGGCGATCGGGGAACCTCGGTATGCGCTGATCGAGCTTTGGCGCAGGCCTTACCGGCAAGGGGCGGAGGGGTGGCGGTATGACATCAATCGGGTGGGGAATTGGATATTGGAGGAGCCGATCCACTTTTTTGATCTGGCGCGCTGGTATTTTCAGAAGTCGGGCGAGCCGATAGCCGTAACCGCGCAGGCGAGTGAGCGGCGAAAGGATCATCCCGAGCTACAGGATAATTTCAGTGCGATGCTGCGGTTCAGCAATGGCGGATACGCAGTGATTTCACAGACGCTGGCGGCGTGGGAGCATCATCAGGTGGTGAAAGTGACCGGGCGCGAAGGAGCGATCTGGGCAAGCTGGAGCGGGGCGATGGACCGGACGTTTGAGCCGACGTTTTCGCTGAAGCATCAGCATGGCGACAAACTGGAGACGGTGCCGGTGACGAAGATCACGGGGGAGGTGTATGAGCTGGTGGATCAGGTCGGGCGGGTGGTGAGCGCGGTGCGCGATGGGACCCCCCTGCCGACGACGGGGCGGGATGGGCGCTGGTCGGTGGCGATGTGTCTCAAAGCGCAGGAATCGGTGCTGTCGGGCCGTGAAGTGGGGTTTGAATGATGAGCGAATTGCCTGAGCAGAAGGGGTGGTGGCGCGAGGTAACGTTTTATCAGTGGATGGTGCTGATCGTCGCGTCGGCGGGGTGGATTTTTGATATTTATGAGAGCCAGATCTTCGCACTGACGCATGGGAACATGCTTGGGGAACTTCTTCATGTCGCCAACAACGCCGCGATAGTCAATCAGTATTTCGACACGATCAATAGTTGCTTCCTGATCGGGGGGGCGATCGGCGGGATACTCTTTGGGATGATCGCGGATCGGTATGGACGTGGCCGGAGCATGGTGTTGAGCATCCTGGTTTATGCGGTCTTCTCGGCACTGACGGCGGCGGCGCAGACTGTGGGGCAGGTGGCGGTATTACGCTTCCTGGTGGCGATGGGGACCGGCGGCGAATGGGCAGTGGCAGCAGCGCTGGTAGCAGAGGTATTCCCCCCACGGGCGAGAGCGCATGCGTCGGGGATTTTTCATGCGTCGAGCGTGTTGGGGACGTTTGCCGCCTGGGCAGGATCGCATTTTGTAGGAACGAATTGGCGGATGGCATTTTTGTTTGGGGTTGTGCCGGCGCTGTTGGTATTTTTGGTGAGGGTATATGTGAAGGAGCCAAATAAACGGCTCGCAGGCGAGTCGGCTAAATCGGGAATGGAACGGCGGGGTTTTTCGGAATTTTGGTCGAACGCTCTGTATCGACGATATGCACTTTTAGGATTACTTCTCGCGGGAATCGGGCTGATTGGATTTTGGGGGGTGTACGTGGCGGGATTGGATTTGGCGCGGGATTTTTTGATTCATCATGGTGTAAGTCCAAAAGATGCAGAGCCGCGCGCAAAGACAGCGTATGGTGTGTATCAGTTGATCGGGGGAGGGATTGGCCTGTTTACGATGGGACCGTTGTGTGCGTGGTTGGGAAGGAAGAAGGCGTTTGTGCTGATGCAATTTGGGGCACTGGGGGCGACGGCGCTGCTTTGTTTTTTGCCTTCGACGTTTGCAATGCTGCTATTGTTGTTGGCGGTGATGGGATTTTTTGTCAATGGAATGCACGCGGGATATGCAGTCTGGTTTCCCGAGTTGTTCCCGGCGCGATTGCGCGCCACCGGGGCGGGGATTTGTTTTAATGGGGCGCGATTGCTGGCGGCACCGGGACTGGCGCTGTCCGGCTGGCTCAAGGGGCGCATGGCGCTGCCGCAGGCGGTGATGATTCTGGCGATGGTGTATGTCGGGGGGATTGTGGTGGCGATGTTGCTGCCGGAGACGCAGGGGAAAGTGTTGGAAGAGTAGTTTTCAGAATTCAGTTTTCAGGGTTCAGAAAAGGAGTCACGATGATTGGGCGTGTTGGAATTGCGGCGGTGATGTTGGCGGCAGGTGCGTGCAGTGCATATACGCTGATTCCCAATCAGACGGAGTACGTCAAAGACCTCGACGGGCAGTGGCGTTTCAAACTGGAACAGAAGGGGGCCGGGCCGGAATGGGGCGGGAAGGGCGGCGGGATCAAGGCACCGATCTTGCCGGCGAAATTTGAGCCGTTTGAGAAATGGGATTATCGCGAGGGGCCGGAGTGGTCAGAGATCAAGGTGCCGGGGAATTGGGAGATGCAGGGGTTCGGGCTGGCAACGTATGACCAGCCGGACAGTCCGATCGGGTTGTATCGTTTGGAGTTTGAAGTGCCCAAGGAGTGGGACGGCCGGCAAGTGAAGATCAATTTTGACGGCGTGCAGAACGGGGCGGAGGTCTACTGCAACGGCAAACCCGTGAATGTGGATGAATCCAGCGAGGGGAAAAACAATTTCCACCAGGGCGGTTTCACCGCGTTTCAGGCGGACCTGACGCCGACAGTGAAATATGGCGGAAAGAACCTGCTGGCGATCCGGGTATATAAGAACACCAAGGAAGTGGACATGGATACCGGGGATTATTTTTTCCTCGGGGGGATTCATCGCAAAGTAACGCTCTTCTCGGTGCCGGCGGCGCATCTGGAGAATTTCGCGTTTCGAACGAAAGTCAGCGGCGAGGGGAAAGCGGACGTGCAGTTGATCCCGACGGTGAGCCATGCGGGAGAGGGGATGCAGGTGGAGGCGCAGATCGAGGGATTGGACGCCGAGCCGCATGATGCGACTGCGGGAAAGCCGATCGAGTGGAAGGAGGACCATGCGGAGTATTGGAGCGCGGAAAAGCCGAAGCTGTACACGCTGCATGTGAATTTGAAGGACAAGGATGGGAAGGTGATCGAGCAGGTGGATCGGCGGGTGGGGATTCGGGAGGTGTCGATTGAGAAGGGCGTGTTCATGGTGAACCATGTGCCGGTGAAGCTGGCGGGGATTTGCCGGCATGAGTGCTCGCCAGCGGATGGGTCGGCGGTGGGTGAGGATATCTGGCGCAAAGATATCACGATGATGAAAGCATCAAACATCAACGCCATCCGCACGAGCCATTATCCGTATGGGTCGGGGTTTTATGATGTATGCGACGAGATGGGGATGTATGTGATGGATGAGATGGCGGCGTGCTGGGTGGCGACGGACACCGATGCGCTGACGCCGGCGTTTGGACAACATGCGCGAGAGCTGGCACGGCGGGACTTGAATCACCCGAGCGTGCTGGTCTGGGCGATCGGGAATGAAAACAAGGATGGGAAGAATGACAAGGTATCGGGGGATGCGATTCGGAAGATTGACGATACGCGCCCGAGCCTGGCGTCGTGTCATAAAGCCGAGGAGTCCGGGGGAGAGCTGGACGATCGGCATTATGTGAAGCCGTCAGACATGCAGAAGGACAATGACATGACTGCGCGGCGGGAGAAGGTGCCGATGATTTATCTGGAAAATCCCAATAACTGGGAAGAGCGCAACGGCGCGGATTGGGGATGTCTGGATGCGTGGGGGCCGGTGATTCAGCGGACGTGGGATGTAGTGACCAACGCCGATCACATTCCGGGGATTTTTCTGTGGGAATGGGCGGATCGCGCGGTGGCAGATCCGAATTCGGTGCATCTGTATGACTTTTTTCCCAAGACCGGGATCAATCTCGTAAAGGTGAAGGGACTGGTGGATGGCTTCAGAAATGCGCGGCCGTGGTTGTTTGATGTGAAGATGGCGTATGCCCCGATCACGGTGGATTTGAAGCCGGTGGTGGAGGGGGATGGGATTACCGTTCATGCCCGGAATCTGTATTCGTTTACGGATTTGAGCGAGCTTAAGACGACGTGGCGACTCATGAATCGCGATAAGGAGATCAAGAGCGGCGAAGAGAAAGCGTCGCTCGCGCCGATGTCGAAGGGGGATTTGCACTTCGCCATCGCCAGGGGGGATGTCGATCAGGCGGACGCGCTGCAAATTTCGTTTGAGGCGGCGGATGGGCGGAATGTGGCGACGTATGAATTGCGATTGAAGCCGGTGGAGGATGCCGCCCCGGCGCTGGCGGGTAATGTGGAGGGGATTATGTTCCCGCACTTGAATCTGGTGACGGTGAATTATGCCGGCAGTCCGGTGACGGGGTGGCAGAAGGCGAATAAGCATCCGGGAAAACTGGAGAACATCACCGTCGCGGGGAAGAAAATCGATGGGGAGGAGGCGCTATACGGCATGGCGCTAAAGGACGTGCCGACGATGGATGCGGATGTGGTGGTGAATGCCAAGGCGGGCGAGGGGCCGGATGCGCATGTTCATGCAGCCTATGCGAACGGGAAGTTCAGCTATCGCGTGGAATGGTTAAATGAGTTGAGCGAAAAGCCAAAGAAAGAGCGAGGCGCCAAGCGAAATGTGCGTGGGAAAGCGGATGTGCAGGAATTGGGATGGGTGTTTGCGGTTCCTGGGTCTGAGGATCATTTTTCGTGGCAGCGGACGGGGTTGTGGTCGTGGTATCCGGCGGATCATGTCGCCAGACTAAGCGGGACGGCGACGCCGGATTCGATGGATCAGGAGATCACGAAGATCACGCGGCCGGATGCGTTTGATTTTAATTCGACCAAATACAACTGCTCCTGGGCGACACTCGCCGATGGCAGTGGGAAAGGGATCGAAGTGAAGTTTAATAAGGGTCAGACGTATCAGGTCCGCGCGGGGGCGGGGAAGGATGGGGGAATGGAACTGGTGGTGAATCGATACTGCTGTCCGCCACGGGACATTAGCACCTCGGTGGTGCCGGAGATGTATTTCACGATGGAGAAGGGGAAGGCAGTGGAAGGGCAATTTGCAGTGGGAAACATCAGCGCCAAGTAGGGCGGGAGTAAATCACCCGAAGCCCACGGACCGCGGTCCGTGGGCTTTTTTATTGTAAGGTCCGAAGCTGCGCCAGAAGCGTAAGGGGAGATTTCCGGCGGCGATGATGGCGAGTTGGCTGATGACGAAGGCGGCAAGCCAGAACATGGCGGATTCCATGAAGCCGTAGGAGTGGAGACCGACGCCGAGCATGTTGGTGCCGAACCAGGACCAGGCGGTGACGACGTTGCCGAAGATCGCCATGAGCATGACGCCGCGGTCGCGGGTGATGCCGCCCCAGCGGGCGTGGAGGATGGCGGCGTTCCAGAGGACGATGAGGACCGCGCCATTTTCCTTGGGGTCCCAGCCCCAGAAGCGGCCCCAGGATTGGTCTGCCCAGATGCCGCCGAGGACGGTGCCGACGAAGCTGAAGAGCATGGCGAAGCAGACGATGCCATAGACCATGCGTGCGGAGGATTTGGTGTCTTCGGGGACGAGGGAGGTGGTGAAGAGCCCGCGTAGGACATAGATGACCGCGAGCATGCCGGCAAGGAACGTCGCGGAGTAGCCGAGCGTGATACAGACGACGTGGGTGGCGAGCCAGAAGTTGGTGTCAAGGACGGCTTGCAGAACCTGCATGGTGTCGCCGGTGAGGGAGAGGCGGTCGGAGATGAGGAGGGAGGTGAATCCCATGACTGCGGCTGCGGTGGCGCCGATGCCGTTGCGATATAGGAATTCGAGGCCTGTGGCCAGGATCACGCCGGCCCAGGCGATGAAGATGGCGGAGCTGGCGAGGTTGGTGACGGGTGGCCGGCCAGAGATGTAGATGCGCGAGGCGAGGCCGGTGGTGTGGACGATTAAGACCAGGCCGAGGAGCCAGAGGGCGGAGCGCTGGAGAGATTGGGTCCAGCCGATCCATGAGCCGGCGGCGAGGATGAAAATAAAGATATAGAGGACGATGCAGATCATGAATGGATCGAAGGCATTGAACCAGGTTTCAAAGCCGGCCTTGGTGGTGGCGGTGGAGACCTGGTGTTCGAGGACGGCGTGATAGGCGGCGACTTCGGCGTTGAAATCGTCGGGCTTCTGGTCGTGATAGGCCTGGAGGATGTTGACGAACCGCATGGCGGTCGGGTCGACGTCGGCCATGGATTTTGCGCTGGTCAGCGTTTCGTCCAGGGGTCGCCAATCTTCGCCGGCTTTGGCGGGAGGGACAATGAATAAGGAGCCGACGTGCTGGCTGAGTTTGATGTAGAGGTTGAGGTGGTCCGCCAGGTCGACGATGGCGCGTTCGACGGCGTCGCGGGATTTGGCGGGGATGTTTTCGGCGCGGGTGAATTCGCGTTCGAGATCCTTGGCGTGCGGACGGAAGTCGGACATGGAATAGAATTTTGTTTCGCTGGACAGGCCAAAGAGCGCCTTCATCTGGCCGGCAAAACCGGTCGCGGGGAGTTTTTTGGTATTGTCCTCAAGGCCTAGCAGTGTGAGGACTTCCTGATTGTCGATGCGGAAGATGTGATGCTCGGTCGCCTGCTCGGGGCGGGCCATCAGGTCGAGGAGGATTTGCACGGACGGGGTGGGTTTGCCGTCAAGGGCGATGTGGTCGCGACCCGACATAACTTTGAGGGAGTTGCGCGCCAGCGAATCCATCGGGAGCGTGCGGCCTTCATAAGAGATCGGGAGTCGTGCAAAGCTGTCGAGGTCGTAGTCGCCGGGGGTCGGGGGGATGTGGGTTTTGGAGAGGACGTACATGCCGCAGCAGATCAGGATGGTCGCGGGGACGAGGACGGCGGCGCTGGACCATTCGAGACGCTGACGGTGCAAGCCCGTTTGAGCAGCAAGGGTCTTTTTGCGTTTGCGGAGGAATCCGAGCAACGTCAGGCTGAAATGGGTGGCCAGGCCGGTCGCGCCGATCGTGCAGGCGACGTAGGGCATCAGCCAGCCGGGGTTGTCGACGACCTGAAGGATGGAGGTATGGTCGCCGGGCTTGAAGCTGGCTTGATAGAACGTCTCGCCGGCGAAGCGGAGCGGGTCGTTCATCTTGATGCGGACATTGCGGTCGACTTTGCGCTCGGGGTCGAGCAGGTGGATTTGGCTGGCGAAGTTTTTGGCGACGTCGGTGCCGGTGTATTTGTCGTGGGAGAAGCGGAGCAACTGCATCGTGTAGGGCTTGTATTGCCGGCGGAAGCGGAGTTGCAGCGCGAAGTCTTTGCCGCCAGCGGTGATAGTCTGCGGGGGGAGTTCGTAGAAGGTCTGGCGGTTGATGTCGAAGAGTTCGACGGTGCTGAGGAGGTAGGTGCCCAGGGTCACGCCGTCGCGGCCGATGGCGGTGACATAGACGGAGGGGAAGTCGATGGTCTGGGCTTCTGTGCCGGTGGCGCGGGGGGCGCTAACGACATGGACGCTACCCCCCTGCCCGGTGGTGACGGGTGGGTGGCCGGTGTTAGCGCCGGCGGAGGCGGCCTGCATGGGGCCGACTTCCTGGGAATTGGGGAGGTATTGATCGATGCGTAAGGTGAACGGCAGAGAGGGCGAATCGATCACGCCGCCGCGATCCAGGAGCTTGGGGGAGATGAGGACTTCGTTGTCGTGGTCGGCGGGGGAGGAATCGACGATCGCCAGTTCGGCTTCGCGGACGTCCTGGGCGAACTGGGTAACGACGCCGTCGTTGAGGACCATTTGGGCTTCGTGGGCGAGGGAGCTGGTGACGCCTTCACCGACGAGGAGGAGGACGATGCCGAGGTGGATGAGAATGACGCCGGTGCGTTTGCCGTGGAACGCTACGACCAGCGGGACCAATGGGAGGAGGACGAGGATGGAGAAGAGTGCGTAGCGGTAGTAGTTTTCGCCGGAGGGGGGGACGAGCCAGGCCAATCCCAAACTGGCGGCGATGGCGGGGAGGAGAAGCCAGTCGCGGGTTTTCAGGCGGAATTTGACAAGGTAGGCGGAGAGGAGGTTGATGAGCAGGAGGATGCCGATGAGATATCCGCCGGGCATGGGGAACCCGCCGGGAATAGGCTTATGGCCGGTGCGCGGGGCGAAGAGGGAGAACGCGACCCAGGTCCAGAGGCTATGGAAGTATTGTTTTTGGACTTGCCAGATGCCTTGGTCGATTTGCGCCCAGGTGCCGGCGAAGACGAGGATCATGGAGAGGACCAGGAGCGTAACGGTGATGCGCAGCGACGCGAGCGGGCGAAGGTATTCGCGCCAAGCGCCGAGTGCGGGTTCGGATTGTTTGCGAGGCGGAAGTGGGGTGGGGGTCAACTTAATCACCTAATCGAGCGGAGCCAAGAAAGTCCATGAACGGCTGCTTTTGAGCTTCTACGACGGCGCGAGGGCCGATGATCTTTAAGAACCAGTCGGAGCCGGCTTTGTTGACGACGACGACCAATTGTTTTTTGTCGGGGCCGGTGAAGTCGTATAGATGGCCTGGCTGGGAGTCGACTTTGACGGGCGTGCCGGTGGAAGGATCGGCAGAGTCGACGGGGGGAAGGGAGACTTGGTTGCGCCAGCGGTTGACGTTGGAGACCCAGTCGCCGGTGCCGGTGGGGAAGCGGGTGATGACGACCTCGGCGGTGCCGGCGGCGAAGGTGGCAAGGCGCATGGGTTTGGCGCCTTCGAGGGTCCAGCCGGCGGGCATGGTGTAAGCGAATCCGTCGGGGGCCGGGGCGCTGCCGGGGAGGGGGCTGGTGGCGTCGACTTCGGGGTGACCCGCGGGGAGATCGGGGACGGCTTCGGGGATGGGGGCTTGTTGTTTGGGCGCGGTGGCGTAGCGGATCTGTTCGCCGTCGTCGCGGTGGCAGCCGGCGAACGTGGCGATGAGGAGCAGCGACAAGATGAATGGCCGACGGGCGGGCCATGGGGATTGCGGCGGGTTCACGCAATTACTCTAGCACCGGGGGCAGGACATTTCACTTTCCCGCAGCACCATGCGACGATTTGGCATCGGCGCGGGGTATTGGTAGAACGGGAAAAGATGATTTTCTGGGTGATTATCGCGGCGGCGGTCTTTTTTGTTCTGTCGGTCTGGAACCAACATCGCCCGCACGCCACCGATCATCCGGCGACGTGCGGGGATTGTGGTTCGTCGCATCCGTCGTTTGCGCGATATTGCAGGCATTGCGGACGGCGGATGGAATAGCTGCTTAGGCTTCGGCGAGGGCGGGTTCGTCCTCGGGGGAGGGTTGATCGGTGGCATTTTTGACGTCGGCGAGGCCTTTGTTTTCCAGGACGCCTTTGCGGATTTCTTCGGCGAGGTCTTTGTTTTCGAAGAGGAATTGTTTGGCGTTTTCGCGGCCTTGGCCGAGGCGGGTGCCCTTGTAGGTGTACCAAGCACCGGATTTTTCGACGACGTTGGTGAGGGCGGCGAGGTCGATGAGGTCGCCTTCATAAGAGATGCCGCGATCGAACATGATGTCGAACTCGGCGTCGCGGAACGGGGGGGCGATTTTGTTTTTGACGACGCGGGCGCGGGTGCGGTTGCCGACGGCGATTTCGCCTTCTTTAATCGACCCGGTGCGACGGACGTCGATGCGGACGGAGGCGTAGAACTTGAGGGCGCGGCCGCCGGGGGTGGTTTCGGGGTTGCCGAACATGACGCCGATCTTTTCGCGAATCTGGTTGATGAAGATGACGGTGCAGTTGGATTTGGCGATGGCGCCAGTGAGTTTGCGGAGGGCCTGGGACATCAGGCGGGCTTGCAGGCCGACGTGGGAGTCGCCCATTTCGCCTTCTATTTCGGCGCGGGGGATGAGGGCGGCGACGGAGTCGATGACGATGACGTCGACGGCATTGGAGCGGACGAGGAGTTCGCAGATTTCGAGGCCTTGTTCGCCGGTATCGGGCTGGGAGACGAGGAGGTCATCGAGTTTGACGCCGAGGCGTTTGGCCCAGGAGGGGTCGAGGGCGTGTTCGGCGTCGATGAAGGCGGCGACGCCACCTTTTTTCTGACAGCTTGCAATGATGTGAAGGGTGAGGGTGGTTTTGCCGGAGGATTCCGGGCCGAAGATTTCGAGGACGCGGCCTTTGGGGACGCCGAACCCGCCGAGGGCGATATCAAGGGAGAGGGAACCGGTGGGGATGCCGTCGATGGCGGCGCGGGCGTTGCCGTCGAGCTTCATGACGGAGCCTTTGCCGAACTGTTTTTCGATCTGCTGGACGGCGCGGGTGAGGGCGGAATCGCGAGCGGGGTCGCGGGGGGTGGAGACTTCGACTGAGGGGGAAGACTGTGCGGACGCCTTCTTGGCGTCCTTTTCGGAGGACTTGGCCATGGGGACTCCTTTTCGCCGGGTCTATTTTTCAGCCGGCAAGTTGGACCGGGAGTCGTTGACTCCCGGCTATTGAGTTTGGTGACTAGGCCGGGCGGGTGCGACATCGCACTCCCCGGAACTGGACTTGACGGAAGTCACCGTAAGCCGTCTTGGTCCAGTGGTGGGATTACTTTAGGGAAGCGTTCAGGGATAAGCAATACCTAACATCCGAAAAATTTCGGGTGATATGCTTAACCAAAAAAGGGGGACGAGCACCGCGCTCGTCCCCTGTGTGGAGGAGGTCTCTAACTGTTTTGGTCGCCCGTTTAGCCCATGTTGCTGGCGTAGCGGGCGAGGAATTCGGGGACGGGGTAATGTTTCATGAGGAACTCGCGGAGCTGCTGGTGTTCGGCGATGAGGAAGTAGACGGGTTCGTCCAAGGATCGCGTGGCGAAATTGACGGCGCGGACGAGGTTATCAGCCGTGGTGGCTACTTGAAGGTCAAGCTCCTGGCGGTGCAGGGGGAGAGCTTGGAATTGCCATGCCTGGCGGCGGTTGAGGGTGCGGAGGCATTCGGTGTCGATGCGCTGTTCTTCGAGATCGACGGTGCCGGCGAGGCGGAGGTATTGCTGGACCCAGGCGTCTTCGACGGCTTTGGGGTCGATGCCGAAGAGCTTTTCGGCCAGGTCGCCGAAGGGGCGCTGGGTGGAACGCTGGACGTGGATGATGTGATCGACCTGTTTGGGGGACAGGATGCCTTGTTCGACCAATAATTCGCCGATTCGGATGCCTTTCACGCACTGCCTCCAGTGTAAGTCTATTAAGACTATCGGCGGGATCGAGGGGAGGCTTAGGCAAAAACGTCGGCTACCGGGACGGACAGGCCCGGAAAGATTTGCTCGTCAACAAGGACGTCGTTTTCGCGGAGGACGATGGGGTTTTGGCCGGGGTGGTGGAGGGTGATCGTGCGGTGTTTAGGGTTGACGATCCAGACGGAACGTGCGCCGGCGACAAGGTATTCGTCAACTTTTTCCGCCACCTCCATGACGGTATCGCCGGGCGAGACGACTTCGACCGCGAGGTCGGGGGCACCCGGCCAATATTTGACGGGCAGGCGGCCTTTTGGAATCCGGGCGGCAGCGACAAAGGATACGTCAGCCCCGCGAACCGTGTCCGGATTGGTACTCAATACATATCCAGTCTCTGCACCCGCGACGATGCCGAGCCGGTGCGCGATGACGTGGTGATTGATGATCGTGGTCAACGTGACGATTACTGAACCGTGTTCAAAACCAGCGGGTGCCATCGTGCGAATTTCCCCCTTGATAAGTTCGCGCCTTTGGTCATTCGGCATACGCCAAAGTTCCTCAGCAGTCACACTGTGTATTGTGGTCGTCATACTCGGCCTCCGGTCCATTATAACACGGTTTTAGTCTTCCTGTTCGAGAATGGACATGAAGGCTTCCTGGGGGATGTCGACGGAGCCTACGCGTTTCATGCGTTTTTTGCCTTCTTTTTGTTTCTCCAGGAGTTTGCGTTTGCGGGAGACGTCACCGCCGTAGCATTTGGCGGTGACGTTTTTGCCGACGGATTTGATGGTTTCGCGGGCGACGATTTTGCCGCCGATGGCGGCCTGGAGGGGGATTTCGAAGAGGTGTTTGTCGATTTCTTCTTTGAGGCGGACGAGGAGTTTTCGGCCGCGGGCTTCGGCTTTGGTGCGGTGGACGATGAGGGAGAGGGCGTCGACGCGGTCGCCGTTGACGAGGATGTCGAGCTTGACGAGGTCGCCGGGGCGGAAGCCGATGATGTCGAAGTCCATGGTGCCGTAGCCCTTGGTGGCGGATTTGAGCTTGTCGTAGAAGTCGTAGATGACTTCGGCGAGGGGCATTTCGTAGGCGAGGATGACGCGGGTGGCACCGATGTATTCAGTTTTTTTGTAGACGCCGCGACGGTCTTCGCAGAGGTGCATGAGAGCGCCGACGGAGTCGGCGGGGAGGATGAGGTTCATCGCGATGTAGGGTTCGCGGATCTCGGCGACGTGGGTGAGGTCGGGGAGTTCGGAGGGGGCATCGATGCGGATGGTGGACCCATCATTTAATGCAACTTCATAAGTTACAGTGGGAGCGGTCTGGACGACTTCGATGTTGAATTCGCGTTCGAGGCGTTCCTGGATGATTTCCATGTGGAGCAGGCCGAGGAAGCCGCAGCGGAAACCGAAGCCGAGGGCGTCGGAGGATTCGGGGGTGAAGGAGAAGGAGGAGTCGTTGAGCTGGAGGCGGTCCATGGCGTCGCGGAGTTCGTCGTACTGGGTTTTGCCGCCGGGGTAGAAGTCGCAGAAGACCATCTGCTGGATGGGCTTGTAGCCGGGGAGGGGTTCGGGGGCGGGGGTGAGGGCGTCGGTGACGGTGTCACCGATACGAACGTCGTGGAGGTCTTTGATGGCGGCGACGATGAAGCCCACTTCGCCAGTGCCGATTTCGGGGACGCGGGCGGGGCGGGGGACGAGTTTGGCGAGATCGTTGACGACGTATTCCTTGTTGGCGCCCATGAGGCGGATTTTTTGGCCTTTGGTGAGTTTGCCGTCGACGACGCGGACGTACATGAGGACGCCGCGGTAGTCGTCGTAGAGGGAGTCGAAGATGAGGGCGCGGGTGGGGAGTTCGGGTTTGCCGGCGGGCGGCGGGAGCTGCTCGCAGAGGCGGGAGAGGAGTTCGTCGATGCCTTGGCCGGTTTTGGCGGAGACGAGGAGGGCGTCTTCGGCGGGGAAGCCGAGGATTTGTTCGATTTCCTCGGCGACGCGGGTGGGGTTGGCGCCGGGGAGATCGATTTTGTTGATGACGGGAATGATTTCGAGGCCGACTTCGATGGCGGCGTAGGCGTTGGCGACGGTCTGGGCTTGGACTCCCTGGGTGGAGTCGACGACGAGGATGGCACCTTCGCAGGCCTGGAGGGCTTTTTGGACTTCGTAGTGGAAGTCGACGTGGCCGGGGGTGTCGATGAAGTTGAGCATGAACTTCTCGCCGTTGTGTTCATGGAAGACGGTGACGGCGGAGGCTTTGATGGTGATGCCGCGTTCGCGTTCGAGGTCCATGTCGTCGAGCATTTGATTCTGGAATTCGCGCTGGGTGATGGCGCCAGCGCGCATCAGGAGGCGGTCGGAGAGGGTGGATTTGCCGTGATCGATGTGGGCGATGATGGAGAAGTTACGAATCTGCATAAGGTTACGTGAGGCCTTTGGGGTAGAATCGAGTGATTTTACGCGAGGAGAGTGGTTATCACAAACGGAGCGAATGGGTTTGTTTGGTTTTGGGAGATAGGGAAATCAGGGGTGGGGTGGGAAAAAAGAGGGGATTGGCTGTAAATAATGTGGATGCCATGGGATAGGCATTTATGATGGTTGTAAAACGAACCAAAACCGACCTGAAACCGACATGAAACGACACTTTTTCGACCCCAAAGTGACCCCATTTGAACCCCCTTTTGACACTGGTTATTTTTGGCGGTGTTTGTCGAACAACGCGGGAGAAATCATAACTCGGAGGATGTGGGATGTCAATTATAATTAGGGTTTTGATAGGGTATTCCTAAGTAAGTAACTGTTTAAACATTGGGGGAGAAACCGGTCGCAAGCGACCGGGCTAACAAACAAAGTCATTGGGGAAATTTATACGATCGGGTGGATCGGAATTGCTAGACAGTGAGGGGACGGCGGGAAGTGTTGACGACACTCGGTTGCTCTCGGGGGAGGAAAAGTTCGTCGGAGTCGAGGAGACGGTAGGCGAGGAGGTGACGTTGGGGGATGAACCAGATCTGGCGTTTGGGGTTGGCGAGGATGAAATAGCATTCGCTGGTTTCGCTGGGGTTGTAGGAGCCCAGGACTTTGTAGATGTAGGAGGGGTCGAAGCCGCCGTCTTCGATGGGATGGGGGCGGGGGATGCGGGAGCCTTCCATGGGGTGAATTTCGACATAGAGGCGGGGGTTGATGTCCATGCGGGACTGTATTCAAACTGTGGGCCGGGCTGAAGTATTTTGGGTCTGCTGAGAAAAGAGGCGATTTCGTCCATTTGTTCAAAGCGAATTTATGGAAGCAAGAGAGGGTGATAAGGCCTGATGGGAGAGGGGTTAAGGTTGAGTTTTAAAACTATTGGGAGGCATGGCATGACATTTGATGAGTCAGGTGGTATTGGATAGGCATCAGCCGTATGGGGTCGCGTGGGCACACGCGGCGCGGCACAAAAGTCGGATCAACCTGAGGAGCTGGACATGTTCATGATAGAAGCAGTGATTAAGCCGCATAAGTTGGACGCGGTGAAGACGTCATTGGCGGCGTTGGGAATTTTGGGGGTGACCGCCGTTGAGGTGAAGGGTTTTGGCCGGCAGGCGGGGCATACGGAGCGATATCGCGGGGCGAAGATGGATGTGGGGTTTGTGCCTAAGGTCATGCTGCAAATCTGCGTGAAGGTAGAAGACAAAGAGAAGGCCGTCAGTGCGATCGTCGAGGCGGCGCGGACGGGTGAAGTGGGGGATGGAAAAATATTCGTTTACCCGGTGACGGAAGTGATCCGCATTCGCACGGGTGAGAAGGACGAGCACGCGTTATAAATTGAACTTTTGAAGAATCAACCTGTGATTCGGATAAGGGGCGCGATCGTTGCGGATCGCGCCCCTGCTTTATTTGATCAGCTGCGTAAAAGCTAAGCAGCGGGGGTGATATCTCGAAGATGCTGCGCGTTTTTCCGTCTGGCGATAGGGTGCTTACCGGGGTGGAAACAGGGAATATCGGGATTAGTGGGATTGGCATTGTGATTGCAATTCCCCGATCGGCTATTCGGGTGGAAATTGTGATGATGGCGATAGAAACCGACATAAAACGGGTCTTGCTGGTCGATGCGCATCCCATCCTTCGCGATGGGGTGGCGCTGATTATTCGCGATGATCCGCGACTGGAAGTATCGGGACGGGTGGGAAACGAAAACGAAGCGATCGAGGCGATTGAGCAGGATCGACCTGATATTGTGGTGGCGGGATTGATGCTGGGTGAAGGGGGCGGGATGGAATTGCTGCGCAAGCTGCATGAGCGCTGGCCGGAGCTGCCGGTGCTGATTTTATCGATGCATGACGAGGTTTTGCATGCTGAGCGGGTGTTGCGGACGGGGGCGCGGGGGTATGTGATGAAGCAGGAGCCGACGCAAACCGTGCTGGCGGCGATTCACAAGGTATTGCGCGGAGAGATTTATCTGAGCGAGTCGATGGCTTCGCGGCTATTGGTGAAACTGGCGGGAGGACGTTCGCCGGAGGATTCGGCAAATTCGCTGGGACGATTAAGCGATCGGGAATTGCAGGTTTTTGAAATGATCGGACGCGGCGAACCGCCAAGAGACATCGCCAGGCATCTGGGGTTGAGCGTTAAGACTGTTGATGCGCACCGGGAGCGTATCAAAGAGAAATTAGGGGTGAAAAGCGGCAACGAATTGATGCGCTATGCCGTCAGTTACCAGATGAACAATCCTATCGCCTAGGTAATTCACCTATATTAAATACGGAAAATTTATGATGTGAAAAGACTGTTGATTCTGCGCGCAAAACGGGCAAGCACGCGGGCGAATTGCGGGAACTGCCTAGTTTCGGACGGGAGATATCGTTGAAAACCAGAAATATGGGACATCGAAGCAGTGGCACAATCGTTGCGATTAAGGGCGTGAAGCAAGTCTGCTTTGATATGGACTGATTCGTGGCAATTGGGATTTAAAAGAGTCAATCAAAAGTGTGTTCGTGCGCGGCGTGGAAAGAGCGGCCTGGGTTGGTCGCGGCGCTTGTGCGCGGCAGTTGGAACCTCTAGCAATGGGCAGGTGCAGTGATGGAGCTATTGCGGCTATGTAGACACGGGGTCCGCCGAATGGCGCTCGGCCTCGTACTGGCGGTAGGCGTGACAACGGCGATGACCGCAGGGGTCGCGCGGGCGGATGATCCGGTGCCGGTGGGTGATCCCATCGGCGCTTATCAGACGACGCCGAATTCCGTTTCGGTTCCGGGATACACGGCGCCGGCGGACCCGGCGAAGCCGACTGCCGCGGAAATGAAACCCGAGCAGATGGTCGCCAATATCCATGCGGTCGCACAATCCGCGGCGCATAGCTTCTACTCCATCAACTTCGTCTGGACGCTGGTGGCAGGGTTCCTGGTGATGTTCATGCAGGCGGGTTTCGCGCTGGTGGAGACCGGACTTTGCCGCGCGAAAAACGCGGCTCATACCATGAGCATGAACTTCCTGGTTTATGCCTTGGGGATGACCGGGTTCTTTATCTGCGGATACGCCTTTATGTGCGGCGGGGCGAATGGCACTGCTATCGGCGGGCCGGGCGTTCTGGGCGGTATCCCCGTCCTGAACAACATGGTCCATATCGGCAACTGGGGCATCATTGGAAAAACCGGGTTCTTCCTTACCGGCAAGACCTATGACTCTTCGGCGATCGTCTGGTTCTTGTTCATGATGGTGTTCATGGACACGACCGCGACGATTCCGACTGGTGCGCTGGCTGAACGCTGGAGCACAAAGAGCTTCTTCCTCTTCTCGCTATGCATTGGTGCCATCATCTATCCGATCTACGGCGGTTGGGTGTGGGGCGGCGGCTGGCTGGCGCAGCTTGGTTTGAATGCCGGCATGGCGCATGGCGTGGTCGATTACGCCGGTTCGGGCGTCGTCCACCTCCAAGGCGGTGCGCTGGCTCTGATCACCAGCTTCCTGCTTGGACCTCGTATTGGAAAATACGATTCCAACGGCAAGCCCAAGGCGATCCTCGGGCATCATATCCCGATGGTCATTCTTGGTACGTTCATCCTGGCGTTCGGCTGGTTTGGGTTTAACGCCGGTTCGTCGCTGGCGGGCGAAGATGGTCGCATCGGGATCATCGCCGTCAACACGATGCTGGCCAGCGCTTCGGGCGCTCTGGCTTCGTGCCTGTATATGTGGTGCATTCACAGCTCCAAGAAGCCTGACCCGAGCATGATGTGCAACGGCATGCTTGCCGGTCTGGTCGCGATCACGGCCCCGTGCGCGTTCGTGACGCCTTGGGCGGCGTTCCTCATCGGAGCGATCGCCGGCGTGCTGGTCATCTGGAGCGTCTTCTTCTGGGAAAAGATGGGGATTGATGATCCGGTCGGCGCCATCAGCGTCCACGGCGTCAACGGCGCCTGGGGCTTGATTGCCCTTGGTCTCTTCGCCGACGGCACGTATGGCGCCGGGTTCAACGGCGTCGGAGCAGATAAGTACATGGGCATCGTCGGTCAAGGCGTCACCGGTCTGTTCTACGGCGACTCCAAGCAGTTCATGGCCGAGATCATCGACGTAGCGGTCTGCGTCGGCTGGAACGTCATCATCGGCGGGACCATCTTCTTCGTGATCGGTAAAGTGCTCGGCACCAACCGCGTCCCGGCGGAAGTGGAAATCGCCGGTCTGGACATCCCGGAAGTCGGGATCCCCGGATATCCGGAATTCTTCACCCCGATGGTTCCCGAGCAGGTGGATGCGTCCGAAATCGCGGCTGCCAAAGCCTCGATCCGTCAACTGGCCGGAACCTAAACCCGGACCGTTGGGTTACGCATGGAAATCCGCGGGCGCCTCGCGTTATACGAGGCGCCCGCTTTTCTTTAGGATGCCGACATGATTCATGGGCAGGTGCTGATATTCTATTCCCTGGCGCAAGCTGGCATTGTTCCCAATATTCCGATCGGGTGGGTGGCTCCGTTCGTGGCGATGCTGGCGGCGATCGCCATCATGCCGTTCGTCCATAAACACTGGTGGGAAAAAAATTATCCCTTTGTCGCCGCCGGGCTGGCGGCGCTGGCGTCGTGGCCGTACCTGAGCGGGCATGCGCCCATTGGCCGGTGGGTCGAAGGGATGACCGATTATGTCAGCTTCATCATTCTCCTAGGGTCCTTATATGTCATCAGCGGGGGGATCGTCATTAAAGTCCAGCGCAAAGCCACGCCGCTGATGAACTGCACGTTGCTGTTGATGGGCGCGGTGCTTGCCAATCTCCTGGGCACGACGGGTGCGTCGATGCTGCTGATCCGCCCTTATCTGCGTATGAACCGCACGCATTTGCGTCCTTATCACATCGTATTTTTTATCTTTCTGATCTCCAACGTCGGCGGATCGCTTACGCCGGTGGGTGATCCGCCGCTGTTTCTGGGCTATTTGATGGGCGTCCCGTTCTGGTGGGTGCTGGATCATATGCGGTGGATATGGGGAACCGCGGTCGGCGCGCTTTTGGTCATCTTCTTTGTGATTGATACCTTCGATCATCGCAAGGAAGCCCGGCATCATGAGCATGACGGGGGCGCAACCGTGCAAATCGTCGGCATCCATAACATTCTCCTGGTGCTCGCCGTGGTCGCGGCAGTCTTTCAACAAGGCTTCTTCGACGTCATCGACCAGATTCATCACGGCGCACATGGCATGGTGATGGTCTGGCAGCTCATCACGAGCCGGGAAGTTATCATGCTGGCCGCCGCGGCGATCTCGCGCATCGTCACCGGGAAGAGCATTTATCAAACCAATGAATTTTCCATTGGTCCGATCCGCGAAGTGGCGATTCTTTTCATCGGCATCTTTGCAACGATGGTCCCCGCGACGCAATACATGCAGGCCAACGCGGCGCGAATCCCGCTGCGCACGCCGGCGCATTTCTACTTTACCAGCGGGGTGCTTTCTTCAGTTCTGGACAATGCCCCGACTTATAAGACTTTGTTAGAAACCCGGCTCGGGGAAGTGGACCCCGGTCAGATAGAACAGGCGCGCGGATGGCTGGACCGGATGGCGGACGCGCGCAATAAGCAGATTCCTACTGAAGTTCCTCAAGGAACCGTGCGGCAGGCGCTCGAAGCAATCGTGCGTTATCACCCGGACGATGCCGCCGAGGGAAAGGTGAGCGATGAACAGTTGCAGGTGGCATTCCAGATTGGCGTGCCGGATTGGAACTGGTTTGTGATCGCCATCAGCGCCGGGAGCGTATTCTGGGGGGCGTGTACCTATATCGGGAATGGACCCAATTTCATGGTGAAATCCATTGCGGACGCCTCCGGGGCGGTCACGCCGGGATTCGGGGAATACATCTGGAAATACACGTTGCCGGTGCTGATTCCCGTCTATTTATTGATCTGGCTGATATTTTTCCGATAAATCGGGATCAAGGATCAGGGCTTGTCAAATGGCGCATGATGGATATCCTTAACCAACGTTGGCAGCGTAGCTCAGTTGGTAGAGCAAAGGATTCATAAGCCTTGGGTCGCCGGTTCGAATCCGGCCGCTGCTACTAGGCGGGTTAGTCAAAGCCTGAGGCGGACCAGGAGATATTTTTGGCCGACGTCGGTCATGGGGGGGGTGTGTGAGCCTTGGTGCCATTGGTTGACCCAGTCGAAGAGGGTTTTGCGCTGGGCGGGGTTGGCGGGGAGTTCGAGGGCGACGGAGAGCGAGAGACCGCCGCCGAAGGCGTAGACCTTGGTCGCGCCCATTTTGTACCATTCGTCGATGTGGTACTTGGCTTGGTTGTCGTTCATGCCGGAGAGCATGCGACCGTGCTGATCGGCGAGCCATTGGCGGGCTTCGGTGCCGTTGTCTTCCTGGATCATTTTTTCGACGTCAGCGTCTTCGCCGAGAGAAGGCGGGGGAGGGACTGCGGGTTTTGAACTGCTGAAATGACGGAAGGCAAAGATGCCGCCGATGAGGAGGAGAAGAAGGGAACTATAGAGGATGGCTTGGCGGATGAGGGCGGTTTGTTCGTGGGCGCGGGCGGTTTCGCTGTGGGCGGCGGGTGGGGAGCGATAGCCTAGGGTAACGGAATTAGAAGGTTCTTTGGCGGCGGCGATTTGGACGGGAAGGCCGGGCATGGAGGGGACGACGATGGATTGGCCGCAGGAACATTTGGCGCGTTTGCCGGCGAGGTGGGCCGGGACCTGGAGGCGTTTGCCGCAGGAGGGGCAGGTGACGATGAAGGGTTGGGAAAAGGTCATGTTTGGGTTAGGGACGCACTGGCAGCAAGCTGCCAGTGGCACAAAGCCAGTGGCACAAGGCAGATCAAGTTTTAGAGTAGTTCATCGAGTTCGGCGACCAATTCGCGGAAATAGCGCATGGCGGCGTCGACGGCGTCGGGGCGTTCCATGTCGACGCCGGCACCGCGGAGGAGATCGAGGGGCCATTTGGATGCGCCGCCTTTGAGGAAGCCGAGGTAGTCGTTGAGTTCGGCTTTGCCGCCGGTGAGGACGCGCTGGCTGAGGGCGATGGCGGCGGAGAGGCCGGTGGCGTATTTATAGACGTAGAAGGCGCGATAGAAATGAGGGATTCGCAAACATTCAAGTTCGAGTTCGGCGTCGATAGTGAATTGTGGGCCGAAATAGAGTTCGAGGAGTTTGCGATATTCGCGGCGGAGGGTTTCGACGGTGAGGGGTTCGCCGCGTTCGACGAGGTCGTGGGTGATTTTTTCGAATTCGGCGAACATGGTCTGACGGACGATGGTGCCGCGGATGCCGTCGATCTGGCGGTTGATGAGGTAGGCGCGTTCCTTCTTGGTCTTAGCGCGGTCCATGAGATGGCTGGCGAGGAGTTGTTCGTTGAAGGTGCTGGCGACTTCAGCGACGAAGATGGTGTAGTTATAGTATTGATAGGGCTGATTTCGGGCGGAATACCAGGAGTGCATGGAGTGGCCGGCTTCGTGGGTGAGGGTGAAGACGTGGTCGAGGACGGTGGGCTGGTAGTTCATGAGGATATAGGGTGCGCCGGCGAATGAGCCGGAGGAGAAAGCGCCGGATTGTTTGCCTTGATTGGGGTAGCGGTCGGCCCAGCGCTGTTTGGTCAGGCCGGCGTGGAGGGTGCGGCAATATTCGGAGCCGAGGGGTTCAAGGGAGTCGACGACGACTTTGACGGCCTGGTCCCAAGTGTGTTTCTTTTCCAAGTCGGAAAGAATCGGGACATATGTGTCATACTGATGTATCTCTTTCAGCTTCATCTTCTTTCGGCGCAATTCGTAATATTGATGAACGCTGGGGAGATTGCGGTGGATCGATTCGATCAGACTGTCGTAGACCGTTAATGGGACATTGTCGGAGAAAAGAGCTGATTCTCGCGAGGATTTGAAGTTTCGGACTTTGGCGTAATAGACATCGCGCTGGACCGAGCTATTTAAAGTTGCGGAGATGGTGTTTTTGTGCGATTCGAACTGGGCGTAGTATTTGGTGAAGGCTTCTTTGCGGACGCGGCGATCGGGGGAATGCAGGAAGGCGGAGAAGGAGGAGTGGCCGAGTTCGACACGCTGGCCGGATTCGTCGCGGATGAGGCCCCATTTGAGGTCGGCGTCGTTGAGCTGGCGAAAGGCCTGGTTGGAGGCTTCGCTCATCGGGCCTTGCATGGCCAGGAGTTGTTCTTCTTTTTTGCCGAGGGTGTGCGGGCGGTAGCGGAAGATGCGTTCGAGAGCCAAGCGCCATTCGGCGAGAAGAGGGCTGGTGAGATATTCCTTGACGGTTTTGTCTGGCAGTTCCATTAGTTCCGGACGGATCCAGGAGGCGGCTTCGGCACCTTGGGCGGCGACGTGTTCGTAGCGGCCTTTCATGCGCTGGTAGTTGGAGTTGCCTTGGTCTTCGGTGGCTTTGAGAAAGGCGTAGGTGCCGAGGCGCTCGCCGAGGAGGTCGTATTCGCGATCGAACGTGAGGAGTTCGGCGACGACGTTCGGGCCTGCGGCGAGCTTGCCGCGGAAGCGGGCGTAGCCGGTGATGAGGGATTCCCATTGCTGGAAGGATTTGTCCCAGGCGGAGTCGGATTTGAAGAGGGTGGCCAAATCCCAGGTGTCGGAGACTTTGACGGCGCTGCGCGGGGGGAGCGATTTGCTGGTTTTCTTGCTCATATAGGCTGTCATCCCCGCCGCCGGGGGGGTCTGTCAATGGCGCGTGGTTCGGATGGGTGGGAGGTTATACTGGTGGAATGCACCTTAAGATCATTGGACTATTGGGAATGATGTCGGCGGCAGCAGTGGCGCAGGTTCCGGCGTTGCAGCGGACGTTTTCGACGCGGCCGGGAACGCCGGCGGTGCGGTTGGGGGATGAAATCGAGGTGTGCGGCCAGTTGTTTCACACATCGGCACCGGTGGTGCTGTGGAATGATCCGAATGCGTACGATGCGTATCGGCTGGGGAAGCGGTTTGCGGATTCGCGCGGGGATGGCCCGGCGCATGTGGCGGTGGGGACGCGGGCGTCTTCGCTGACGGATGCAGAGGTTGAGCAGGTGCGCGGGGGGAATTGGACGCTGCCGTTTTTGCAAGAGCATGTGGATCAATTTGTGATCCACTATGACGTTTGCGGATTGTCGCGCGAGTGTTTTCGCGTGCTGCATGACGGGCGGGGACTGACGGTTCATTTCATGCTGGATATTGATGGGACGATTTATCAAACGATGGATTTGAAGGATCAAGCGGCGCATGCCACGATCGCCAATGGGCGGTCGATCGGGATTGAAATTGCGAATATGGGGGCGTATCCGATTACTTCGTCGCCGCTGCCGCTGAATGAATGGTATATGAAAGATGGGACGGGGCAGGTGCGGATTACGATTCCGGCGCGGCTGGGGGATGGCGGGGTGCGGACGCCGAATTTTGTGGGGAGGCCGGCGCGGCCGGAGATGATCGCGGGGATGGTGCAGGGGAAGGAATATCGGCAGTATGATTTTACGCCGCAGCAGTATGATTCGCTGATTCGGCTCACGGCGACGCTTTGCACGTTGTTCCCGAAAATCACATGCGATTATCCGCGGCAGCGTGCCTCTTTTGGACCTCCGTCACCGATGCCGATGACGCAGCCAGCGCCGGAGGATATGAAAGCGCGATTCACGGCGTTGGCCAGCCCGGGCGAGCCGGGGCAGTTGATTCCGCATGTGCTTACGCCGGATCAATTCAGCAATTATCAAGGTGTTTTAGGGCATTATCATGTTCAACTGGATAAAGAAGATCCGGGCCCGGCGTTTCAATGGGACCGCGTGATCAACGGCGCGCGTGCGCTAATGACCCCGCAGGCGCGGGTGAAAAACATGCAGTCGCGCGGGCAGCCGGCCAAGTTCATCCCTTCACCGCCGACAACACAGCCTGCGGTCATTACCCCGGCACAGCCGTCGCCGCAATGAGCAATGCGGTGATATAAACAGCGGCACGACAGTTTCCCGCCATGCCGCTGGATTTTCCCCGTCTTATATCCTCCGCCTCCGGGCTCCAAGCATCCCTGCCAGGAGCAACACACCCGCGCCGGCCGGCTCCGGCACGGTAGTGTAGAGTTCGAATGCCAGGTCTTTTGAATATTGACCAATCCCCGGCGGACCATCGATGTTGTCGATGTAATCATGCGGGGCATATGTCGCCGGGTCCTGTACGACGTTGACGAGCGGCCCGCCGACCGCTGGATTGGGACTCACGGTTAAGCGTCCGCTGACGGCATCGTCCTGAAAGTGCCAGACGGGAGTCGCCGGATTGACCAGGTTGATCTCGCCGGGATTGACCGCCGGGGCTTGCGAGGCGAGGGGGTCCATGACGGTGTAGTCTCGATCGTGCCACCCCCAGCTTAAGCTTTGGTCGCCGGTCAAAGCGACGATTTTCAGCCAATAGACGGTGTTGGGTTGTTCAGCGAAGGGGACGGCGAGTTCGGCGTTGTACTTATATAGAGGCTCCGGGACGCTGCCATTGACGAGTTGTTCGGTGAACGTGCCGGATGCGGGGGTTAGTGCGCCTAGGGTTACGATCTGGCTGAGCAGTGGCTGGCCGGGATGGCTGAATGTCGCGCCGGGGACCTGGGGGACGTCGGTTTCGAATGAGATCATGAACTGCTGCACGCCGCCGCTGGTGGGCACGCCGTTGAGATAGGAGCCCCACCAGCTCAGATGGACAACGGGTGTGCTGAACTTGTCGGCGAAATCATCGGCCATGAAATCCCCCTGCCAGCCAGTGACATTGCCGTTTGTCCCGACTTGGGCGTAGGCCGTGCTGAGCTCATCATGTCCTTGATAGAGCGCGCCGGCGATGGGGAGATTGTTGATCGGGAGTTGCTGAAATTTCAGCACTTCGCCGGGGAGCGGGTCGGCCTGGGCAACGGGTGTCCACAAGCTGGCGATCGCAACGATGCTCATAGCGGCAGATGCAACGATAATCGGACGATGTTGATAGCGCATGACTGTCCTCTCTGCCCGACGTAAAAAACATCGGGCAATATTTGCCGGTGAAACAAAACAGGTATTAAAACCACATGCAGGACATGCCCATGCGAATGGGGAACGATACCATTTTCATGGAATCTAAGTCCAGATAATTTATAATTATTTGCGACAACCTTTGGTGCGCAAGCAGATGCGGAATGATCTGTCTTGTCTCGGCTGGTGGCGTCGGATACGGTTCTGCAACGGAATTCGATATGATGCATGGAACGAAAATATTGTTGGCGGCTGTCGCATTGAGCACGCTCACTGGATGCTCTTGGTTTGGCGGGGGGAGTCAGGGGCAGGATCTGAATGCGGGGCAGCGATTTTCCCCGGCACCTTCTGCGCCGGTGCGTAACACGCCGACGGGGATTGATCAGCCGGGGTATATTCCACCGCCGGAATCGGCGCCGGCGCTGGTCAAAGACCGGGAGCAGTCTTCGCTTCCCGAACCGCATTCGTCGGGGACGAGTTTAACGCCGATCACACCGGCGATACCGCGAACGATTCGCGAGCAGGTGACGATCCGTCCGCCGTCGACGCATCCGGCGGGAGACGCGGATGAGCCGTTGTCGAATGAAGTGGCGACGCCGGTGGCGCATCCGACGACAGGCCGGTCGTTGGAATCGTATTTGACGCTGGGCGGAGTGGTTGCCGAGGTGAATGAGCATCCGATTTATGCCAATGAGGTGTTGCGTGAGATCGTCGTGCCGCTGAAGACGCGGGCGCGTGAGCTGGATGAACAGCAGTTCCGCGATGCGGCGCTGAAGATGATCCATTCGCAAATTGAGCGATTGGCCAGCAATGAGCGCGAGACTGCAGTTGCGGAGCGAAATCTCGACGATAAGGATAAAGACATGGCCCGGCTTGGCGCGGCGCGTTGGCGTCAGCGTCAAATCACTGAAAATGGCGGTTCGCTGGAGATGGCGAAGCGGAAGTGGGCCGCCGAGGGGTATGACTTCGAAGATCGCGTTGAACAGGAATATCACGCGATTCTCGCACAGGTTTATTATTCTAAAAAGGTCTGGCCGCGCGTACAGGTGACGGCGGATGAAATCCGGCGGTACTATGACCAGCACATCAATGACGAATTCACGGTTCGGGATGAAGTCCGTTTTCGCTTGATCAAAATTGACCCGAGGCGCACGGGCGGGCGCGAGGCTGCGCTTAATAAGATCAAGGACTTGCGCACGCGGGCTCTGCGCGGCGAGGATTTTTCGCAGATGGCCTCAACCGTCAACGACAGCTCGTTCCTCATGTCCCAGAAAGGCGACGTCGGCTGGATCCAACGCGGCAATTACGCCGTTCCTGAAGTTGAAAAAGCCGTCTGGGATCTTCAACCGAACCAGGTGTCAGACATAATTGATGCAGGCGGAGCATTCTATCTCGCGAAGGTAGAGGAGCGCAAGCTAGGCCGTGTAATGCCATTTGACGAGCAGGCGGTTCAAGAAAAAATCCAGAAGAACCTTCGCTCAGATCAGTTTCGCCAGCTGCGCGACAAGGTGCTTGACGCCCTGAATAAAAATGCCGTCGTGCGACAAGACGCGGACATGATTAATTCGGCCGTCGACATCGCGATGCAGAATTATCAACGCTGGCATGCCGGCGAAACGGATTAAGAGCTATTTTAATTCCTGCTGTGGTATCGCTGCGATGATGCGTTCGGCGGTTTCGACGGCGGCGAGGCCGTCTTCGGCGGTGACGATGGGGCGGCTGCCGGTGCGGATGGATTGGATGAAGGATTCGATCTCGGCCCGGATCGGTTCGGCGTCGTCGATTTGAAGTTCTTCGATTTGGACGAGATCGTGGTAGTTCAAGTCGGACAGGTCTTCGATTTCGCCGGAGCGGATTTTGGCGACGGCGTCGCGGATGGCGTCGAGGTTGCCGGAGCGGCGGGCGACGATGCCATACTTTTTCTGGTAATCGATTGAGACGTAAGCGTCGGATGAGAAGACGCGCAGGCGGCGTTCGGTTTTGAGGGCGAGGCGGGAGGCGGTGAGGTTGGCGACGCAGCCGTTTGCGAAGGTCAGGCGGGCGGAGCAGACATCTTCGACGCCGCCGATGACGCTGACGCCGGTGGCGTCGACGCGCTCGACCGGGCTGCGGGCGAGGTTGAGGACGATGTCGATGTCATGGATCATGATGTCGAGCACGACGCCGACGTCGATGGAGCGGAAGGTCAGCGGGCTGACGCGGGTGACTTCAATGAAGCGCGGGGTGATCTCCAATCGCGACATGGCGCGGACGACGGGATTGAACCGTTCGATGTGCCCGACCTGGACGGCAGCGCCGGATTGCCTGGCCCATTCAACGATACGCCGGCATTCTGCGGTGTCTTTGGCCAAGGGTTTTTCGATCAGGCAGCCGATGCCGGCCTTGAGAAAGGGCTCGGCGAGTGTTGCGTGAAATTGTGTGGGCGCGGCGATGCTGACCGCGCGCACTTGGCCGATCAGATCGTTCAGATTCGATACGACGGTGGTTTTATATTCCTCCGCGGCAGCCTGGGCGGCTTCGGGGTTTGCGTCGTAGACCCCGACCAGGCGCACGCCGGGGAGCTGTGAATAGACCCGGGCATGCAGACGCCCCATTCGACCACAACCAACGACCGCCACTGGAATTGGATTATCGGAACTCGACATTGGCGGCATCGTATCCCCGCGCCGCGCTCAGGCCAATAACGCTGAGATTTATGAACTCCAGATTAGGACTTGTTGAGGAATTGATTAAACCCGAAGATGAGTGATAGCTAACTAAAAGGATCACGGCATGCGTCAACTGACGCTTACATTTTTTCTGACACTGTCTTTCGTTTTTTGGCCGATCGCGGCGGCACGCGCATTGGAGACGGATCAATTTACTGTTCCGGATAAGCCGCTGCCGGATTTGTCGATGGATCTGGACCTGAAGATCGATCTGGATCTGCGCGTTCTCATCAATGACGCCAATGATCATCTCGCCCAAGGCGGGCACGAGGCACAGAAGTATCGTGAGAATGATTATTTCGCTCTAGCACTCGACAAGATGTACGCCAACGGCATTCCAGAATGCACGATTGAACGATGGATTCGTTATACGGATTTCGGCAAGCCGGATGCGCGGTTTGATGTGGGGATCTTAAGCAGCGTTTATGGGCGGGCGCTCATTGGCCGGCCCATTACGCTGTTTACGCTGGCACCGACCATCAATCTATACGGGCACTATGTGGGGACGGACAAAGTGGGTCACTTTTTCCAGCAGGGGTACGAATATTACGAGACCTTCCGCAAGTCCCAGCTCGCCGGCAAGACCGATCAGGATGCAGTCCACGACGCTGTTCTGCGCGGCATCGCACAGGAGCAGGGCATCTACGGAATGTTCATCGTGGATGTCTATTCCAATGCGGATCTCTCGGCCAACATCGCTGGCTTCATGTTCTATCGCAATCTCACTCAGTTAGTGAGACTGCCGGATGGAACGGTTCTGCTGCCCATGCTTGTTCTTCGCAATGGGCGTTGGGAGCTCAACGCGATGGCTGGGGATCATCATCTGAAGGCTTATGTCTGTGACAACTGGGATGAGTCGATGAACCCTTGCGACTATGCCCCAATGCTACGGCACATCGTCCAGGATAATCTTCGTGACCTTGGCGCTCGCTGGGTTGCATTCCATCACACCACGCGCGAGCGCGAGACGCAGCGCCTGGCGGAAATGACAACCTGGCACGGCATTCATTATGGCCACAGCGATTCCAAAGAACTCGTCACGATTGTGAACCACTACTACGATGTGGTGGATCACACGGCATTCGCGAGTAAGCGATAATCCGGGGATTTTCCTTATAATGCGGGGATGCAACAGCCGACGACGCATCCCGCGATTCCGCCGACCGAGCCGACGCCCAATTTTGTTTGGGTGAAGCCGCTGACGTCTTTATTCATCGTCGGAGCGTTGCTGGGAGTGTCGCTTTATTTTTTTTCCGCGGTCAGCACGGTGATTCTTGGCGCGCTGGCAGCGGCGATTGTCGCCAGCACGCTCAACCCGTTGGTCCGGTTTATCCCCGGGCCGCGCGGGTCGGGGGCGGCGATTCTCGGGCTTTCGTTTATGGCGGTGGTTGGGCTGCTGATTTTTGCACTTTATGTGCCGCTGTCTGCGCCAATTGAAAAGCAATTAAAGCTCTGGCCGGAGAATAAGGTCAAAGTGGATCATCTGCTGGCGCATTGGTCGGACGCCATTAAGCTGGAAGATCCTATCAGCGTTGACTCGATGGTCGCTTATACCGGCGGTTTTTTTGCCAGCGAATCGGGACGCGGCGTGCTTTCGCATGGGGCGGATGCGGCGTTCAGCGTCCTGATCTGGCTGGCGTTTATTTTCATCGGATCGATTTTCATGCTGGCCGATCCGGAAGATGCATTGCTTGGTCCGGCGTTGCGGCTGGTCGCGCCATCGCGCCGGCCGCGTGTGCAGGCGATGCTGGATGCGCTCGGCCCGCGCCTTCGCCGATGGGTGCTCGGGACGATGATGAGCATGATGATCGTCTTCTCAGCCTCGTTTCTCGGGTACTGGTTCGTCGGGCTGGAGCTGGCATTGCCGGTGGCGATGATCGCCGGGCTGGCGGAGATCGTGCCGACGGTGGGCCCAGCCGCTGCTGCGGTGGTTGCCGTGCTTTTTGCATCCACGCAATCCGGCGGGACCGTCGTCGGGGTATTGATCGTTTACATCATCATTCAATCCATCGAGGCGTATCTGATTCTGCCCATGATCATGCGCGGGGCGGTGAAAATTCACCCCGCCGTCACTCTTTTCAGCGTTGTACTCTGGGGAAAACTCTTTGGCGTCCCCGGGATGATGCTCGCGATTCCGATCAATCTCACGATTGCATCGGCTTTGGAATTTCTCTATGTCCAGCCGCGCGATCAGCGCGTGATGGCGGAGATTGGCACTCTTCGCTGATCCGCTATTCAAAGCGGGCGACGATCATCGTGACGTCGTCGGTGCGTTTGGTCAGGCCAACGAATCGGCGGAGATCCCAAAGGATATTTTGCGCAATCACCTCGGCCGATGCGCCGCCTTTGGAGAACGCGGTGACGATTCGCTGGCGACCGAAGGTTTCGCTCTGGAAATTCATTGCATCCGCCAGCCCATCCGTATACAGCAGCAGCGTATCTCCACGCCGCAGATGGAGCACCGATTGCCGATACTCCTGATCAGGATCAATCCCCAGCACCATGTTCGGCGAATCCAGCTCGGACACATTCCCATCCCGCAGCAATAGCCCGGGCGGATGCCCGGCATTGCAATATGTCAATCGCAAATTCCGCGCATCCAGCACGCCATACAATAGCGTCACAAACTCGCTCGGCTTCGTATCCCGCACGAGCATGAGATTCACCCGCTTCATGATCTCATACAAATAATAAATTGAGTCCACCTCGGCCCGGAGATATGCCCGCACGCTCGCCATGATCAGCGAAGCAGGCACGCCCTTCCCCGAGACATCCGCCACGACCAGCCCCAGATTATCATCCGGCAACGGCATGAAATCGAAGAAGTCGCCCCCGAGCTCGTAGCACGGAATATACACGCTGGCGAGATCAACGCCCGGCACCTTCGGCGGGGATTGGGGGATCATGCGCTGCTGCACATCCGCCGCCATCGCCACCTGCTTTTCCAATCGCTCCGCCTCGATCGACTCCTGCAACAGCCGCGTATTCTCAATCGCTGCCGCCGCCTGCGAAGCAATCGCCTTCATCAGATCGATCTTAATCTGCGGAAAGACCTGCTCCTGATCCGTATACACACGCAATGCGCCGATCGCCTTCCCCTTGTAGCGCATCCCCGCCGACAGCATCGAAATCACTCCTTCACGCTGTGATTCCTGCGGATATTGGATGCGCGGATCGGTTGCCATGTTGTGAACGTATTCGTATCCCTTGGGAGAAAGCGCGATTCGATCGATCTCCGCTTTCGACAATCGGATCGGCCCTTTATTCAAATAATCCGCCGACAAGTTAAACGTCGCCTTGACGATCAGCTCATCATTTTCCTGGTCGATCAGACGCAGCGACGCGGCCTTTGCGCCCATGACTTGCGTCACCAGTTCCACGGTGCGCTGCAACACCTGCTGCAAGTCGCGCGAATCCGCCAGCAGCATGGTGACGTTGTAAACCGTGGTCAATTCATCGACGCGCTGACGAAGTTGAAATTCCTGATAACAGAGCCGGGCGATGGCATTGGCGAGAAGGAAGAGAAATTGAATCGCGGCCGGGCGGGTATTGCGTGCCTTGAGAATTTGCGCGACCAGAGTGCGCACCTGGCGAGTGTCCAGGCCTAGCTTTTCCGCCATCGACACCAACTTGGTGTCATCCAGCATCGCCGCCGCGCCAGATGCGCTGGCGGTCATGCGAATCGTGCCGAGGCGATGGCCGTCGACCATGATCGGGGCGACGTATTCGCGCCCTTCTTTTTGCGGGCCGTCCTGCTGGGTCTCTTCTGCGGCTTCAATCGTCCGCTGACGATTCAAAAAATCCTTTGTCGGATTTGGCTGGGTCAGCAAGTTCCCATCTGCATCGGTGATCGTCGCTTTCACGTTCGCGACGGCCGCGAAAGAATCCTGGATCTCCTGCAACGTCGGCAGGTCCATGAAATCCGTCAGGCGAAGGTGATCAACATCAAACGCAGCCATCCCTAGCATCATCCCAAGTCAGAGAACTCCATTGTAGACCTCCAGCCGCGCGTCGCAACCGTTGGAGAATTCCCTGGCACTGATCATCCCCCATTGACCCGGCCCATCCGCCGCAGTAATCCTCAATCATGCCCGATCAACTGGTCAATCACATCCATTGGCATTACGAAGAGCGCGGCAGCGACCTGCCAGTGGTTTTACTGCATGCGTTCCCGATCGATCACCGTCTGTACAACGCCCAGATTGAATCGCTCTCAACCACTCATCGGATCATCGTGCCAGACCTCCCGGGATTTGGACAAACACCATACGACCAACCCTTCACGATCCAATGGCAGGCAGAGCAATTACACTGCCTGCTCAAATCCATCGGCGCGCTCCCTTGCATCATCGGCGGCTGCTCGATGGGGGGATATATCTCGTTCGCCTTCGCTCGCACTTATCCCAACGACGTGGCTGGATTGATTTTCATTGACACCAAAGCTGAGGGCGATACTCCCGAGCAACGGCACAATCGCGACCGCCTGATTGATCTCACCGATCGTCATGGCCCGTCCATTGTCGCCGACGCGATGCTTCCGAAAATGCTTTCCGAGCACTCGAAGCGTCTTCATCCGAAGCTCGAGGCGCAACTTCGTCAGATTATTCTCAGCACGCCGCCGTCTACACTCAAAAGTGCGCTGGGGGCGCTGCGCGATCGCGCTGATCAAATTGATTTCCTGCCATCGATCGCCTGTCCGACTTTAATCCTTGTCGGCGCGGACGATCAGATAACGCCTCTTTCCAATGCTGAAACAATCAAAGCCGGAATCTCTCACGCCAGCCTGATTTCCATTTCAAACGCCGGGCATCTCTCTCCGGTTGAAAATCCCGAAGCAGTTTCGCATGCTATTCGGGCCTTCATCGCCAGGATCAAATAAAGACACATTTTCTCATCGGCTGGCCACCGGCTGCGTCGCGGCAGATTCCGGCTCCCATCCTCCGCCCAGCGCCTTGTATAACTGCACCAGATTCGTCGAGACCGTCTGCCGACTGACGACCTCGGCATCCTGTGATGCGAACAAATCGCGCTGGGCATCGAGAACATTCAGGAAATCGCCTAGCCCGCGCTCATAGAGCTGGGTCGAAGTAGCGACTGCTCGCTTATTGGCTTCCACGGCCTCGGTGAGTTTCTGAAACCGCGCCTGCTCTTGCGTATACGCCACCAGCGCGACTTCTGTATCCGACAGACTTTGCAAAACCGCCTGCTGCCATTGAATAAACGCTTCTTCCTGGCGGGCATTGGCAATCTTGATATTCGCACGAATCCGGCCAGCGTCAAAGATCGGCCAGGTGATGCCCGGGCCGATGGAGTAGTACATGTTGTTATTGCTGCCGAGGTTTCCGAATTGCGTGGCTTGATAGCCGATCGACCCGGTCAAAGAAAATTTGGGGAACAGATCAGCGGTGGCAAACCCGATGCGCGCCGTCGCGGCTGCCAGGTTTCTTTCGGCCTGCCGTACATCCGGCCGGCGGCGCAAGACATCCGACGGTATTCCGATCGGCACCACCGGCGGCGTGCCGGGGATCGCCTTGGCGGGCGACAATTCCTCCGCCAGCGCCCCCGGCTGCACGGCGAGCAGCACTTCCAGCCGATGAATCGTCTGCCGAATCGACTGCTCCACCGAAGGAATCTGCGCCTCGGTTACCGCGACCTGCGCTTGAGCCCGCGACACATCCAACTCGGAGATCAGCCCGGCTTGAAATTTCGTCCGCGTCAAATCCAGAGACTGCTGCTGAACGTGGATGTTGTCCTGTGCGATCTTGAGCCGCTCTTGAAACCCGCGAAGCTGAACGTAATTCAGCGCCGTCTCGGCGACCAATGAGACCAATGCGCTATTTCGCGCTTCCATCGCAGCCTGCACGTCCGCGGTCGCGGCTTCGATGTTCCGCCGAACGCCGCCAAAGACATCGATCTCCCACGATGCATCAAACCCCGCCCGATATAAATCATATTCCACCCCCGGCGAAGGGATCGACGCCGCACTCTGACTGCTCCCGGTCGCCCCAAAGGTATTGCGTGAGTGCGTATACGATCCGCCAACGTCCACCGTCGGGTATTCATCCGCACCGGCCAATCGGCGCAGTGCCCGCGCCTCGCGCACTCGCGCCGCTGCCAGCTTCACATCCAGATTGGACCGCGCCGCGCGCACGACCAGCGAATTCAGCTCGGGATCGTTGAACCTTCTCCACCACAACTGATTCAGCGCCGGCTGCGTCGTCGGACCCTGCCCTAGAGGCTCACTCCATTTCACCGCCACTTGCGTTGTCGGCGCCTTATAGTCAGGCCCGACCTTGCACCCGGCAATTACCAACGCGCTCAACACCGCCGCCGACAAAACATACGCTGCTCTCATCGAATAGCCCTTCTTCACCACGCTCATTCCTTACCCGCATTCGCCACCGCCACGCCACTGACCGGCTTGGCGGCGATAAACACATCCATCTGCTGCCCCACATATACAGGCAGCGCATCACGATTAAAACTGTACAGAACCTGCAATACCCGCGTATCCACACGCTCCGTGCTCTCTCCGGTCAACGACTTCTTCGGCACAACATAAGGCTCGACGCGCTCAAATTTCAAATCCGTTTTCAAATCCCGGTTCCCGCGCACAAACGCCATCGCCTGTGCCGATGGGTCTATCCGCCACGCATCGTTTTCATCAATATCCACTCGCACCATCAATCGATCCACATTCCCCATCAACACCAGCGGCTGCTCCAGCACGCCCGTCGTCGCAAACTCCCCCGGATGAATTTTCACCTGCAATATCCTCCCCGCCACCGGAGCGCGGATGATCCGCCGATCAATCTCAATTTCCGTCTCCCGCTTTTGCGCCTCCGCCGACGCCACATCCCCGCGCGCAATCGCCAAATCCGGCCCCCACGCCCCCGCCTTCAGCGACGCCAATTCCGTCGTCGCCTGCACGAGCCGAGCCTCATCCACCTCCACCGCAAATCGCTTGCGATCCACATCATCCTGGCTCACCGCCCGCTTATCATCCACGCTCTCCCATAACTTGAGCTGATTTCGCACATCCGCCAGCGACGCCCGCGCCTCGACCACCTTCGCCTCCGCTGGCGGCAAATCCTCCGCCCGCGGCATCGCCTCCAGCTTTGCCAGCTTCTGCTTCGCAGACTCCAGCGCCGCCGTCCGCACCGCCAGTTCCCCTTGTAAATCCCGATCATCCAGCCGAAAGAGCTCCTCCCCCTGCTTTACATCCGATCCGATTTTCACCTTCACATCCGTCACCAATCCCGACACCGGCGTGCTGATCGCGATGTTCTCGCTCGCGGTCTCCACAATCCCCGCTCCGGCGACCTTCTCCTCAAACGGCGCCTTCGCCGGCTGCGCAACCGGCTGCGCGGGAGGCAACTGCTTCTGCCCATCCACCACCGTAAAAATCGCGAAGATCACGCCACACAACGCCAGCAGCGGCAATAAATATTTCCGAATCATGCCCGACTCCGATTTCAGTGTTCCAATTGCTCCGCCGACTCCACGACCTTCACGATCCGCCCGTCATCCATTTTCGCAATGCGATCGCCGAACTCAAAAATGCGCGAATCGTGTGTCACGATCACCAGCGCCCGACCCTCTCCCAACGCCACTTCCCGCAATAACTCCATCACCCGATGCCCTGTTTCATGATCCAGCGCGCTGGTCGGCTCATCGCAGACAATCATCTTAGGCCCGTGAACCAAGGCCCGCGCAATCGCCACCCGTTGTTGCTGCCCACCCGACATCTGCCGCGGCAGAGATTTGATCCGATCCCCGAGACCCACCCGCTTTAACATCTCCACCGCCCGCGCAGCTGCCTCTCCTCGTCCCACCCCATTAATGAGCAGCGGCACCGCCACATTCTCCGCCGCCGACAAACTGGGGATCAAATTAAACTGTTGAAAGACAAACCCCACATTTTCCCCGCGAAAGCGCGTCTTGGCCCGCGCTTTCAAATGCAGCAGGTCCTTCCCAAACACTTCACAAGTCCCCTCATCCTGATCCAGAATCCCAGCGATCACGCTGATGAGCGTCGTCTTCCCACACCCTGACGGTCCGACCAGCATCATCAACTCGCCGGTTCGCACCTCCAGATCAATTCCGCGCAACGCATAGACGCGATTCCCCTCGCCGCCATATGTTTTGACAACGCCTCGGCAGGTCACTGCAAGTTGTGTTTCCAATGCAGTCATGCCCTATCCCTTAAACACAATCGCCGGTTCCAAGCGGACCACGGTCCGAATGCTCACCAGCGCGGACATCAGACAAATGAGCATCACCGCAGCCGCCGATCCAATCAGTAATTGCCAAGGCAACTTAAACGCCAGTTCCGAATCTTTCAGTGAATATCCGAACACCGCCGCAGCCCCGACGCCAAGCCCATATCCCACCGCGCCTGTGATCGCCGCCTGCAACATAATCATCCGCACCAGCAGCCAATTCCCCGCGCCCATCGCTTTGAGCGCCCCAAAATGCTTCAGATTATCCAGCGTAAAATTATAAAACGTCTGCCCGGCAATCGCTGTCCCCACGATAAATCCCAGTGCAACCGCGATCCCGAAATTGATCGGAATCCCCGTATATTTCATAAAATATTGAAACGTCTTGATCTGGAATTCTTCCCGCGTGTACGCCGCCAGCCCTGTCGACGCCGTGATCCGCGCGCACACCGTCTTCACATTCTCCCCCGGCGACACTTTCGCCAGCACAAACGACAACAACTTCCTCTCCCGCGGAGCAAACGTCACCGCCCGGCTATACGTTGTATACACCACCGGCTGACTCTGAAACGTCCGCGTCACCTTGCACAACCCGACCACCACCGCCCGATGATCATTCAGCTCCAGCGTATCCCCGATCTTCAGCGGCACCTTCGTCCCATCTTCCAGCGTTTTGGCTAACTTATCCTTAGCCCCCACCTGATCGACGATCACCGCCTCCGACCGCCGCAAATCCGAAATCTTCCCCTCCACCATGATCGGCGGCCCCCCAATCAACGTCGCATCATCGAGCCCGAGCACATTACACGTCTGAAAATTCCCGTTATCCAGACGCGCCTTCAGCAATCCCTTATATAACGGCACCGCCCACTCCACGCCGTCAATCCCACGCACCCGATACAACACCGTATCCTGCAACGGCTTCACATCGTCGACAAACTGCACCTTCGGATCCATCACCCAGACATCCGGCAACGACAAATCCGTCATCGCCCCATACGTCCGGGCCATCAATCCAATAAAAATCCCCATCTGCTGCGTAATCAGCAGCGACGCAAATGTCAGCCCCACAATGATCCCGATATATTTCGCCCGATCCCCCATGAGCATTTTGATCGCCACACGGTTCATCTCCCCCTCCCTTCATCCTTGTATTTTCTCATCCCCGCCAGCGAGAACCGCGTCACATGCTCCGCCACTTTCACAATCCCCTCGGGCCCGTACTCAAAATCCGGAAAAAGCCGTGTAATCACCGGCCTGGCATGATAATAAAAAATCATCTGCCCGATCACGCTCCGCGCACAAAATTCCGCCTGATCCTTGGTCGCATTTTTACCCAGTAGCTCCCGGCAAATTCCTTCCAGCACGCACTCACGCGGCTGAATCTCCTCCCGCACCAGTTCATCCAGCGCCGACGTCGGCTCGGTCATCTCGCGCGTCATCAATTTTCCATGCCATGCCGCCTGCCCTTCGCAAAAAATATTCTCCAGAAACCCCCGCACAAAAAGTCCCAGCCGCTCTTCCACATTCAGCCCACTACCCATCATCTGTTCGGCCTGCCCATGAGAGCAGCGATGCGCCAGCCGAAAAACGGCTTTATACAATCCTTCTTTTCCCCCGAAGTGATAATTCACCGCCGCCACATTCGCCCCCGCCTTGGTCGATATCTCGCGGACGGTCGCCGCTTTGAACCCATGTTCAGCGAACACCTCCCCCGCGGCCTCCAGCAATCGTTGCTGGGTCGCTTCGCTTAACTGATTCTCTTGAGCCTGCTTAGCCATAGCGTTTCAAACAGTAGATTAAAACACTTGTTTGAAAAGTCAAGTCCTCTCTGATTTTTGGCGTATTTTGGAAAAATATCTCCCGCCTCACCGTCTTATCATGGGAGGCCAATGAGTCCGCATGATCATCTCGCAAAACTGCTCCTCGATCGTGCCGGCTCGCTCAAGCTATACGCCCGCCAATGGCTCGACGCCGCCTCTGCCGAAGATGTTCTGCAAGACGCTCTCACCTCTTTGCTCGCCCAGCGTCATGCTCCTACCGATCCGGTAGCGTGGATGTATCGAACCGTGCGCAACGCCGCGATTGACCACGCCCGCGCCTCTGCCCGCCGGACGCGCCGCGAAAAAACTATCGCCACGAACCGACCCGAATGGTTCACCGAATCTCCCGACGCCCTTCTGGACGCCGCCACCGCCGAGCGCGCTCTCCGCGATCTCCCTGCTGATACTCGCGAGATCGTCATCCTGCGCATCTGGGCCGACCTGAATTTTGCCCAGATCGCCGAAATCGCCGGCATGAGCCTCTCCGCCGCCCACAAAAAATACACCGCCGCCTTGAAACAACTTCGCACAACATTGGAGACCCCATGCCCGAACAAAACAACGACTTGAATTCATCCGACCTCGAATTTGAACAGGCGTTGCGTTCGATCCATCCCGCCATCGCGCATCTCAGCCCCATCGACGCCTCCTTCCTCGCCGGCCGGCGTTCCGCCCGCTTCCAGCTTCATCTCTGGCAATCCACAGCAGCGATTATTCTCTTTCTCGGCATCGGTTCCCATCTCCTCCCCTCCAAGCCCGCGACCCTACCCACCTCATTCACCCCGGCCATTTATTCCAACCCTGATTTATCGCCCCTCGTCCAACCACTTTCTGTTCACAGCGTCTTGATGCTTGAGCAAGCCGTCCAAAAAAATGGCCTTGCAGGTCTTTCGCCCACAAGCCTCCCCGATTCCCACAATTTTCACTCAAAAAGCACTCTCTGATTGCTCATTTTAGGAGATCGTTATGAAGCGCATCCGCACTCCATTTGCTGCACTACTGCTTTCAACCGCTACTCTCTATGCCCAATCGACACAGCCCACTCCCGCCGACCGCTATTCATTCAACTTGTCCCCGGTTGCCCCCCCTACCCCGGCATTGAAATACGAACTCCTCTTCAACGACGCCGACCGCCACCCGGGCAATGCCGCGGGCCTCTACTTCGACGCCATGCTCACTCTCGGGACCGACCTCGACCAGAAATTTGAAAAAGCCGAAGAAGCCCTGATCGATCATCAGGACCCTAAAACCTTCATCTCCATCATGGACTCTACTCCCAGCACCCCCGAACTCTACGACGAGCTCGATCTCGCCGCCCGCTGCGAGTATTGCGATTGGAACTCACACCTGCGCGAACGGGGCATTCAAGCGATTCTCCCCCACCTCAACGCCTGCCGAATGCTCGGCCGCGCCGTCTACCTCCGCGCCGCCCGCCAAGGCCAGCTCGGCCACGTCCCCAACGCCCTTGCCACGCTACGCCTCGGCTATGAACTCGCCAACAAAATCGCCACCGAACCCGCTGACGTCTCCCAAGTCTCAGGCTTGGTTTCCGTCGGCATGATCGTCTATTTCAACGATGCGTTGGTCCGCCTCATGTCGTGCCCCGAATCCCCCAATCTCTACTGGGCCCTTTGCAATCTCCCTCCCTGCACCCCCAGCATCCGGCTGGATGGCGATCGTCTCGGCACCTCCCCTCCCAACTTTCCCGCCCTCTCCAATCATAAACTCGCTGAACTCTCCGCCGATCAATGGCGCGCCACCCTCACCTCCCTCGCCAGTCTCCCTTATCCCGAACGCAAATCCACCGGCAAAACCCTCGACCCCATCCGCGATGCCTCTCCCGATCTGGTCCAGCAAGCGCGCGACGACTACGCCCGCACCCATTCGCTGACCCCCGACCAAGCCGCCCACATCGATCCAGCCATTCTCCTGGGCACTTTCTATTTCTCCCAATACAACATCATTTATGACGATTTCTGCAAGCTGCGCAACCTTCCCCTCCCCATCCAGCGCACTCTACTGCAAACCCAGGCCCGGCACATCGACCAGACCATCGCCCAGCAACCCGCCAATCCTTATCTTCCGCGGATTCCCTATGCCAACAACTCTGTAGAGACGGCCGCCCGCGCCGATCGCCAACTCGCTGCTCTCACCACGGTAGAAGCCATCCGTTCCTACGCCGCCGCCCACGCCGGTTCTCTCCCCCCATCCCTCGCCGACATCACCGACACCCCCGCTCCCGCCAACCCCATGACCGGCCAGCCTTTCGACTACAAGCTCGACCACAACACCGCCACCCTCTCCGCCGCCGATGAACGCTACCCCCTCTACTACACCATCCAAATCCGCAAGTAGCTCCTCTCCATTTCGGATTTCGTGCTTCGGATTTCGGATTTCTCCCCCTCCCCTAGCCTACCGCTCCCACCCGACTACAATCACCCGACCTGAACTGAAAGTGGAGCGCCCCTACATGAAGAATCGCGAACGCCTTGCCTGGACCGTCAGCCTCTGCCTGATCACCTTCCTGGCATTCAGTCTCCCCGGCTCGCTCGGCAACCGCGACGACGACTACTCCTTCGTCCGCACGCTCGTCGACATCCACCGCCAGGTCGCCAACAACTACGTCGAACCCGTCGACGAAACCAAGCTCCACGACGGCGCCATCGAAGGCATGCTCGGCCAGCTCGACCCGTTCACCGTCTACATCCCCCCCCAGCAACAGGAACAATTCGACCGCATGCTCGAAGGTTCCTTCAAAGGCGTCGGTATCCAGCTCGACACCACGCCAGATGGCAAGCCCGAAGTCATCGCCCCGATTGATGGCTCCCCCGCGTTCAAGGCCGGCGTGCAGGCCGGCGATGTCATCGAAAAAGTCAACGGCACCTCTCTTGAAGGCCTTCGCCTCCCGGATGTCACCAAAAAAATCGCCGGCAAACTCGGCACCCCCGTCACGCTCACCGTCACCCACGCCAACGGCGACACCGAAGACCTCACCATGACCCGCGACGAAATTGTCGTCCCCACCCTCAAAGGCTACACGCGCGACGCTCACAACAACTGGGATTACTACGCCTCCGAAGACCCCAAAATCGCCTACGTCCGCATCACCCAGTTCACCCCCGACACCACTGCAAACCTCCGCACGATTCTCACCAAAGCCCTCTCCGACGGCATGAAGGGTCTGATTCTCGACCTCCGCTTCAACCCCGGCGGCCGGCTCGACGAAGCCGTTGCCATGATCGACATGCTCATCGATCACGGCGTCATCGTCTCCACCAAAGGCCGCAACCGCCCCGAACATATCGAATACGCCACCGCCGCCGGCACACTCCCCGATTTCCCCATGATCGTTCTGGTCAACGACCACTCCGCATCTGCTGCCGAGATCGTCTCCGGCTCACTCATGGATAACCACCGCGCCCTGGTCATCGGCCAGCGCACCTACGGCAAAGGCTCCGTCCAGGAAGTCATCCCTCTCGACTCCAACGCCGGCGAACTCAAACTCACCGTCGCCTACTACTACCTCCCCTCCGGCCGACTCGTTCATCGCAAGAAAGGCGCCACCGACTGGGGCGTCGAACCGCAAATCTCCATCCCCCTCGACGCCGACGGCGAGCAGCGCGTCCTCGAAGAACGCTTTAACATGGAATCCTTCCACCGCCCGACCAGCAAGCCCACCTCCACCACGCTCAAAGCCGTCCTGACCACCCAGCCCGCCGACCCGCAGCTTCAGCAAGCCCTCACCACCATGATCGGCCTGATCGTCCTCAAAAACGACCACACCCCCGTCGCCGGCTCGCTCGCCTCCGCCGCCACCAGCCGCCCCCTGAAAAACATCCCCGAACCCGCCCCCGACGATGCCACCCCGCGCACCAAGCCCGAAACCCGTCCGACCACCGTCCCGCAGAAGTAACTTTGCAATGGCACTGATCCTCGGCATCGAATCCACCTGCGACGAAACCGCCGCCGCCGTCGTGCGCGACGGCACGCACGTCCTTTCCAACGTCATCGCCACGCAATTCCCCCTCCACGAAAAATTCCGCGGCGTCGTCCCCGAAATCGCCAGCCGCGCCCACATCGAAAACCTCCTCCCGGTCCTCAAAGAATCCCTCTCCCAGGCCGGCTGCACGTTCGCCGACGTCGACGCCATCTCCATCACCCACCGCCCCGGCCTGATCGGCTCGCTCCTCATCGGCCTCACCGCCGCCAAAACCCTCGCCTGGACGCTCAACAAACCCTTGATCGCCGTCGACCACGTCCACGCCCACCTCTATTCCGTTATGCTCGACTCTACTTCAAAACCCCCGCAATTCCCCGCCGTCGGACTAGTCATTTCCGGCGGCCACACCTCCCTCTATTCCCTCCAATCCTTCTCCAACATCATCTTAATAGGAAGCACTATCGACGACGCCATCGGCGAGGCCTACGACAAAGTCGCCGCCATCCTCAACCTCCCCTACCCCGGCGGCCCACCCATCGACTCCCGCGCCGCTAAAGGCTCTCCCACCGTCCAACTCCCCCGCACGCTCCTCGAAAAAAACTCCCTCGACTTCTCTTTCTCAGGCCTGAAAACCGCCGTTCTCTACCACGTCAAAGGCACCCCCCAACGCATCCGCCACGACCTCCCTCCCCTCCCAAAGCCGCCCCCTCCCGAATTGACTCCCCAACACCTGGCCGACATCTGCGCCAGCTTCCAAAATACCTGCATCGAAATCGTCCTCGAAAAACTTCGCCGCGCCGTCCGCCACACGAGCGCCCAATCCATCCTCATCGGCGGCGGCGTCTCCGCCAACCGCGGCCTGCGCGCCGCCCTCAAACAACTCCACCTCCCCGTCCTCTTCCCCCCCCTCCCCTACTGCACCGACAACGCCGCGATGTCCGCCGGCCTGGCCCACCTCTTCTACGAGCGCCAGCAATTCTCCCCTCTCTCCTTAGACGCCCTCACCCACTCCCAATTCCGCGACCCGGCATAAACTTCTTTTTCGGATTTCGGATTTGTTTTGAATTTGATGATTTTGAAAAGCCGAAGCGTTTTACCGCGGTGATGAGTCTGATGGATTGGCCGCTAAAGTGGGCAGTGAAGGCGGATTAGGATGGGAAGGTGCAATCGGGATGCATGGAGTGCCCGTGGATACCATTCAGTGTTTGACATGAGGAACGGGTGCGTAGTGCATGGCCGGCGTGTCAGCCGCAGCAGGCATTTAATGTGAGGGTGTGTGGAGTTGCCAGTACAACCCAAGCCAGGAAGGAAAGAGTATCCACAAGAATGAATTGGATTGCGTTCAGTGAGCGGACGCATAACCTATTAAGGCATGGAACTGCCTAATGTCATACAGATCAATCATCCGGTGGTGCAGACGAAGTTGACCGAGCTGCGCGATGCGGGGACCGGGCATCGGGCGTTTCGGGAATTGCTCAATGAGATCGCGGGATTGATGGTGTATGAGGTCACGCGCGATTGGCCGACACGGACAGCGAGCGTGAAGACGCCGATGGAGGAGATGACGGGGAGGGCGCTGGCGCGGGCGATTACGCTGGTGCCGATCCTGCGGGCGGGACTGGGGATGACGGATGGGGTGTTGAAGTTATTGCCGAATGCGCGAATGGGGCATTTGGGGGTCTACCGGGATCATCAGACGCTGGAGCCGGTGAGTTATTATCAGAAGCTGCCGCCGGACATTGCGGATACTGAGGTTCTGCTGATCGACCCGATGCTGGCGACGGGCGGGTCGGGATCGGCGGCGGTGTCGTTTTTGAAGAAGGCGGGCGTGAAGCATATGCGGTTTGTCTGCCTGGTGGCGGCGCCGGAGGGGATCGCGGCGATTCATAAGATGCACCCGGAAGTGCAGATTTATTGTGCCGCGGTGGATCGGCAATTGAATGAAAAAGGGTATATTTTGCCGGGGCTCGGGGATGCGGGGGATCGGATATTTGGGACGTGAGAGCGGACGCGAGAATGATCGTGATTTGCCAGCACTTCAGATCAGCAGTACGATTGTGCTTTCGCGCGTGGGCGCGGATGGAAGTAGGTTTGGGAGAGTAGTGACATGCGTTTGACTGATATCCTCAAGCCACAGAATATTCGGGTGCCGCTGGAGGCCAAGACGAAGAACGAGGCGATTGCGGACTTGGTGAATCTGCTGGCGACTAACGGAGAGATCAAGGACGCCAAGAAGATCATGGATGCGGTGCTGGAGCGGGAGGCAACGCGGACGACGGGGATCGGGAATGGGCTGGCAATTCCGCACGGGAAAGCAGATGGGGTGGCGAATCTGGTGATGGCGATCGGGAAGTGCGCGACGCCGATTGATTTTCAGTCGATTGACGGGCGGCCGGTGACGTTGATTTGGTTATTGAGTTCGCCGAAGGATATGACCGGGCCGCATATTCATGCCTTGGCGCGGATCAGCAGGCTGATGACGATTGATAAATTCCGGGCGACGCTTGCCAAGGCGGCGACGGCGGATGAGGTCTATCAGGCGATTGTTGCACAAGAAGCGACGATGTAAAAATCGCTTAGGCGGCTTTGATGCCTAATCGGAGTCGCCGCACTTCTTCGCGGGCGAGTTCGCCGACGATGCGGGTGATGGTGGCGAGGGTTTGGCGGCCTTCGATGGTGTTTTCCATCGCTTTGAATTGGATGCCGGCGCGCAGGACGTCGGTTTTGGGTTTTTCCATGGGGTATTTCATCCGGCCTTCGATCAGCAGCAGGTGGTCCTTGGCGGCGACCTGAATGCGCAGGCGGTCGGCGTTGGTGATGAGGGGGGGGTTGCCGTCTTTGCCGAAGACGGTGCAGCCCATGCCGCCGAGGCTGAGGTCTCGGAGCTGGACGGGGAGTTCCTGGGCCGCCATCGGGCGATCGCGGAGGATGGCACGTTCGGGGATTCGCCACATGCGGATGATGATTTCAGAATCCTTCGGGACGGCGACGCGGTAGTTGCTGCGCCGCTGGATGGCTTTGACTTCGGTGGGGCATTTGAGCAGGAGGGCTTCGACGCTAGTAGTGGCGTTGACCTGATATCCTTCGTGACGGCGGATGAGGGGGGTGGTGAAGATGACTTTGTTGACGCCGGCTTTGAAGGAGATTCCTACAGGCTGCTGACTTTCGACGAGAGAGTCGATCAGGACATGTTCGGTGCGGATGGATTCGATCCAGAACCCTTCCGGGCAGTCCCCGACAAAGCGGGATTTGCTGTGGCGCAGCATGCCGGCCGAGGGAAGGGAGAGGACCAGCCCGGCATTGCGGGCAATGGCCTCGATGAGAGGTTTATTATCGGTGCCTTGCATGGAAATGTGCCTTGACGCGGGGCGCCAGCGATCTGATCACAGCCGTACTCTGTAGATCGGCAAGATCGTGTGGAGAGTCCATTACAAAGAATGGAGCGGTTATGGGACGGTAGTGGTGACGGAGGAACCAGCGAGATCGTCTCCGGGGAGGTGGAGAGTGAGAGATTGGCTAAGACAGGTGATGTGCAGGGTGGCGGATTGGTTTTCCGGGTTTGCGACCGTGAGCTGATGGCCGCGGAGCAGGAGAATGCAGGGGTGGTCGACTTCGATGTCGGCGACTTTGCCGGGGGAGAAGAAAACAATAGCGGTCAGATCGAGCTTGGGATAGCGGATGGCGTGGGCGGCGGAGGATTGAGCGAGAATTTCGAAATCGGGGTGGGCAGCGCGGAAGGCGGTTTGCTCGGGAGTGACATTGGGGAGGAGAACATAAGAGTAGGAAGCGCCTGCGGAGTGAGCGGGATGGGCGAGCCAGAGTTTGAAGATATTGGACGTGAGTTTGTCATGGGAGCCGGTGCCGATGTCGAACCAGGAGCCGGTCTGGGGGGAGGTGCTGAGGTGGATGTCTTGATGGGGGCCGGGGAAGAGGTAGCCGACATGATCGTGGTGAATCCAGATGTGATCGGGGGATTGGGTGACCGGGCCGTTGAGAAAACATTGGTTGAGCGTGGTGGCGATGGGGTTATCGGAGATGGAGGAGATATCGGAGCCGAGACAGATGATTTGGTCGTCAAGGAAGAACCAGGATTTTTTGGCGGAGAGGGAGCCACGATGGAGGAGCATGGCGGAGGCGCCGTAGGTGCCGTCGGAGACGCCGCCGACGAAGGAGGTCGTGCCGCGGGCGTGGTTGCCGCCGGGGAGGAGTTTTTCAAGGTTGCTGGATTGTTCGGCCGTGGTCCCGGGAAGCTTGGTCCAGTCCCAGACGGGGAAGATGTCGCGATATTCGTTGCCAGAGAGGTAGAGGAAAGTGTTGCCGTCACCGAGGTGGTGGGAAAGTTTGCCCTCGGCGTTGGTGAGTTCGGTATTCTGCACGCGGGTGGAGAACATTTTGACGGAGAAGAAATAATCGGGGCGGCGATGGGACGTGTAGTCGGAACGCCAGAAGTGTTTATGGCCGTTGAGAGAATCAGTTGGCGATGGAGGAGTGAGGAGGCGATGGGCGAAGGAGGCGTATTCGGATTGGCGGGGGATGGGGAGTTGAGAAAGTTGATAGGCCGTGCGGGCCAGATCGTAGGCAGCGCCGATGGGGACGATCGGGCCGCCGGTCCAGTCAGAGTAGGAGGCGGCTTTACCTTGGCGGGTGATTTCGCGGCCGAGGGCGGAGAAGTCGAAGGTGTGGCCCCAGGTCATCCAGGCTTGGCCGTCGAGCATGAAGTGGTTGAAGGTATCGAGGGTCTCCAGCGGAGGCTGACAGCCGGTGGACCAGGCGTAGGCGATGTAGCGACCAACGTCCTGGGCGAACCCGAGACCGTAACCGCCGGAGTAGAATTGAGCTCCGTGTTGGTGAAACGAATAGTCGGCCTGGATGCCTTCGCCGGGGGTAATGATGACTTCCTGGTAGATGCGCTGATAGGCGGCAGAGACGAGGGCGGGGTCGCTGGTGAGAAGCCCTCGGACGATTTGGTTGCCGGCACCCCAGACGAGGTTTTGGCCGGTCCATTTGGTCCAGATCGAGCGGTTGAGGAGTTTAATCACGCCATCATGGATGGCGGTTGGACAAGCTGTGCCAAGGAGGAGAGCGGTTTCGCCGGTGAGTTGCGGGACGCCGATTTCGTTCCACCACCAATTGCGGTTATGCGGATCATGCTCGATCCAGTAGGCAAGAGCTTCCGAGGCAGCGGCAGCAAGAGCCGGGTCAGGATGATTATCGCGCGAAGTCAGTGCGAATGCTTTGGCAAGCAGCAATGCACGGTCGATGTGCGCGCGGAGAAGCCAGGCGCTGGGTGCGCCGTCGCTGTAGTCGATGTCGGGCCAGGAGTGATCCGGGGACATCTTCGCCGCGTCAGCGCGGGCTTGTTTGATCAGGGCGTCGGCAGTGCCACTATCCGGCGGGAGGAGAGAGGCGGTCATCCGCTCGCGAATCGTCGCGAGATCCGCAGGAGTTGCAGTCAGTTCAGCGGCAGAAGTCGTGGCGGCGAGCATGGCGATGAAGGTCAGGAAAAATTTTAGCTGCAAAGAGAACTCCTCTACCAGCGGAACAGAATCGCATCGCCAGGCGGAATGTCCAGAGCCGCAGCAGGGTCGGCCTGGCTCCATTTGCGCGTCGTGCGATCAAATGCTTCGATCGTCGAGGGATGCGTACTCAATGTAAAGTGAGCGGGCGTTTTGTAATCGCGGTTGGCGATGAAGCCGAGTGTGTGATTGTCGGCGGATTTGAAGATGCCGACGGAGAGTTGCACGGCGTCTTTGGTGGCGATGGGGGCGTCGGCGGGGGGAAGTGTGCCGTGGGAAGGAAGCGGGCCGAATTGATAGACCGAAGCGGAGGTGGCGGTGAGGAGTTGTGAGCCGAAAGAGAGGACGTTGCCATTGACGGCTTTGACCATGTCGTAGTGAGGGTCGTGGGAGCCGTCAGGGTTGATGATGGAATGGGACCAGACGGTGGTTGAGTCGTAGCCGGTGGGAGACCAATAGGTAAACCAGACGAGGCCCTTGCCGCCGTAGGCGAGGGTTTGCATGGCTTCGTAGCTCATTTCAGCCTGCGTGAGGTTGCGGTAGTCGCCGTGGCGGGTGACGAGGATGATGTTCCAGAACGGGGTGTGGGAGGAGAGGGAGATTTTGCGGACGGTGTCGAGGTTTTCAAAGAATTCGGGTCCGTCGCCGCCGTTGGTGAAATGGTAATGGTCGTAGGAAATGGCGAAGGGGTGGACGATGTCGGTATAGGTTTGGACGTACTGCTCATAGGTGAGTTTGCCGAAGACGCCAGCCCCGCGCGCATAGGTGGGAAGGAGGTTGATGAAGCCGGGATGGGCGGGGTCTTTTTCGTGGAGGTATTTGACGACGGTGGCCAGTCCGGGGAAACCACCGGGGCCGGGTTCATCGGCAATAAAGTAGCCGGCGAGAGCGGGTTTGTCGGCATAGTCCTTGATCATGCCATCAATCCCTTTTTTGACCGGTTCGGAAAGAGAAGTCGACATCCGGCTGTCGTAGATAAACGCCTTGAGACCAACTTGCTGGCAGTAATCGAGTTGTTTGAGATTGTCCTCGACGGTTGCCGGGCCGAAGATCGGGAAGGCATAGCTGAAGTTGGCGTCTTTGATTTCTTTGTAGCGTTCGAGAGTGGTGAATTTGGCCGGTGGGCCGCACCAGTAAGTAACGGGGAAGACGTCGGGTTGCCAGGAAGCTGGAGGAGCATCCGCCGCAAAGGCCAAGGTCGGCAGGGCAAGCACGGCAAGCAGCTTGGCGGCAAATGACATCCGGCGATCCTTTCAAGTGTGTGGATATTTGTATCGCCGACCGACCGGAGCGTTGCTGGAGAAATGAAGCACAGCATGTGATGCGGTGACCGGATTTACTCCACGCGATAAAGAGCGCCCGAGCCGGGTTCGAAGTCTTCGTGCCAGGTCAACATGTCTCCCTTGCGGACCGACGGGATGAGTTTGTTGTCCGGAAGTCGGACGACTTTCTTCGCCGTGGTCTTCAGGCTCAGATGAAGGGTCTGATGTTCACCCGGATCCACATTCACCGCTAACAGGTACTTGTGTCCCTTGATGTCGACCATGGGATACATCGATTTGCGGCGGATGACGGTCGGTTTTTCATCGGCGGCCGGTTTTAGATTGATTAGTGTCGGAGTGAGAAGCTTGAGCTCCTTGGCAAGCCGGCCGACTTCGTCCCAGTCGGGACGTGCGTTGAAGTCGCGGTCGACCAAGCCATCCATAACCTGATTTTGCGTGAAATGCTCGGTTTGATAGAGAAACCAGAAGACGCCTTTGGCGCCCGTGCCGAGGGAGACCCAGGTCATCGCTCGCACTTCCGTGGGTGAAGGGTAGCGGAGAATGCCCGTGATGGCGTGACATTGAATGACGGCCCAGCAGTCGGCGCCGACCTTGCGAGCTTCGCCGACCGACGCGGCACTGGCGTTTTCAAAATCACGGATGCCCTGGAGATCATTGGCGGGCTTGGCATTGCCAATGGGATAAAAATCAAATGCCGCCACGTCGGGACGGACGACCTGCACAAATTCGTGGACCGGACCCGGGCCGGCCAGACAACAGAAGGGTTTGATTTTCGGATCGTGAGCGTTCAGTGCCGCGGCAACCGTGGCATAGTTCTTCATCGGCGGACCGCCGGCGGGTTCGTCGAGAAGCTGGACGCGCCAGAAGGCTGGATGGTTTTTGATCGGGTCGAGGACGTCCTTGAATTGTTGTTGGACGACCGCGGGGTCGACGGCGTTGCCGCCGCGGATCATGTTGCCGATGGGACCGCCATCGAGGCCGAGTTCCGGGATGACCAGCAGATGATGAGCGGCCGCAGCATCGAGCAGTGGCTTATGATGGTCTGGCGGTGAGTTGGGGACGACCACGACGTTGATATTGTGCGCGGCTATGTCGGCGAAATTACGATCATAGACCGGGGCGGCTTGTTTGGGGTCTTTAGGTAGGACATTGTCGCGGGCATCGCCGACGCCACCTTCATACCAGAGGCCAAGGGGGAAGACGTGGTCTTTTTGGATGGCGTGGGAACAGCCCATAAGGAGCAGACCGACCGTGAGAAGCGTTGCCGAGCGAAGGAAGTGTTTCATGAGGGCAAAGAGCATACGAAGCGAGAAAATGGCGGCAAGTTGAAAATTTTACTTGTTATATAAGTTATATTAGTTCATTATATACATATGCTCGATGTTATGGAAAAAACCAAGCTAGATCGGGTTTACCGTCATTTACATGGCGAAATCGTGCGAGGTCGGTTTCGGACGGGCGAGCGCCTGCCGACCGAAGAGGAGTTGGCGGACCGGTTCGGATATTCGCGCACAACAGTGGCTAAGGCGATCCGTCTGCTGGCGCGGCGTGGGCTGGTGGAACGACGCAGACGCGCGGGATCGTTTGTGCGCGCGGGAGCGGGCGTACGGTCGCAATTGCTCGGCGCGATCATCTGCGGGGCGGCCGAGAAAGATCCCGGGTCGAATATTTTTGTGCCGATTGGAAGAGAAATTGCGCGCGAAGCGGAACTCTCAGGATATGCAGTGACGATGGAAGACCCTTGTCAGCGCGGGACGATGGATTTGCGATCGTGGCATGAGAAGGTGGCGCGGGAGTTCATCGAGAAACAGGTAGCCGGGGTGTTGATGGTGCCTTGTGAAATTATCGGGGCGGCAGAAGAGTCGATCAGCGCCCGGGCGGCGGAGATGTTATCGGAGGCGGGGATTCCGGTGGTGCTTGAGGATCGGGATTTGTGCAGGTATCCGCACCGGAGCCAATTTGATCTGGTGGGGATTGATAATCGGCGAGCAGGTTGCATCATGGTCGAGCATCTGCTCAAACAAGGAATTCGCCGGGTGGATTTCGTGGCGGCCGATGAATATGGGTGGGCGCAAGATGGGCGTATTGCTGGATGTATTGATGCGTTTCATAACGTGGGGCTAAAATTTGAGCGGGCCTGGATGCATCAGGGACACCCAAGTCAGCCGGAATACATCGAAGGAATTGTGCGCGACAGGCAGGTGGAGGCGATCCTGGCAGTGAACGATGGGATCGCGGGGGAGATCATGCGGGTAGCAACGCTGATGGGCCGAAACGTGCCGGGAGATTTGAAGGTGATGGGATTTGATGATTTGCCATTTTGCACGACATTGCCGTCACCGCTAACGACAATTCGGCAGCCTTGCGCGGATCTCGGAGCAATGGCAGTGCGGACATTGTTTGACCGGATGCGCAATCCGAATCGGCGGACGATGGATGTGACCCTGAGTTTTGAATTGATCATCCGCAAAAGCTGCGGGGGAGTTCTCCATACGGCTGCGCCGGCTATGATTGGAGGTGTATAGCCTTGGAGGTCACTCATGAGTTCGATGTCGAGATCTGAAGCGGGGCGGGAGTTGACGGTTTTTATTGGAGATGGTGCTGGGGGCGAAGAAGGGGAAGGGGGTGAAGTGATGACGTTCGAGGCGGGGGAGCAATTTGTAGTCTATCGCGGAATGGCGGCGTGGGTTGATCCGGGGATCGAAGTGGTGGACGAGAGTCCCGATGGGACATTTGCCGAGAGTGAGGAAGAAGGGCTTCTGCCGCGAGGCAGGTATCGGTGGACGGGAAATGAGATTGTTTATGTGGGGCGACAGAAAGGTCCGGCGCGGCCGATGTAGCCCGTGGATAAGATGGGATCGTTTTGTTCTTGTGTATGAGCGGCGATAGGAGTTAAATCACGATCATGACGCGCTGTTTTACCCCCCTGCTGCTGTTATTGCTTATTGGTGGCGCGCCCGCGACTCAGCCGGCGGCGGATGTTCATGCGGATATGGCGCGCATTCCCGGCGGCACGTTCAAAATGGGCACCGATGATGGGTTCCCTTATGAGGGGCCGGTGCATGAAGTCACGCTCAAGCCATTCTGGATGGATCGTCACGAAGTGACCGTCGCGAAGTTTGGCGAATTTGTGAAAGCCACGGGGTATGTGACCGAGGGGGAGAAATTCGGGTGGTCAGGAGTATTTGATCCGGCACAGCATGCGTGGACCAAGGGAGATGGGGCGAACTGGCGGCACCCGGATGGGCCCAAGTCTACGCCACGACCGGATGAGCCGGTGACGCAGGTGTCGTATGCGGATTGTCAGGCGTATGCAAAATGGGCGGGAAAAAGGCTGCCGACGGAGGCGGAGTTTGAGTTTGCCGCACGCGGGGGACTAAAGGACAAGAAATATGCCTGGGGCAATGAACTAGTCCCGAGCGGCAAGCATATGGCCAACGTCTGGCAAGGAACTTTTCCAGAAAAAGATCTGGGAGAAGATGGATTTACCGGCAGAGCGCCAGTGGGATCGTTCCCCGCCAATGGGTACGGTCTCTTTGATATCACCGGCAATGCATGGGAATGGTGTGCGGATTATTATTCACCGGAATATTACGCACACTCCCCGAAGGAGAATCCGACCGGGCCCGCGGAGGGCAAGGAACGTGTAATCCGCGGAGGGTCCTGGTTGTGCAGCGACAATTATTGCACGGGGTATCGTGTAGCGAGCCGGATGCATACCGAGCCCGACAGCGGGCTGAATAATCTCGGGTTTCGCTGTGTGAAGGATGAATAGATCATGATGAGAAAAATCGTCGTTGGGTTTGTCGCGGGCCTGGTTTTAGCGGCCCGCACTTTCGGGGCGGATACGACCAAACCGAACATCGTGATGCTGTTGGCCGATGATTTGGGGTATCACGATGTGAGCTTTAATGGACGGAAGGAGTGGGCGACTCCAAATATGGATAAGCTCGGGGCCGAGGGGACGATTTATCATCGCTGGTACACCGGAGCCGTAATTTGCGGACCCAGCCGCGCCGCCTTGATGACCGGGCGCTATTCAATTCACAACGGCGTGCTCGGCAACGGGTCATACGATTTGCCGAGTGCTGAAGTGACCATCGCCGAAGCGCTCAAGGGAAAAGGATACGCAACCGGGTTGTTTGGAAAATGGCACGCCCAGGCCAAGCGCCCTGGGACAGCAACCTGGACGCACCCGATGGACCAAGGCTTCGATGAATTCTTCGGCTATACCAACGCCACAAAAGCCTGGCAGAAGTTTCCGAAAGAATTGTGGGATGGCCGCAAAGAAGTCCCGGTCAAAGGATATGCCGACACATTGTTCACCGACCGGGCCATTGATTTCATGACCCGGCACAAATCCGAGCCGTTCTTTTTGTATCTGCCCTTCATCGCCCCGCACGGCTTGCAGGAGGCTCCGCCCGAGGACATCGCGGAACATGTCGGCTTTAAGGAAAAAGATCCGGCCCATCCCTATAACGCAATTTACGCCGCCCAAATCACCCGCATGGACAAGGAAGTCGGTCGGGTGATGAAGGCACTGGACGATTTGGGCCTGACGGATAATACGCTTGTCGTCTTCTCATCGGATCATGGCGCGACGTTTGAAACGATGGAGCACGGCGCGACGAATTATCACGATTCCAATTACCCATTTCGCGGCCAGAAGCGAACGCTGTGGGAAGGTGGAACACGCGTCCCCGGGATCGTGCGCTGGCCAGGGCATGTCCCGGCGGGCAAGGAATCCGAAGAGATCATTCATATGATCGATCTGTTTCCCACATTCTGCGCCGCAGCCGGCTTTGCCCCCGATCCAGCCTGGAAAGTGGACGGCGTAAACGAACTGGAAACATTTGAAGGAAAAGCCCCCAGTCCCAAACGAACGATGTTCTGGGAATGGGATGAAAGCGGGGCGAAATACCTGGCAGCACTGCACGGCAATATGAAAATGATGATGGACGGCGGGAATCGGCCGGAGTTGTATGACGTCGTGAATGATCCGGCCGAGCGCCGAGATATATCCGCGGAATATCCCGAAATCACCAAGAAATTGCATGCGGAACTGGAAGCATGGCTGGCAACAACGAGTGAAGCGGCAAAACAAAGCCAGCAGCACGCAGCAAATAAGAAGCCGAAGATAGCCGCCGATGGACACTCGACCGCCGATGAATAAGGAGACGACGTGACGCGAATTTTGTCGGCGTTGATCGCGATTTTTTGGTTGGCGACCCCCCTGCTGGCTGCGGGGAAGAAGTTGAATGTCCTGCTGATTATTTCCGACGATTTGTGTGCGGATTTGGGCTGCTACGGCGCGCCAGTCATAACCCCAAATATTGACGCGCTGGCAAAGCAAGGCGTGCGCATGGACCGGATGTATTGCCAGTACCCCATGTGCGGCCCATCGCGCTGCTCGTTTATGTCAGGACTGACCCCGGATACCGATGGCATCTATGTGAATGGGCTGACCGTGCGTTACAAATTGAAAGATGTAGTGACGTTGCCACAGTTCTTTCGGGAAAATGGATATTATTCCGCGCGGTCGGGAAAAATTTATCACTTAGGAATCCCAAATCAGGTCGGCACGCCCGGCCCGGATGATCCAGCATCCTGGGATTATGCCTTTAACCCGAAGGGGAATGAGTTCCCAACGCTGGATGACGGCGATCAATATGACCCAGAGCCGAAAAATGACCAAGGATTTCGGCGCAATCGCCTGAAGGACGATGAAGGAAAAACCCAGGCGGATTATGAAATCGCCAGCGAAGCAATTCGGCTGATGGACGAGCATCGCGAGAAGCCGTTTTTTCTGGCGGTCGGGTTTATCCGCCCGCATGTGCCGGAGATCGCGCCGAAAAAATATTTCGATCTGTACGACATCTCGAAAATAAAACTGCCGGACAATCCCGCGAACGATCGAGACGACATTCCCATCGCGGCATTTCATTACAAAGCGCCGGATCGAGGCATGTCACAGCAGGATTGCCTGGAATCCAAGCGAGCCTATTACGCGACGACCAGTTTCATGGACCACCAGGCGGGGCGTGTGCTGGATGAGTTGGATCGACTGGGATTGCGAGATTCCACAATCGTGGTGTTTATGTCGGATCATGGATATCTGCTGGGACAGCATTTCGCCTGGCAGAAGATGCTGCTTTTTGAAGAAGCCTGCCGGGTCCCGATGATTGTCTCTTATCCCGACATGCAAAATCGCGGAACAACCACAGCGGGGATTACAGAGTTGATTGATCTGTTTCCGACGGTGTGCGATCTCGCGGGATTGAAAGGGCCTGGCGCGCTGGAAGGAAAATCATTTCGCGATCTGCTGGAACATCCCGAGCATCCGTTTAAGGACGTCGCCTATTCCATGCTGACGCGGAAAGAAGCAAACGGGCGATCCATCCGAACTGACCGCTATCGCTACACCGAATGGGCCGACGGCACCAAGGGCGTCGAACTATACGACCACGCCACAGACCCGCACGAATATACGAATCTGGCAAAAGACCCCGGCCATGCGGAGATCATGGCGAATTTGCAGAGAATTTTGCGCGCACATCTCCCCGCCACCATGCCGGCGTTGCCGGCGCGATCCGCGGAGTAGAATCGAAGCTTCATATCCATTGGAGGCCTAATCATGATTCGCAAATACATCTTTCTCTTCCTCGCCTTCTGCCTGCTCTGCCCAACCTTCGCCTCCGCCGCCGATCGCAAGCTTAACGTCCTCCTCATCATCTCCGACGACCTCTGCGCCGACCTCGGCTGCTACGGCGCCCCCACGATCACCCCCAACATCGACGCCTTCGCCAAAAACGGCGTCCGCCTCGACCACATCTACTGCAACTACCCCCTCTGCGGCCCATCGCGCTGCTCTTTCCTCTCCGGACTCCGCCCCGACACCATCGGCGTCATCGCCAACGGATACCCCGTCCGCTACAAACTCAAAGACGTCGTCACCCTCCCGCAAAACTTCCGCCAGCACGGCTACTTCGTCGCCCGCGCCGGCAAAGCCTACCACCTCGGCATCCCTTTCCAGGTCGGCACCCCAGGCCCAGACGACCCCCAATCCTGGGACTACGCCTTCAACCCCAAAGGCAACGAATACCCCTCCCTCGACGACGGCGATCAATACGACCCGAACCCTAAAAACCAGCAGTCCTTCCGCCGCAACCTCCTCAAAGACCCCGAAGGAAAAACCCAGGCGGATTATGAAATCGCTACTGAAACCATCCGCCTCTTAGACGAACATCAACACGCCGACAAACCCTTCTTCCTCGTCTGCGGCTTCATCCGCCCGCACATGCCCGAAATCGCCCCTAAACAATACTTCGACCAATACGACATCAACAAAATCCACCTCCCCGACAACCCTCCCAACGACCGCGATGACATCCCACTCTGCGCTTTCCAATACAAAGCCCCCGACATGGGCATGACCCACGAAGACTGCCTCCAGGCCAAACGCGGCTACTACGCCGTCACCAGCTTCATGGACCACCAGTTCGGCCGCGTCCTCGCCGAAGTCGACCGCCTGCATCTCCGCGACAACACCCTCATCATCTTCATGTCCGACCACGGCTACATGCTCGGCCAGCACCAGGCCTGGCAGAAAACCCAGCTCTGGGAAGAATGCACCCGCGTCCCCATGATCTTCTCCTATCCCGACATGCCCCACCGCGACGTCGGCGCCTCGGGCATGGCCGAATCCGTCGACCTCTACCCCACCATCTGCGACCTCACCAGCGTCCCCGGCCCCAAAGTCCTCGAAGGCATGTCCTTCCGCCCGATCCTCGAAAACCCCGCCGCCCCTTTCAAAGACGCCGCCTACACCCAGGTCAACCGCAAACAAATCGTCGGCCGCTCCGTTCACACCCTCCGCTACCGCTACACCGAATGGGACCACGGCGACCAAGGCACCGAACTCTACGACCTCCAAACTGACCCCCACGAATACACCAACCTAGCCAAAGACCCCTCTCAATCCGCCACCATCCAACACCTCCAATCCCTCCTCCGCGCCCACGAACCCGCCCAAGAACCCAAATGGATCCCCGGCCCACCCGAAGTCCGCGTCACCCCGTAGCCATGATCGGGAATAGCACACTTTCGGATGTTCCTGATTCGCCCCATTAACATTACGAAGGGATACGAAGCAATGATGCAACTCTCAACATCGCACGTGATACTGCCGGATGCTTCGGCCTTCGCTGACGTATTGGGCTCCGAACTCGTGGCACACGAGACCTTCGGAGATAGAACACTCAGCTTCCGGGCGGTCCAATTGCCGGCATTAAAAGTACCATCCGGCCGAATTACGGCATCAGATGGGTACATTCTTGATGCTAAGCCGTTCGCTCAGCTTGTCCCGGTCGGGGAGCATCGGTTGCTACTCGCGATTGCGGTGATCGAGACGGACGAGCGCATTGCTTTCGCGAAGTTGCAATTCGCTGACGCGCCTGTAACTCGATGGGAAATTGCCGTTCGGTCTGGACAAGATCCGAAATCGCTCAAGCCAGGCGAAGTATTCGGCTATGGTGTCGATTCCGGTACAGGATGTTTTGGTGACAGTGAGGCTTACAAGCTGGTGAGTGAAGCAGACGGCGATTTCCCAGACAAGATGATGGCTGAATCGCAAATGGTCTATCGTCATACGCGCGATTGGCTTTCAATTGAGACAACCGCTGGGTCCTTCGCCGTATTCTCGTCAGGCTATGGCGACGGCTTCTATGCCTCGTATTTCGGATACTCTGCGGCAGGCTCCGTTGTATCGCTTGTCACCGACTTCGGCCTCGCCAAGTGGGCAGCGGCTTCGACCATCGCGTAACCACAGGAAAAAAGAGTGGAAATGAAAATAGCATGTGGTCACGCCACCTAAGTGCATCACGGCTGACTCGTCGGCCAAACCACTTTCTGCGGCCGAGCCCGGAAATGAATCACACTCGCCGGCGGATCCTCCGCCGGCTCCTTATACTCCGTCCGCAATTGATCCAAGTGCTCATGTAACTGCTTCTGCACATCGGCATACTTCGGATCGCCATACACACTCTTCATCTCATCTGGATCGGTCTTCAGATCGAACAGTTCCCAGTAATTGAACTCCGGCTCATAGAAGTAAACCAGCTTGTACCGATCCGTCACGATCCCATAATGCCGCGCGACGTTGTGAACCGCCGGGTGCTCGTAATAGTGATAATAAAACTCCTGCCGCCAATCCGTCTTCTCACCCTTTAAAATCGGCAGAAAACTCTTCCCCTGCATCTCCTCGGGAACCTTGATCCCAGCCGCATCCAGAAATGTCTCGCCGTAGTCGAGATTGGACACCATATCGTTGCTGACCGTCCCCGGCTTGATCACCCCCGGCCATTCCATCACCAGCGGCGTGCGCAGCGACTGCTCAAATATCCACCGCTTATCAAACCATCCATGCTCCCCAAGATAAAACCCCTGATCCGACGAATAAATCACCAGCGTATTCTGATCCAGCCCCGATTCTTTCAGATAATCCGTCAGCTTCCCCACCCCCTCGTCCACCGACGCGATGGTCGCCATGTAATCGCGCATGTAATGCTGATACTTCCAGCGGATAAGATCTTTGCCCTGCAGATTCAGCCGCTTGAATTCATCCAGGCGCGATTTGAAATGCGCATCCCACACTTTGCGCTGCTCGGGATTCAGATCCTTCGGATCCGTCAGCTTCAAATCCAGCGGATTCATCGCCTTCCCAATCTCCATCTCCTGTACATGCTCAGCCTTGCCACGCCCGGAGTAATCATCAAACAGCGTCGCCGGCTCGGGAAACGTGACATTGTCGTACATCCCCAGATTCTTCAGCGCCGGCTCCCACTCGCGATGCGGCGCTTTATTCTGCACCATCAAAATAAACGGCTTGGACTTGTCCCGCTGATTCTTTAGCCAATCCAGCGCATCATCGGTGATAATGTCCGTGACATACCCCTGCTTTTTGACTTCCTCCCCGTTGCGCTTCATCGGCGGGTTGTAATACACCCCCTGCCCGTGAAGGATTTCCCAGAAATCAAACCCCGTCGGATCCGATTCCAGATGCCACTTCCCGATCACCGCCGTCTGATACCCCGCCTCCTGAAACACCTTGGGAAACGTCAGTTGCGATCCATCAAAGACGCTGCCGTAATTATTATAAAACCCGTTCAGGTGCGCATACTTCCCCGTCAAAATACACGCCCGGCTCGGCCCGCACAGCGAATATGTCGTCAAGCACCGATCAAACCGAATCCCGTTCTGCGCGATCCGATCAATATTCGGCGTCTTGTTCAGCCCCGCCCCATACGCGCTGATCGCCTGATAGGCATGATCGTCGCTGAATATAAACAGAATATTCGGCCGATCCGCGGCGTGAGCCCGCATCCCCGCGATCACCAGCATCATGAGAAAAACACCCAACCGCACCCGAAGCAACCCGTCATGATTCATTCGCATGACAACCTATATATCGACACGGATGATGGCCGGTCAAACAAGCAACGGCTGGTTATTCCACCACCGGTATGGCGCGACCGGCGAAATAGCGGCTAATTTGCTCGATCGTGTCCGCCGCGGCCGGGTGTACGCAGGCCTCGCGCAATAGCTTAATCCACTTCCCGCGGCGGACAGGATCACGTTCGACGTTGAGAATGCTCGTGACCATACCGACGTTCGTATACATCGGTCGCCGACGGACCGATTCAGCAAGTTGGGCTTCATAAGCCGGAATGCCGAGGGACTCGAGCGCGTGTACGAGCGGACCTGGGGTGCCGAGATCGGCTTCCGGGCACCGCTCCATCAGCGCGAAAATTGCAGGCACGACGCGCAGCTTGTCCGGCAGTTCGTTGAATGCCGCAGTGATCGCATAGAGGGAAGCTACGTCACCTTGTGTGTACGGATGAGATTTGAATGCATTCAGGGACGTGATCATTTCGTCGGGGCTCGGCGGCATTGGTGGGATAACTACCTATTCACTTGACCGGCGGCGCAACATGGCATCCACCGTTGTCATCAAAATAGTCGCGCTTCACGCCCGGCATGTCAATAAAATTTGATTGCTTACATGGGAAGACGTCTTTAGAACTTTTTCACACGTCTTTTGCGCGGTGAAAGACGTGTGTGGAACTTATTCACCTGTCTTTTGCGCGGTGAAAGATGTGTGCAGAACTCATTCACATGTCTTTTGCGCTTTGAAAGACGTGTGTAGAACTTATTCACATGTCTTTTGCGCCTTAAAAGACATGTGTAGAACTCATTCACATATCTTTTGCGCCTTAAAAGACATGTTTAGAACTCATTCACATGTCTTTTAAGCTCATATTCCCGTGTTTTTCCGCCGGGCACGGGTGGGTGGAAGCGTTGCACAGGGGCGATTGGGCTGATTTTATTTGACCCATGCGCGGCTATGATGCGTTCGCCGTTTTTATTGCACCCTTAGCATTTCCACCTGCCTAACCCGCCGCACCGGCACGTGTTCACTCTACTGGCTGTCAAAAAAAGATCGCACGTAATCCGCGACTTGCGTGCGCTGCTTCTCATCCAGCTTCGCATGCCATGCGGGCATCGCGGTGCCGGGGATGCCGTTGGCGATCACCTGCTTGGCGTAATCCAGGTTGGGACGGCGGGCGTGGAAATCGGCGGCGGGACGAGGCAGCGGGGCGGAGGCGACGCCATCGCCGCGACCGTCGGCGCCGTGGCAGTTGATACAGTTTTGCATGTAGATCTGCTTTCCTTCATCGGAAGGCGGGCCCGCCGGCGGGTCATCCGGGCAGAGGGTAATGACGTAGGATTCGACGGAGCGGAGGTCTTTCTCAGCAAGCTTGCCGAACGACGCCATCCCGGTGCCAGGGATGCCGTTGGCGACGATATTCATGACCGCGTCGTCGGAGAGGTGCCCGGCGGTGAGGTCGGCGGGGTGGGGGAGAAGGATCAGGCCGGCTAGTCCGCCGCCGCGAGCATCGACGCCGTGACAGGAGGCGCAGTACTGCCCGAAGACGACTTCGCCGTGCTTGGCATCCTCGACGCGGTCGCCGGGATCGCGCGCCATTTTTATGACCGGATTGTGCTGCGCGGCGGCGACCATGTTCTCGCGAATGTGCGGGCCGGTCCCTTCTTTAACCGTCATGATGTAAGAGACGACGGGCTTGATCTGCTCTTCGGCGATCGGGCAGCCATACGTCGCCTGCATCTTGCGCACTTCGGCTTCCCATTTTTCGGCGGTCATGATCGGCTGCATGTTGATGTACGCCGTCGAATGGCAGGCAATGCACGAAGTGGCGAACTCCTCCCGTCCGGCGGCGTCGGGGAGATCGGAGCTATATTTCGGCAGCACGATCTGATGGATGGAAGCCGCGCTATCTTCGCTGGAAACGCTGGCGGCAGGCGCGGTGGGAGCCGAGGCGGTCTTCTCGCGGTTGCAGGATGTGAAGGCCGCAATTCCAAGAGTGGCGACGGCTGTAATCAAAAGATGTTTTTTCATGGGATCAACTCCGCACGCAGGGTCGTACTACTGCTTTCAGGCAACGGTCACATCAATGTGCTCGACGACATTGCGGCGATAACCACTGCGATTCCAGAGATAGTCGATCTGTTTTTCGCCGGCGTTGCTGGTGGCGCGGACCATTAGCTTAACGTCGCCCTTATCGGCGGGCGTCCAGTCGTAAGTCCAAAGCCGGAAAGAGAATTTGCCGAGGTCATCGCCGAGCTTGGCGGCGTTCCAGGTTTTGCCGCCGTCGGCGGAGACTTCGACCATTTTGATCCCGCTGCCGCCGTCGAATGCGATCCCTTCAACGGAGGTCGCTTTGCCCGCGTCGATTTGCGCCCCATTGGCGGGTGTGGCAAAGAGCGAGCGCACGGGCATATTGGAAATGGGGACGGTATCGGTCGCCAGGGCTTTGGGGGATTCGCTGCCGGTCGGGTTGTTGGGGATGCGGTAGGCCTTGTCCATCCAGAAGGTTTTGAAATGCTCCGACCAGACCTGAATCTCTTCAAGGGATTTGACCCAGTAGGTCGCGAACCATCCCGGGACGACCAGCCGGACCGGGAAGCCATTGAGCATGGGAAGTTCTTTGCCGTTCATCTCATAGGCGACGATGACGTCCGGGTCATTGGCTTTTTCGATCTTGAGCGACTTGGCGAAGGTCGGGGTGGCGGGAATCGGCGGGCGGTCCATGCCGGTGAAGCTGACTTCGATGGCCCCCTGCTTCACGCCGGCTTTGGCCAGGAGGTCTTTCAGACGGACACCGGTCCATTTGGCATTGCCGACCGCGCCGTGACCCCATTCCCCGCCGGCAACGCGCGGCTCAAAATAGCTGCGGGAATTCCCCGAGCATTGACAGACAGCGACGACGCTGACGGGCTCGAAATTTTTTCGCAGGTCGTCAACGGACAATTCCAAAGGCTTGTCGACCTGGCCAATCACTTTCAGACGATACTTCGCGGTGTCGACCTCGGTCGGGATGCCGGAGACATGCCAGCGGACGAAAAAAGCGTCGTTGGGAGTAATCTCTTCCTTAAAATATTTGAGCGGAGTCTCCAACTGCGGCGGGCGGTCGGTCAGGAAGATCAAATCCGTCTTTTCCGGAAACCGCGCCGTGCGCGGCTTAACCGTTGCGCCCAGCGCATTGCTCCAACGATCCCACGGAACAAGGCCGCTCACACCCACGACGGCAGCGGCTATTTTGATGAATCCACGCCGGTCGATTGATGAGACAATACTGACGTCGCTCGTTGGTTTCCCTGCCATGGCGCGCTCCGATTGGTTCACTGCTGTGTATCGTAAGTGATCGAATGATCGATCATGTGCGATTGGGAGTATATCGGCTCCCATTTGATCCGCCAGACTCAGATGTGGGGGTGTGGCAATCTGACCATGTCAGAAAACAAAAAAGCCTCCGAGACATTCTCGGAGGCCCGAGGGTCCAGAAACCATCATGCCGGACCCTCTTATATTGAATTGATAGGCGCTTTATCGAGAGTGACAACGGCGGCGCGACGCGAGCGTGGCGGCGGCGATCGCGACCAGGCCGAGGGACGTCGGTTCGGGGACGGCGGCGATGAGTTGCGAGACGTATGCGGAGCCAAACTCGGCTTCGCGCTCCGCGAGGAATTCGGGAGAGAGGGTGCCGCCGGAGGCGTGAGCGAAAGCGGTGTCCATAATCATGTAGTCGTCGGTGCCGACGGTACCGTTGTAGTCGACGTCGCCTTGGGACCAATTGCCGGCGGCGCCCAGGCCGAATATCGCGACCTGACGGTCGATGAGCGCATAGTCGTCGCCGTCCATTTTGCCGTCCAGATTCAAGTCGCCGGCCCAGGTGTATTTGACTGTGATGGACGAGCCGTTGATGAGATACCCGAGTCCGGTGGCGTGGTCGGAGCGGTCGCGGGCGGTGGTGCTGGTGAGACCAGTGCCGGTCCAAGCGCCGCCGGCGTAGGCGGTGGCGATGGCGGTGACGACAGAGGCAACAGAGTGAGCGGCGGTGCCGGTGTAGATCAGGGAGTTGTTTTTGAGGTCGAGCGTACCGGTAGCATTGAGGTTTAGGCCAACAGGACTGGAATTAAGGGCGTTGATCGTAAGGACGTGATTGCCAGCAGCGGTGAGGGTGGCGGTTCGTGTGTTGGCGACGGCAAGGGTATAGAGGTCGAGGGATTGATTGAGATTTGTGGCAGTGGCGCTGTTGGCGTTAAGGACGAGGTTGGGGCTGCCGGCGTCGCTGAGGTTGAGGGTGCCAATGCTGTTGGTCATGACCGTGCCGAGGAAGGGGGTAAGTGCGCCGGTGATGGAGAGCGTGCCGACGCCGGTTTTGGTGAGGGTTTTGATGGATCCGGTGGTGATCGGACCGGTAAGGGTGAATGTTCCGGCGTCAACTTCGATGGTGTTGGAGCCGTAGGTGATGCTGGAATTGAGGGTAAGGTCTGTGGAGGTGATGAATTTGGATTGGAGGGTCATGGATCCGATGGAGACCGAGCCGCCGGAGTAGTTGACGGTGCCGGTGCCGGTACCGGTGGTGAGGGAACTGGTGATGAGGGTTCCGCCGGAGATATTGAGGGTGCCGGTCGTACCGGATGCGCCGATGGCCAGGGAGTTGGCGTTGAGTATGCCGGTGCCGGAGAGGTTGACGGTGCCGCTGCCGCTGCTGCGCCCGATGTTCCAGAGGACACTGACACCGGTAGCGCCTTGGATGGTTCCGCCGGAGAGGTTGACGGTGCCGGTGGCGCCGATGCCGCTGCCGACTTCGAATTGTGTATTGCTCATGGTGAGCGTTCCGCCGGTCATATTGAATACGCCGGTGGAGGTAATGCCGGTGGCGGCGGTGGTGTTGCCGTTGAAGCCAACGAAGATATTCCCGCCGGAAGCGGTGGTGATGACGGAGTCGCCGCTGACGTTGAAGGTGCCGTTGGATCCGTAGAGGGTGGTGCTGGCGGTGGTGCCAACGTTGAATTGGCCGGTGAGATTAAGGGTGCCGCCGGTCATGGTGTAGGTGCCCGTGCCGCCGCGGCGACCGTCGTCCATGCCTTTGATGTTGACGGTGCCGCCCGTTTGGATGAAGGAACCTACGGTTCCCGGAACGACAAAAGCGTTGGTGGGATCGCCGGCATCTGCGATCTGGAGGGAGTTGGCGGCGGCGGTGAGTGTGCCGCCGGAGATTGTATAGCTCCCGGTTGCGCCACTGCGGCTGACGATGACGGTGCCGGTGGAAGTGACAGAGCTGTTGTCTTGCTGGAGAAAGGTGCCGATGGTGCCGGGACCAGTGCCGATGACGAGTTGATCGTTACTGAGGATGCCGTTGAGGAGGACGGCGTTGTCTTTAATGGTGTAGGAGCCGTTGGCGGTATTGCCGGAGGTCAGGCCCGCGTCGCCAATGTAGGCGGATTGGACGGGGGGTTCAGTGCCGGTGGAGAAGGTGACGTTAACAACGCTATCGCCGCCTTGGACGACGGAGCCGGTGCCACCGCCGTCGGGGGTGCCGTCTTGAAGGGTTTCGCGGCCGCCGACGCGGAGTTCGCCAAGATTGACCGTGCCTGCGGTGATTTGCAGGCTGCCGACGTCACCCGGGTTAAGGCCGAGATTGAGGAATGCCCCCTCGGCATCGGCGGAGATCTGGGCGGTGCCGCCGTTGTTGATTTCCAGGTATTCATTGTTGACGTTGGCGGGCGTGACGCCGCTGGACCAGTTGGCGCCTGCGTTGTAATCGCCGGTGGTGCCGACCCAAGTCACGGGGGTGGCTTGCCCGTAGGCATGTGAATACATGCCGCCTGCAACGACAGTCGTGGCAAAGATCAGAGCCAAACGTCCCGACGGGCGTCCCAATTGAGAATTCCTGCGCATCATCCACTCCTACTCGTTATGTATGACGGGGAATTAAAGACCCCGCCAGGTGATTTCAACAACAATGAGACGAGATGTACCGTTCGGAAAGACTTGCTTGTATACAGGAAAGTCTAGCGGGCAAATGTTTGCGGTGAAAGAAGAAAAGGTAAGGATTTAGCAAAATTCTTTTTTTCGCTAGACACCTTAAAAATGCCCTGTATACATATCAAAGTCGGTAAGTACGCTCAAGTCGTTGGTAGTGAAGGGGATTTGATGTTCTGGAGTTATCATCATGTCTCATGGAATGCCTCCATTAAAACAGCGTCAGGCGATTCATCCGCGAGGGTTCACGTTGGTTGAGCTCCTGGTGGTGATTGGGATTATTGCGCTGCTGATTTCGATTCTCCTCCCCAGCTTGAGTTCGGCGCGGCGGCAGGCGCGGACGGTGCAATGTGCCGCGGCGATGAGACAGTTCGGGATGGCCAATGCGATGTACACCGGGGAGAACAAGGGGTGGTGCGTCCCGATCAGAACGGCTACCAATTCGAACGGCAACCCGGCGTATTATGGAACGCTTGCTTATATCCCCTGGTATATGAATGCAGGTCTTCGTAAGTCGTTAGGCTTGCCGATTGAGCCGACGACGGGGCACGGGACAATCGATTGGGAAACGAACTGGCCGAAGGGAATGCTCTGCCCGGAAGCGATCTGGTCGGTGGAAATAGAGGCGCAGAATATTTCGCATTGTTATGGATTCAATGACGAAACACTGGGCCGAGATATTCATGGCGTCGCTTCGGCCAATAACGGTTATTTCGTCAGGCTTTCGCAGGTCCGTCATAATTCGGAAAAGATCCAGATGATTGACGGGAACTGGTTCTATATCACGGGCGCGGCGAAAAGCTCATATGCCGATTGGCGCGACCATTGGGATATTTACGGCGAGTCGATGCCCAACGGCGCTATTACGCCGATTTCTGTCGAGTATCGCCACAAGCAGGGCGCCAACATGCTTTTTTATGATGGGCATGTAAGCTGGGCGGCAAAACAGGATATTTTCCTTCCGAGCACCGTCGCACCGGTTGGAGCGAATGCTTATGCGGCGAAGTTGTGGAATATTCTCGACTGAGCCATCAGCCATCATCCTTTAGATGCGCCGGCGGTGAGGCCTTGGATGATTCGCCGTTGGAAGAGGATGACGAGAAGGATCAGCGGCAAGGTGCTGATGACGACGCTGGCGGCGATGGGGCCCCAGGGGATGTCGTAGCTGCTGGAGCCGCCGAGGCTGGCGACGCCGGCAGTGACGGTTTTGGCCGTGTCGCGGGTCATGAAGGTGAGGGCGAGGAGGAATTCGTTCCAGGAGGCGATGAAGATGAGAATGCCGGTGGTGGCTAATGCGGGGGCGGCCAATGGCATGATGATGCGGAAGAGGATTTGCAGGCGGGACAGGCCGTCGAGTTTGGCGGCTTCTTCGACGTCGAGTGGGACGCTGCGGAAAAAAGATGTCAGCACCAGGACCGCGAAGGGGAGGTTGAAAGTGACGTAGGGGAGGATGAGCGCGATAGGGTTGTTGGCGGTGTGGGTGATGCGCACGAGTTCGTAGAGGGGGAAGAAGAAGACGATCGAGGGGAAGAGGGCGATGATGACGAGGGAGAGGAGGAGGAGTTTGCCGCCACGGACATGCAGGCGGGCGACGGAGTAGGCGGCGAGGGAACTGACGAACAGGCAGAGGATCATCGAGCCGGCGGAGATGAGGAAGCTGTTGAGGAGATATCGGCCGAAGGGTTTGCGCCAGAATAATGTCGAATAGTGTTCGAGGCTGAGATGTTTGGGGAGATAGACGTTGGGGACGGCGGCGATTTCGGGATTGCTCTTGAGAGAGGTGATGATCTGCCAGGCGAAGGGGGCCACGCACCAGAGGGTGAAGGTCCAGACGAGGAGGTGGAGGAGCAGGCGTTTTTTCATGCGCGGGCTCCGGAGGATCGGGAGAGGGGGAGGTAGATGAGGATCGCGATGAACGCCATGACGAGCGTTGTGCCGACGATCATGGCGCTGCCGTAGCCGAAGTCGAGGTAGCGGAGGTAGGTGTTGTAGGTGTAGATGCCGACGGTTTCGGTTGCGCCGCCGGGCCCGCCGCCGGTCATGACGAAGGGGAGGTCGAAGATGCCGAAGGATTGCAACGAGCGGAAAAGGAGCGCGAGTGTGATGGAGGGGAGGAGCATGGGGAGCGTGATCAGGCGAAAGGAGTTGATAGAGCGGGCACCATCAATGTGGGCGGCTTCGTAGAGTTCATTGGGGATGTCCTGCAGGCCGGCGAGGAGGAGGATCATCATGAAGGGAGTGGTTTTCCAGACGTCGGCGAAGATGAGAGAGAATAGGGCGGTGGCGGGTGTGCCTAGCCAGGCGATGGGGTGGGAGATGAGGTGAAGGCGCATCAGGAGGTCGTTGAATACGCCGAATTGGTCGTTGAAGACCCATTTCCATGCGAGCGCCAGGACGGCGGTGGGGAGCGCCCAGGGGACGAGAGCGGCGGCGCGGGCGATCGATCGGCCGCGAAAGGTTTCGTTGAGCAACAGCGCCATTGTCATGCCAAGAATCAATTCGCTGCTGACGGCAAAGAAAGTGAAGATGAGGGTAGTGCGCAGGGCGGCAAAGTAGTGGCCGTCGTTGAGGAGGCGGGTGTAGTTAGTGATGCCGGTGAATTGGGGGTGGAGTTCGGTACCGAGGTTTTGCGTGAAGAAGCTGAGCCAGATGACGCGGATGATCGGGTAGATCGCCAGGCAGGCAACGAAGAGAAAGGCGGGTGTGAGTAATATCGCGGCGAAGGTTTGATCGCCAATTTCTCGTGGGCGTTTGGAGGCCGGGGGAATCATTCGGCGGCTCGCTTTCCGGATGCGGCGGGCAATAACAGCCGCGTCTCCTTGGCGGCTTCTTTCATAGCGTCTTCTGGCGATTCCAAGCCAGTCAACGCGGCGCTGAGGTGGCGCTGCAGGATGTCCGACGCCTGGGCGTACTGCGGCGTCATCGGGCGCGGCACGGTGGTTTGGAAAACCTGATACATCTGCTGAATCGCCGGATCAGGATTGTCATCATAGAACGCTTTTTGCGCGATGAGCGTGCCGGTGTTGAGATAGACCTGCTTGGCCTGCGGCAATTGCGTGAGGAATTGGACGAGGAGCCACGCTTGGTCTTTGTGCGGGCTGGATTTGGAGATGGAGAAACCGTACCCGCCTAGGGTGGAGGCGTGTGCGCCGCCGGGCGTCATGGGAACTCGGGTGATGCCTATTTTTCCTTTGATCGGCGAATCAGCGGCCTGCGCTTTGACCCAGGCGTAGGGCCAATTGCGCATAAAAACGGCCCGGCCGGCGTTGAAGAGTTGCCGGCTGGGTTCTTCGTCATAAGTTGCGACTCCGGGCGGAGAGATTCCATATTTCCCCATGCAATCGCGAAGAAACGTCGTGGCTTGAATCGCGGCGGGTTGATCGAGGCCGACGGCGTTGGTAGCGGGGTCGATCCAGTCTCCGCCGAAACCTTTGAGGATTTCGATGTAGTCGCAGACGAGGCCTTCGTACTGCTGGCCCTGCCAGGCGAAACCCCAGAGGGAAGGTGGGTGTTGGAGCTCTTTTGAAATGCGAACGAGATCGTCGAATGTCTCCGGTGGCTTCTCGCCGGCGGCGTCGAGGAGGTCTTTTCTGTAATAGAGCATCCCCGCGCCGATATCGAAAGGCACGCGATAAATTCGGCCTTTGTATTTACTCCCTTCAATCACGCCCGGAATAAATCGCGCCCAATTGTCCGCTGGCCAGCGATCGGTGAGGTCTTCCAGCCAGCCGCCGGCGGCGAATTTCGGCACCCAGGTCACGTCGGCGTAGATGACATCGTAAGGAGACTGCCCGCTGAGAAAGGATGTGACGTACTGATCCTCGCGCCCATTGGTGGAGGCGGTGCCTTCGATGAGATTGACATGGATATTCGGGTGCTGCTTTTCAAAGTCGGCGCACAACGATCGCCAGACGCCGGTGGAGTCGGGGGCGAACAGAATCGACAGTTCTACTTTGTCTTGAGCGGGTTTTTCACTTCGGTTGCACCCAGCAAAAACTCCGGCAATAAATATCATCCGCATTGCGACAATGGCAAACGACTGGACGGATGAATAACCCATGATGCTGTGGGAAAGACAAATCGGACGGGTGGAAAAAATTGTATACGGCACACTGAGGTCCCGCTAGACTTCGTATCTAGCAATGCGGTTCTTTCTGGCATTCTTTTTCTCACTAATGATCGCGGGCGCGCCGCCGGTCCAAGCCGCTGCGACGACGCAGCCGGTGCTGATTACGTTGCTGCATACCAATGACGTGCATGGGTATGTGTATCTGCCGGGGAAGGCGCAGGGGTCGAGCAAGATTGCCACGCTGGTTCGCGGGATTCGCGCGGAGATGCCGCATGTTTTGCTGCTGGATGCGGGAGATATGATTCATGGAACCCCGGTGGAGAAAGCATTCAAGGGGGAAGCCGCCATCGCCGCGATGAATGCAATGGGCTATGACGCGGCGGCGTCAGGCAATCACGAATATGACTGGGGACAGGACGCCACGCGGAAGGCGTTTAAGCAGGCGGCGTTTCCGATTCTCTCGGCGAACGTGCTCGATACGGAGACGGGGAAACCTTTTGCGACATTGAAGCCATATATCATTCGCGATATCGACGGCGTGCGAGTGGCGATTTTTGGATTAACCACTCCGACGACGGTGCAGATCGAATGGCCGCGGACGATTCAAGGCATCACGTTCGCGGATTACATCCCCATCGCCAAAGAGCTGGTAGCGCGGCTACGCACAAAAGAACATGCCGATGTGGTGATCGCACTGACGCATCTGGGCGTACCGCATGATAAAGAGCTTGCCGACGCAGTTCCCGGCATCGATATCATCCTCGGCGGGCACTCGCATACGCGGCTGGACCAGCAGGTCTGGGAGAATGGCGTTCTGATTATGCAGACCGGCGCTCATGCGGTGGCGCTGGGACGGGCTGATTTTCTGGTGGACCCCCCTGCTGCCGATGGCAGGCGGCATATCACGATCAATGGGAAAGAGAATCACTGGTGGGGTCACGATGGCGTGGCAGTACCGGCGGGATTTGCTGCGCCATTTCCGGATGGGCCGCTGATTTCTTTGACGGAGGCGATCGCCGATGATCCTGCAGTGCTGGCAGCGTATCGACCTTATCAAGAGAAGGTCGCCAAGCAATTGGATGAAGTTCTGACTGAAGCGCTCGATCCTATGCCAGCGGTTTACGCCACCCGGCGCGAAGTTGCCGTAGGCCAGTTGCTTGCCGATGCCATCCGCGCGCACTCCAAAACGGATATCGCGCTGGCTGCATCGAGCCAGTTCAATCCGCTGGGATTGCTTAAAGGGCCGGTGCGCGTCGCCGATCTCTATGAGTTGCTGCCGAACTACACCCGTCAGCATATCGTGACGCTGCGCACACCGGGGGCGAATATTCGCCAGATGGCAGCGCATCTGCTTGCCAGCGGGCAGATGCCGGTCCAGATTTCAGGCTTTCGCGTCGCGGGTGCGCAGATTTCAGTGGGCGATCAGCCGCTGGATGACAGCCGCCTCTATACGGTCGCTGGTCCGGCACATGTTATTCAGGAATATTATCTCAATCATCCTGGCGTGATCATTCTCGATGACAATGTTGCCGCTGCGCAGGTGCGCGATGCGCTGATCGAATTTCTCCGCGGACATTCTCCGCTGCGAAACACGGCAGAAAATCGTTTCAGCAGGTAATCCACTTTTGAGTTGCTAGTCGGGGTTAACTCGTTGCGGCGACAGAATAGGCCACGAGGAAAAATCCTTGATGAAGGCGACGACGTCGTCGGTGATGGCGGTCAGGAGCGACTCGCCTTTTTGTGCAGTGGCTGCGCTGGGACGGCCCATGGAGCCGACGGGGGTGTATTGGTGGAAGCGGTGGAAGAGGCGGACTTTTCCGCCGTATTCGCTGTGGAACCAGGGGGAGGTGATGGGGGGGGCGGGTTCGCGGGCGGCGGGGAGATTGACCAGATCGGGGCGGATCGTGAGCATCAGGCTGGTTTCGTATTCGCAGGCGTGGGAGATCGCGGGGGTGGTCAGGCCGTGGCGCGGGGGGGCGATGGAGTCGCGGGCGACGTGCCACCAGGAGGCGAAGGCGAGGTGGGCGGAGTCGGCGGTGTTATTTTCGCCGACGAATTCGGTGAGGGCCTGGGCAGCAGGCGCTTCGTTGCCGCCGTGGCCGTTGAGGAAGAAGATGCGGTTGAAGCCGGCGTGGAGGATACAGCGGGCGATGGATTTGATGTTTTGGGAGTAGAGGGAGGCGGGGACGCTGATGGTGCCGGGGAAGTCGAGGTGGTGTTCGCTGCAGCCGAGCCAGAGGGTGGGGAGGAAGAGGGCGGAGGAGCCGAGGGATTTTTCGGCGCGGTCGGCGACGGCGGTGACTTGCGCGGTGTCGACGATGAGGGGGAGGTGGTGGCCGTGCTGTTCGATGGAGCCAAGGGGGATGATGACGGGGAGGTTTTTGTTGAGGGATTGGATTTGCGGCCAGGAGTGTTCGTGCCAGAGCATGGGCAATGATCCTTTGACAGTTCCGAAAGACGGAGTCCAGGAACTCAAATTGCCATCCCTTCATCAATTAATCAATGAGTCATTGCGGATGAAGGCAATGACTCATTGACTGATTGACTTATTTTTTCCTCACGCGGCGATCTTCACCGGGAGGCCTTGGGCGACGGACGTCATCATTTCGCCGCTGGTGGTGCCGAAGTTGACGCTGAACTGGGCGGTGGTGCCGACGGCGGTGGAGCGGAGGGCGGTGATCTGGTAGACGAGTCCGGCGACGCCGGCGGGGACGGTGTTGTCGATGAAGCTGCGTGTGCCGCTGCCGCCGATGACCGCGAAGGGGCCGGCGGTGCCATCGGAGGCGATGCTGCGGCGCGAGAGTTGGTAGATGGTGCCGACCGAGCCGGTGGGGTTGGGGCATTTCCACTGGACGCTCAGCGAGCCGTCGGGATTGAGGGTCGCCTTGAAATCGGTCGGCGTGCCGGGCGCGCCGACGGGGGTCGGCGTTGCGGGCGCGGGGATCTGCGCCAGGATGTAGACGCTGCTTCCGACGGTGGCGGCCTGGGCGCGGATCTGCTTGATGATGTCGCTGCCGGAATTGACCATGTCTTTGATGGCGTTGTACAGGTCGGCGGTGGCGTTCTTGGCCGCGGCGCGGGCGGCGACGGCGGCGGCGAGTTTGGTCTGCGCCGTCGTCACCTTGGTCGCCAGCGCCGTGACGGCGGTGGCGGTCGTCCCAATAGCGACGGCATTAGCCCCCCACGGCGTGCCTTTGCTCTGGAAGAACTGGATTTTCCCATCGATGGAAGAAGGAATCAGGCTCATGGCGCAACTTTCCTCGCGCTGGCAGCGCGATATTGAAGTGGCCGCGCCCTCCGCGCGATACTTGGCCGATCAACAAGACCGGCGAATCAAGCATCGCGAACCTCCGCACGCCACACCCCCCTTGCATCGGCGCGACCCCCGGGTCACTTAAGCGCGGGCGGGCAAATTTCCGTTTTTCCCCCTCCCAACGTCGGATAACGGCCCGATTCCGCTCCTGAACGTCTAGGTTTAGCTCTGCAACGTCTAGGTTCAGCTCCTCAACGTCTAGCTTCAGCTCCTCAACGTCTAGCTTCAGCTCTGCAACGTCTAGGTTTTACGCCTCAACGTCTAGGTTCAGCTTCAGAACGTCTAGGTTCCACGCCTGACCGTCTAGCGTCCACTCCGGAACGTCTAGCGTGCAATGCGGAACATCGAGCCTGCCCGCGCCAATCACCGCGCCCGGCGGAGGAGCAGCGCCGGCAGGCACAGGAGCATCAGACTGCCCGGCTCGGGGAGGACGACGGAGAAGACGGTGCCATAGTTGTTGGCGCCGCCGCCTGCCGTCGTCCCGTACAGGGTGCTGCCCGAGAGGATCAGCCCACTGGAGGGATTGCCCCCGTTGGTGCCGTCGAACGACGCCAGCGTGGTGGGCGCGCCGCCGGTGATCGGGAGGGAGAAGATGGTGCCGTCGTTGTTGGGTCCGCCGTAGGACGTCGTCCCGTACAGGGTGCTGCCCGAGAGGGTCAACACGGCTTGAGGATAGGCCCCGTTGGTGCCGTTGAACGTCGCCAGCGTGGTGGGCGCGCCGCCGGTAATCGGGACGGAGTAGACGATGCCGGAGTCGTAGGCCCCGCCGAGTTCCGTCGTCCCGTATAGGGTACTGCCCGACAAGACCAACTCGGCGTAGGGATTGGCCCCATTTGTCCCGTTAAACGTCGCCAGCGTGGTGGGCGAGCCGCCGGCGACGGGGAGGGAGAAGACGATGCCATCGTCGCAGGCACCGCCGTCTCGGGTCGTGCCGTACAGGGTGCTGCCCGAGAGGATCAGCCCGGCGAAGGGAGAGGATCCGTTGGCGACGTTGAACGACGTCAGTGTGGTGGGCATGCCGCCGGTGATCGGGACGGAGAAGACGGTGCCGTAATAGCTATCCCCACCCCCGCCGGCCGTCCCGTACAGGGTGCTGCCCGAGAAAATCAGTCCGGCGTAGGGATTCACTCCGTTGTTGTATATCAAAGGTGTAAGCGTGGTGAGCGTGCCGCCGATGATCGGGACGGAGAAGACAGTGCCTATGGTGTTGGCCCCGCCCTGTTGGGTTGTGCCGTACAGAGTGTTGCCCGAGAGGATCAGCCCGGAGGGATAGGCCCCGTTGGCATAGTTGAACGACGCCAGCGTGGCGGGCTCGCCGCCGGTAACCGGGACGGAAAAGACGGTGCCGTCGTTGTTGGGTCCGCCGTAGTAGGTCGTCCCGTACAGGGTGCCTCCCAAGAGGATCAGCCCGGCTTCGGGATTGGCCCCGTTGGTGTTGTCGAACGTCGCCAGCGTGGTGAGCCCGGCGGCGGAGGCGGCCGATGCGGACAAGCCGGCGGCGACCACCGCGCAAACCCGTGAACCCTGTCGCATCCTATTCCCGAATTGCATGAAGATCTCTCCAAATGTCAGGTCGCTGTAGAGTGCGGATCACCGCGCGCGTCTGCGCCGGAGCAGCGCCGGCAGACCCAGCGCCAAGAGTGTCAGACCGCCCGGCTCGGGGATAGCAAGGGAGAAGACGGTGCCGTCGCCGTTAGCCCCGCCGTAGTAGGTCGTCCCGTACAGCGTGCCGCCCGAGAGGATCAGCCCGGCTAGGGGATAGGCCCCGTTGGTGCCGTCGAAGGTCGCCAGGGTGGTGGGTGTGCCGCCGGTGATCGGGAGGGAGAAGAGGGTGCCGACGCTGTTGGCCCCACCCCCGTACGTCGTTCCGTACAGGGTGCTTCCCGAAAGGATCAGCCCGGCGTTGGGACCGGTCCCGTTGGTGTTGTTGAACGTCGCCAGCGTGGTGGGCGAGCCGCCGGTGACCGGGACGGAGAAGACGGTGCCGGCGTCGTTGGCCCCGCCGTACAAGGTGGTCCCGTACAGAGTGCTGCCCGAGAGGATCAGCCCGGCGTAGGAATTGGCCCCGTTGGTGCTGTTGAACGTCGCCAAGGTAGTGGGCGTGCCGCCGGTGATCGGGACGGAGAAGACCGTGCCGTCGTTGTTGGCCCCGCCGTGGCTGGCCGTGCCGTACAGGGTGTTTCCCGAGAGGATCAGCCCCGCTTGGGGATTCGCTCCGTTAATGTTGTTGAACGTCGCCAGGGTGGTGGGCGAGCCGCCGGTGATCGGGAGGGAGAAGACGGTGCCGGCGCTGTTGGCCCCGCCCCCGGATGTCGTCCCGTACAGGGTGCTGCCCGAGAGAATCAGCCCGGCGTAGGGATAGGCCCCGTTGGTGCTGTTGAACGTCGCCAGCGTTGTGGGCGTGCCACCGGCCAAGGGCACGGAGAAGACAGTGCCCTCGCCGTTGGTCCCGGTCGCTGATGTCGTGCCGTAGAGGGTGCTTCCCGAGAGGATCAGCCCGGCGTAGGGAGCGGCACCGTTGGTGCTGTCGAACGTCGCCAGCGTGGTGGGCGAGCCGCCGGTGATCGGGACGGAGAAGACAGTGCCGTAGACGTTGGCCCCGCCCAAAGTGGTCGTTCCGTAGAGGGTGCTGCCCGAGAGGATCAGCCCGGCGTAGGGATTGGCCCCGTTGGTGCTGTTAAAAGTCGCCAGCGTGGTGATCCCCGCGGCAGAGGCGACGGATGCAGACAAGCCGACGGCGGCGACCGCGCAAACCCGTGAACTACATCGCAAAATGGAACCGAATTGCATGATGTTCCCTTCCAAAAGCCTTGAAGATCGGCCCGTGCGAGTTGCAGGATGCAACGCATCCCATAGCCCTCGCGTATTCAGGACGATCCCCGCAAGCAAATGGATTGTGTTTCAGAAGCGCAATATGTCAACATAATTCCTCAAAAGGGCAGGGGGGCATCCATTACGATACGTCCATGGCCCGCTGGTTCATCAGTTTCAGGGTGGCGGCGGTGCCGATGAAGACGATCAGGAAGAGGATCACGGCGATGGCGCTGGCCTGGCCGATGTGGAATTTCCAGAAGAGTTCCTGGATCATGACGGTGCCGACGACCTGGACGTTGGTGCCGGGCTGCTGGTTGGTGAGGAGCCAGATGACTTCGAACGCTTTCATCCCGCCGATGATCAGGAAGACGACCGAGACGCTGACGGCCGACCAGATCATGGGGAGGGTGAGGGTCCAGAATTGCTGCCAGGGGCTTGCGCCGTCGAGATCGGCGGCTTCATAGAGTTCGTCGGGGATTCCCTGCATGGCGGCCAGGAATAGGATCATGTTGAACCCGCACGCGGCCCAGACGCTCATGGGGACGAGCGCCCAGTAGAGGTTCTGCTGGCTGAGCCAGGGGAAGCCGTCGAAGCGGTGGAAGCCGATGAGGGAGAGGAAGGCGTTGACCGGGCCGCCTTGCGGGTTGTAGAGGTGGAGCCAGAGGAGCGTGGCGGCGACGCCGCCGATGATGTTGGGGAGGAAGAACGCGACGCGGAAAAGGGTGGACCCCCAGACGCCGCGGTTGATGCAGACCGCCAGGAAGAGAGAGATGGGGAGGACGAAGGCGGGGATGACGAACATGATGAAGAGGTTGTTGTCCAGGGCGATCCAGAAGAGATCGTCTTCGAAGAGCAGGCGTTTGAAGTGGAGCAGGCCCGCCCAGGTCATGGGGGTGAAGCCGTTCCAGTCGTGCAGGCTCCAGGAGAAACTGCGCAGGCAAGGGATGATGACGAAGAAAGTGTAGAGCAGGAGCGCCGGGAGGATGAAGACCAGAAGCGGGCCGAGAGCAAGGCGGCCGCGGCCGGCGGAGATGCGCTGCGGGCGTCGGCGATTGGCCAGCAGGGCGCGGGTGGTGGAGATAATCCAGTAGATCGCCCCGAGCAGGAGGATGGACAGGAGGATGATCGGTTTGGCGAGGTGGCGGACGGTGATGTGGTTAGGGTTGGCCAGGAGCTGGCGGACTTGCGCGGCGCCGGCTTCCATGTCCCTGGCGATTTGTTCGGGGGTGTGACGGCCGGTGCAGACGTCGAGTTCGCAGTTGTCCCAGTACTGGCGCATGCCCGCGACGGTGTCGTTGAAGGCTTCGCCATACGAGCTGGTGGAGCGGTTCATGATGGCGACCATGTCGTCCATGTCGTGGGAGAGGTTGCCCTGCTGGGTGCCGAGGGTGGAGGTGGGGAAGTCGCGGAGCCGGCTAAAGAGCCCGGCCATGCGGCGGGAGGTGAGGAAGCGCATGAAGTCGGCGGCGACCGCGGGCTGCTTGGCGTCATGGAAGAGGAACATGTAGCCGCCAAAGACGTTGACGGCATTCGGTTCGGCGGTGCCGGCGACGATGGGGAGGTTGAAGCAGCCGAGGCGGAAGCCGTCGGGGATCTTGCCGAGCATTTCGCTTTTGAGCCAGGCGCCGCAGGAGATCATGGCGGTGCGCCCGAGGAAGAAGTCGGTCTGCGACTGGGTGTGGCTCATCCCCATGGCGCCGGGTTCGAAATAGTCGAGGGCGAGTTTTTGGATGTTGGAGAGGACTTTGATGAATCGCGGATTGTCGAAGGTGCCGGGGAGAGCGTTTTGCTGATCGACGTAGAATTGCCGGCCGCAGCTATGGAAGGTCCCGGCGTCGATGAGGGGGCGGATGTAGTAGGGATACATCCCCTGGAACGCGAAGGGGTAGTAAGCGGGATGGCCGGGGGAGCCTTCGTCGATGCCGGCTTGTTTGATTTTTTGGCAGAGGTCGAGGAATTCGTCCCAGGTGGTGGGGATGGGCCAGTGATGCTGATCGAAGAGGGTTTTGTTGAACCAGATGGCGTTGACGTTGTAGGCGGTGGGGATGGCGTAGACTTTGCCGTCGCGGGTCCATTTGTCGAGTGAGCCGGGGATGAACGTCTGACGCCAGGTCTTGCCGGGGGTATCAAAGGAGGGCTGGTCGAGCCAGGGTTCGAAGGATTGCATGCGGCCGGCTTGAATGAGTTCGTGGTATTTGAGTTCGATGGCGTTGGTGAGGTCGGGGGTGTGCCCTTCGATGATGCGGACGCGGAGCTTGTCGTCGATGCGCGGGTCGCCGTAGAGATTGACGTGGACGTCGGGGTGGAGGGCTTCGTAATCGCGTTTGCACTGTTCGTAGAATTCCATCCCTTCGCCACCGGCGAAGAGGGCGACTTCGATGGTGGCGCGGGGTTGCTCGGGGGCGGCGATGGACAGATGCCCGAGGCTGAGAATAAGCAGGAAAATGGTTAGAAGACGGGTGATGGCGGGAGAATAGTCGAAGAAGTGCGCGGGCGGAAACAAAAAATAATTTGCAATTTGTGCGGTGGGAAAAGATTGTTTGACGGCAACTCCAGTGAGTTTCATAATGCCATACCGCGCATCAGCACATGAGTAATGGAGAAATGTGAAAATTAAGTCTGTTCGATTGTTTCCGGTGACGCTGGGGATTCGGCCGGAGTTTTATATCGTGTCGTCGGCGGGGGCGCATCTGATTTCTCGCTATGTGATCCTGGCGATTGAGACGGACGAGGGGCTGACGGGATGGGGGGAGGCGACGGTTGTGCCGGAATGGAGCGGGGAGAC
>DASRRR010000069.1:0-7318 GCA_035656825.1 Tepidisphaeraceae bacterium | reverse complement strand
CAGGAGCCGGGGAGGCTAGTGGAGCAGAGGGGGAAGTTGCTGAGGGTGATTGGGACGTTGGATCGGCCGGGGGCGAGTGGGAAGGCGGCGGGGATTGCGGTGGGGTTGATGGGTTTGGATAGGGCTTAAATGCAACCACGATGACACGAAGCGGCTGTGTTTGAGGTCAAGCGGTTTTCAGATTTTTCACGATCTGGAGTTCGCTCCAGCTCAGGCGATGGCGGATCATGGCGTTGAGTATCGACAACAGCTTCCTCATGCACGCAACCACCACCACTTTCCAGGCCTTGCCCTTGGCCTTGAGGCGATCGGCGAAAGCCTTGATGATCGGGTTGCAACGCATGGCGGCAATAGTGGACATGTACAGTACGCCGCGGACGTCGGATCGGCCGCCGAAGATGGAGCGTTGGCCTTTGAGGTTGCCTGAGTCATTGTTGAAGGGGACGACGCCGACCAGGGAGCCGATGGTGCCGCGGTCGACGCTGCCCAGTTCGGTCAGTTCCGAGAGGAGGGTGGAGCTGAGGACCGGGCCGACGCCAGGAACGCTTTGCAGCAGCTTGTCGATCGAGCCAAAGTCGTCGTCGGAGCTGATGAGGTCGCGAATCTGTTTTTCCAGGTCGGCGATCTGCTGCGCCAGCGTCTTTAGAACAGCCTCGAGAGCTTTCAGGGCGGCTTTGGAGCGGGTGGCGCCGCGGCGGGTGGCCTGTTCGGTCTGGGAGAGCATCAGTTGCCTTCGGCAGGTGACCAGGGCCTCGAGTTCCACCTGTTTTTCCGAGCGTTTGATGCTCAGGCGCGGGTTGGCCAGGCGGGCGAACTCGGCCAGGACGCCGGCGTCGATGGCGTCGGTTTTGGCCAGCTTGCCGAGTCCTTTGGCGAAGTGGCGGACGAGTCCGGGGTTGACCAGGGCGGCGGGGAGGGAGGCATCCAGAAGAGCGTCGAGAAGGGGGCGTTCGAGGCCGCCGGTGGATTCCAACACGATGCAGGCCGGAGCGGTCGGGCGCAGCGTGGCAATGAGCTTGGCGATGCCGGCGGGGTCGTTTTCAAAACGCTGGACCTTTCCGGGTAAGTCGGTGCGGGCCAGGTCGAGATATTTTTTGCAGACGTCGATCCCGACGAAGAACGCTGGAGACGGTGAGTCAGTCATGGCGTTGTCCCTGTCTTGCGAATGCGAGCGTGGCCGATCCGCAAGGGTGGCCAGCTCAATCGGCTGTTCGGGCGAAGTGACACGAGACCGGCCTGGACCTTGCTTCGCGACGTTCGTGGAAGAACGGGACGCGATCGGTCGTGGGCCGGCCGTCGTGCCAGCATGACTCCTGGCTGCGCTCGTCGTCTTGCTGGCACGACGAGGCTTAGTAGAACACTTCTTGGTAGTATTTTTCAACATACAAGAGCGCGAAGGAGGACACGAAGGGAAGAGTTGTGGATTGTTTGGGGGGTAGAGCTAAATATATTGCAATGTTAGTGGATATAATAAATTAGTGCGAAATAGATGGCTACTTTGATGATGAAGGTGACCATGACGCAGTACCAGGTGTCGGATTGGTCTAGGTCGAAGAAGACGCCGATGAGGGCGAAGTAGAGGCAGAAGCCGGCGAGGAAGGCGGCGAGGCTGCCGAAGGGGATGAAGCGGAGGAAGATGAGGAGGAGGGAGGTGGCGGCGCCGGGGGCGACGGAGATGGCGGCCCATTTGAGGATGGCGGTGGGGAGGGGACCGAAGTTGATGGCGCGGAAGCGGGCGATGAGGAACATGGCGGGGATCATGATGGCGGTGGAGAGCGCGAGGCCGAGGAAGACTTCGAGGAGGGAGAGTTGGGCGCTGGCGAGGGTGTGGCGCTGGATGAGCCAGTCGGCGGCGGGTTGGATGACTAGGCCGAGGCAGAGGAGGGCGAGGGGGATTTGGAAATCTTTGAGGTTGTCGATGTCGGTGGCGGAGGGGGAGAGTTTGGTCGGTTGGGATTGATAAGGGAGAACTTTGCCGGGAGGAGGGGTGGGGCGGGGGGTGGGGAGGTCTTCGGCGAGGTCGTAGGAGTTGTCGTCGGTCATGGGCGCTATTATCGAAGAGATCGCGCGGGGGTGCTATTCTATTGTGATGTGATATTTATAGGGTGGGCGCTACTGGTACGCGATGTATGGTCAACGGGTGCTGTATAATTCAATCAGTTGTCCAGTGCATGTAAAAGTGTGACCAGAAATAGGGAGTTGAAATGAAAATCTCCAAGGTTTGGTTAAAGACAATTTTGATTGGATTGGTGTTGTTCGACATGATGGGAGGCTGTATTGCATCACATCGGGCACCGAACTCTGTTGATGTCCTTCCGCAATATGTGGTTGAACGAACATGGACAACAAATTTGCCAGATCCAGATCGAGCGCCACTTCGCGGGGTCGATTTCATGCCCGATGGCAAGAGGATCGTATCCGGATGGCGAAGCGGAATTGCCAAAATGTGGGACATCTCCAGCGGCAAGCCATTGCTGCACATGGACGACACGCCGGATTTGAACAGCACAGTTTTTCGAGAAGCATGTTACCGAGGCGTTGTCGTATCGTCAGATGGCAGGACGGCGTTAACCGGCAACACGACTCTTCTAACAACCGATCCTATTGTCCCAGAAAAGAGCGATTTCGACGCTAAGCTTTGGGATCTCCATGATGGGCATCTTCTCCGAAAATTTAAGGGGGAATTTCCATTTATTTCGGCGGTCGCGCTTTCACCGAATGGACGAATTTGCGCCGTCTCAGGAGAACATGAGTCATTCAACCTTTGGGATGCCGAAGACGGACACTTAATTCACGCAATGTCGGGAACGGGTGCAGATGCTGAGGCTCTCGCGTTTTCACATAATGGGAAATGGATCCTGTCATGTGGATTGCCCGGAGCGACCCTGTGGGACATAAAGACTGGGTCTGAAAAATGGCGGTTCATTGGGGAGCAACGGACACTGACAAGCGCGGCGTTTTCTCCTGACGATAAGACTGTAGCGGTTGCAGACTGGGGTGGCGTGGTTCATATTTTGAATGCAACTGATGGGATACGGAAGCAACGGATTAAGGTGGGGGCGAGTCACTGCGATGACATAAAATTTTCACCCGACGGAAAAATTTTAGCGATTGCGACAACAACCGCTGTTCCTCCCCCAAGAATTTCTCTGCCTGTGAAGAGCATAATCATGTTCGTGAGAACGGATTCCTGGACAATATATGCGCGCACCGAACCGATCTCCGCACAAATTTGGAGTATAGCTTTTTCACATGACGGGAAACGCCTGGCCTGCGCGGCGGATGGAAGAGTTGTTGTATGGCACGCTCAATGACTTTGAGACGTTGACGACGATGACACGGTGGCACGAAGGGAGAGCAAGATGAGAAGAGTCGCAAAGATCGCGAAAGGGGCGAATGAGCGTAAAGAGGAGATGGATACGACTGCGTATTTGCTGGCTTCACCGCGAAATCGCAAGCGGCTTATGACGGCTCTGCGGCAATCTCGGCGAGGTGAGGGGATGCGTATGACCGTTCATGAACTTCGCAATTTGGTCGGGTTGTGACATGGTTCAAGGGAAAACGCAGGCGAGACGCTGGGTCTCGAAAAAATTTATGGCGTCTCGATAAAGTCGCGGGGTAGGAGTTGGTGTGGAATTATTTTACTGGGCAGAGAGTGGCGGTTTGGGTGAAGTGGGATTTGAGGGTGTCGTAGGGTAGCGATGGAATTCGTCAACCAGGGCGGTTGAGAACGTACTTTCCGGATTTGTGCGTGCCGACGCGTTTTACTAATTTTGCCTGTAAAAGCGGGCGCAGGAGGTCGATCGCTCCCTGCCTGGATATGCCAAGACTTTTCCATATCTCTTGTGGCGAGGCGCTTCCGCGATCCCGCAACATTTGCAAAAGTGCTTCTTGTCTGGGCCTGAGGATGAGCTTTTTCTTTCCTTGGTTTCCGGCGAATTCCTGGATTCTTTTCCAGACTCGTTCGAGGGTGAGTTGCAAACCCTCGGCCGAATATTCGAGCCAGGATGTGAGGTCTTCGCCATTCTTGTGGGTGATGTCAAGCTGCGAGTAATAACGCGCGCGGTCTTCCCAATAAAACTCGTCGACGGAAAAGATGTGGTGGGTATCGAACCCTCTGCGATAAAGCTCCCAGAGCGCCAACGCGCGGCCGGTGCGGCCATTGCCGTCGGCAAAGGGGTGGATGGCTTCGAATCGATAGTGGATGATTGCCGAACTCAGGACCGGGGAAAGATTGGGTGATTCGAGGTTCCACCATTCCAATAGCTCGCGCATCAGGCCAGATACGTCTTGCGGACGCGGGGGAACGTAACTTCCGACCTTCACGCGGACTGAGCGGTATTTTCCGGGTTCGCCTTGTTCCATGACGCCGACGGCAATTACCTTGTGAAGGCGAAAGACGTCTTCGTGGTTCAGGATTTTCTTTCGCGTCGATCGCTCGATGAATCGCAGGCCGGCGAAATAGTTCGTCACTTCCTTTTTGGATCGAGACGCCGCGAACGCCAAGTCGCTTCCGTCCTGCATTGCCTGGACTTGTTCGAGGGTGAGTGGATTTCCCTCGATTGCGGTCGATGAATGTGCGTTTCGCGACCGCGCATCCTTCTGTAGCGCAGGGATCCACGACACTTCGATTCCGGCGGATTGGATCCTCTCGCGGACGGTGGCGATATTCTCAACCCGAGCCAGGAGGGATGGAGTAATGACGAAATCGGGAACATATGCCACGCCGGCATCTTAAATAATTGGTCAAGCATCGGTCAAGTTATTGGTCAAGCGATTTTTGGTCGGGACTTAGGTTGACAGGCCGCACAATGAGGCGTTTTCAGTGAAGCGGTCTTTGAGCGTGTCGTAGAGTTTGTCGTAGGCGCGGTAGTAGGGTTCGTATTGGGCGGCGCGTTTTTTGTTGGGGGGGGATTTTTGGGTGGGTTTGATGGAGGATTTGCAGGCTTGTTCTACGGAGGGCCAGACGTTGGTGCCGACGCCGGCGAGGAGGGCGACGCCGTAGGCGGGGCCTTCGGAGGCGTTGGTGGTGAGGAGGGGGGTGTTGTAGATATCGGCCTGGAGTTGTCGCCAGAAGGGGGAGCGGGCGCCGCCGCCGGAGGCGCGGATTTCGGAGATGGGGATGTTCATGGAGCGGATGATTTCGAGGGCGTCGCGCATGCCGAAGGTGATGCCTTCGAGGAGAGCGCGGATCATGTGATCGCGGGTGGTGCGGGCGGTGAGGCCGATCCAAGCGCCGCGGGCGAGGGGGTCGGGGTGGGGGCAGCGTTCGCCGGTGAGGTAGGGGAGGAAGAAGAGGCCTTCCGCGCCGATGGGGGCTCGTTGAGCTTGGGCTATGAGGAGTTCGTAGGGGTCTTGTTTTTGTTTTTTGGCGGCGGCGATTTCGGGTTGGCCGAGGGTGTTGCGGAACCATTGGAAGGAGCCGCCGGCGGCGAGCATGCAGCCGAAGACGCACCATTTATTGGGGACGGCGTGGCACATGGTGTGGACGCGGCCGAGGGGGTCGCGGACGGGGCGGTCGGCGTGGGCGAAGACGACGCCGGAGGTGCCTAGGGTGGCGGAGACGATTCCCGAGCGGACGATGCCGTTGCCGACAGCGCCGGCGGCTTGGTCGCCGGCGCCGCCGACGACGGGGGTACCCTCGGCTAAGCCGAGGGCTTTGGCGGCGGATTTGGTGAGGGTGCCGGTGACTTGTTGGGATTCGTGCATGGAGGGGAGGAGGCTGGGGTCGAGGTCGAGGAGGGAGAGGAGTTTGGTGGACCATTGGCGGTTGGCGACGTCGAGGAGGAGTGTGCCGGAGGCGTCGGAGACTTCGGTGGCGTAGTCGCCGGTCATGCGGAGGCGGATGTAGTCTTTGGGGAGGAGGACGTGTTTGAGTTTGGCGTAGTTGCGGGGTTCGTTATCGCGGAGCCAGAGGATTTTGGGGGCGGTGAAGCCGGTGAGTGCGGGGTTGGCGACGAGTTCGATGAGTTTTTCGCGGCCGCCGGCGCGGGCGGTGATGTCGTCGCATTGTTTGGTGGTGCGCTGGTCGTTCCAGAGGAGGGCGGGGCGGAGGGGTTTTTCGGAATCGGCGAGGAAGACGGAGCCGTGCATTTGACCCGAGAGGCCGACGGCGGTGATGTCGGAGGGTTGGAGGCGGGATTTTTTGAGGACGGCGCGGGTGGCGGCGATGGTGGATTGCCACCAGTCTTCGGGGTTTTGTTCGGACCAGCCGGGGCGGGGGTGGGAGATGGGATGTTCGGCGAGAGCGGTGGCGAGGACGACGCCGTCGTGGTCGCAGATGAGGGTTTTGGTGCCGCTGGTGCCGATATCGATGCCGAGGAGGTGGGACATGGGCTAGTGCTCCGTGATCAAAAGCGGTTTGAATCTTTAGTTGGAGAAGAGCACGGGTTAAAAACCCGTGCCACGCGGGTTGCAGTATAGATCGGATGGTTGTGGCGGGTATAGTCGTTGCACACTGGATACGGAGCATCAGATGGATAAAGCGACTCCGGGGATGGCGCGGGTATTGGTGGTGGTTCTGCTCGGGGTGTCTGGGGTGTGGGGGCAGAGCACTCGGCCGGTGCGGCGGGAGATTGTGCGTTATACGACGGGGCAGCGGGTGGAATTTTTGCGGACGGATGAGTGGGAGCCGGCGACGGTGCTGGGGTGGGAGAATCGGAAGGTGCGGGTGCGGACGGATGGGAATGAGGAGTTTTTGGCGCAGACGGTTCAGGTACGGAAGTTTACGAATGCGGCGTCTTATCCGGTGAAGGCGGCGGCGGAGGATATCGCGGCGATCAATCCGACGCCGGCGGGGCAGGTGGGGGGGGTGGATGAGAAGCAATTGGATGCGATCAAGCCGGGGCTGGCGCAGCCGGCGGAGGCAGATCCGGTGGAGGAGAAGGCGAAGGTGGTAGCGCCTGCGCCGGTGGTGGTGCGGGAGGAGACGTTGCCGTTGCCGCCGGCGCCGAATGTGTTGCCGGGGGAGGTGGTGGCGGGGGATTTGACGACGGCGACGGGGCTGGCGGCACCGGAGAAGGTGGAGACGCGGGCGATTTGGGAGAGGGATGGTGCGGCGGGGCTGGCGCATCCGGTTAGTGGGAAGGGGTTTGTTTTACGGGAGTTGGATACGCAAGATGCGGTGTTTGAGGGGGCTGCGCCGTTGTTGTTTACTTCGCCGGAGTTTGGGCAGGTGTTTGTGCCGCATCGGGATCGGTCGCCGGAGGCGGCGACGGATTTGTATTATGACCGGTATGATTGTGCGACGGGGGAGAGGACGGGAGGGTTTGCGGTGCCGCCGGGGGGGAAGGTGCTGGATTTGTCGGGGGATGGGACG
>DASRRR010000068.1:0-58577 GCA_035656825.1 Tepidisphaeraceae bacterium | reverse complement strand
AGGAGCGGGGGGGGATGGTGGAGGATGGGCGGCGGATTTGTGAGTTGGCGGAGAAAGAGGGGATCAGAATCGCGGTGGAGTTTCATGGGAAGACGTTGACTGATACGAATGAGTCGGCGAAGAGGTTTGTGGAGGAGGTTGGGCATGGGAATTTGGGGATGTTGTGGCAGCCTACGCCGGGGATGTCATTGGTGGAGAGGATGGAGGGGCTCAAGGGGGTGTTGCCGGTGCTAGCGAATTTGCATGTGTATCATTATGCGGGGGAGGAGTATCGGGCATTGGAGGGGATGGAGGAGGAGTGGCGGGGGTATTTGGAGGTTGTGCGGGGGACGGGGAGAGATCATTGTTGTCTGATGGAATTTGTGGAAGGGGATTCGGTGGAGGCGTTTTTGCGGGATGCGGTGGTGCTCAAGAGGATGTTGAAAGGAGTGAAGTGATGAAAGCGATATTGGTGCATGGGTTTGGTGGGCCGGAGGTTTTGAAGTTGGAGGAGGTGGCGGATGCGAAGGCGGGGAAGGGACAGGTAGTGGTGCGGGCGAAAGCGGTGGGGGTGAATCCGGTGGATACATATGTGAGGAAGGGGATTTATGGGCCGAAGGAGTTTCCGTATGTGCCGGGGAATGATGCGGCGGGGATTGTGGAATCTGTTGGGGAGGGAGTGACGAAGTTTAAGGCGGGGGATCGGGTGTATGTGGCGGGGGCGGTGGCGGGGGCTTATGCGGAGTTGGTGTTGTGTGAGGAGAAGAATGTGCATCCGCTGCCGGGGAATGTGACGTTTGCGCAGGGGGCGACGGTGGGGGTTCCATATGCGACGGCGTATCGGGCGCTGCATGTGCGCGGGGGGATGAAGCCGGGGGAGGTGGTGCTGGTGCATGGGGCGAGCGGGAGTGTGGGGTCGGCGGGGGTGCAGATGGCGCGGGCGTTTGGGGCAAAGGTGATTGGTACGGCGGGGTCGGCGGAGGGGATGAAGCTGGTGAAAGAACAGGGGGCGTATGAGGCGTTCAATCATCACGAGGCGGATTACACGCAGAAGATTATGGAGTATACGAATGGGGTAGGAGTGGATTTGATTATTGAGGCGCTGGCAAACGTGAATCTCGATAAGGATTTGAAGATGCTGGCGAAGCGCGGGCGGGTGGTGGTGGTGGGGAATCGGGGGAGGATTGAAATTGATCCGCGGGAGACGATGTCGCGGGATGCAGATATTCGGGGGATGGCGCTTCAGCATGCGGGGGATGCGGAATTGGCGGGGATACATATGGCGCTGGGGGCGGGGCTGGAGAATGGGACGCTTAGGCCGATTGTGGGGATGCAGATGCCGCTGGCGGAGGCGGGGAGGGCGCATGAGGAGGTGTTGAAGTCGCATCATGGGAAGATTGTGTTGGTGCCTTAGTGGGGGCTCAAATGCAACCACGATGACGCGATGACACTAAGGAAGCCACGAAGAGAGAGAAGGATGAGTTCATGACTTTTATGGCGCGGTTGGAGAGGGTGTTTGGGCGGTTTGCGATACCGGATTTGACTTTGTATCTGGTGTGTGGGCAGGCGGGGTTTACGATTATGGGGCTGGCGCATAAGGAGTTTGTGGGGAGGATTGCGCTGGTTCCGGGGATGGTGATGGAGGGGGAGTGGTGGCGGGTGCTGACGTTTCCGTTTTTTCCGCCGACGACGAATCCGATTTTTGCACTGTTTGCGTTGTATCTGTTTTTCATCATGGGGCGGGCGCTGGAGGCGAATTGGGGGGAGTTTCGGTTTAATCTTTATATGCTCATCGCGTACGTGGCGAGCATTGGGGGAGCGTTTCTGGCGTATGCGGCCGGGCGCGGGGGGATGGCGACGAGCGCGTATTTTGATGGGTCGGTGTTTCTGGCGTTTGCGCAGTTTTATCCGGAGTTTTTGATTTATTTGTTTTTCATATTGCCGGTGAAGATTAAATGGTTGGCGCTGGCGGCGTGGGCGTATTATGCGTATTCATTTGTGACGGGGGATGGAATGGAGCGGGCGCTGGTGGCGGCGTCGGTGTTAAACTTCCTGATCTTCTTTGCGCGCGACATCGTGCAGATGATGAAATCGGGGAGGAAGAAGATGGGGAGGCAGTTGAAATTGAAGATCACGGAAGCGCCGGGAGGGGCGTTTCATACTTGCGCGGTCTGTGGCATCACAGATAAGACGCATCCGAAGATGGATTTTCGGTATTGCCCGGGATGCGGGGGGCAACTGGCGTATTGCACGGAGCATCTGAATGCTCACGAGCATCGCGTGTCGCCTCGGTAGAGGCTTATCAAATCCACTGGTTGCGGATAAGTTTGAGCTGGTCGTAGTCGGCTTCGCAGAACCAGTTGGGACATTCATCGCTTGGGGTGATGCGGTTGAAGAAGATCTCGGCTTCGTTTTCGATCTGGTCGCGGGTTTGGCCCATGCTGATGCGGGTGGCGTAGAGGTCGTCTTCGGTACAGGCGATGCGGAGGGCTTCCTGGCCGGCGTGTTGCTGGACGAGGGCGGTGAGCTGGCGGTAGAACATCCAGACGTTGTCGTCAGGGAGGGGCGGGGGCTGGCAGTGGCGTTTGAGGGCGTGCTTGAAGTATTTGAGTTTTTCTTCCCAGTCGAGGTGAGGGTCGAGGCCGAGGGAGACGTATTGGCCGACTTTGTGGGCTTCGTGGGAGTGTTTGTCTCCCGAGCGGTCGGCGTCGTGAACTTTGCGGGCGTACCACGCTTCGGGATGTCCGATTTCGGGCAATGGAGGAAGTTGGGTTGGCATGACCGACGTGGAAGACGACATGTTGGACCCTTCAGGCGACCAGGAATAAGGCCTTTGATGTGGGAGTCGGCCCGGGCGCCACGTATTTACTCTAGCGAACTTCATCGTCATAACGCAACCTAATCCTGCCAATTTTTTGGCAAGATTCCTGTATACAGACTGTTCCATGTCAGCCATAAAAAGGCTGCGGTCACGCACCGCGAGCTCTCTCAAAGATTTCGGCGCGCCGAGAAACAATCTGAAGCAACTTTTGTGTGAAAATAGAGTTAGTAGTGTGGAGGGAGGGCGGATTATCGGTCTTTATGGAGAAGTGTGATGGGTATACGGGTCGCGCGGATTGTGCTGTTTTGCGTCGTAATGGTCGTAGGGGTTGTAGCAGCGGCGGGTGCGCGCGGGGCAGAGGCGGCGACTCAGCCGGCGTTTACGGTAGGGCATGTGGATGATGCGAAGTTGGATGAGTTATCGGGGTTTGTGCCTAGCAGGAAGTATCCGGGTGTGTATTGGGGGCATAATGACAGTGATAATCCGGCGGAGATTTGGGCGCTGAATCGGGAGGGGCATGTGATCGGGAAGGTGCCGGTGGTGGGAGCGCCGAATGTGGATTGGGAGGATATTGCGCTGGATGAGGAGGGCAATTTGTATATCTCTGATATGGGAAACAACAACTGCAATCGGAAGGAGGTGCATGTGTATAAATTTAAGGGAGAGCCTGATTTGAAGGGTGGTGCGATCAGGCCGGTGGCGCGGTGGGCGATCCGGTATGTGGGTGGGAAGGCGTTTGATTGCGAGAGCCTGGTGGTGCGCGGGGGGTGGGGGTATGTGATGCCGAAGCTCCGGAGTTACCGGTCGCCGGAGTTGTATCGGTTTCGGGTGGTGCCGACGGATAAGCCGGTGACGTTGGAGGCGGTGGGGGGAGTGACGGCGGTGCATGGGCCGGTGACTGGGGCGGATATTTCGGTGGATGGGAAGTGGATGGCGGTGTTGACGGTGCTGGGGCCTTATGTGCTGGAGATTGATGGGGATCCTGCGAATGCGGTGAAGGTGAAAGCCGCGACGGGGCATTCGGCGTTTGTGGCGATCAAGATGGAGGCGGTGTGTTTTGTGCCGGAGGGGGTGTTGGCGGGGACGGAGGAGGGGGAGATTTATTTATTCGATTGGAAGATGTTGGGAATGGGGGGGCGTTGAGGTGTTTTTACCACAGAGCCCACCGAGAGCACAGAGAAGAATAGAGAGAGAATGTGGTGTTAGAGGATATTGAGGTAAGAGGTGGAGGGGTTGGTGGGCCAGAGGGATTGGATGTTGGTGGGGAAGAGGGTTTGGGATGGGGGGGTTGAGGTGGCGATGGTGGGAATGGAGGAGGTGGTGTGGAAGAGGTGGGGGTGGATGTGTTTGGAGGGTTTGACGGTGACGGCGGGGGTTTGGATGGCGAGGGTGGCGATGGCAGGGTCGGCGGTGATGGCAGCCTGAGAGAAGGCGGGGGTTGCGGCGGGAGCGGGGTCGGGTTGGACGACGGCGAGGAGGGCGGAGACATAGGCTGGGCCGTAGGCGGCTTCGAGGTTGGCGAGGGAGGCATTGGAGGGGGCGGAGTTGGACTGGGCGGCGGAGGAGGTGTCGAGGAGGAGGTAGTCGTGGATGGTTTGGACGCCATCGTAGTCGTAGTCGCCATTGAGCCAGTGGGGGGTGGCGGGATTTTGGGCGAAGGCGCGGTCGGTGAGGGCGTAGTCGTCGGCGTCGATTTTGCCGTCGAGGTTGGTGTCGCCGGCATAGGTGTATTTGACGAGGAGGGAGGTGGAGTCGACGGAGATGCCGGCGAAGGAGGAGACGCCGAGGTCGGAGGCTTCGAGATAGCCGAAGGCATGGGTCGAGTTGGCCTGGGCGGCGGAGGAGTTGATGCCCGGGCCGTTCCAGGATCCGTTGTTGTAACCGGTGCGGAGGTATGAGCGAAGGGATTCGATGGGGGAGGAGCCGGTGTAGTTCCAGATGAAGGAGTTGTCGTTGAGGTTGAGGGAGCCGCCGTTGAAGATGAGGAGGTCGCTGGTGGCGAGGGGGGTGATACCACCGGAGGGCACGGTGGCGGTGCCGGCGTCGATGGAGAGGGAGGCGAGGTGTTGGGTGACGGAGAAGGTCAGGGAGGCGGAGTTGCCGACGGAGACGGAGTAGCCGTTGGCGTCGGTCGCGAGGGTGGCGACGGCGCCGGCGTTGAGGATGAGGGCGTCGGACCCGCCGGAGCCGGTGAGGGTGATGGGGACGGGGATGGAGCCGGAGAGAGAGAGGGTGTCGTTGCCAAGGGTGGTGTTGATGATGAGGTTGGAGATGGAGGCGGCGGCGAAGGAGTAGTTGGAGGTGCCTTGGGTGGCGGTGATCGTACCGGCGGAGACGGAGATCAAGAGCGGGCCGGAGGTGGGGGAGTCGACGTTGAGGGTGGAGGAATTGGTGATGTAGGCGAAGGGGATGTTGGCGATGAAGGAACCGACGGAGCCGGCAGCGCGGAAGTTGCCGGCGACATCGCGAACCTGGGACGCGACCTGGGAGACGGTGTAGGTGCCGTTGTCGGATTCATCCCAGGAGCCGTTGGGGGCGGGGATGGTGTAGGTGGCGGTGCGGGGTGAGCCGTTGGAGGCGACGTCGGCGGAGACGAAGGTGGCGGTTTGGGAGTAGCCATTGGGGCCGGTGACGAGGAGGTCGCCGCTATTGAGGGAGGAGTAGAGGATGCCGCTGGCGGGGTCGGTGTAGGTGACGGTGAAGGTGAGGGGGGTGGTGCCGCGGGAGGGGGTTTGGCCGCCGTAGGTGGCGGTGGGGGCGGCGGTGTCGATGGCAAAGGTATAGGTGGCGCTGGTGGTGGAGAGTTCGGCGTTGTGGGAGATGATGTACCAGGTGTGGGTGCCGTCGGCGATGGCGGAGTGGGCCCAGGAGGAGGTGGTGAGGCCGCTGACTTTGAGGGTGCCGTCGAGATAGACGTCGTAGCTGGAGGCGTTGGTGCCAGTCCAGGTGAAGTTGGCGGGGAGGGAAGTGAGGTAGGAGGCGGAGCTGGCGGGGGAGGGTGCGGAGACGGAGGGGGTGGCGGTGGTCATGAGGATTTCGTTGTCCCAGCCGGTGATGCCGTTGGAGAAGGCGACCTGGTAGCGTTCGTAGCCGTTGGCGTAGATGGGGCCTTGGAGGATTTTTCCGGTGACGGTGCGGGCGGTGACTGAGGAGCCGACGGCCCAGCGGCCGGGGAGGTTGCGGACAACGTAGTTGGCGTCCTGGACGATCCAGCCGGTGACGCCGTTGGAGAAGGTGACCTGCCAGCGCTGGTTGCCGTTGGCGTCTTTAGTGGCACCTTTGGCGACGATGGTGCCGAGGGTGTCGGCGTCGACGGGGATGTAGGAATCGGTGGAGGCGCTAATATTATATGTGGAGTAAACTTTAACGAAGGTGGGGAGAGCGTTGGAGGCGGAATAGGTCGCGGGCTGGGGGTTGGTGGTGACTTGAGCGCCAAGCGCCCAGGCCTGGACGTAAAGGTCTTTGAGGGTATTGGCATCGCCGTTGAGGACGTCCATATCGACGCTACCGGAGATGCCGCTGACGGAACCTTTGCTGGAATACTGCCACATGGCCCAGCTTGGCCAGTCGCCGGTTCCCGCGGGAGGGCTGGAGGCTGGAAGAGCGCTGGTGGGGGTATAGACGGTGGTGCTGCTGGGATAATTTGCCACGTCAATAGGAAAGAGCTGGGCGGGATCGGGGATATTGGTAGCAGCAGCGAAGTAGGAACTGGCAGGGCTGGAACTGCAATAGACCAGAGGTGTGATAGAGAAGCCGGCCTTGGCGGCGTCGGTTTCGAGTTCGAGGCAAAAATCGTCGACCCACTGAGAGAGAGAGATGTTGCCGCCTTCGGCGGTGGCGCCGTCCTCGATGTCCAGGAAGGGCATGAGATGCTTCCCATCGGCAGCCATGTGGGAAGAGATGGTAGACCAGTAGAAATCACCTTGGGCGACCGGGAGGTCGGCGGCCAAATCGTAGTAGGAAAAGTAATAGTAGCCGTACTTCAGATTGGTGGAGGCGATATTGGTGACGTTGGTGATGAAGTCATCATCAACGTGGTTAGACGAATCGCCCCAGGCGGCGCGCATGTAAGCAAAATTTTCGCCGGAGGAGGCAACGCTGGACCAGTTGATGGAAGCACCCTGGGCGTAGGAAACGTCGATGCCGAGTTGTGCAGCCATGAGTTGGCGCTGCTCGAGGGGTTCGATCATGGATTGGGGGAGTCGGCGGCGTTTGTTGCTCAATTTCATGTTGGTGCACTTTCTTCGCTCGAACGAAACGTCTGGCGGTGAATGCAAAATTTACGAATGGCGCTTGCGGCGGAGAAGCAGAGGAGCAGCGAGGGAGGAGAGGGCGAGAGTGGCGGGTTCGGGGACGCCGATGGACGGGGGGCCGTCGAGGGTGGCGATGGCGGGGAGGGGTTCGACGCCGAGGCTGACGGTGGGGTTGTAGATGAGGCCGTCGAATTCGACGAGGGCGGAGGAGTTGGCCAGGCCGAGGTTGCCGATGGCGATGGGGCGAACGAGGGCGTCGCCTTGATTGGTTTTGGTGACATTGAGGGTGGTGGTGGTGAAAGTAGAGCCGGTACCGAGGCTGAAGGAGGCGACGCCGGCGAGGCTGCCGTCGGAGCCGACGGTGTTGGAGCCGGAGGAGAAGGTCGCGATTGCGTGATACCAGACGTTGGGGGAGATGGAGAAGGAGATGGCGTTGGCGGTAGTGGTGGAGCTGTTGAAGGCGAATTGGACTTGTTCGTTGGCGGTCTGACCGACGCCGGCGGCATTATAAAGTTGGAGGGATTCGGTGCCGGAGTAGTCGATGATTTTTTGGGTATTCCAGCTTGCGTTGGCGGTGCCGTCCCAACGGAACCAGGTGTCGTAGCTGAAGCCGCCGTAGCTGGCGACGTAGGCGTTGGTGAGAAGGGCGAATTCGGAGGCGTAGTTGGTGATGGGTCCGCCGGCGTTGGTGAGGATGGATTTGCCGGTCGTGCCGGCGGGGATGGTGGTAGAGACACTGGCGGTGCCTTGGATGACGGCGTTATTGCCGGCGGCAGAGAGGTCGGAGACAACGCCGGAGCCGTTCCAGGAGATGGGGAAAGAGTATTCGACGATGGGAGGGTTAGATGCGAAGGCGGAGGAGGAGAAACCGGTGAGTAGAACGGCAGCGGCAATGGCGGCGCGGCCGCAACATTTAAGCGAAGCTGATGGCATTTTGTCCCTTGTCCGAAAAAGAATTCAAGCGTGTATGGAAGGGTCTGATTTCAACGTATAAGCAAACCGGGCTGGGGACAAGAAAATTCCGGTGCATACATGCCTAAATAGGGACAGGAAGCGAGCTTAGCAAGATTTTTGGTTGAATAATTCGTCACGGCGGGGCTCATAACGCAGGCCACGGAGATCCTGGGCTAATTCTTTGCGGAAAATGTACCGCACTACCAAAGAGCAGAGATATGCCAAGAGGAAGATTTCGGTGATGCGGGGACCTTTTAGATTGTGCCAGAGCCAACTGGTGGCGGCGGCACAGGTGATCCATTCGGCGAGGCAGGTGGCGGCAAATGCGCCCCAAGGGCGGTGGATGATGAGGAATTGTCGTTGTACGCGAACGTAGCGCATGTGGAAGAGGGAGGTGATGGCGAGGTTGGCGGCGTAGGAGGTGCTGATGGCGGCGGGAGGGTGGACGCCGATCTCGATAAGAGCGGCGGCCAGCGCGAATCCGACGAGCCAGCCGAGCGCGACGACGATGGTGAACTTGGCGGAGGAGGAGAGGCGCGGGAAGGTAAAATCGTAGAGTCGGCTGAGGTGTTCGAGGTAGCGGAATTGTTCGGAGAGGGTGAGCTTGGATTGGCCGTGCTGGCGGAGGGCGAAGTGGATGGGGACTTCGGTGACAGATTGGACGCGGCATTTGCACATGAGTTCGAGGCCGATTTTGTAGCCGAGGGGGGCGAGGCGGGTGGCGCGGGCGTAGGTGGAGCGCCGGAGGGCGAAGAAGCCGCTCATGGGATCGCGGACCGGGCCGGCGAAGGGTCGGGCGAGGAGGGTGGCGACGGAGGAGTTGATTTTGCGGAAGAAGCCCCAGCGGCCGGCGGTGGAGCCGCCGGGGGTGTAGCGGGAGCCGAGGGCGAAGTCAGCGCCTTGGTCGAGGGCGGCGAGAAGCGCGGGGATGGATTCGGGGGGGTGTTGCAGGTCGGCGTCCATGACGACGAGGGTTGCGCCTTGGGATTCGGCGATGCCGCGGAGGACGGCGCCGCCGAGGCCGTCGGTGGCGGATTTGCGCGTGATCAGACGCAGGGGATGGGATTGGGAGAGTTCGGCGCACGTGGCGGGAGTATCGTCGCGACTGTCGTCATCGACGATGAGGAGTTCATAAGAGCGGCCGGCCATCACGGCGGAGATGCGCTCGGCGAGGGGGCGGAGGTTTTCCGCTTCGTTGAGCGCGGGGACGATGATGGAAATCTCCGGTGCGGCTGGCTCCATAAAAACAGATCAGGGTTTGGATTCGGCTTTGTCTCCGAGAGTGATGACGAGGGGGGATTGATCCAGGGCTGCGCCGGTGGAGAGCCAGGATTCGAAGGGGGCGCGGAGTTCTTCGGCTTTTTCGATGTTTTTTGGGAGCTGGCCGTCCATGTCCCAGATGTCGTAGATGCGGTGGTGGCTGTTGAGAGAGTTGAGGACGTAGATGTGGCCGCCGTTGTCGGGTTCGGGGAGGGTGAGGGTTTTGACGTATTCGCTGGGCGCGAAGGTGATTCCCATGCCGACGGCTTTGTAGTTGGCTTGGTTGGCGTCGCCGGTTTGGAAGGCGTAGCCTTTATCGGGGTGTTCGACCCAGACGCAATTGGGGAGATCGCGGACGCCGATGCCGAGTTGGAGGCCGGTGAGGTCATCGCCTTGGATCGTGACCTGGTCGTGGATGGCGCGGTCTTCTCCGACGAGGGTGAGGAAGCGGACGACGGTGACCTTTTTGCCGGCGATTTCGACGGGGGCGGAGACGCGGAGCTTGGTTTCGACGGGGCCTTGGTAAAGACAGGTGACGGTGGTGGAGGCGAAGGTGGGGCGGGCTTGCTGGTCGCCGGCGATGACGTAGACGCCGCCGTCACCTGGGCCGGACCCGACTTTGAGGATATCGACGCCCCAGTAGTTGAGCTTGTGATAGGAGTCATGGCCGGTGCCATAGAGTTCGACGAGGCGGAGGCCGTCGCCGGCTTTGGTTTTGCCGAAGAGATCGATGGCCATGCCGGTGGTGTTGGCACCGGGGCCGGTTTCCATGCGGAAGGCAGCGTATTTGTTTTCAAAGGAGCGGTAGGCGTGGCGGGAATCGTAGGCGGTGAGGGAGGGGAAGCCGGGGGTGTTCAGAGGAGCGGGGGCGGTGTAGACGAAGACTTCTTTCTTTTCATGCGGCTTGAGAGGGAGAGTGAAAATGAGCGTTTTGGCGTTGATCTGGAAAGGAATGAAGTTGCCGTCGGCAGCTTCGCGCTTGGCGCGCTTGGCGTCGGGGTCGACGACGCAGACCTGGTTGAAATTGGCATCGGGGTCGACTTTGCGAAGATCGGCCATGCGGATATGGACGAGGGCGGCAGGGTCAGCGACGTCGGCGGGATTCTCGACCGTCACGGAGACGCGCTGGGTAACCGGGCCGAAGTCTTTGAGATCGAGCCAATCGGCGGCGGGGGCGAGGGTTGCAAGAGATGCAGTTGTAAGGACAGCTAATAAAATTTGATTGCGCATTGGAGCTCCTTTGTCTGATTTTTTACCACGGAGAGCACTGAGACCACAGAGGGCACAGAGAGGAAGGAAATGAACTGGTTTTATTTTCATATTTTGTATTTCTCTATGCTCTTTGTGGTTTCCGTGCTCTCTGTGGCAAATGATTTGAGAATGATTATCTGGCGAGCCAGCCGCCGTCGATGTTTAGGATGGTGCCGTTGATGTAGTCGGAGTCGGGGCTGACGAGGAAGGAGATGCCGCCGGCGATGTCGGAGGGGTCGCCCCAGTGTTGTTGGGGGATGCGGTCGAGGATTTGTTGGTTACGGGCGGGGTTTTCGCGGAGGGGGCGGGTGTTTTCGGTGGCGATGTAGCCGGGGGCGATGGCGTTGACGTTGATGCGTTCTTTGGCCCATTCGTTGGCGAGGGCTTTGGTCAGGCCGGCGATGCCGTGCTTGGAGGCGGCGTAGGCGGGGACGGTGATGCCTCCCTGAAAGGAGAGGAGGGAGGCGATGTTAACGATTTTCAGGCGGTCGTTGGGGGCGGCTTTTTCTCGGCCGGTGGTGATCCACCATTTGGCGACGGCTTGCGTGAGGAAGAAGGGGGCGTTCAGGTTAATGCGTAGGACGTCGTTCCAATCTTGTTCGGAGAATTCGATGGCGGGGGCGCGGCGGATGATGCCGGCGTTGTTGATGAGGGCGTCGATTTTGCCGTGCTGGGAGAGGATTTCGGCGACGAGTTTTTGGATGTCGGGGACGGAGGCGCTGCCGAGGTCGAAGGGGATGGAGTGGAAGCGTTTGCCGGCTTCGGCGGCGATGTCGGTGGGGGTGGTGCGGGCAATGCCTATGACGGTGGCGCCTTCTTTGGCGAAAGAGATGGCGGCACTTCCTCCTATTCCGCGGGAAGCGCCAGTCACGATGACCACTTTGTTTTCAAAACGATTGGACATGTTTTATTTCAGGTCTTGTTTTTGAACTTGGTCCATGTCGTCGAAGGTTTGGTTTTCGCCGCCCATGGCCCAGATGAATTTGTAGTTGCTGGTGCCGCAGCCGCAGTGGATGGAGTAGTCGGGGGAGAGGGCGACTTGTTCGTTTTTAACAAAGAGGTGCCGGGTGGATTGGGGAGAGCCTAGGAAATGGGCGACGACGTTGTCGCCGGGGATGTCGAAGTAGAAGTAGATTTCGGTGCGGCGGGTGTGGGTGTGGGGGGGCATGGTGTTCCAGACGGAGCCGTCGGCGAGGTCGGTGAAGCCCATGACGAGTTGGCAGGATTTGACGCCGCCTTGGTGGATGTATTGGTAGATTTTGCGGACGTTGGCGGTGGATTGGGTGCCGAGGGGGCGGGGGGTGGCTTGGTCTTTGGGGATGTGGGTGGTGGGGTGGGGGGCGTGGGCGGGGGTGGAGATGATGTAGAATTTGGCGCCTTCGCCGGCGAAGGAGATGTCTTTGGAACCCATCGAGATATAGAGGCCGTCGAGATTGGCGAGGGGGAAGGATTTGCCGTCGACGGTGATGACGCCGGGGGAGCCGACGTTGATGACGCCGGCTTCGCGGCGCTGGAGGAAGAAGTCGGCGCCGGTTTGTTTGACGTTATCGAGTTTGAGAGGGGACCCCCCTGCCGGTTGGACGCCGAGGACGGCCATGCGGTCGAGGTCGGTGAAGGTCATGGTGATCTGGCCGGGGAGGAAAATTCGCTCGATCAGGAAGTGGGAACGCAATTCGTCAGTTGGCAGCGATGACACATCTTTGGCGAGCGGAGAATAGAGCAGAGTTGGCTGATTGGGCACGGCGACGGTACTCCTCTTTCAGTCGGTGATGCGGGTCACTATAACGGCTGGGGGTCGGAGTGAAAACCGAGGTGATGGATGGATTGTACGAAGTGGATTGTTTTACTGATGTTCGTGGCGGGCGTCGCGCGGGCGGATGAATTTGCGGACCTGGCGGCGAAGCATCCGGCGGCAAAAGAGATCAAACATCTGTCTGACCCCCCTGCTGCTGATTTTCATGTGACGGGGGTGACGCGAAAGGATTACCTGACGCTGATTGCGGGGAATGTGGATTACTGGAAACATTTTCAGGATGCGGACGGGGCGATCATTGATCCGTTTGAGAAGCGGGAGAGGCAGTATTCAACGCCGGCGTTTGCGCTGGCGAGTGCGATACTGGTGCAGGAGGCGGGGAGGAAGGATTTGCTGGAGCCGTCGGTGCGGGCGTTTTCATTCGCGCTGACGGCGCTGGCGAAGGGGACGACGGCGGATCAGCATGCGGATTTTTATATCCCGATGTTGATGCATACGCATCGGATTCTGGTGAATCAGGTTTCGAGAGAAGTGGCGGCGGATTGGGAGGGAAAGTTGCGGGGGCTTGTGCCGGAGAAGGTCTATCGGGATGTCAGCGGCGGGGGAAATTGGAATCTGGTGAATGTGTCGGGGGAGCTTATGCGTCGCAAAGATGGCCTCGTGAATCCGGCAGAGTTGGAGGGGCAGTCGGCGTATATCGAACGGAGCATCACGAAGCAGCGGCGATCGTTTACGAAGTATGGGATGTATCGCGATCCAAATAGTCCGATGGCATATGATGCGTTTCCGCGACTGTGGCTGGAAGACATGATGGCGGATGGGGCGTATGACGGGCCGCAGGCGGAGGCGGTGAACGAGTTTTTGCGGCTGGGGGGAATTTCGACGTTGATGTTGTTGTCGCCGAGCGGGGAATGGGCGACGGGGGGGCGGTCGGCGAATCATCAATGGAACGAGGCAGCGGTGGCGGTGATTTGTGAATGCAATGCCGCGTATTGGAAGAAGCATGGGAATGACGAGGTGGCGGGCACGTTTAAGCGGGCGGCACATTTGTGTTTGGAGAGTTTGCGGCGGTGGCAGAGGCCGAGCGGGGAGTTGTGGATTGTGAAGAACTATGCCGACCCGGCGAGCCGATTTGGGTTTGAGGGGTATTCGTTTAATTCGCAGTATAATTTGCTGCCGATGGCGATGTTGGCGATTGCGTATGAGCGGGCGGATGATGCGATTGTGGAGACGGCGAAGCCGGGGGAGATGAATTCGTATGTGTTTGATGTAAGGGAGATTTTCCACAAGGTGGTGGCGTGCGTGGAGGGGAATTATGTGGAGATCGAGACGGCGGCGGATCCACATTACAACTCGACGGGGTTGCAGCGGGTGCAGAAGAGCGGGGTGGCATTGTCGCCATTGACGGATAGCGTGGCGGAGCATCGGGCATATGAAGGGGCGGGAGCGGAGGTGACGGGGGGATTGACGCCGGGGATTCAGTGGCAGGAGAAGGTGGGGGGGAGGTGGTATTCGCTGGCGGATTTTATGTCGGATAGGGATGGGGTGGATCCGAAGGATCCGCCGACGGAGGTTTCGGGGGAGGCGAAGTTTTTACCGCAGACGATGGCGGTGAGGGTGGGGCAGCGCGGATTTGAATTGAAGTATGAATTGAAGGGGGAAGGGAGTCGGCCGGTGACGGAGGATTATTCAATTAGCAAAGATGCAGTGGAGGTGAGCAGTGAAGTGGGGGGAGAAGTCGCGGGCGCGCGGGTGGCGTTGCCGGTGATGGTGTCGGATGGGGTGCATGCAACGAAGGTGGAGATTGATGGGGCGAAAGTGCGGGTGGAGCGCGTGGGTGGGGCAGCGACGTTTGAGGTGATTGAGCCGGCGGGGGTGAGGTTGGAGTTGATCGAGCCGAAGATGGCGACGCATAATGGATATGTGCAGGCGGCGGTGGGGGATTTGCCGGCGGGGACATTGAAAGTGAGATGGAAGGTGACGGTGGAGGCGGTGAAGTGATGCGATTTGTCGCCGCAATATTGCCTGTCGTAATCTGTGTGAGCGGCCCGGTCGTGACGGCGGCGGGGTTGACGGATTCGATTGATCTGTCGGATAAGGGTGCGGTTTTGGCGCATCATGGGGTGGTGGCGGGGGCAGTGCGGGAGGAGATCGTGGGGGATGTGGTGGGTGGGCATGATCTGCGGCGGATGGCTGAAGTGTTGGATGGGCGGGGGGCGTCGGTGAGTTATGAGGTGGCGGTGCAGCGCGGCAAGGGGGTGACGATTGAGATTGAGGAGGAGAATGGGCGGGAGAGAGATGTGACGGGGTATGTGGTTTGGGTGGATGGGGTGAGGCGGGCGCTTCGGACCTGGGAGGGGTGTGGGGCGGGGCCGATACATTATTTTTTGGAGGTGCCGGGGGGGGATCGGGACCGGGTGGCGGTGAAGATTGAGAATGTGGGGGAGAAGCCGGTGGCGATTGGGAGGGTGTGGGTGTTTTCGGATTTTGACGCGTTTTTTAAGGGCGCGGGGATGACGGTGCCTTATAGGATTGCGCCCACGGTGCATTTGAATTGGGGGGATATGGAGGGGGATATTCGGCGGGTGGAGCGGATCAAGGAGGGATTGGATGGGGCAAATGTGAAGGGGGCGTGGACGACTTGGATTGGGTATGCGAAGGAGGATGAGAAGGTCGTGGAGGGGGAGATCGATTATGTGCTGGCGGTGGCGAAGAAGGCGAAGATGCCGGTGCAGATTTGTTTTGATTCGTGGTGGGAGAATACGCCGCATGAGGTGGGAGGGAAGAATTGGTGGGAGGAAAAATATCAGCAGGTGGTTTGGGATGAGACGGAGAAGAGGATGAGGCTGTCGACGCCGAACCGGTGGGGAAATACGCCTTGGCTGACGATGTCAAATGTGGAATTGAATGAGTTTAAGGCACGACGGCTGCGCGAGGCGGCGCGGTATTTGGGGAAGCATTATCGGGAGATGGGGAGAGACGAGGGATTGGTGCTGGCGGTGAATTTGGAGAATGAGCCGGCGTATTGGGCGAGCGGGGCGGCGGGGCTGGGGGAGGATTTGCTGTGGGCGGATTTTAATCCGGCAGCTGTGGAGGCGGCGAGGCGCGTCGGAGTGATGTTGGACCCGCGCGATGGGTTGTCGGTTGACGAGCGGCGCTGGTTGGCGGGAAATCTGCTGGCGTATCAGCGGCTGATCTTAACCGCCGCTGCCGGGGGATTATGGGAGGGCGGGGCGGGTGAACTGGCGGAAAATGTTTATACGCAGGGGATGGTTTCGGCGGTTTATAACGAGTTTCCGCGGGTGGATCGGGTGTGGCCGGGGTGGGAGTCGGCAGCACCGGCGGGAGCGCGCGTGGGGGGAGAGTGGAATTCGGATTCGCTACGGGAGAGAGAGTGCGTGCTGCTTCAGATCGCGCTGGGGCGGACGGCGAATGTGAATGCAGAGTGTGGGAATGATGCGCGGGCGGTCAGCGGGGTGGCGGCGGGGTATGCGCTGGGGCAGCGGTTTTATACGCCATATAATTATCCGCTGGGGGAAGTGGAGCAATTGGCGGAGACTGTGAAGGATGTGAGTGTGGCGTATGCGGAGCCGACTTATCGGCGGGGGATTTTGGTGACGGATTTTGCGGATGCGAAGTGGGAGGAGCAGGTTGCGCTGACGGAGAATGTGGTGGTGGGAAGGTTATCAAATACGCCTATGCAGGTGGTGCATGTACGGGGCGGTGGGAAGCCGGGGATATTGCGGTATGAGTTGAAAGCGCCGACGGGAGGGTTTAAGGGATTGGGAGTGGAATTGACGGGAAGGGCGAATGATTTTGTGGATCATCGGGCGGAGGTGTGTTTGCGCGTCTGGGCGGGGAGGGATGAGAAATCGCTGCGGTTGATGCGGACGTTTGCAAATATGGAGCATATCGACGCGATGGAGGAGGTGGATTTGTCGGAAGTGGCCCGGGGGGCGGGGCGGGTGGTTGTGCAGCTCGAGCTGGCGACGCCGGGGATGGAGGAGGGATTGCTGGATTGGGTGGCGCTAGCGCGGGTGAGGTTTGTGACGCCTTGGGTGGAGGAGATGGCGCAGCAGGAGGAGACGCTAGAGTCGGCGCGGGAGCATCATTTGCTGGTGAGCTGGCGTGCGGATGTGGAGCTGGCGATGCAGGGATTGAAGCCGGGGACGCAAAAACTAGAGGAGGCGCGAGCCGCATACGCGCGCGGAGAGTATGCGCGAGCGTATCAGATGGCGCGGCTACCGTGATGGCTGGGTGGTGGTTTTGAGGAGGTCTTTGAATTTGTCGCGGACTTTTTCGACTTTGGGGAGAGCGATGTGGGCGATGTAGGGGTTATTGGGATTCTGGCAGGCGTAGTTCTGGTGGTAGGCCTCGGCGGGGTAGAAGGCTTTGAGGGGTTCGAGGGTGGTGACGATGGGGTCGGGGAAGGCTTTGGCTTCGGTCAATTGCTGGATGTAGGCTTCGGCGACTTTTTTCTCGTCGGCATTGGCGTAGAAGATGGTGGAGCGGTATTGGGTGCCGACGTCGTTGCCCTGGCGGTTGAGGGTGGTGGGGTTGTGGGTGGAGAAGAAGATCATGAGGAGCTGGCCGTAGGTGATTTTGGAGGGGTCGTAGGTGATTTTGATGGATTCGGCGTGGCCGGTGTCACCTTCGGAGACGCGTTCGTAGTTGGCGGTGTCGGCGGCGCCGCCGGAGTAGCCGCTGGTGATATCGCTGATGCCGAGGATTTGTTGGAAGACGACTTCGGTACACCAGAAGCAGCCGCCGGCGAAGACGGCGGTCTGGGGTTTGGATTTGTCGGCATAGGTAATGTCGAGCTTGGGGGCGGGGAGGGATTCGGAGGCATGGGCGGTTTTGCTGCCGAAGCCTAACGCGGCGAAGGACATGAACATGGTCAGCACTCCTGGGATGAAAGATCGGTGCATCGGGAACGCTCCTGGGGGTCGGTTGTTACTTCTAATGATAGGCAGGGGGATTCCTGGGAGAAAGTCGATATGATGGGAGCCTTCATTTAATAAGGAGAAGTCGATGGGACCAAACGTGTCGAAGTGGGCGGTCGTGGCGGCGGCGATGGGATTGATGATCGGGGGGATGGGATGTACTCATCATTCGATGGGATCGGAAAAGATGATGGGAGGCGGATTTAAGCCGCTGTTTAATGGGAAGGATCTGAGCGGGTGGGATGGGGATGCGAAATTCTGGTCGGTGGAGGATGGGGCGATTGTCGGGCGGACGACGAAGGAGACGCCGGCACCGCATAATACGTTTTTGATTTATAAGGGAGGGGTGAAGGGGTTGCCGCCGGCGATGCTGGGGGATTTTGAGTTGAAGTTCTCGTTTAAGTTGACGGATCATAACTCGGGGATGCAGTATCGGAGCAAGGAGCTGCCGGACTTTGTGATGATGGGGTATCAGGCCGATATCGCGGAGGGGCAGCCGAGCCCGTATACAGGGATGTTGTATGAGGAGCGCGGGCGCGGGATCGTGGACAAGCGCGGGCAGAAGGTGGTGATCGACGCGGCGGGGAAGAAGACGGTGGAGGTTTTTGCTGATGAGACGGCGTCGGGGAATGAGATCGATATGAGCAAGTGGAATGACTATGAGATCATCGCCAAGGGGGATCACATTATTCAGAAGGTGAATGGAAAGGTAACGGTGGATTTTACGGATGATGAGGTGGGGAAATCGGCGCGGGAGGGATTGCTGGGACTACAGATCCATGCGGGGAAGCCGATGATGGTGGAGTTTAAGAATATTCGGTTGAAGGTTTTGCAGTAGTTGGATTTAAACGCAAAAAGCCCACCGACCGCGGTCGGTGGGCTTTTCTTTTTTGGGAAACGATCTAGTTTTTGAACGCTTTGTCGTGGGGGTTGCCAGCGGCGCGGAGGTAGGCGAGGAGGTCGAGGATTTCGTCTTCGTGGAGGACGTTGAGCAGGCCGGTGGGCATGGTGGAGAGTTTGGAGGGGCTGCGGCGGGTGATGTCGGATTTGGGGATGGTGATATCGACGGGAGAGAGGGGATTGGAGCGGATGACGACGGAGTCGCCTTTTTCGGATTGGATGGTGCCGAGGAGGATGCCGTTGTGTTTGGTGACGAAGCGGGTTTCGCGGTATTGGTCGGAGATGACTTTGGAGGGGAGGATGATGGATTCGAGGATGTCGCGGGGAGCGAAGCGGGAACCGACGCCGGTGATGTCCGGGCCGACGGAACCGCCGTCGGAGCCGAACTTGTGACACTTGATGCAGGAGACTGCGTCGAAGGCGGCTTTGCCTTTAGCGAAGGATCGACCTGAGTCGAGGAGAGGAAGCTTGGGAGTCAGGTCGTCCATCGTCCAGTTGCGGACGAACGGGCGGGAGGGTGCGGAGAGTGTTGCTGTGGATGTCTTGGCGGGGGAGAGGACAGAGGCCAGGGAGGTCATTTCTTCGGGGGTGAGGGTTTTAATGGCGTTGGTGCGCATGTGCTGGAGGAAGAGTTTGAAGCTGGCGCCGCCGGTGTATTTTTCCTCGGCCATATTGTACCAGGCGAAGTAGGTTTGGCGCTGCGGGAGGGTCCAGCCGACTTTGATGGTGCGCAGGATCAGGGCGTAGAACATCTGTTCCTGCTGAGTGTCGGAGGCAGACATGAGCTTCATGCACTTGGAGACGACGGTGGGTGAATTGAGGTAGACAAGGAGTTGGGAGAGTTCGTGGTCGAGATCCTGGTCGTGGCTGGGGAAGAAGGGGTCAAAGTGGGAGATGAGGCGGTCGCGCGTGGCGGCGTCGGGGTCGCCCATGCGGATGAGGCAGACGTCGTAGGTGCGGAGGAGCTCAAGTTTTTGATCGCGGGTAAGTTGTTTGAAGCCGAGGCGATCGAGGGCGTCGAGGATTTTGGGCTGGAGGGATTTATCGCCAACGCGGGAGAGGGCGAGGAGGGCGTTGATCGAGGCGGTTGGAGGATTGGCGGCGAGGGCGCGGTCCTGCCATTCGGCCAACGGTTGGGATTCAATGGCGACGCGGGCGGCGTAGCGGATAAATCGGTCCGTGCTGTTGAGGTACGGCCAAGAGAATGTGACGGCGATGGGGTCGTAGTGGGACTGATAGGCTTCGAGGTGATGGCGGAGCATGCGCGCGGCAGCGGCGGCGGGGTCGTGGGGGGCGGGGACTTTGGCGGTGGATTCTGGGCCGGTGTAGGTGATGCGGTAGAGGCCGGACTGTGTGCCGCGACCGCCGATGGTGATGTACATCGCACCGTCGGTATTGATGACGATGTCGGTGACGTCGAAGGGTTTGCCGGTGATGAAGGGTTCGTAGGTGGCGGAGTAGCTGGAGCCTTTTTCCTTGATGTGGACGGCGAAGACGCGGCCGTAAGCCCAGTCGTTGGCGAAGAGAACGTGCTGGTATTCGGCGGGGAATTTGGCGTCGGTGCCGAAGACGATACCGGTGGGGGAGCCGAGCGCGGTATCGACGATGGCGGGGAGGGAGTCGGGGTAGTAGGTGGGCCATTTGCCGGAGCCGTTGCGCCAGCCGAATTCAGCGCCGGAGACGATGTGATTAACGCGGGTCGGGCGATACCAGGGGGTGCCGACATCCCATTCCATGTCGGAGTCGTAGCCGAAGAGTTCTCCGTCAGGGTTGAAGGCGATGTCGTAGGTATTGCGCAGGCCGATTGCGAAAGCTTCGATGTCGGAGCCATCGGGGTTCATGCGGCTGACGCAACCGCCGGGTGCCCAGATGGTCGGGTCATGTCCTCGGCCATCGGGTTCGCGGGGGAGGAGGAGGTCTTCGGCCCAGTGCTGGGCGGGGGAAGAGGGGGAAAGAGGCTCGGGATGAGAGGTAAAATTGCCGGCCACGAAATAGAGTTTGCCGTCGGGGCCTTTGATTACGGCGTGGGGGCCGTGCTCACCGCCGGCAGGATTATTGCCGTCGCGGGTTTTAAGGAGAACGAGTGGCGGGTCGATGGTGTCGAGCTTGTCGTCGTGATTGGTATCGCGCACGCGATAGATGCCTGCATTGCGCCCTTCGTATGAGCCGTTGATATCGACATAGAGCGAGTCATTCGCCCACAACAGACCTTGAGCGGAGCCGATCTTGAGGTCGACTTTTTCGACTTTGGTGTCGGCGGGAGTGGGTCCGGGGGTGACGCGGTAGAGGGAGCCGTTCTGGTCGGAGACGTAGAGGCGGCCTTTGGGGTCGGGGGTCATGGCGACCCAGGAGCCTTGGTCGGGTTTGGGGACGGAATAGAGGAGTTCGGCCTTGAAGCCGGGGAGGAGGGTGAGGTTGGCGACGGGGGTGGATTGGTTGGCGGGGGTGGCGGCTGGGAGTTTGCCCCAGGGTTGCATGCCATAGTCGCCGAGGACGCGGGCATTGGGGTAAGAGGAGTCGTCGAAATTTTTGGTGATCCATTTGGGAACGGCAGCTTCGGAATATTTCCAGTGGTCGTCGGTGATGAGAGTGAAGGTATCACGGTATGAGCCGCGGACGACGAGTTTGGCGGCGATGGCGGCGGGGCCTTCGATGTTGGTGCAGCGGATGGCCAGGACGTTTTTGCCGGGGGAGAGCAAGGCGCGGACGTCGATGAGGGTCGCGCCACTGTCGCCGGTGGAGCGGCTGGCTTTGCCGATCTGTTTGCCGTTGAGGAAGACGACGATGTTGTCATCGCCGGCGACCCAGAGGGCGGCGGTGGAAGGATTCTCGGCCATATTTTTCGCTGGCAGGCCGGCGTCGAACGTCGTGCGGAATTCAAGGACTTCGTTGGGCTTGGCGTCGTCCTTGCCCCAGATCCATTTGGGGACGGGGGCCTGATCGGGGTCGGTGGTGGAGGTCCAGGGATTGTCGTCAGCGAAAGAACGAGTACAGAGCATCGACAGGCAAATTGCCAGCGCAGCCAGGAGAGTTCGCTTCATTCGGATTTTCCTCTTTAGGGGATGGGACGAGCAGCCTACCCAATTTCATACACCGAGGCGAGGGGAGGCGTTGACTCGGATGGCCGGCGTAACGATCATCGTGGTCTATGCCAACCAATGTTAAAGAGCTGAAGACGGTATCGGGAAATGTGAAGAAGATTGTGGAGACCACTCTGGAGCGCAACGGCGGGTTGTTGCGGCTGGCGCCGTGCTGGGTCCCTCGGTCGTTTTTGCAGCCGGGGAAAAGGCTGAAGTTGGATCCGAAGGATTTGTATGCGTTCGGATTGAATCGCGGGGGGATTGATGAGCGCTGGTTTGGATCGACGACGCCGGCAGCGAATGACAATCGGACGCCGGATGAGGGGTTGTCGTATATTGTTGAAGGTGGTGAGCGCTGCACGCTGGCGGATGCAGTGCAGGAGGCGGGGGCGAAAATTATCGGGGATTCGATCTGGGGAAAATATAAGAAATGGCCAGTTTATTCGAAGTTTTTCGACAATATGGGGCCGATTCCGCACCATATGCATCAGTCGAAAGAGCAGGCAAAGCTGGTGGGTTTGGAGGGGAAGCCGGAGAGTTATTACTTCCCGCCGCAGCACAATAATGTGGGGAACAATTTTCCGTATACGTTCATGGGGCTGACGCCGGGAACGACCAAGGCGCAGCTGCGGCAATGTCTGGCGGATTGGAACAAGGGGGATAATGGGATTCTGGATTTGTCGCAGGCGTTTCGGTTGAAGCCGGGGACGGGGTGGATGGTGGGGCCGTGTATTTTGCATGCGCCGGGGTCGTTGTGCACGTATGAGCCGCAGTGGGGGAGCGATGTGTTTGGGATGTATCAGTCGCTGGTGGAAGGGCGGGAGGTGCCTTGGGCACTGCTGGTGAAGGATATGCCTAAGGAGAAGCATCAGGATTTGGATTTCATTGTAGAGCAGTTGGATTGGGAGGCGAATGTGGATCCCAATTTCAAGGCGAACCATTTCCTGGAGCCGATCACCCATCATGGGTCGGCCAAGGAGGGGTTTGAGGATAAGTGGATTGTGTATGGGAAGGTGTTCGGGGAGCAGCTTTTCACGGCCAAGGAATTGACAGTACTGCCGGGGAAGAAAATCACTATCAAGGATAGCGGAGCGAACAGCATCATCACCGTGCAGGGTGAGGGGAAGATCAATCAGATGCGACTGAGCAGCCCGAAGATGATCGGATTTCATGATCTGACGGAGGATGAAGTGTTCGTCACTGAGGCAGCGGCGAAGACGGGAGTGACATATGAGAATACGAGTGGGACCGAGCCGCTGGTGGTGCTGCGGTATTTCGGCCCAGATGCAAATCCCGATGCACCGGCGATTAAGTATGTGGGGAATTTGAAGCTGTAAGACACGACTATTAACAATTCGCTCGGAGAGACTGCGCATGTCGAACAATTATCCCAAATTGCATAATGCCGCTTGGCCGGGGTTGGTTGGAAAGGGTGGGGAAGGGGCGGAGCCGCCGATTGATTTGGATACGATGATCAATCTCACCGCGGCGGCAAATGTGGGTGGGGTCAAATTCGACGGGATGGATCTGTTTTTGTTCGATCCGCATGTTTCAATTGATATCAGTGACGATCAGTTGAAGCGGCTGGCGGAGAAGTTTCAGGGGAAGAAGCTAGCAATTGGATCGCTTGTGGCGCCGGTGTGGCCGCCGACGGGGGGTGGGTCGGCGATGGGGTCGGAGGGGGAGCGGAAGAAATTTGTCGAGTCGGTTCATAAGGCGTGCAAAATCGGGGAGAAGTTGCGGCTGTGGGGGGCGCGGCAATGGGGGGTGATTCGGATCGACTCGGCCTGCTCGCCGGGCGATTGGGCGAAAGACCCGGCGGGGAACCAGAAGCGAATTGCCGAGACATTTCGACTGGCCGCGGACGTGGCCGAGGGGCATGGCGAACGGCTGGCGGCAGAAGGGGAAATCTGCTGGGGTGGGATGCATTCGTGGCGGCGGATGGTGGAGTTACTAGAGATGGTGGGCCGACCGGCGACGGTCGGATTTCAGGCGGATATGGCGCACACGCTGCTCTACACAATGGGGTACAACGCGCCCGAAGATGCGATTTTGCCTGCGGATTACGACTGGAAAGACAAGGGCAAGCTGGATGACGCAATCAAGAAGCTGACGAATGCTCTTCGTCCGTGGACGATCGATTTCCATGTCGCACAGAATAACGCAACTGTGCATGGCTCGGGTTCGCACGACAAGACGGGTCGGCATTGTCTGGCAACCGATCCGACGGGCAAGCTCGATATCGCCAACCATGCGGGGTATTGGCTGAAAAATGAGTCGGGGCATTCGATCAAACGATTCCGGCATATCTGCTGGGATGGCTGTATGTTCAGCAATGAGACGATGATGAAGTCGCAAACGTGGAATGATATTCTGGCGGCGATGGTGAAAGTGCGCGAGCTGCACGGATGGCATGAGTAATGGTGTTTTTGGCCAATGGGTATTTTTAATCTTCTGAAAAAGCAGCCTCCGTTGTCGACTCCGGCCCTCTCGAAATCGCAGGCCGAAGCCGCGCCTGCTGCGAACAAACCTGGCACAACTCGAATTGAGCGTGAGCATTTCATCCTTCACGCTCCATTCGAATGGATCCACATTCCGGGCCATGATCCGATGCAATTTGAGTTCCGCAACCAGAGCTTACCTGACCAACTAATCGTTTCTGTATTCCTGGCTCGCGAACCCTTCGCGGACGTGGCGGCGCGTCGTGCTATGGCAAAACAACTTGCAGATAAGCGAATCGATGCAATCCGGCAACTGTCAAACGGCAAGGCCGTCTTGAGCGAATGCTCGCCCTCGGATGGGTCAACGCAGACCGAAATTCGTTGCGTCGGTGTGGATGAGCCACAGCGAGTGCGCATGGCCTTCGTTGTCCGCGTCACCCGAACCAAGGTAGTAACGGTCTCCATGACGCGATACGCGCTCGATGAGCCAGGCCACCAATTCGACGTTTATTCTGGACTGATCTTCGACTTTCTACAGATCAAAGAATGATGTTCTTCTCGGACCATGGAACGCTTTACGGGACGTTGAAAGGATAAAACTGCAATGAAAACCTTGAACATCGGCATGGTCGGTTATGGCTTTATGGCCCGCGCGCATTCCAATGCGTATCGAAAGGTGAATAATTTTTTCGACCTTCCGTATCGCACGGTTTTGAAGGCGGTTTGTGGGCGGGATAAGGGGAATGCGGAGGCGTTTGCCTCCAAGTGGGGGTATGAGTCGGTAGAAACGGATTGGAAGAAGCTCGTCGAGCGGAAGGATATTGATGCGATTGATATCTGCTCGCCGAACAATACGCATCGGGAGATTGTGCTGGCGGCGGCGAAGGCGGGGAAGATGATTTTGTGTGAGAAGCCGTTGTCGATGAATACGGCCGAGGGGGAGGAGATGTGCCGGGCGGTGGAGGCGACGGGGGTGGCGAATACGGTCTGGTATAATTATCGGCGCGTGCCGGCGATTACGCTGGCGAAGAACCTCATCGATCAGGGGCGGCTGGGGAAGGTGTTTCATTTTCGCGCGAAGTTTTTGCAGGATTGGACGATCTCGGCGGATTTGCCGCAGGGGGGGACGGCGCTGTGGCGGTTGGATGTGAATGCGGCGGGGTCGGGGGTGACGGGGGATCTGCTGGCGCACTGCATTGATACTGCAATCTGGCTGAATGGACCGATCACCAAAGTGACGGCGATGACCGAGACGTTTGTGAAAGAGCGCAAGCACAATCTGACGGGGAAGGTGGAGAAGGTTGGCATCGATGATGCGTGCGCATTTTTGGCGCGATTCGCCAATGGGTCGATGGCGACGTTTGAATCGACGCGATATGCCCGGGGACATAAGGCGGAGTATACGTTTGAGATTAATGGGGAGAATGCTTCGATCGCGTGGGATCTGCATGATCTGCATCGGATGGAATATTTTGATTACAAAGACGAGGGAATGCTTCGAGGGTGGAAGTCGATTCATATTACCGATGGGGATCATCCGTACATGAAGCATTGGTGGGTGCCGGGGTTGCAGATTGGGTATGAGCATACGTTTGTGCATCAGCTTGCGGATTTCCTGGAGGCGGTGGGAAGTGGCAAGCCGGCCAGTCCGACTTTCCGGGAGGCGCTGGAGACGCAGAAAGTGTGTGATGCGGTGTTGAATTCGGCGCGGAGCGGGCAATGGGAGCAGATTGCTTCCGGGCAGTGAATTTAACGAAAAATAGGGCAATGGCTTCGATTCAGGCTTCGCTGGAATATTTTTATAGCCGCGCGCCCATTGAACGATTACAATCGGTTGAGACGGACTGCGATCCTAGGAGATAGTATGCAGCGCTCGAAATCATCTGGTTTTACCCTTGTTGAGCTGCTGGTGGTTATCGGCATCATCGGTTTGCTGGTCGCTATTCTCTTGCCGGCGCTGAACCGGGCACGCGAGCAGGCAGTGAGCGTGCAGTGCATGAGCAATCTTCGCGCTTGCGGACAACTGCTATACATCTACGCCAATCAAAATCACGGTATGTTTCCGATGATGAAGATCGACGAATCGCAGCAGTTTCCGCGCAACAAAAGCGATGTCAGCACCACGAACTTAGGCGTCACGTTCAAATATCCCGACATCAAAAGCGCAATGGCGCAAATCGCCAATCCGCATTCCAATCCATATGACACGCCATTCTTTGCGGGTGGTTTGAAAGTATTCTACTGTCCGGCGAACTGGTTTTGGGATGCCGAGCAAAATCTGCGCAGCCATCAGCCGGATGATTTTATGAAGGACTCCGGAGGCGGGGATACGGTCACGGGATGCCTCACATACTGGTATTTTGGCAATCCTGATCCGTGGTATCCGCAGTATCACTATCCGGGGCCGTTTGGCGGAGCGCATCCAGGTTCCGCGCCAGCAACGGCGACCGGAGCATTGGATTGGCGGTTCTGGGACACCAACGGGAATGGGGATAACCGCGACGAATATGTGATTAAACTCGGCGAGAAGGGGATGCAGCGGAAGGTGTTGATGACTGATCAAGGCCGACAGACTGGAGGACAAAATCTAGGATCGGTGGTGGGTTTTCAGTTTGTACACGGGCCGCACTCAAATCCGCTGCGGGGATGGCAGAATAATCTGTATGCCGACGATCATGTTGAGTCGAAGAAAGCCAATGCGGCATCGTTCAGTGCGGATCGGACGCAGTTTATCAATCTGAATCCGTCGCCGGACGAAGTGCAGCCGCGTTGGGGGAATGCGACGCAGTATGAGATGTGGTGATTCTGTTCCAACTGCGCTAAACCCCCTGTTTCATTAGTGTAACCGATGCGACTGACGCACTTGGATTTTGCGATTTTTTTGGCGTATATGCTGGCGATCCTGGGGATCGGGTTCTGGGCGGCGCGGCGGGGAAAGCAGACGAAGCGGGATTATTTTCTGGCCGGAGATAAGCTGCCGTGGTGGATGATCGGGGGGAGCATTGTGGCGGCGAATATTTCAAGCCATCAACTCATCGGTTCGATGGGGGTGGCGTATAGCCGGGGGTTTGTGGCGATGGTGACCGAGTGGGGGATGATTCTGGTGGGGCTCAATGCGCTGCTGTGGATTTTTTTGCCGTTTTATTTGCGGAATGGGTTTTATACGGTTCCGGAGTTTTTGTTGCGGCGGTTTGGGCCGGGGGTGCGGACGTTGTATGCGGTGCTCATTCTGCTGACGTACTTGCTCGTGGAGATCGGGGCGGTGTTGTATCTGGGGGGGCTGTCGTTGTACGCGCTGGTGGGAATTCCTGTCGCTTACAGCATCGTGATCCTTGCGGTGGTGACCGGTGCTTACACGATCACCGGCGGCTTACGCGCCGTCGTCTGGACGGAGATGGTTCAGCTTATCGTGCTGCTGTGCGGCGGGGCGGCATTGTCGGTGGCAACGATTCACGCAACCGGGGGTGTCAGCGCGGTGATTGCGAGTTCCAAAGACTGGCATCTCCTGCTGCCGGCATCTGATCCAGATTTTCCCTGGACGATGTATCTGGGAGGGACACTCTGTATCTCCATTTTCTATGCGGCGGCCAATCAATTTATCGTACAACGCGCGCTGGCGGCCAAAGATGAATGGAATGCGCGGATGGGAATTGTCTTTACGGATTATCTCAAATTCTTGATTCCGATCATTATTATTGTCCCGGGGATGATGGCGCCGAAGCTGCTGCCCAATTTGGCGCGGGCGGATTTGGTGTTTCCGACGCTGGTGCAGACGCTGTTGCCGACGGGATTGATTGGCTTGGTGATGGCGGGGCTGATTGCAGCGGTGATGGGGCATATGTCCGGGGCGGTCAATTCGGTAGCAACAATTGCGACGATCGATTTCTATATGCCTTGGAAACGGTGGCGAGATGCTGGCCAGCTTGGGGAGACGAGTGATGCGCAGGCTGTCGCGTTCGGACGATGGTTTGGCGTTGGAGCGATTTTAATGGGGATTGTGTGCGCGATGCTTTTGACGCAGCACTCGAAGAAGCCGATTTTTCTTTATCTGCTGAATGCGTATGGATATTTCACGCCGGGAATTGCAACGATGTTTTTGCTGGGAATTTTGTGGAAGAGAACGACCAATGCCGGGGCGCTGGCGGCGGGTTTTTTGACGATTCCTTTATCGCTAGCGCTGGAGTGGAAGTTTCCCCGGCTGGCGTTTCAGAATCGGACGGGGATTGTGTTTTGGACGTGCATGGTGACGTGTGCGGCGGTCAGTCTGTGTGGCAAGCCGCGGAGTGATGTGGAATTGGAAGGGTTGATCTGGACGCGCGACAGCCTGCGCATGCCAATGGCAGAGCGGGAAAAGTATCGCGGATTGCGCCGGCCGGTGATTTGGTGGGGGATCATCACGGCAGTGGTTCTGTACTTTTACATTCGGTTCGCATGAAATCTGCCTAAGGAAATAAGCTTTTATGAAGATTACGGGAATTGAAACATTGGTGTGTCATGCGAAGATGCGCAATTGGATCTTCGTCAAAGTGCTTACGGATCAGCCAGGCCTGTATGGATGGGGGGAGGCGACGCTGGAATGGCATACCCGCGCCGTGGTCGGGGCGATCGAGGACATCACGCAGCTCTTGATCGGCGAAGACCCGACGCGCGTTGAGCACCTACATCAGATGATGTATCGCCAGCATTTCTGGCATGGCAATGGGATCGTGCGCGGAACGGCGATCAGCGGGATCGATATTGCGCTGTGGGATATTCTCGGGAAGGTGCATGGGGTGCCTTGCCATAAGTTGTGGGGAGGGCCGGTGCGGGATTATGTACGGCTCTATTCGCATCTGGGTGGGGGGAAGATGGAGGATTTCTATGGCTGCGATCCTTCGGACGCCAAGCGGTTTGGAGAGTTGGCGGCCAAGGCGGTGGAGGAAGGGTTCACGGCGTTTAAGTCGATGGCGGTGCCGGCCACGATGCCGCTGGAGGGGTTGCAGCCGATTCGGTATGCGGAGGCATGTGTGAAAGCGATGCGCGACGCGGTGGGAGACAGCGTGGACATCATGGTGGATTGTCATGCGCGACCTTCGCCGCAGATGGGTTTGATGTTTGCCAAGGCGCTGGAGCCTTATGGATTGTATTTTTTTGAGGAGCCTTGCTGGCCGGAGGCGATGGATGATATTGCGATGATTCGGCGGAGCGTGAAGACGCCGATCGCGACGGGGGAGCGGTTGGTTGGCGTGCATGCGTTTCGGGATTTGCTTGAAAAACGGGCGGCCAGCGTTATTCAACCCGATATCACACATTGCGGCGGACTCACCGAGGCGCGCAAGATCGCGGCGCTGGCCGAGGCGTATCGGGTAGCGATGGCACCGCACAATCCGCAGGGGCCGGTGAGCACGGCGGCGTCGCTGGAGCTGGGGTTTGCTACACCGAGCTACATTATTTGTGAGACGGTGCATTCGGATGTGCCTTGGCGGGTGGATGTGGTGAAGGAAGGATTCACGGTGGAGAAGAAGGGACGGATTGTGAAGCCGAATACTCGGCCGGGGCTGGGGATTGAAATTAACGAAGATGAAGTCCGCAAACATCCGTTCCAACAGGAAGTTTTGCAGCGTGTATTCAATAAAGATGGAAGCGTGGGTGATTGGTGAGCAGCACGCCAGGCAAACAAGGGTCCAATAACGACGGCCCTTCTTTCCGTGGCGTGATCGGCACGGCGCGCGAGCAGATTACTCCGCCTCCAGGCATCTATTCCCGTTGCTGGGCGGCGGCAAAACATGATGTGGCGGCGGGTGTGCATCGCCCGATGACTCTGACTTGCCTGACGTTTCAGACGGATTCTAAACAACCGCCGCTGGTGTTGATGGGACTGGACCTGATGACATGGCGTAGTCGGGAGGATGAATGGTTCGTGCGCAATGGAGTTCTCGAAGCGCTCGGCCTGCCGCCCGAGCGTTTGATGATGTGCCTCTCACATACACATGCTTCGCCAGCGGTGCAGCGGACCAACGCCGACAAGCCGGGCGGCCATTTAATCGCTTCATATCTTGAGCAACTGCGCGGTGCTGCGATCAAGGCGGCTGGCAGCGCCCTCAAAAACGCCGTCCCCGCGACGTTAACCTGGCGGTATGGCAAGTGCGATCTGGCTGCCAATCGCGATTTCCCCGAGCCAGTCAGTCAACGAATACTCTGCGGCTTCAACCCCGCGCAATCCGCCGACGATACGTTGCTGGTTGGACGCATCAGCGCATCAGGTGGCACAACTTTGGCAACCATCGTCAACTACGCCTGCCACCCCACCACCCTGGCGTGGGAGAATCAACTGATCTCGCCGGATTATGTCGGCGCGCTGCGCGAATCCGTCGAAGCACACGCCGGCGGACTCTGTCTCTTCATCCAAGGCGCATCAGCGGAACTGGCTCCTGCTGAACAATATGTTTCGGAAACTCATGTCGCAGATCGTCATGGGCGCCGGTTGGGATTTGCGGCGATCAGCGTATTAGAAGGAATGGGACCGCCCGCTACGAATCTAACCTATATCGGCATCGTGGAATCCGGTGCCCCGCTGGCGATATGGCGGCGCGAACCCGCCACTGCGTCCACTCATTTAAGTGCAGAATTGCTCTGGACAGAACTACCCCTGAAAAAAGTGGAAGATGCCAGTGATCTTCAGACGCAATGGCGGATTGCAACGGATCCAGTGCTGAAGGAAAAGCTGGCACGCCGCTGGGCAATTCGTGAGATTGTGGGAGAAGGTCCCACGAGCCGACTTCCATTATGGATTTGGCGCCTCGGAGATTCCATTCTCATTGGTCAGCAGAACGAAGCTTACTCCGCTTTGCAAACACAACTGCGAAAAAACCATCCCGACCGCCCAATCGTCGTCGGCAACCTGATAAACGGCTCCGGCGGTTATCTGCCACCGGTGGAAGCGTATGCGACGGATTTGTATCAGGTCGCGCACACGCCGTTTGCTTCCGGATCGCTAGAGGAACTGATTCGCGTCGCACGATCCGCAATCCAATTTTTGATCGCTTGACCGCCACGCTCGCAAAAATAATTCTTACCCCTGGAGGTTCACCATGTTGGAAATCACTCGCCGAGATGCTTTGAAATTCGCTGTTGCGACCGGCTTTGCCGCCACGCTCAGCCGCGCCGTCCCCGCCGCCTGGGCCGCCGACAATCCCAACGCCAAACCCGTCCGCGTCGGCTTCATCGGCGTCGGTGATCGTGGCACGTCGCTGCTCAATGTGATGCTCGCCTTTCCCGGCGTCGAAATCCCCGCCGTCTGCGACATCGACCCCAAACACCTTAGCCATGCCCAGGACATCGTCGAAAAACACCTCAAAAAACGCCCCGACGGCGTTACCGGCGACCCTCATGCCTACCGCAAACTCCTCGCCCGCGAAGACATCGACGCCGTCCTCATCGCGACTCCGCAGGAGCTCCACTCCGAAATGGCCATCGACGCCATGAACGCCGGCAAAGCCGTCGGCAGCGAAGTCCCCGCCTGCGTCAACATCGACGAGTGTCACGCCCTCGTCTCCGCCCAGCAGAAAAATAAAACCATGTACATGATGCTGGAAAATTATCTCTACAGCCAGCCGGTCATGATGGTCCAGAACATGGTCAACCAAGGCGTTTTCGGCGACCTCACCTACGGCTTCGGCGGCTATATCCACGAAATCCGCTCGATGCGATTCAATAAGGATGGTTCGCTCACCTGGCGTGGGGAAAATGTATTGCACACCCGCGGCATCGTCTATCCGACGCACGCCATCGGGCCCGTCTGCCGATGGATGGGGGTCAACCAGAACGACAAGCTGGTTTCACTGGTCTGCATGGATTCCAAATCTGCCGGCAACCAGGTGTATGCTGAAAAGAAATTCGGCAAGGATTCTTCCCAGGCGAAAATCCAATGGGAAAATGGCGATACCAACCAATGTCTCGTCCGCACCGAACAGGGCCGGCTCATCGAAGTCCGCTACGATACCGCCTCCCCGCGACCTGCTGGCATGGGTCAATATTCCCTCCAGGGCACCAAAGCTTCGTATGAATCTGCCGTCGGCGAACGGAAACTCTATATCGAAGGCAAAAGCAAATCCGAGCAGTGGGAAGACCTGGAAAAATATCGCCCGAAGTACGACCATCCTTACTGGGCTAAGCGCGGCGAAGAGGCCCAGAAGTCGGGTCATGGCGGCGGGGACTATTTCGTCATCTCGGATTTCCTTGACGCGATTCGCAGCGGCAAGAGCGCAGTGGATGTTTATGACGCCGTCACATGGACGTCAATTCGTCCGCTTTCCGAAGAAGCGATTCGCAGTGGTAAACAGCCAGTTGCGATTCCCGACTTTAAGAAGGATGCGTCGGCTTGATTACCGATCGCGACGCCGGCGCGCTGTGATGAATGGCGCTATGGTGAACAGCAGCAGTATGGAACCAGGTTCGGGGACGGCAGCGACGAGCTGCGCGACATAGCCGGGGCCGAATTCGGCTTCTCGCTCGGCCAGGAATTCCGGTGAGAGCGAGCCGGACTGTTGGCCGAAGGCAGTGTCGATGATCATGTAGTCAGCACTGGTGACGACGCCATCGTAATTGAGGTCGCCGGTGGTCCAGGTAGCGGCGGAGCCGAGGCCGAACTTGGCGACCTGGCGGTCGAGAAGAGCGTAGTCGTCGGCGTTGAGTTTGCCGTCGAGATTCAGGTCGCCCATCCAGGTGTAGGTAGTTTGGATTTGCGAGCCAGTGTCGACGTAGGCGATACCGGTCGCGTGATCGGCGCGAGCATTGGCGGTGGAACTATCGATGCCTGTACCATTCCATGCGCCGTTGTTGTAGCCGGCCTGGAGATATCCTCGGATCATCGCGAGCGGACTGCTGCCGGTGTAGGGGATGATCAGGGAATTGTTGGCCAGATCGAGCGTGCCAGAGGTGCCGAGATTAAGGGCCGGCGTCGTGAGGGTATGGGTGCCGGCGGCAACCAATGCAGCGGTGGCACCATTGGCGACATTAACCGCGGCGAGAGTCTGGCTGGAGCCGAAATTGGTAGAACCGCCATTGGCGTTGACAGTGGCGTTGGAACCGCCGGAGATATTGAGATTGAGGGTGCCGGCCGAGACGGTATAGGTGGCGGCGGCGGTATGGGTTTGCGTGCCCGAGAGGGTGAGAATTCCCGGGCCTGTTTTGTTGAGGGTGGATACAAGCGTGTTGGAGATGGGGCCTGTGAGGGCGAGGGAGCCGCTGTCGACATTGATCGTGGTTGAGACGGTGCCGGTGGTTGTCGAACCGAGCGTGATCGCGGAGGAGAGTGAGATGGCGTTGTCGGTAGTGAAGATGGTGCCGGTGGAGAGGGTGAGGGAGGGAATGGAGAGAGATCCGCCGGAGATGTTGAGAGGAACAGCGGTGCCGCCGGTGATAAGGCTGGCCATGGTGACATTGCCGCCGGAGATGGTGAGGGAGCCCGGCGGGGTGGTGGCATTGTTGTTGATGCGCCATACGCCGGTAACGTTGACAGTGCCGCCGGAGATGGTGGTAGCGCCGCCCATGTTGGCTGCGTTGTTGAAATTGGAGAAGGTGACGTTGGCGAGATTGGAGATATTGAGGGAGGAGTTGTCGAGGTTGAAGACACCCTGGAAGTTGGAGGTGCCGCCGGAGAGGTTATAGGTGACGTTTTTGCCGCCGGTGGTGGTGCCGGTAACGGTGAAGGAGCCGCCGGAGATCGTGGCGGAGCGGGTAACGCTGGTGGAGGAGAGGGTGCCTTGGTTGAAAGTGACGGCGCTGACGGTGCCACCGCTGATGTTGAGCGTGCGGAGAGAGGAAGCATTGGCGAGTGCGGTAGCGGAGAGGACGAGGTTGGTGGTGGTGAAAGTGCCGCCGGTCATATTAAACGCGGCGTTGTTGCCGATCGCGGTGGCATTGCCGCCGACGTAGAAGTTGAACGATCTGATCGAGCCGGTATTGGAGAGGTTGAACGCGCCGTTGCCCCCAGAGCTGCCGACATCGATTTCAGTGTTGACGCCGGTGGCGTTTAGGAGGGTGCCGCCGGAGACATTGACGGTGCCCGTGGCGCCAGAGCCGCTGCCGATGAAGAAGCCGATGTTGTTGAGGGTCATGCTGCCGCCGGTCATGGCGAAGGTACCGGAGGCGGTTGGGGTGGCGGAGTAGGTGCTGGAAGCGCCGTTGATCGCGATGGAGACGGTCGTAAGCGTGCTAGTCGTGACGACGCCTGTTCCCCCGAGGCTGAAGATGCCGACCGGGTTGATAAACGCCGGGTCGGTGGAGTTGGCGGTGCCGGCGATATTCAATGGTCCGCTGAGATTGAGAGTGCCGGCGGAGAGGGAATAATCGCCATTGCCGCCGCGGCGCCCGACGTCTACTTCTTTGGCGTTGACGGTCCCACCAGTCTGTGTGAAGACGCCGACGGTGCCGGCGGCGACGATATTGGTATCACCGTCACCGATGTAGAGGGAGTTGGCGGTGGCGGAGAGCGTCCCGCCGGAGATTGAGTAGGAGCCGGTCGCGCCGCGTCGGCCGACGATAACGGTGCCGGTGGAGGTGACGGAGCTATTGTCTTGTTGGGTGAATGCGCCTTGCGCGCCGGGTCCTGAGCCGATGACAAGCTGGTCGTTGGTCTGCAGGCCGTTGAGCAGGACGGCGTTGTCTTTAATAAGATAGGAGCCGTTGGCGGTATTGCCGGAGACTAAGCCGGAGTCGCCAACGTACATGCTTTGGACGGGAGGTTCGTAGTTTGCGCCGGTATTGGGGTCGTTGCCGAAGGTAAAGTTGACGTTGACGACGGAGTTGCCGGACTGGACGACGGAGCCGGTGCCGCCGCCGTTGCCGGTTGTGCCGGCGGACCAATCGGTCAGGTCAGTGGCGATGGTTTCGCGACCACCGACACGCAGTTCGCCGGTGGTGAGCGTTCCGCCGGTGATCAGGAGGGTGCCGGTGTCGCCGGGACGAAGGCCGAGGTTGATGAATGCGCCTTCGGCATTGTCGCCGGGGTTGATCACCGCGGTGCCGCCGTTGTTGATGGTGAGGAATTCGTTGTCAGCGTTGGCAGGGGCGGAGGTGAGTGCGGGGTTCCAATTCGCAGGATTGACATAGGCGTTATCGCCACCGGCATTATTCCAATCGGTCGGTCGGGTGGTAGGCGGAGGCACACTCGCCAGTGCCGGGGATACAAAACCTACGGCGACAGACGACGCCGCTGCGATAAGTAAACTCATCCGAATTGAAGACGTTTTTGACCAACGATTCGTGTGCATAACCCACTCCTCCACATTGCAATGAAATGCTGAATTCCCGATCCAAACTATCACAATCGTTTAGCGTTTGCGATAAAAACTTCTCCTTCATCATTTTAAGTCAGATGTTTAATTTTTTGATATTTAAGCCTTTTTTATTGGCCTTAATGGTTTGGATGAGTTAATTTATCGATTGAAATCGATCGCATTTTCTTAGTGGAGGAGGAGCAGATGAAGAAGATCATTGCAGCCGGGGCTTTATTGACATGTGTTCAGATGGCATCGGCGGCAGCGTTGCTGTACGAGCCTTTCAATTACACGACACCGTCCACTTTGAATGGGCAGGTCGGGCCGACGACGGGAGTTTGGTCCGTGGCGTCGACCAACACGACTGCGCCGCCGATCAATGTCGTGGCGAGCAGCCTCAGTGGGCCGACGCAGTTACCCGCTTCCAGCGGCAACATGATCCAGTGGGGCGCCATCGGTTCCGCAACCAATGGCGCGGTCGACCGGCTGGCATTCCCGCGACAAACTTCCGGAACGGTCTATTGGTCGATGCTGTTCCGGGTGGATGATTTGACCGGGGCTGTCACGGGGACGACCGGAGCGTTCGTCGCCGGGTTTAACAATACGCCGGGCAGCCAAACGTCGGGTGTCATCACGGTCGCCGGGGCAAGACTCGTTATCCGAAAAGATTCCACCAATTCCGCCCAGTACGACTTCGGCACGAGCGTCAATTCCAATGTCGGAACCGGCGCCAATCCGATCCAGGTGTTCGACACCACCGGCCGAGACGTGGGTGTGACTCATTTCCTGGTTGGAAGCTACACTTATAACACCGGATCGGCGACCGATGATGTGGCTCAACTCTGGATCGATCCCGATCCATCTACGTTCGGGACGGACACCATACCCGCTCCTTCTTTGACAAGCACCGGTGCGGATATGAATGGTGCGGCGGGCATTGCTACGTTTTTCCTCCGATCGAATACGTCCGCCCCGAAGCAAATGAGCGCCGATGAACTGCGCGTGGCTACGACATGGAATGAAGTGACATCCACACTTTCCAGTACGGCTCTGCCCGAACCCACGAGTGGACTCCTGCTCATAGGGGGGATTGCCAGACTGATGACCCGTAAACAACGCCGGGCATAATCCAGGCATCAATTTCTATAAACACTGTTGCAGCAACAAGAAAGCCCTTCAACTGTTTGGTTGAAGGGCTTGCTGTTTCGGGCAACGGAGAGGGGGAGACTCTCACCCAATTCGCAATATTGGATACTGTCGCGCGAGACCCAAGCCATATCCTCGTACATAACCTATTGAATTGACCAGCATTACAAGGGCTAGCCATGTTGATTTGTATAGATTTCATTCTTGGCGATTTGCAGACTGTATGCACCAAATGTGCACCAGATGTGCACCAAGTCGCTAGCTCCTCTAGCACATCGCGGCTGCACAACGAAGAAGAAAATGGGGTATTCATGTAAGCCATTAATTCTTTAGTTTACCTTATCGGCTATGATACTCATGCTCATCTTTTGGTGCAGGCCTCCGGTCCTAGCAATCCTTGGACTGATCGATGCCAGCGGCGCCGTCAACTGTTGAGATCTGGCCTCCGACTCCAAGCATCCCGAGTTCCCGCCACCGTTGGCTGATCGCCTCCAATAGTGGACGAATGTAATCAAAATAGGGAGCTAACAAATGATTCGGATCCAAGGATTGATATCGAGCTAGAATTTTTCTGTCGGTAGAGTGGCCCGTGAAATACTGTCGCAAATCTTCATCGATGCGCGCGGTCAGCAGATCCGTCGTTATCGACGCGCGCAACTCATAGCATCGCATTTTTAACGATGGCCGGACCAGCGCCAAGACCTTTTTGAATTCATTGGCAAGCTGACCTTGTGAGATACCTCCCAGCCGACAGAGCAGCTGGCGAAAAACGCATTTGCGGTCGTTCTGATTCCTGACGGGCTGTTTGGCCTGGACCAATAGATCTTCGAAGCGCGCCTCAATCTCTTGCGCGGATGTGGCGTGTATTCTGGAATATCGCTTGCCGTCTATGACTGCGCGCCGCAAAAATACCGGTCCGGCTTTCCGGTCTTTTGTGCAGAATTCAAGCAACGGTTTTAACGTTTCTGGAAATGGAACATGATACGAAACATGGGTCTTATTATGGTCATCTCCGTCCATCCGCGCACCGAAGATCACGCGCTTCGCATCCCATTGGATATCGCCAATCATTAAGCCGGCAAAATCCTCCGGCCGAGGGGGCAGCACAAACATCGGAGCTAACAAGCAGAGCTGGTAGCGGTCCATCGCTTGAACCATCTCTATCCGCAGGGATACGGGCAAGGATAATAAGGCAATCGGATCACGACGAGGACGCTTACCAATAATGTCGCTGGTGAACGGATTGGCAAATGTCAGCGGCAAGTGATTAACGTCCGGACGGCGAGCCCAATTCAATGCGGTAGAAGCAAAAAGCATAATATTGCAAACATGACCGGGAGAAATGCGCGTGGGAGAAGTTGCGACTTGGCCATTTCGAGCTACTTGCCGTTTAAAAATTGCGGCGCGACACTCGACTGCAAACTGCCGATTGATATCCTCGGCGTAGCGAAACCGCCGTACAACCGCCGCCAGCTCTGCAAACTCCAGAATTGGGATCGAGCGATTCAAGTAATTTCGATACGTTTTATGACCCTTGCGGCTTCGTACGTCGTCCAGATATGCATCGAATATTTTTCGCAAGGTTTGCTGGGGTGGCCGAGCATGTTTGAATGGTCGCTTACGTAATTCCCAAGCAGGAACATAGGTCCCCTGTTCGATCTCTACCATAATCCCCCGAAGTCGTGCGCCCGCTGCAACTGGATCCGCTGCAAGAGTTTCCGCCGTCTGAACATTATTGTATCTAAATCGCGCCAGGAATTTCTGCTCACGCTTCCAGATATAGATCGAAACGCCGGTTAAGGTTTCGTGTTTATAATGACCGCCCAGCTCGGACTTGGCCATTGGGCGCTTAACGGTAGCTCCAATGGGATCAGATCCAGCCGTCTCGCTGAATCCCTCAATCTCGTGCAGATCTTCCATGAGGCGTGCCCGCAATCTCTGACCTGCTTTGACGAGTGCGATCCAAGCACCCTGCTGGTCTGAGAAGGGGAATAACCGACGCCATAGGTACAAACACGGTAAAAGAATCTGAATCCGATTACCGAATTCTCAATCTGCGCTGGAACTATGATTTTGACCAAGACGAGCTGTGATCGTTGCCTTGATTTTGCGAACCCATTCTGGACTCTTGCCAAACGCTTCTGCGATTACATCATCGATTTTCCCTTGGCATCGACGGATTCGCTGGCCATAGCGCGATCTAATCACATACTTAAGATAGAAATGAACGAAAAATACGCCTTGGTAATGCTCAACTCCTCCACGCGGAGGCTTCTTATCAAATAAGACTTGAATCCAGCCCGCCAAATGTTCAGGTGCGGACTGCCGATTCTGTTCTTCGAGCATCTGGGCTAAGGGATATCCCTTAGGAAGCCCAACGACGGATGATAGCGACAGTCCTGTTATCCCAGGCGTGCCGCCTATAGCCAGGCCTGGCAAGCCAATCCCGGCAAGATCACCCATTTTCGGAACCGGAAGATCCCAACAATGTAATGAACATAGGTGCCATCGGTCCAAGAACAAGCGGAATGTCGGATCACTTTGTTCGTGAGGAATCGATTCAAAACTACGCCAATTTCTTTGTGCCTCTCGATGACGGCGAATTAAGTCCCGCTCCTGAAGGTATTGCCGATTAGTTAATAGCCAACCAAGATAGCCCTGGCGTTGCGTGATTAAGGGATCTAATCGTTGGGCGAGATCCTTTCGAATATCGTCCGGCCGACATTGGACTTTAAACTGTTGGCTGGCTTCGACTATTTCTTCGTAATTCGGCTTGATCGTCAGTAGTGGCTGTAGCATAGCGCCGGGTACGGTGTTACCCGCGACGATGCCAGCAGCCCCAGCGGCGACGGAACACAGATGTGCCAAGTCGCGCTCGAAATCCACTTCCTTCGGCTTCAACAAGCCGGGGATTCCTGTCTTGATCCCTGTGATCAGTTCCTCCGGCAGAGCATACAGAGGATCTATTTTAGAGATTTCAAGATCTCTATACTGATTAAGCAATGCGCGACATTTTTCTCCATCGCATCCACCGGCGGTAGCCGTTTGAACCAATTTTTGATTGGCGGGTTTAACAGCCTTGTTTGTTGCCAGGTCCACCCGAATAGCCTTATCGAACGGAATGAAACTGATTTTTTCCGCCATAAACGCCTCCAATATTTGGCGAATAATAGGACGCTCTGCACTTAAAAATTCTTGGAAGCCAAGAATATGTCTAACTTACGTGATTGGCGTGAGAATGGCGCTTGCCGGATGTGCATGCAAAAAGCGGTTTGCTTGGTTTGCCTTTGGCTTTGTCTGGACAGCCCGATCATAGGCTTTAAAACGTGGATCACTCACGCCAGCGTCGACACGAATATCACCCGGCAACGACAGCAGCAGCCTGTCCCAATGGGTGATCCGCACCGGCGGCAGCAGGAAGGCTTCCGACTGCATCAGGAACCCGCCGATGCAGGGGGTGAGGTCCCAGTACAACCCCGAGGGGGGAAGGTCCTGGCAGGCCAGGGCCACCAGGTCCGCTGGGAACAGCACATGCTCAGGATCCTCCGGCAGGCGGATTCCCTGCTGGGTGAACCAGAGCTGACGGAGGTAGTCCAGCAGGGCATTGCCGCCACAGATGCTGGCAATGTCCCGGGTGCGCAGGTCGCGTGGCCGGCGCTGCCAAGCCTCACTGGGGAGGCTTGGCAGAGCCTGAGCCCAGGTCTCCTCAGACTCCAGCGGCTGATTGGGGTGAACCAGCACTTTTGCACCCGCTGGAAGATGGATAGTCCACCTCCGGCCATCGATCCGGGACAGGAAGCGGTGGGCCACTAAATCAAGCTGTCCTTCGGCTGGCTCATCCTGATCCATCGGACAGGTTCCTAGATAGACCGAGGGCTCGGTCGCCTGCAGGAGGAGTCCACCGGTAGCCGCCTCGGTAAACCGGTCGCGCAGCACCCGGGAGAACTTCCGCCTGCCCGGGGCACTGACCATCTCCTCCAGGGACCAGCGATGATGCCGGTTACAGAAGGGACAGCGGGCGGCAAAGCCGCTGTCGTCCAATACCTCCGTAGCGCTAGTGCCATGCCGGCGGAAGGACTTGATATCCACCTTATTGTGACATGTAGAGCACTCAATGATGTGGCGGTCGGCTTGAACTGTGGTGCCGGCCCAGAAGAGGCGCTCTACCTGATCCAGCTTGAATGCCAGCAGCGGCTGAGGAGCAGCTCCTTCCATCGGGTGCACCGGATAGGGCCGCCGGCCATGATGGCCCCGGGGCCGGCAACGGAACCAGGGACGGCAGACCGGCTGGTTGTCCTGATCGATGCCGAAGAACGCAAAACGGCTCATTGATGCACTCAGAGCGTTCAGGACGGCAAATTCACGCGCGAAGCGCTCCGAATCGAGGGTATCCGGTCCAGGCTCGATCAGCTCCCGTACCTTCAGCCCGGTGCTGACAACCATTGAGGTGATGGGGAAGGAGCGAAAGTCCCAGCTGGGCCGCAGGGGCTGGGTAAAATCGAGCATGGGCATGCCGTGGCGGATCTCGGCCTGGCAGAGGCTGGCCCAGGAGACCGGCCTGCGCTGCATGGAGGGGGAAGAGGGGAAGCAGCCGAGGGGGATGTCGCGCAGGGCAAGCCAGCGGATCTGGTCATTGCGCGCTAGAACGCGCAGGCCGTGATGGAGATAATCCGCTGGAGGACCATCAAAGAGCAGGGCCAGGCCGGCGCAGCTGCGCGTGCCGAACTGGATGGGGACGCGCTGGCGAAGATGCCGATCCTGCTTCCAGGCCTGGTGCAGGGGGGAATGAAAGAGATCAAAGAGGCGATATGTACGCTTCATGAGTCCTATCTCCTTGTGCTGTAAATGAATAAATGAGAGAGGGCCGGCGGCGTGGGAAGCACGCCGCCGGCCCTCTGATGGTTTGAAGGAACAATCCCAAGCCCGTCATCGGGCTGGGTTACGGTGCGGATGGATCGCTGCTGGCGGGTGGATCCTCTGCGGATCCCTCCTCCCCCTCCTGGTTCTGCCATAGCTCATAGTGGCCTTTGCGCAGGGCGAGGATGCTGGTCAAAACCAGCGCCTGCATCTGCCGGTGGATGCGCTGGGTCGCCTTGGGCCTGCTCCGCAGGTTCAGAAGCCGGCGGTGCAGGTCGCACATGCGCTCGATGGCGAACTCCGCCAGGTCCGGTTCGACCTGTTCAAGTTCGCTCAAGATCCCCTCAACTCCGCGCCGCTCGACTTCAAGCTGGGCGCGCAGGATCAGCTTTGCACCGACCAGATGGTCTGATGCCATGGGTGAGTCCTTCCTTTAGGGTGCTCAATCTGGATTTAAAAAACGGTTTTTAGAAGTGGGGAGTCTATTACAGCGGCCGGATGCGGATGGCGCGGAACCAGGTGCGGCCGCTGTTGGACTGCAGGACGATGGGTGCTGGACGCTGCAGGCCAAAGCCGGGTTGCTGAGTGAGATGGGGGTGCTGCGCGATGAGCTGGCGCCATTCCGGGGTCTCCAGTTCATACGTCACTACGCAGACGCCATTGAGCCAGTGCTCGACGTGCGTTCCCTGAACCACCAGGCGCACGGTATTCCACTGTCCGGCGGGCCGGGCGGCGTCGGGGCGGGTGACAGCGTGCAGGGAATAGTCGGAGCCGCAGGCGGTGAGCGCCTGGCGGCCATTGGGATGACCCTGATTATCAATGATCTGGTATTCGGGACCGCCGCGATAAAAGATGCCGCTGTTGGTCTTGCCTGGCTCGACGCGGAACTCCAGGTCCAGCTCAAAATCCGTGAACTCGCTACTGGTCCGGATGTTCTCATGCTTGCCGCCATCATGCCCGGTTCGCACCAAACAGTTCTCTATGATCTCCCAGCCGGCGGGGACGCCGTCATGGTCCGCGCCACACCAGCCGTGGAAGGTGCTGCCGTCAAATAAGGAGGTAAAGCCTTCTGTAGCAGGATCTACCGGGGCAATGCCGGGATTAAGAGCAGGAGTCGGTATAGGCAGCGGATCGGCATGGGAGGGCGCTTGGGCAACGGCGGAGACCGTCGCCGGAGGAACTGAAGCGTGATGCTCTGCCGGCTTGGGAAGCGGCGGTAATTTAGGGAAGTCCGACCGTAAATTGGCCAAGGGTTCGACCTTCCAGCGCCCGGACAGGTTCAGAAGGTCTTCATCCAGCGCCGTCACCGCTTCGGCGAACTCCAGTAAGCCGGTCTGCACTAGCGCTCGGGCAGAGCGTTTCTGGGCTTCGTCACCGGCGGCATCGGCGTCGACAGCGGTTTGGCCTGCATCGGCGATGTTGTCGGCGATCACGCTTAGCCGGCGGATAGAGGCTAATAGGGGCCGGACGGCTGCGGCGGCTTCGGGATCAGCAGAGCCCAGAGGGGCGATCTGATCCTGGAGTTCGTGACGGGCCTGGGTGAGGAGATCCCGCAGCCAGGTAAATAGGACGGGGGGATCCTGAGAAGAAGGTAAATCGGCCAGTTCCTCAGCCGCCAGATCGGTATAAAGCAGGAACCGGCCGGCCGCGGCGGTGGCCAGGGCATGGGAGGCCGGTTCGGCGCGGAGGGCATGGGTATAGAGGGGCTGATCCGCCATCTGGCGCTGGGCGATCATGGCGGCAGCCACCCGGGTCCAGAGGATGGCCTGCTGGGATTCGAGTTGCCGGTGTCTTTGCAGCAGGGCATCGACCCGGCCGGTCAGGGCGGCGGCGTCTTCCCGGGCCTGGAGGGCGCGCTGGTCGTTAGCGCGGTAGAAGTAGTCGAGCTGGGGAGGGCGCTGGGCCGTGGGAACCGGGGCCAGGCCGTGGGGGTTGTCATTATCGAAGCGGTAACGGGTATTGGCATCGGTCGGGTGGTAATAGAAGGCGGAGGCGGTCTTGCCATAGAACTGGTCCCAGGCCATGGGTCCGCCCCCTTTACGGTCCATCAGCTCATTGCCCTGCTGGTAGCGTTTGGCGCGGTCGGCGGAGACACCGGCCTGATAACCGGCGGTCTTCAGCTCGGTCTCAACGGCCTTGAGGGAGGCTTCGACGCCGGCCAGGCGTGTGACCAGGAAGGTGACGCGGTCGCCAACGATGTCGGCAGCCGGCTGGGTGGCGGCGGGCGCGGTGGTTGGGATGGGGGATAAGACCTCAGGACCGGTGGCTGCCGCGGCAGTTAAGGGCATCGCTAGTAGAACGAAGAACCATCGCTGGCGCAAAGAGACATGGGGTTCCGACATGATCGGATCCTCCTTGGGTTGGGGGTGAGTAAGACTGTACGTCAATCGCGTTTTGCGATCAAACCGGAGGGTGAATGACCATTCCCGCCCATGGTCGCGTCGATGCATACCGCTGCGCAGCAGGAACTGGTCCGGGCGATCGTGGGGATGCGCAAGAAGGCGGGCCTGAGCCAGCGGGGGCTGGCGGAGCTACTGGGGAGGGAGCAGAACTACCTGGGGAGGATCGAGACCGGGCAGCGGCGCGTGGATCTGGTGGAACTGGTGCAGATCTGCCAGGCGTGTGGGGCGGATCCGAATGCCGAGATCCCCAGGCTCGTGCGGCAGATCGCTGAATCGGTCCCACGCCGGCGCCGGCGCGGATGAGCCGGAAATGGACTGCATCTGCACAATGGCTAAATCTCCCGTCATCTATTCTGACGCGTTTAAGTGTTGGATTTAGAGGGATTGCGTACCCATTGATGTGCGAGAGCAATCCAACGCTGGCAAAACACTTCATACCGTCATCGAACGTGTCGGCCCGCAACACGAGGTGATTCCCGCCGCCCAGCTTAGCGGTCGGAAAACTGAGGAATGGGGAATACGAGTCATCATAGCGTTTCCTCAGGATGCGAACCTCAAATCGGCAAATCGCTTTACATCAGATGGCTGCCAACGGCTAAACCAACGGACGGATAAACATTCAGATGAAAAAGCCCCCGGAAGATCTTGTTGCCAAGCGGTTGCGCCGGGTATGAAGAGCGGAGTTACAAATTTAATTTCAGCACATGTTGAGCTATATGTTATGGTTCGTCTCCATGGCAAAAATCTACACCCGTGTACACCGGCTTTTAAGGTTAGTGAACGCCATCCAGTCCAAACGTGGCATGAAAGTGGCCGATCTGGCCCGACTCTGCGAAATGCACGAACGCAGTATTTATCGCGACATTGATACTTTAAATGCTTCTGGAGTGCCCTGCACGTTTGATCCGGAGTCGGAGGGATATCGTCTGGCAGCGGGATTTTTCATGCCGCCGATTGAGGTGACGTTCGAGGAGGCGATGGCGGTAGTCGCACTTCTCGAAGAGGTTGGAGATGGCACGCAAATTCCATTTCTCGGCATGGCGTCGCGGGTGGGAGAAAAACTGCGAGCACAACTTTCGCCGGCGGTGTTGGAAGCGATTGAGCCGGTGGATGATTGTGTAAAAATCGATCTGGCCCGGGGGCAGGCAGATGATTCATGCCGGGATGTTTATGATGACGTTCGCGATGCCATCAGCAGTCGGCGTATTCTGCGTTGCACTTATGAACCAGCCAAGGGTCGATCGATAGGCGATACTGCCAATACGGAGGAATTCGACCTTCGTCCGTACGCGCTCTGGTATTGCCAGCGGGCGTGGTACGTGGTGGGTCATCACAGCGGTCGCGGCGAAGTTCGACGCTTGAAACTCAATCGCTTCGCCGCGATTCGGAAGACAGATCGCCCGTTCGCCATTCCCGACGATTTTGATCTGCGCGGGGATTTGGGCAACGCCTGGCGGATGATTCGCGGGGACAAGCGATACGAGGTGGCTGTCCGTTTCGACGCGGCGTTTTCCGACACCGCCAGCGAAACGCGGTGGCATCCGACGCAGGTGGAAGAGTACGATGCCGAGACAGGCGCGGTCACGCTGCGTTTTAGCGTTGATGGGTTGGATGAAATTGTGTGGTGGGTGCTGGGGTATGGGCCTGGGGCGGTGGTGCTGGAGCCGGTGGAATTGATTGAACGGGTGAAGGAATTGGCTCGGGCGACAGTCAAGCGATACGCCGGGAAAAAATCATAAGTCACACTGACACTATGGTGTCAGTCATCGCCTTTATATTGCTTCCATGACTCGAAAAAGCCGCGGCATGGAGGCCGGGCGGGCGTGGTGGTACGCCGTGCTGCGGACGGAGCGCGACCGCCGGCTGGCGGTAAAGTTTGGCCGGCCAATTACCGCGCGGAATCTGCGTCGCTTGTTGTTGCGGCGACTGGCGAATCTTGGAGATAAAGACCCGGCGTGCCAATATGAGTTCTTAAAGATCAGCTCGGTGTTGGGGGCTGGGAAGGGAATGGAATTGAACGAGATGAATTTTCAACAGCGATTTGAACAACTGACTGGCCATCCTTCACCCCGGGACTGGCAGCGAGACCTGGCAACATCAATAACGTGCCAGGATCGGATCATTCGCATACCGACCGGGCTTGGGAAAACAGAAGGCGTTTTGACAACCTGGGTCTTTCACCGCGTCTATCGAAACGACGAAGCTTGGCCGCGTCGATTGATCTGGTGTCTGCCAATGCGGGTGCTGGTCGAACAGACCGAACACGTAGCCAAGGAATTGATGAACCGGATCTCAGAGCAGAACCGTCCGGCGGTTCATGTCTCGATGGGTGGCGAGGATCCTGGCGAATGGTTCCTTTGCCCGGAACGTCCAGCCATCATCATTGGAACTCAAGACATGCTCTTGTCTCGCGCCCTGAACCGTGGCTATGCCAGCCCCCGCGCACGCTGGCCGATGGAATTTGGCCTGCTGAACCACGATGCCTTATGGGTCATGGATGAAGTGCAGTTGATGGATGTTGGGCTTGCAACTTCGGCCCAACTCCAGGCGTTTCGCGAACAAGACCGCCAAAAGCACCTTCGGCCATGCCACACATGGTGGATGAGCGCGACCCTCCAGGACAAATGGCTCCACAGTGTGGATACAGCAGAATGTCACAAGGCTTGGATTCAGAATCCGTGCATTGTTCAACCCAACCAGCGCAGCGGCGGACTGTGGGTGATTTCCAAGTCGGTTACCACCACCTCATTCGCGGAGGACGATCACCAAGGCTTTGCCGAACGCATTCTCAAAGAGCATAGCAAACTGACTGATGGAGAAACTGGCAAGATCACCCTCGTTGTCTGCAATACCGTCGACCGAGCATGTGAAACGTTCGAGGCACTTCGGGAACTCGGCCGCGCCGAGGGACTGGAACTTGTCCATAGTCGATTTCGGTCCGAAGAACGCGAGCGCTGGAGAAACGAATTCCTGTCGAAAGCTTCCTGCGCGCGCGGAGTGGATCGAATCATCGTTGCCACGCAGGTTGTCGAAGCCGGTGTCGATATCTCTGCGGGATGTTTAATTACCGAATTGGCTCCGTGGCCCAGCCTCGTCCAACGTTTCGGCCGGTGCGCACGATATGGCGGGAGCGGAAACGTGCTGGTTGTAGATCGAGGGCACGATGAGAAACAGTCCACCCCCTATAACGCTGATGAACTAGCAAGCGCGTGGGAGGCCATTCAGCAACTCAATGACATCGGGATTGCCAGTCTTGAGAAATACGAAGAATCGCTCGCACAAGACGCGCGGGAGAAGCTCTATCCGTATTCGCCGGCTCACCTGCTGCTCAGGAAAGAATTCGACGAGCTTTTCGACACCACTCCGGATCTCACTGGCGCGGACATTGACATCAGCCGGTTCATCCGCTCTGGCGAAGAGCGCGACTTGCAGGTGTTCTGGATCAATGTCGAAAAAGACAAGAAAGGCGTAACGCATAGACCGCCGGAGGACTACCGACCCCATCGTCGGGAACTTTGTGCTGTGCCTTTCCTGAAGGCGCGCGACTGGCTGTGCGGAGAAGAATCCAAGACCAACCGCAAGCCCAGGCTTCGTGGCGGAATGCGGGCATGGATATGGGATTGGATCGACGGAGAATGGGTCATTGCAACCCGCGAAATGCTGGTTCCCGGTCGCGTGGTCTGCGTGTCATCGGACTCTGGCGGATACCGAATTCAACTTGGCTTCGATCCCAATTCCGGCGATCCCGTGCCGCCCGTAGGGGTGAAGGCACCCGTCAAGGGTGATCCCGATAACGAACAGAATGGCGAGGTGAAGGGCGACGACTGGAAGACGATCGCCACTCACACCCGTGAAGTCGCCAAAACACTTCATGCGATCAGCGAAGTACTCTCACTTCCCGAATCGCTTCGAACCCTGCTCCAAGACGCCGCGCTCTGGCACGACTGGGGAAAGTCGCATCCTGCTTTCCAAGGATGCATGCGTGATTCTACCGCGGGCAAGCGACTGCCGAACTTCGACCTTGCTAAGGCGCCGCAAGCAGCGTGGTCGAAGAAACATCGATATGTATATCTGCCTGTTAACGGTGCAGCCGAGACGATCCCGTGCGAAAAACGCCCCGCTTTTCGCCACGAACTCGCTAGCGCGCTGGGACTGTTTGCGATCCTCCAGATGTACAAGCCCGACCATCCGGCGCTTCTCGGCCCTTGGGCTGAAACGTTTGGACAACTGAACAAGAATGTCGATCTCAAAGGCCTTCCGCGTCCTGCGTCGTCCCTGATTGATCGCCTACTCGCCTACTCGGCAGAAGAGTTCGACCTACTCCTCTATCTCGTCGCCGCCCATCACGGGAAGGTACGCGTTGCCCTGCATGCCGCCCCGGCGGACCAGGACTATCACGATACCGACGACCGTGGGCTTCCAATTCGCGGCGTTCGTGAAGGCGACCGTTTGCCTCCCATCTCGCTTGTGCCGGGCGAACCCCTTCTGCCCGAAGTAACCCTCACGCTCGCCCCCGCGTCGATGGGCCTGTCGGAAGTGACCGGCATAAGCTGGCGCGAGCGCGTCATCCGACTGCTTAAAGAGCATGGCCCGGCCAAGCTCGGCTATCTCGAAGCGATCATGGTCGCCGCCGACCGGCGTGCCTCGCGAATCACCGATCCTGACCCACTGCTTACCTTGGAGGCCTCCCGATGAGTCTTCATCTGCACACCCTCAAAGGCTGCGCCCCCGCGCCCCTAGCGCATTACCTCAAGGCTTTGGGCATTCTACGACTGGTCGGCCAGCAAGCCGACCCTGATGCACGCGGCTGGTGGAACGGCGAACGATTCTGCCTGCTGACGAAGCTCTCGAAGGATGAGCTTGAGCAGTTCTTTCTGGAGAAGTACGAGCCGACGCCAATATTCAATCCTTGGGGCGGGCGATCTGGTTTCTATGCGGGATCGAGCGAGAAGACAGCTCGCGCAGGATTGACGCCGATTGAGCAATCGACGCTGGATCGATTAGCCAACTTCCGACGGACCGTTGCAGCCATTCGCGATGTTATCGATCAATTTGGCGGCTCAAAGCCGGAAAAGGCCGACGAGCTTCGCTTTCTTTCCGCGTTAGTATGCGCAGTTCGTGGAACCGGTGCCGAATGGCTTGCAACAGTTGTCGCCGATCTTGGAGATCGATTCGCAAAGCCCGCTATCTTTGGATCGGGTGGCAATGAAGGCAGTGGAAGTTACACATCCGCCTTCTTCGCCGCGCTGGTTGAGTGCATTGTTGCACGACGCTGGGACGATCAACTCGCCGCTAGCCTTTGGCACGACCAGGCTGCAAAAAACAAATGGGATGGCGGTTTCAAGCCGCCGGCTACGGCACAAACGCCAAAACCGAAGCCGGAAAGCATTGACGCACCGTTCAGACAGTATCTTCCCGGCGGTGAAGGATCGCCTTGGGACGTCTTGTTCGCGTTTGAGGGGGCAATCATCATCCAATCCGGCGTCGCACGACGCTCTAACCTTGATCAGAATAGATTTCTCGCGTCTCCCTTCTACTTTGCCGCCTTGGGAATTGGTACCGCGTCGAGTTCGGAGATGGACGAGTTCGCACTAAAGAAAGGAAAGAAGAACCCTGGTCGAGGCGAACAGTGGTTTCCGCTTTGGTCTAACGCAACAACGTTTACTGAGGTGCAAACGCTCTTTCGCGAGGGGCACTGCACTGTGGGTAAGAAGATTGCCAAACAGCCGATTGATGCCGCTAAAGCGATCTGCTCGCTGGGAACTTCACGAGGAATTCAGTCATTTTCTCGCTTCGGATACCTACAGCGTGATAATCTAACTTTACATTTCGCCGTTCCGCTAGGTCGGATAAACGTGCCTGACCAACATCGAACCAACAGGGCCCGACTTGCCGACGACCTTGGCCCTTGGATGGATCGCCTCCATCGAATCGCCCGAAAGGACAAGCCGAAAGCACCTGACCGTCTTGTTTCAGGGTACCGACGTCTCGCTGACGCCGTCTTCCCCGCGCTCACGCATGACCCCGCGCCCGATCGTTGGCAGGCAATTCTACTCGCCGCCGCCGACGTCGAAGCAATTCAGGCGACCGGCACCGCGATCGAGCCGGGGCCGATACCAACGCTGCGTCCCGACTGGGTCGACGCCGTGAACGATGGCAGCATCGAGGTTCGTCTCGCGCTCGCGCTCGGAAGCGCCTCGGTCGACTACTCATCCGACGGCAAGACGGGTGGGCCGATCCGTCACCACGTGCTGCCGCTGGAGCCATTCGGCCGGAAGTTCAGGATCAGTGACAAGCGCCTCCTGAACGATCCGCGCGTCGTCGTCTCCGCGCGTGATCCGGTTCGCGACCTCGCTGCAATCGTCGAACGACGCATGATCGAAGCCGAGCAGAGCGGGCGGCGTCGGCTCGGATTGGTCGCGGCTTCGGGGTGCGGCGCGCGGCTGGACGATCTCGCACAACTTCTTGACGGACATGTCGATCTCGACCGCACTTTCCGCCTCGCCCGTGCGTTTATGGCCATCGACTGGAGAAAGTGGCACCGCAGGAACGCTCCGCCTGCGACACCGTTCAATCCGAAGCGCGACCCGCGCCCGGACGATGCCTGGCTCGCCATCCGTCTTGCAGCCATGCCGTTCGCGATCAACAAAGGCATCGACATCCCCGCCGACCCGCGCGTGATCCGGCTGCTCATGGCTGGCGACGGTGCCCGCGCGATCGAGATCGCCCGTCGTCGTATTCGTGCCGCGGGCATTCGTCCACCGTTCGTCGGCGGAATGGCAGACACCGTCACGGCCCAGCGTTGGGCCGCTGCCCTTGCGTTCCCGATACATCGTTCCACCGCTCAACAAATCGTCGAACTTCTCGACCCTTCCAAGAAAGGACTTATTCATGTCTGACGTCGATCTCTCCGCGCTGCTTGACCCGAAAGTCACGCGCCTGCTCATGACCATTCCGCTCAAACCGCTGCAGGGTGACCGCTTCCAACCGACTGGGTTCCCGAGCCTCGGCGCGGCCACCTACCAGACGAAGCACGGCACTAAACTCATCGTCGAAAGCCCACAAAGCATGGCGAATCGGCTGGAGAAGACCTGCTGGGATGATGCAACGAACGAGCCGATCGCGCCGCTGGCGGGCATCAGCCACGTGACCGTCCGGCGTGGCAAAGAGGAAAAGGTTCTAGCAAAGAAGGCATTTCTCACTAACTCGATGCTCGAAGCTCATCGAATCAACAGTCCTTACTTACTCGAAGGTTCGGACAAGAGTTTTCGCAACGATATCACTTCTGAACTCGGAGTGCTTGCGGACGGTCCAATCGATCGGGGGCTGCTCGCTAAAGTGCTCTTGAAGTATGATATCGGAAGCCTCATTCACGGGGTGTTCTTGGCAAAGCCATATCTCGCCGGAGGAAGGCTTCGTGTCGCCCGCGCGCTCTCGGCGGTCATCGAAGCATCGGATGCAAATGTCGCTCCCTACGGCGGGGTCAAGAACGATCACGTCAACCCATCAGGTGACACAGGAAAGGGTTTCGGCAACGTCCCCTTCGCGCGCGACGACTTCGTTGCCAACCAAATCGATCTATTCATCAACCTCGACCTCGCGCAGATTCGCGGATACGGGCTAGACGATAATGTGCAAAAACTTCTGATCCTGCTCTCGCTCTACAAAGTTAGAAAGCTCATCGATGGCGACCTGCGATTGCGCACCGCGTGTGACCTTGAACCGATTGATCGCAAAACGGTCAAGGCGATGCGGCCCGCAGGTTTCATACTGCCCGACCTGACAGATCTCGAAACGGCTCTGTCATCTTCGATCAAGGAATGCAAGGATAAGGATGGTAAGTCGCTCATGACGCAGAAAATCGTCGCCTTCGATGACGAACTGAAGAAGCGCAAGGACAAGCCCGAAGCCGACGGCGAAAAAGATGACGAGACGAACGGTGAAAACGAAACCCCCAACGACGAGTAACCCGCCATGCCCACCCTGCAATTCACCTTCCCAGGCCGGCGGTATCACGCCACGCTCTGGGGACATCACGCCAATGAAGGCCTAATCGAATGGCCGCCGTGTCCGTGGCGCATTCTTCGTGCATTGCTTGCCTGCGGGTTCAATAAGCTCGGCTGGCGGGATGTGTCCGATCTTCCGCCGCTCGCGCGGTCGCTGTTGGAAAAGCTCGCATCGACGTTGCCGTCGTACCACCTGCCCGAAGCCAGCGCTGCCCACACGCGGCACTACATGCCTTACATATCCGGCAAGGACCAGAAGACGACGCTCGTGTGGGACACTTTCGCCGATGTCGGGGACGGTGAACTGCTCGTCCACTATCCATGCGAGTTGGACGCTGACGAGCACGATCTACTCGCGATCCTCACGCGTAACCTTGGCTACCTCGGCCGGGCGGAAAGCTGGGTGGACGGCGCGTTGCTCGATGGTTCATCCTTCGACACGATCCGGCTAAACGCCTTTCCCTGCGATAGCGGCGACCATCCCGGACAAAAGTATGAACAGATCGCGCTGACCGCGCCGATTCCGCCGGTCGCCTATCTCGCTTGGCAGCGTGACAAAGCCGAGAGCGCGATTGCGCATCTCGACTTGCCGAGGACCGCTGAGAAGCCGAGGAAGGCTCAGCTAGCCAAGCTCGATGGTGAAAAACGCAACCTCCAGGAACCTTTCCCCCCGGACCTGCTCAGCTGCCTCACCAAAGACACGTCATGGTGGAAGGGCCACGGCTGGAGCCAGCCGCCCGGATCGCAGCGTGTGCTCTACTGGCGTCCGTCGGACCCGCTGCAGGTCGGCGTGCCAGTGCGTCGTCGCCAAACGCGGGCCACGCCGGTCGAGGCGATGCTGCTCGCCATCACCACGCCCAGCGGTAGGCAGTCACCGCTGCCGAACGTCAGCCGCACGCTTCCGCAGGCGGAACTGATCCACCGCGCATTGATCGGCATTCTCGGCAAGGGCGAGCGCGTCGATTGCCCCGAACTCACTGGCAAGGATGAACATGACCAGCCACTGCGCAATGCCCACCAGCACGCCCACGTTCTCCCGCTCGATCTCGATAAGGACCGCCGTATCGATCACGTACTCATCTTCGCCAAGATGGGTCTGGGCGATCGCGCCCAGCGCGCCATCTCCAGTTTGCGACGAACCTGGACCAAGGGCGGCGCGGGCGATTTACAACTGGCTGTTGTCGGCAAAGGCAACCTCAGCGATTTATCTCGTCTTCCCGATCCACTCGGCCCGTCGCTCGCACGCCTCATCGGCCCAGCCACCACATGGACAACCCTCACGCCGTTCGTCCCGCCGCGCTTTCTGAAAAAGGAAGGTCGCCGCAACGACCTTCTGCATCAGGTCCAAGCCGAACTTGCGTCCCGCAATCTGCCCAGTGACGCGACAATCACGGTCCTGCCTCTCAACGTCGATGAAACCCGACCCCTGCGCCATCTCGTGCGCTCGCGCAAGCGAGGCAACGCCCCTCCACAGGACGTCTGCTTCGCAGTGGAAATCCGCTTCGCCACGCCCGTGACAGGCCCACTCTCACTCGGCTACGCATCGCATTTCGGCATGGGCTTATTTCGTTGCCGATAGTGCGATTTCAGGCTGATAACGGCGGTTGACGGCTTATAAATGCTTGAAGTTCGTCTCGCGGAAGGTGGCCCGCTTCTTCCGGGCCGTCTTTTTTGAGTAGCGGGGGGAGAGACCTCGGAAGCGGAGGCGCTTTTGGCGCTGCCGGGTCTTCATCCGGCGGGGACGGGAGGGGTTCTCGGAAAAACGGAAGGAGATTCGCGGGTGGCGGGGGGGCATTCGGCGTCGCCGGGAGGCGATTCGCCGGGAGCGGGAGGGGATTCATTTGAGTTCCGACTGCGACCAGCCGATGACAAGGATGTGCGCCGGGCGCTGCGGTGGCGGGACGATCGCGCGTCGATTCACGGAGCGGATTTTTTCTGGATGGTTTACGGCCAATGGATACATGCCGCGGAAGGATGTCGAGGCGCTGAACTGGGTCCGGTACTTTTCCAATGGGCTGACAGATCGGCCGGCGATGTATCGCGTCACCGCGGACGAGGCGGCGGCGGTTGCGGCGGCTTATCTGCTGTTTGCCGACGCCTACGCGCAGGTGGTGCCGTTGGAGATGCGCACGGCATCGGCGGTATCGGCCAAGGATGCCGCCCGGGCACGGGCTGAAAGCGCATGTCGGCCTTTGTATGCGCGCATCAAGAGCGATCCGACCGTCGCCGATAGCGATAAGATTCTCATCGGCGTTCGTCCCATCAATTCCGCGCGGACGCGCATTGGCCCGCCGGCGAGCATGCCGCTGATTTCGCTCGTGATGGTGACGCTGGATGGGCACATGCTGCTGGTGCGCGATGCCGAAACGCCTTCGCGCATGCGCAAAGCCGATGGCGCTGTGCAGGTGCAGCTGTTCGGCGCGATCGGCGACGGCGCGACATCACAATACATCGGCTCCTATTCGCGCCCGCGCATCACGATCAGATATCCGCAGACGGCCAATGGCCAGAGCGTGACGTATTGCGCCCGGTGGATCAACCGCCGCGGCGAAGTCGGCCCGTGGAGCCGCCCGCTGATCCTGCCGATCGTCGCGGTCGCGACGCGGGTGACCAACCTGGCGGCGTGAGCGAAAGCCTCGCATCCTGTTCAAGCTGATGTTCGGCTCTCGCAATGCATCGCGCCGTGGGTCCTAGGCTTATTCGTCAATGCATGTTCTGCCTTGATGTACCCCCAGCGGCAATCAGGATCACGCCCCCGTCCGCGGAAAAAACAAGAGCAGGAGCATTTTCGCTGACACCATGTTGTCAGTCGTCATTGTTATGTTCTGCGAATCATTTTCGGGAACTGAACATGGCAAATGATGACAACTCACGTTCGCTGCTGCCCGTTCGCATGCTCAATGAGTATGCCTACTGCCCCCGGCTGTTTCATTTCATGCACGTCGAAGGGCGCTGGCAGGACAATCAGTACACAGTAGAAGGACGGCATGCCCATCGGCGGGTGGATGAGTTGGATCACGTGCTGCCGGATGCGCCGGTGGACAAAGCGAAGAAGCCAGTGAAGGGGGAGGAAGCGGAAGAGCAAGTGGGGGATGATCCGCCGGCGGTTTCCCGGTCGGTGCCGTTGTCTTCGGAGATATTGGGATTGTCGGCCAAGTTGGATTTGGTCGCAACGGAAGGGGCTCAAGCGGTTCCGGTTGAGACCAAGCGCGGGCGAGTGCCTGAGAATGCTGAGCGGTCGTGGGAGCCGGAGCGTGTGCAACTCATGGCGCAGGGGCTGCTCCTGCGAGAGCATGGATATGGTTGTGATCATGGGATGCTCTATTTTGCCGGATCGCGCACACGGGTACGGGTTGATTTTTCGGCGGCCTTGGAATCGCGGACGCGGCAGTTGCTGGATGAAGCGCGTCGCGCCGTATCGCTCACAGTTCTTCCGCCGCCTCTGGAGGACAGTCCGAAATGCAATCACTGTTCGCTGGCGGGGATTTGTCTGCCGGACGAGACCAACGCGCTGCTGCACTCGCCAGCGGACCCGGCCGTGGAAATTCCCGGCGACGGGCGGCCTGTTCGGCGACTCTATCCAGTGCGTGACGACGCAACGCCGTTGTACGTGCAAGAGCAAGGCGCCTATGTTGGAGTCAGCAAGCAACGGCTGAAGGTCAGTAAATCCGGCGAGGAACTGGCCAGCGCCAAACTGCAGGACGTTGCCCAACTTGTATTGTGTGGCAATATCCAGATCAGCACGCAGGCGGTGCAGGTGCTCTGCGAGTCGGCCATCCCGATCATCTATCTCAGCAGTGGCCACTGGTTCTACGGCATTGCGCATGGCATTCATCTCCGCAACGCCTACGACCGCGCGGCCCAGTTCCAGTTCGCCGCGGATGCAACCCGGTGTCTCGCTTTTGCCAAAAGCATTGTTTCTCAGAAAGCCGAGAACCAGCGGACGTTCATCCGTCGCAATGCTCCTTCGGATGCCAATTCGGATCGCGCGATCCGGGATATCGATTACCTGGTCGAGCAGATTCCAAAGATCGATTCGATCCAATCCCTGCTCGGCATCGAAGGGTCGATCGCGGCGGCATACTTTGGACGATTTGCAACATTACTCAAGCCGCGGGATTTCGATTCACAATGGGATTTCGCCTCGCGCAACCGCCGCCCGCCGCGCGATCCGGTCAACGCGATGCTTTCGTTCGGATATGCCATGCTCGCCAAGGAATGCACCGTCGCGTTGCTCAGCGAAGGTCTGGATCCCTGGTGGGGTCTGTATCATCAACCGCGCCACGGCCGGCCGGCGCTGGCGCTGGATATTATGGAACCGTTCCGCCCGGCCATTGTCGACAGTGCCGTCGTCTCGGCGATCAACACCGGCATGGTCCAACGATCAAGCTTCGAGATCAGTACCTCCGGCTGCCTTTTGAAATCCGACGGCCGCAAGGCCTTTATTCGCGCGTACGAAGCCCGGCTCGATCAACTCATCACCCACCCCATTTTCGACTACCGCTGCTCATGGCGAACGGTGATCCGCCTGCAGGCTCGGCTGCTTTCGCGCTGGTTTCGCGGGGAATTGGCCTCCTATGTCGGAGTGACCACGCGATGACCACCCGTCGGCATTATCTCGTCTCCTATGACATTTCTGACGACAAGCGTCGAGGCAAGGTATTCGACATGCTCGAAGGGCGTGGCGATCACGCGCAGTTCTCCGTCTTTTTTTGCCAACTCAATCCGCGAGAACTGGCCACTCTTCGCGCTGATCTGACCGGAATCATCGACCACGACGATGATCAGGTGTTGCTCGTGGACCTTGGCCCGGCGCACAATCCGCTGGATGGCGGGATTGAGTGCCTGGGCAAACCTTTTTCAGTCGCCACCCGAGCCGTAGTCGTATAATCTTCATCGGAAGCAAGTATCATGGCAGAAGTAAATGACCAGATTCACAGGCTATTGGCCGGCGCGAGGCAACGTGGTAAGCAATCCGTGGATGCCTCGCGAAATCTTTGGCAAGTGAATAGTTATGATCGTTTCTCATCACGATCTGCTCATCCATTCGGGTCTCCACTGCGACCCTCGTGCAAATGCCGTCGCAACCTGATGACGCTCTGTGCTTTAAGATGCATGAGCCTTCCGCGTTCGTTCGAGCGCGGCCCCATTGAAGCAATCCGAATGGCGGCGTGAAGATGACGGTGGACGGCCTTCCGCGTTCGTTCGAGCGCGGCCCCATTGAAGCGCGCTGTACAACTACCAGTCGCAAGCCTCCACCACCCTTCCGCGTTCGTTCGAGCGCGGCCCCATTGAAGCTTTACAGCCTGCTGCTGTGAGGTGTTGGGGTTGGTCCTTCCGCGTTCGTTCGAGCGCGGCCCCATTGAAGCAAAATGCTCCAGCGTCCTCCCCATGACGACTGCGAGCCCTTCCGCGTTCGTTCGAGCGCGGCCCCATTGAAGCAACACCGAGCGTTGGAGCTCCACAGCGGGAGCAGATCCTTCCGCGTTCGTTCGAGCGCGGCCCCATTGAAGCGAGATTGCGCCGGGGGACAGTTCAACACCGAGCGTTGCCTTCCGCGTTCGTTCGAGCGCGGCCCCATTGAAGCTGATACATCTGCTGCCCAGTGCACGTATACGGATCGCCTTCCGCGTTCGTTCGAGCGCGGCCCCATGGAAGCGGCGCAAACACGACTCAGTGGAAGCACCTGACCGACCCTTCCGCGTTCGTTCGAGCGCGGCCCCATTGAAGCTATCCTGGAGCAGTCTCCAACGTCCCAGGCGAGGTCCCTTCCGCGTTCGTTCGAGCGCGGCCCCATTGAAGCATTTCGTCACAGTGGATGGGCGGGCGATCGTCTCCGCCTTCCGCGTTCGTTCGAGCGCGGCCCCATTGAAGCGGTGCGCCGCCGTCACTGGCGCAATCGCGTTTTGTGCCTTCCGCGTTCGTTCGAGCGCGGCCCCATTGAAGCTTAAATGTCCCTAACCCAGCGCCTCGCCTGCTGTCCCTTCCGCGTTCGTTCGAGCGCGGCCCCATTGAAGCAGCACCGATCGATCCGAATCCGGGCGTCGCAGGAGCCCTTCCGCGTTCGTTCGAGCGCGGCCCCATTGAAGCCGAAATACGTCACAAAGCCCCTGGACGGGTCCGTTCCTTCCGCGTTCGTTCGAGCGCGGCCCCATTGAAGCGTGAACGCAACCGATGCGGTGGTCCCGGCGGCGGTCCTTCCGCGTTCGTTCGAGCGCGGCCCCATTGAAGCCCAAAGCTTCCTTCGGTGGAGGCTTTTGACTGCATCCCTTCCGCGTTCGTTCGAGCGCGGCCCCATTGAAGCTCACCCGCGGAGTCGGTGAAGGAGTTGCGCCAGCGCCCCTTCCGCGTTCGTTCGAGCGCGGCCCCATTGAAGCGCCAACATCTACGGCGCGACACAACTCGAAATCCCCCTTCCGCGTTCGTTCGAGCGCGGCCCCATTGAAGCGAATCCCTGATGACGTGGTGGTCGCTGCCGTGGAACCCTTCCGCGTTCGTTCGAGCGCGGCCCCATTGAAGCCACGTGATCACCCAGCGAACCCATCGGAGACGTAGTCCTTCCGCGTTCGTTCGAGCGCGGCCCCATTGAAGCGTGTTCGGCTTCGCCTTCCACTGTGCCAGCGTGTGCCTTCCGCGTTCGTTCGAGCGCGGCCCCATTGAAGCATGGCTTCGCCCGCTCCCGCGATGGACGAAAGGACCGGCCTTCCGCGTTCGTTCGAGCGCGGCCCCATTGAAGCGACGCTTTGGATGCACCGGCCACGCCGCCCACCGCACCTTCCGCGTTCGTTCGAGCGCGGCCCCATTGAAGCCGATCTTAGGGTAGCCATCAGGTGCCTGCGGGCTGCCTTCCGCGTTCGTTCGAGCGCGGCCCCATTGAAGCAATCCGTTGTTGGCTCGGGTGGTGACATCCACCTCCCTTCCGCGTTCGTTCGAGCGCGGCCCCATTGAAGCCAAAGGCGCGAGTGAGTGCAGTTTACTGCACGGTCGACCTTCCGCGTTCGTTCGAGCGCGGCCCCATTGAAGCTTCTCCGACTTGGCATCGCATCATTGCAGCGTATGTTTCCTTCCGCGTTCGTTCGAGCGCGGCCCCATTGAAGCTCCGGGGCGGCAGACGTTGGAGATTGCACCGGGGGACCTTCCGCGTTCGTTCGAGCGCGGCCCCATTGAAGCGGACCGGATTGGCGTTGTCCTCCGGCTCCCAGCCCTCCTTCCGCGTTCGTTCGAGCGCGGCCCCATTGAAGCTTGGGCTGTCGAATGCGAGGATGGGAAGTGG
>DASRRR010000067.1:0-78664 GCA_035656825.1 Tepidisphaeraceae bacterium | reverse complement strand
GTCGGGGAGTCGGAGGAGGTCGTTGTGGTGAAAGGGGCGGAGGCGGGGTCGGTGGGGGCCGGGGCGGTTAGGGTGGCGTAGGCGTTGTTGAGGAGGGTGTAGTCGGCGGCGGTCATGAGGCCGTCGTAGTTGAAGTCGCCGTTGAGCCAGCCGGTGAGGTTTTTGGCGTGGCCGCGGTCGGTGAGGGCGAAGTCGTCGGAGGTGATGTTGCCGTCGAGGGTGGCGTCGCCGTAGTAGGTGTATTTGATGATGACAGCGGAGGGGGAGACGGCGAAGGAGTTGTAGGAGGAGACGCCGAGGTCGGCGGCGGTGAGGTAGCCGAGGGCGGTGGTTTGGGCGGTGTTGGCGGAGGCGGTGGAGGAGTCGATGCCATAACCATCCCAGATGCCGGTGTCGTAGCCGGTGGTGAGGAGCGTGGCCATTGAATTGATTGCGCCGGCGGAGTCGTCGTCGATGAGGGTGCCGTCGGTGAGGTCGAGAATGGCAGAGGAAGAGATGGAGAGGGAGCGGGTGTAGAGAGTATTGCGGCCTACGGAGAGGGTGGCAAGGGTGCTGGCGGCAAGGGTGAGGGAGTTGAGTTGCTGGTTGGGGGCGATGGTGAGGGGGAAGAAGCTGTTGAGGGTGAGGTTGTCGTAGCCTTGGCGGCCGTCGAAGGTGAAGACTTCGACGTTGGAAATGGAGAGGGAGCCGGCACCAACAGTGATGGAGGTGGAGGAGAAAGTGACATTGTCAGCGCCAGCGGAGCCAAGGACATGGAGGGTGTCGGAGCGTGCGCCGCCGTTGTAGGAGATGGTGGTGCCGGCGAGGGGGTTTCCGTTGGCGAGGTCGATGGTGAAGGAGTCGCTGGCGGTGGTACCGGTGAAGGAGAGGGAGGTGACGACGTTGATGGGGAGAGTTTGAGAAGGGGTGCCGGAGGCGGAGGAGGCGGTGTAGATTTCGAGATGAGTGCCGGTGGAATCCAGGCGGAGGGTGAAGGCATTGCCGGTGTAGGAGGTGGAGAAGGAGGGGTAGTTGCCGAAGCTGAGAGTGGCGGATAGGCCGTAGGCGGGTGTGGCGAAGGAGACGGAGGCGGGGGTGGAGGCAACGTAGCCGGAGGGGGTGGATTCGCGGATGAGGTAGGTGGCGTGAGCGCCGAGGTCGGAGAAGGAGTAGGTGCCGGAGGAGCCGGTGGTGACGGAGGGTTCGGAGGAGTCGTGGATGCCGTTGTTATTGATATCGATGTAGACGAGGACACCGGAGATGGCGGGTTCGCCGGAGTCGAGGACGCCGTTGCCGTTGGAGTCTTTGAAGACGGTGCCGGTGATGGTGGTGCCGCCGACGAGGTCGGGGATGAGGAGGTTGGTGATGGGGGACCCGCGGCCGGTGACGAGGTCATAGCCGGTGGTGGCGGAGTAGGAGTTGTTGGAGCCGGTGGTGATGTCGTGGTAGTCGGAGGAGGTGATGGCGTAGATGCGGGAGAGGACGGTGGAGGAGGCGAGGTTGGAGAGGGAGAGGGAGGCGCGGCCTTGGTCGGCGATGGAGACGAGCGCGGCGAAGAGGGGGGAAGAGAGGGAGGTTCCGCCGTAGACGGTCCAGCCGTTGGCGGAGCCAATGCCGGCGGTACCGGTATTGAGGACCCAGACGCCGGTGTGGGGGTCGGCGACGAGGGAGAGGTCTGGGGTTGTGCGATGGTTAGTAGAGAGTGTGACGGAAGTTTGGAAGGAAGGTTTGGACTCCTGGGTGGAGATACCGCCGCCGGAACTGGACCAGGCGGATTCGGAGGAGTAGGTGCCGTCGGTGTTGAGATAGAGAGATGTGCCGCCGAGCGCGACGACGTTGGGGGAAAAGGCGGGATAGGAGCCGGGTGAGCCGGTGTCGCCGGTGGCGGCGACGAAGGTGATGGGGGTGTGACCCGAGGGGGTGGTGAAATGGAAATCGTAGGAGGTTTCGCCGGAGAATTCAGCGGCACCGAAGCTCATGGTGACGACAGAAGTCGTGGAGATGGTGCGGGCATAATCGACGGCGGCCATGAGGTCGGAGAAATTGGCGGAGTTGGCTTCGACGAGGATGATGTTGGCGGCGGGGGCGATGGCGTGTGCCCATTCGACGTCGAGGGAGATTTCGCCGTCCCAGCCGGAGTCGGTGGTGGGGTAGGAGGTGCCGCCGGTCTGGTTGATTTTGGTGAAGGAGGGGGGGTCTGCGATGCCGTATTGGGTATCGAAGCGGGCGAGGTCGGAGATGGAGAAATTGGGATCGCCGGTGGAGACGAAGGAGGGGTCGTCGAAGGCGTCGATGATGGCGATAGTCTGGCCGGTGCCGTCGCCGGTGATACCGTTGAAGGAGATGGAGTTGACGCCGTAGGCGGTGCGGATTTGGGAGGAGGATTTGGCGGAGGAGTTGGGTGAGGCAGAGCCGGCGGGGGAGAGGATCTGGTATTGGGTCCCGACGGTGGCGAGGGGGGCGAGGGAGATATCGGAGGAGGGAATGCGGATGGCAGCGGCGGTGAAGAGAGCGCGCTCCTCCAAGGATTCGAGGAGGATACGACGGTAGAGTGGTCGGCGGTGAGTATTCATGGAGTATCTACGTTGAATTGTACAATATGTCCGATTCGGGCGTCGGAAGGTTTCTATAAGAGCATATGAATGATTAAGTTGTGATTGAGGGGGTGTTTATTCCATGGATAAAAAGAAACCCGCCCGGAGGGGCGGGCGGGGGGTTATCGGTCGTAAATCATTGGAGGGATGGGGATTAGGTGGTTGTGGGCGGAATAACGTGTTGGATGTGGAGGGCGTAGCCGCCGATGTTGCCGTAGCCGCCGGAGCTTTGGATGCGGACGAAATAGGTTCCTTTGGGGAGGAAGACAGGGGTGGCAGGGCCGACGGTATAGGGTTTGAATTTGAAGAGGACTTTGCCGTGGGAATTGAGGAGGACGGCTTTGGCGTTGAGCATGCGCGTGCTGCTCCAGAGGAGGGTGGAGCCGCCGGACCAGGTGATGTGATAGTAGTCGACATCGGAGGAGGCGAAGATGACACCGTCGATGTCGAATTGATTGTCGATGGGGTGAATGATGGGGATTGATTGGCTGATGTTGTTGGGGGCGTCGCCGGAGGGATGGCCGAGGAGTTTGGAGAGGATGGCGACGTCGTCCTGGGTTTTGCGGGTGGTGGAGCTGGTGCCAAGCCACCAGCGGGCGTACAGGTCGTGGTAGGGGATGCCCATGATGGGGCCGGAGGTGCCGTTGCCGGGGTTGTAGGCGTCAATGAGTTTGGAATTGTGGAAGAGGCCTTGGTGGGTGAGGCCGAGCATATGACCGGCTTCATGGGAAATGCAATCGGCCAGGCTGGTATCGGAGAAGAGGTTATTAGAGAAGGCGAATGCTTTGTGTGAGAGGGTTTTGCTGGTGAAGGAGCCAATTTGAGCGATGCCGCCTTCGAGTTGGCCTGGGACCCAATCGCCGTAGCCGCCGATGACGACTTCAAGATTTCGTCCGGTCAGAGAGTGTGGAGCGACGGTGGTGACGTTGATGTTGAAAGGGGAGTAGGCGTCAGCGACAACAGACCAGATGTAGTGGATGGCTTCCAGTTCAATCGGAGAGAAGGTGGTTGTGTCGTCGTCGCGGCTGAAGGGGACGGTTTTGCCGGGGTGGAGGGTGCCCCAGGAGGGGGTTTTGTCGCCGGAGAAATCGAGATAGAGCGTAGCGCTCGCTTGGGAGAGGCTGTTGAGTTTGGGGACATGGGCAGGGGTGGCTGAGACATTGGTGAGCAGGCGGCGCGATTCGAGCGATTCGATGAAGTGATGAAAAGGCAGATACCCTCCGCGGTCAGTAGCCAGTGACCGGAAAGGGTATCGGCGGAGGGATTGGGGATCAAATTTCGGCGGTATCAGGCAATCTGGGGGGCATTGGCGGTGAAGGGTTGGCTTTGCAGGGAGTAGTCGGCGGTGTTGACGGCGCCGTCGTAGTTGAAGTCGCCGTAGAGCCAGGAGGAGAGGCCTTTGGCGCGGCCACGATCGGTGAGGGCGAGGTCGTCGGCGTCGACTTTGCCGTTGAGGGTGGCGTCGCCGTAGTAAGTGTATTTGACGATGACAGCGGAGGAGCCGACGGCTTGGCCGTTGTAGGTGGAGACGCCGAGGTCGGCGGCGGTGAGGTAGCCGAGGGCGGTCTGGTGCAGGGAGTCGTTGGCGGCGGCGGAGGAGTCGATGCCGGCGCCGGACCAGAGGCCGGCGTCGTAGCCTGTGGTCAGCAGAGAGCGGACGGAAGAGACGGCGGCATTGGGGTTGTCGACGATGAGCGTGCCGTTGGTCAGATCGAGGGAGGAGGAGGCGTCGACGGACAAGCTGCGAGTGTAGAGGGTGTTGTGACCGGTGGTGAGGATGGCCTTAGCATTGGCGGCGAGGGAGAGGGATTGGAGGGTTTGGTTGGGGGCGATGGTGACGGGGGTGGAGCCGGCGATGGAGAGGGTGTCGTACCCGCCGTTGCCGTTGAAGGATTCGGATTCGACGTTGGAGGTGGAGAGTGAGGAGCCGTCGAGGGAGATGGCGGTGTTGGAGAAGACGGCGGTATTGGCGGCGGAGGAGCCGAGGACGGAGATGGTGTCGGAGCCGGCGGCACCGTCGTAGGAGATGCTGGTGCCCGCCAGCGGATTGCCGTTGGAGAGGTCGATGGTGAGGGAATCGTTGGCGGCTGTGCCGACGAGATTGAGGGAGGGGGTGAGCGCTTTTGGGAGGGTGTAAGCGGGTGTGCCGATGGCGGTGGTGCTGGCGAAGAGCTGGAGTTGGGAGCCGGTGGAGTCGAGGCGGAGGGTGATCGTGGCGCCGGTGTAGTTGGTGGAGAAGGAGGGGGTCAGGCCGAAGTTGGCGGTGGAGGTGGAGTCGGAGAGGGAGGAGAGGGTGACGGAGGCAGGGGTAGTGGCGAGGTCGCCGGAGGGGGTGACTTCGCGGACGGTGTAGGAGACGTGGCCGAGGAGGTCGGTGAAGGAATAGGAGCCGGTGGCGGAGGTGGTGACGGAGGGTTCGGTGGAGTCGTCGACGCCGTTGTTGTTGAGGTCGAGGTAGAGGGTGGTGTTGGCGAGGGGGAGTTCGCCGGTGTCCTGGGAGCCGTTAGCGTTGGTGTCGGCGAAGACGGTGCCGGAGATGGTAGCGCCGCCGGCGAGGTCGGGGATGAGCTGATTGGCGATGGGGGTGCCGCGACCGGTGACGAGGTCATAACCGACGCCGGCGGAGAAGCCGCCGTTGGAGCCGGTGGTGACGTCGTGGAAGTCGGAGGAGCTGAGGGAGTAGATGCGTGGGAGGGTTTGCGTGGAGCCGAAGAGAGTGCCGAGGCCGAGGAGGGTGCGACCCTGGTCGGCGATGGCCATCATGCCGGCCCAGAGTGGGGAGGCGAGCGAGGTGCCGCCGATCTGTTCCCAGCCACCTGCTGAACCGATGCCGCCGGCGGAGGATTCGAGGATGGCGACGCCGGTGTTGGGATTAGCGAGTGCTGAGACGTCGGGAGTGGCGCGTTTTGTGGAGGTTTGAGTGACGATAGAGGATTGGTAAGAGGGGATGGATTCGTACTGGGAGATGCCGCCTCCGGAACCGGACCAGCCGGCTTCGGAGGCGTAGGAGTTGTCGGAGTTGAGGTAGAGGGAGGTTCCGCCGACGGCGACGACGTTGGGGGAGTAGGCCTGGTAGGAACCGGGCGAGCCGGCATCGCCGGTGGAGGAGAAGTAGGTGATGCCGGTGTGGCCCGAGGGGGTGGTATAGAGGGAGTCGTTGGCGGATTCGGTGGCGTATTCGGTCATGCCATAGGACATGGTGACGACAGAGACATTGGCAAGCGACTTGGCATATTTGATCGCGGCGTTGAGGTTGGTGGAACTGGAGGTGTTGGCTTCGATGAGGACGATGTTGGCGTCGGGGGCCATGGCGTGGGACCATTCGACGTCGAGGGCGATTTCGCCGGACCAGCCGGAGTTGTAGGCGGGGAGGGAGGTCTGGCTGCCGGTTTGGGAGACTTTGAGGAACGAGGGCGGGTCGGCGATGCCGAACTGGGTATCGAAGCGATGCAGGTCGGAGATCAGGAAGTTGGAGTTGGTGGAGGAGACGAAGGAGGGGTCGTCGTAGGCGTCGATGATGGCGATGGTTTGGCCGGCGCCGGTGCCGGTGATGTCGTTGAAGGAGACGGAGTCGACGCCATAGGCCTTGCGGACCTGAGCGGGAGTTTTGCCGACGGGGTTGGCGTAGCCGGCGGCGGGGGTGGCTTTGCCGTTGCGTTTGGAAATGACTTGATACTGCGTGTAGGCGATTTTTTGTTTGGCGGGGTGGGGACGGTCGGTGGAGGGGATTTTAATCTTGGTGACGGTCGAGAAAAACTGGCGGGATTCGAGGGATTCCAGAAACGACATGGTGCGTACTCCGGGGTGAAAAAACACCACGCGCGAAAAATGCGCGTTTGACCTGAACTCTGGGGAATCGGCGTAAGGAGGAGGAATACAGCCTTCAGATAGCTATCTGAGGGCTTTAATTTGATTCACTCGACCACACATCAAGGATACGCAACGAGCGTAATAAGGTTCACTGAACCAGAAGATCGGTGTTGAAGAGACTGCTGAGGTCGGTGCTGAGTTTGATGGAAGTCAGATCTGCCTGCTGAGGAGTTGCGGCGATGAGGGCGCGGCGGACGGAAGGAGAAGCGGTCAGCGATAATTTCTTGGAAACGGCGATGTTGTTGCGTTCGTTGCGTTCGGAGAGGGTGTTTTTGGTGTCGGTGCGGACGATGAGGTAATAGACGCCGGCGGCGACTTTGGGGGTGGTAAAGGAGAAGGTGACAGGGGCGGATTGGTTGATGATGAGGCCGAATTTATTTTTGGAGGTGGCGAGGAGTTTGTCGGAGGAGTCCCAGGTGGGGTCGTGGGAGAGGTACAGGGAGGTGGTGATATTGGTGGGGGAGAGGGTGCGGGTGCCGCGGTTGAAGATTTTAACGGTGAGGGAGTTGGATTTGGAGGCGGGGCTCAGTTTGATGGAGGCAGGGAGCTGGGGGACGAGGTCGGGGGCATTGGGGGCGATGAGGCTGACGGAGAACGAGCCGATGGGTCCGGATTCGACGGGGTCGCTCGTGCGGTCGAGGATTTGGTTGGAGTTGATGGAGACGGAGTAGGTGCCGTCGTCTTCCCAGTCCCAGGCTCCGACGGGGCCGGTGGCTTGGTAGGTGGCGATGACGCCGCGGCCATTGTCAGTGGAGGTCGTGGAGAGGAGGGTGATGGCTTTGACCGGGCCGGCTGGGCCGGTGACGGAGAGATCGGAGGAATCGATGGTGGAGGGTTGGATGCCGAGGTCGTCGTCGTAGGAGACGGTGAATTGGAAGGAGGATTTGTCGGAGGCCAGAGCGCCGGGGATAAAGGCGGCAGTGGGGGGAGTGGAGGTGACGGAGACGAGGTGGTTGAGGGTGTATGTGCCGTCTTCGTCGGTGGCGGAGATGGTGATGGCGTAGTTGCCGGTGGCGGCATAGTTGTGATTGAAGCTCGGGGAGGCAGAGGAGGAGTGGGAGGAGGTGCTGTCGCCCCAGTCGATGGTCCAGGAGGAGATGGTGTCGGTGCCGGGGTCGTGGGAGGTCAGCGCGAGAGTGTAGCCGGCATCGAAGACGAGATTGCTTACGTCGCCGGAGGTGATGGAGAGAGTGGGGTCGACGTTGGTGACGGCGATGTCGGCGGTGTAGTCGGAGTGGCCGCCGTCTTTGTCAGTGACGCGGGCGTGGATGGTGCGGACGGAGGGGCCGTCGGCGAGGAAGGAGGCGGGGACGGTTGCGGAAGGGTCGGTGGAATTGGTGATTTCGAAGGTGCCGTCGTTGTTGAAGTCGTAGGAATAGGTGAAGCCGGCGGTGGTGTCGACGGGGGATGGGTCGGTGACGGTGCCGAAGGTAACGGTTGCGGTGGAACCTTCAGTGACGGTGGTGTCGGCGGTGATGGAGGAAGCGGGGGCGACGTTGGCGGCGGTGACGGTGGCGAGGTAGGTGGTGGATCCACCGTTGCGGTCAGTGATACGGGTGAGAATGGAGTAGGTGCCTTGATCGAGGATGTGATAGGAGAAGGTATTGGAGGAGGAGTTGAGGACTTCGAAGGAGCCGTCGTTGTTGAGGTCGAAGGAGTATTTGAAGCCGGCGGCGGTATCAGAGGCAGAGGGGTCGAAGGGGGCGGTGAGTGTGACGACAAAATTAGAGCCTTCATCGCCGGCGGTGGTGACGAGGGTGGCTGTGGGGGCGACGTTGACGACGGTATAGGTGGTGGTGTAGTCGGTGTAGCCGCCGTCTTTGTCGATGATGCGGGCGCGGACGGTGCGGACGCCGGGGGTGTCGCCGACGGTGGTGGAGGGGATGGTGGCGGTGGCGCTGGAGGAGCCGACGACGTCGAAGGTGCCGTCGTTGTTGAAGTCGTAGGAATAGGTGAAGCCGGCGGAGACGTCAGCGGCGGAGGGGTCGGTGGCGTTGGTGAACGTAAGGGTGGCGGAGCTTCCTTGCGGGACATTGGTGGGGGCGGCGAAGGTTGCGGTGGGGGGGGCGTCGGTGACGGTGACGGTTTTGGTGTAATCGGTGTAGCCGCCGTCTTTGTCGGTGATGCGGCCGCGGATTTGGAAGGTGGAGGGGCCGTCGGCGAGAAGAGCAGAGGGGATAGTGGCGGTGGGGGAGGTGGAGTCGGTGATTTCGAAAGTGCCGTCGTTGTCGAAGTCGTAGGAATAAGTGAAACCGGCGGCGAGGTCGGCGGGAGAGGGATCGGTGGGGTTGTTGAAGGTGACAGCGCCGGTGGTGGAACCTTCGGAGATCCCGCTCGTGGAGAGGGTGGCGGTGGGAGGGGCGTCGGTGATGGTGATGGTGGTGACGTCCATCAAAGTGGCGTTAGCGGAGTCGGTGACCTGGAGAGCGATAGTGCGAGTGGCGGGGCCGTCGATGGCGGAGGCGTCGAAGGGGAGCGTTGCGCCGGTGGCGACGGGATTAAAGGTGACGCCATCGTAATTTGTGTCCCATTGGTAGCTGACGATGTTGCCGGTGGAGGAGGCGGCGGAGAGGGTAATGGAGGAGCCTTCGGCGACGGTGTAGGGACCGCCGGCATTGGCGGTGAGGACGATGAGGTGGAAGCCGAAGTTATCGGTGAGAGTTTGGCCGTAGGAGGAGGCGGCGGAGACGGCCAGTGGAGAGGTATTGAAGTAGCCGGAGGGTGTGACGGCGCGGACGGAGTAGGCGGCGTTGCCGGGGAGGTCGGTGAAGGTGTATGAGCCGCTGCTATCGGTGGTGGTGGAAGGTTCGGAGGAGTCTTTGACGCCGTTGCCGTTGTAGTCGAGGAAGACGGTGACGTGGTTCATACCGGCCTCGCCGCCGTTTTGGACACCGCTCATGTCGGTGTCGTTGAAAATGGTGCCGGTGAGTGTGACGCCGCCGGCGAGATCGGGGATGAGCTGGTCGGCGATGGGGGTTCCGCGGCCGGTGACCAGGTCGTAGCCGGCCTTGGCGGCGAAGCCATTATTGCCGGTGGTGATGTCGTGAAAGTCGGAGGCGTTGAGGGTGTAGAGGCGTGGGAGGGTTTGGGTGATGCCATTGAGGCTGGTGAGGCCGAGGAGCGAGCGGCCCTGGTCGGCGATGCCGATGAGACCGGCCCAGATCGGGCAGGCAAGACTGGTGCCGCCGATAATGCCCCAGGCGGCGGTGGAACCGATGCCGCCGGCGGAGGTATCCAGGACAGCGACGCCTGAGTTGGGGTCGGCGTCCATGGAGACGTCGGGGATGGTGCGTTTGGTGGTGCTGGGGGTGGTGATGTAAGTTTGGTAGGTGGGTTTGGATTCGTAGACGCTGATGCCGCCGCCGCCGTCGGTCCAGCCGGATTCAGAGCTGTAGGTGCCTGTGGAGTTCGCCTGGGTGAGTTTGGTGCCGCCGATGGCGACGACGTTGGGGAGGAAGGAGGGGGTGCCGCCGGGCGCGCCGTCATCGCCGGTGGAGGCGAGGAAGGTGATGCCGTTTTGGCCGTTGGGTGTGGTGAACAAAGAGTTTTCGCTGGGATCGGAGGAATCTTCGCCGCCGCCAAAGCTCATGGAGATAGCCGCGACGTTGGGGATGGTCTTGGCGTAGGCGATGGCGGTCTCAAGGTCGGAATTGCTGTTGGTTTTGGCTTCGACGAGGACGATGTTGGCGTTGGGGGCGATGGAGTGGACCCATTCGACGTCGAGGGCGATTTCGGTATCCCAGTCGGCGTTGTAGACGGGGAGGGAGGATTGGCTGCCGGTCTGGCTGACTTTTTTGAACGAGGGGGGATCGGCAATGCCGAACTGGGTGTCGAAGCGGTGCAGGTCGGAGATGAGGAAGTTGGAATTGGTGGAAGAGACGAAGGAGGGATCGTCGTAGGCGTCGACGATGGCGATGGTCTGGCCGGTGCCGTCACCGGTGACGCCGTTGAAGGAGATGGAACCGATGCCGTAGGATTTGCGGATCTGAGCGGGGGTGCGGCCGCCGATGGCGTCGGGGGTGGAGGTGTCAGCGGGCTCGTAGATCTGGTATTGGGTATAGGCCTGGTTGGAGCCTTGGACATAGGCCTGGGAGATATCGGTGCTGGGGACGAGGATTTGGCCGGTGGCGGGGGTGCCGGAGAGGACGACATAAGGGGACGCCGAGAGGAACGTGCGTTTTTCCAATGCCTCGGCGAGGACGGATGAGGCGGAACGACTCCGACGGCAGGCGCGGTTCGACATAAAATAGCCTTCGCTGAAATGTGGAGGGGGGCGTACGGACGCCGGGACTAATAGCCGGAGAATAATGTAGTCGGCAAGGGGTGCGGACTCAACAATATTCAACCACCTAAAGCCGCGAAGGAGGCGAAAATATTTATGTAGGCGATATTACAGTCGTCCGAGCAAGGCGAGTTCGATCGATTCAGCGTGAATGGCGATGGCGGAGAAGATTTTCGCGTGCAAAGCGGGGTGCGGAACGGGGGCAACCGATTTGGCTTTGGATTGGGCTTTTTTCACGACTGGCGTGGTCTTTTTGGGAGTGGGTTTGGGTTTCGGCGCCACTTTTTTGACGGGTTTGGGAGTGGGAGTCGCTTTCTTTTTCTTGGTAGGAGCCGGGGTTTTCTTGGTTGAAGTGGGGGTCGTGGACGGGGGCGTAGTGACGACGACGGGGGTGACCGGAGGTGTAGCAATGACGACAGGAGTAACGGGATCAGCGGGCGTGGAGACTTCAAGGGGAGCGGTGGTGATCAAGGGGGCGGGAGGGGTGGGGACGGTATAGGTGCCGTCGAGGATGGCCAGGTCGGTGCTGTTGATGACGGCGTCGTAGTTGAAGTCGCCGGAGATCCAGTTGGTGAGACCTTTGGCTAGCCCGCGGTCGGTCAGGGCGTAGTCGTCGCTGTTGATGCGGCCGTCCATATTGGCGTCGCCGGCGAGGGTGTATTTGAGGACGATGGCGCTGGGGTTGATGGGCTGGGAGTTGAAAGTGGTCATGCCGATGTCGGAGGCGACCGCGTCGGCGATGGAGTGATTGCCGGCGGATGCGGAGGTGAGGATGCCGGTGCCGTTCCACGCGCCCGCGGCGTAACCGCTGGCGAGAAGCTGGCGGATGGAGTCGGGCGTGACGGCAGAGGAGTTGATCACGACGGTATTGGTGCCGATGTCGAGTGAGGAGGCAGCGCCGAGAGCGAGTTGCTGGATGACCAGGCCGCTGGAGAGGGGGGGAAGGGCGTAGGTTTGACCCGAGCGGACCAGGAGGAGGTTGAGGGTTTGGTTGGCTGAGGCGGTGGTGTCGGAGATGTTAAAGACGCCGGCGGCGGGGAGCGTGAAGAGATAATCGCCGGAGGGGAGAGAGGAGGCGAATGTGAAAGTGATGGTGGAGCCGTCGAAGGAGTGGGAAAGGGGGGTGATGTTTGCACCGGTGATGGTGTTGACGATGGAGATATTGGCCGGAGAACCGGCGGAGACGGAACTGGAGAAGTTGAGGCGGAGGGTGGGCTGGCCGGTGGCGCCGTTTTCGGTGTAGTTCCAGGAGGTGACGGCGGGGGTGATCGAGTCGGAGTCGGCGATGCCGGGTGCGCCGTCGGGGGCGAAGCTTGCGCGCCAGCCGGCGGCGGTGCTCAGGGTGGCGGTGTCGCCGGTGGGATTGGCGACAACCAAAGAGTAGCCTTGGCCGGTTGCTCCTGGATACCAGGTCGGGTCGTACTTGAAGGTTTCGACGGTGTTGCCGAAGCCGTCCTGGATGGCGACGGTTTCACCGGAGTTATCGAAGGAGCCGGTGTAGGTGCCCAGGACGTTGGGTGAGGAGCCATAGCGAGCGGCGAAGGCGGCGGGGTTTTTGACGACGACGCCGTACGCGCCGGCGGCTAGAGTGACGTTGGGGAAGGAGAAGGTGACGCCGTTGGAGAATTGATAGCCGGAGAGGTTCAACGGGGAGGAGCTGACGTTTTGGACTTCGACGTATTCAAAGTCCTGTTGGCTGAAACCAGCGCCGGCCGGGGGATCGAACATCAGTTCGGTGATGCGGAGCGCCGTGGCGGAGAAGTCGTAGACTTGATCGGAGATTGCGCCCCAGACGCCGTTGTTGTAGGTGCGGGCTTTGATTTCGGTGTTGGTAGAGAGGGAGAAAGCGCCGTTGTAGAGGAGGGCGCTGGAGCTGATGGAGCCGGTGGTGGTGCGGGGGTCGGAGCCGTCGGTGGTGTAGTAGACGGAGCCGGCGTGTGCGTAGTTGTAAGTGCGGGCGTAGAGGGTCGGGGCGAGGAGGAAATCGCTGTCGCTGGACTTGATGTTCATGCCTTGGACGGCCAGGGTGTTGTTGCCGGTGTGGAGGAGGTTTTTGATGGCGGTGAGGTCGAATTCGCGATAGAGGATGGCCTGGGTGTCATCGCCGGTGGCGCGGGCGAGGCTGTTATAGGCGGGGGTACTGTTGCCGGTGGCGTCGGCGTCCATGAGACGGACGCCGTTGATCCAGACGGTGAAATCGTCGTCGTAGCGGATTTTGAGGATGAGGGCCTGGATGGAGGAGGGGTCGGAGACAGTGAAGTTCATGAGGACATAGAGGTCGGGGTGGAGGTTGTACATCAGGCTTTGGACATTGGTGGAGATGTAGGGGGCGAAGTTAACGGGGGTAGTGGTGGTGTCGTAACCGAAGCTGGTGGAGGTGCTGGTGCTCCAGCCGGACGGTTGGGAGGTGGCGCTGAGAGTTTGCCAGTTGGCGATGGTGGCGGTGGGGACTTTGTAATAGGCGGTGGAGTTCGGGCCGACGAGCTGGACGTCGGTGTTGGACGCGGCATCGACGGGGGTCATGGAGACGGTGACGGGGCTGCCGAAATCGCCGCCGGCGGTGACGGCGGACTGTGGAGCGAACTGGGAATCCATCCAGTTGGCGCGGGCGATGAGCCAGTTTTGCATGAGGTCGACGTCCTGAAGCCAACTGCCTGCCGGGTCGTAGTCGCTGTCGTCGACGACGGCGGCGCCGAGTTCGGGCCATTTTTGGAAATTGCGCATGATGGGGCTGGTGGTGCCGGTGGGGTTGATGCCAGTGGGATAGACGCCGGTGTTGTCAGAGAGAAGGGCGATGTTGGCGTTGATGTCGGAGACGATGGAGGAGTTGGAGAGGACGCCTTGGCGGAGTTGGTTCCAGCGGTCGGAGACGGCCTGGACGAAATTGGGGTCGGTAAGGAGGCGCTGGAAGTAAGCGTCCTGCGGGTTGAACCCGGAGACGCCGGGACCGGAGGGGGAGAGGAGGGTGGTGTCCCAGCCGTCGGCGTTGGCGCCCTGGTTGTAGTTGGGTTCGCCGAAGCCGAGGTTGAAGTCCCAGACGGGGCCCGCGCTGATCAGCCCGCGGGTGGTGACGCCGTTGACGACGGTGTCGGCGGCTTTGTTGTAGTAAGTGCTGAGCCAGAAAGCGTCGATGTTGCGGCTGAGTTCGTTGACGAGATAGAAGTCGGCGAAGCTCTGGATGTTGATATAATTGCCATAGTAGTTGGCATTTCCCGGGGTTTCCCAGCCGGTGCCGGAGGAGAAGAGGGCGTTTTCGAATTGATCCCAGTTGCTGCCGATGGTGGATTCGAGGGAGGCGCTGTCCGGGTCGTCGAGGACCATGTGGACGCCTTGCGGGGTGGTGAAATAGTCGTTGCCGGTATAGCGGTCCTGGGCGACGATATAGCCGCCGCCGGTGTTGGTGGCGGAGATTTCATCGCCGACATCGACGCGGCTGCTGTCGGCTTTGATCTTTTCCTCGAGGATGTAGACGCCGAGGTAGTTGGTGGAGTAATTGATGGTGGTGGTGTTGGAGACGTAGGAGTTGCCGCCGGTGCTCATGTAGACTTCGACGAATTGGGTGCCGCTGGCGTATTCGCCGAGCTGGTTGGCCCATTGGTAGGCGAGGGGGTTGTTCATGAGGGAGAGTTCGGTGTAGGGGGCGTAGAGGACCCAGTCGGAATCGGCGGGCATGCCGAGCAGGGAGGCTTTTTTGTCGTCGTTGTTTTCGTCCCAGAGTTCGATGGCGTATTGCTGTTTGGGGTAGGATTCACTGGTGGAGCCGCGGATGTGGATGCCGATGCGACCTTGGTAGTCGGCGGTGCCGAAGAGGTTGGTGTTGGCGCCGGTGGTGGAGTTCATGACGGTGGCGGAGCCGGCAACGCCGGTGGTATCGCCCATCGTTGCGCCGTAGGTGTCGATGATGATGATGGGGAGGTTGGAGTTCTGGACAGAGGTGACGGTGGAATCGACGCGTTCGTAGGTCTGGGAGGTGACGGGGCTTGAGGTCAGGCCGCTGGCGGTGGCCAGGACGCGGATGGGAGTGCTGGCAGTGAGTGAGAACGCGCCCGTGTAGGTGGGGCTGGAGGCGGTGGGGGTGGTGCCATTGGTGGTGTAGTGGATGACGGCGCCGGGGGTGGAGTCGGTCAAGGAAACGGTCAGCGTGCCGGTGAAGACCTGGCCTTGGACGGAGAAGACGGGGATGGCGGCGGAGGGATTATTGGCGGCGCCGGGCGTGGGGATGTTAAAGAAGACTTCGGCGCTGTTGGGATTATTGGCGTCGGATAGGCCGTAGGAAATATCGGCGGTCTGGGCGGGGAACTGCGGCGAATACGCAAACTGTACGGAATCGTCGGCGGCGTTGGTGAGCGCGAGGTATTCGCCGTCGGCGCTGAGTTTGAAGTTGGTGTGCAGCTCGGTGTTGGCGACGGGGGCGGTGTCGGTGCCGTCGGCGAAGACGACCAGGTAGCTCCCGGCGGCGAGGGATTGGACGGGGAAGCGCCATTCTTCAGGGTTGCCGGCGCTGTCGGTCAGGAAGTAGTCGTTGAGATTGGCGCTGGCGTCGCCGGCGTTGTGGATTTCGATCCAGTCGGCGTAGTCGCCGGCGGCGTCCTTGAGCGTTTTGCTGTTGCTGGCCATGAATTCAGAGATCACCAGGTCGGCCGCGAAAAGACGGCGCGACTCGAGCGCCTCGGCCAAAGCAAACGAACGATGACGGGCGCGATGGGGGCGACGAATTTTCATTGGTGCATTTTCTCCAAAGACAATGGCGGGTCGTTGATTGTGACAGGTGAATAGACCGGCGGCAAATGAAAACCGGATGAGGGCGGGAAGCGTAAAGTGTCGTATCAGCCTATTGTTACAATCATAGGCTTGCATTGAGCGCTAGACGAACCAGTCCCTTTTCGGGAGTGTGGCGATGAAGATTACCGGACCGTGACGGTCTTCTTCGGGACCGGCAGCGCTGTGGCGAGGATGTGCCAGGACTTTCCTACCATAGAAGGGGGAATTTTGACGGTGATATTAAATACCGTGGAGGCTTTCGATTTGAGCTTGAGCGAGACGGCTTTCGTCAGAATGAGTGAGTCTTTAACGTCAAGAATGCCATTGGAAGAGAAATAAATGCGCAACTTTGCGGTGCTGTTGGCCGACTTCTTTGTGAGATTGGTGACTTTGACCGCGACCGTAACGGTTTTGCCCTTCTTGGCTGTAATTTTGGGTTTGGCTTGATAAGTAGTAGAGGCGGGGATGATCGCGGCTGCCGGGATCACTTCAGGAGCCGATTCAACGAGCGGAGGTGCTGGGGGCGGAACAATAACAGTGGCGGGCGCAGTGGCGGCGTCGGATTGTTCCAGGAGCTTGAGGTCGGCGGAGGTGACCGAGCCGTCATAGTTGAAGTCGCCGGCGATCCAGGTGTTGAGGTGTTTGGCTAAGCCGCGGTCGGCGAGTGTGTAATCGTCGGGGGTAATTTTACCGTCGAGGTTGGCGTCGCCGGCGTATGTGTACTTGAGGAGCAGCGCCGTGGAGTCGACGGTTTGCCCGGCGAAAGTGGTGACGCCGAGCGATGACGCCTCGGCGTAGGCGATCGCGCGGTTGGGCGAGGAGGCGGCGGAAGAAGAGTCGATGCCGGGCCCGGTCCAGGCGCCGGCGGCGTAGCCGGTCTGGAGGTAGGCGCGCAGCGTGGTGAGGGGGGATGAGCCGGTGTAGTCAAGGATCAGACTGTTGTCGGCGAGGTTGAGCGATGAGGTGCCGGCGAAGGTCAGGGATTTGGTGACGAGGACTTTATTGGCGCCGGCGGTGAAGGCAGCGTGGCTGGTGCCGCTGAGCGAAAGCGAATTGAAATGCTGCGTGGAGGTGAGTGTGAGAGAGGCAGCATTGGCGAGAGAGACATCGAGCGGAGTGGCTGCGGTGGTGTCGGTGTCGAGGGTGAGTGCGCCGCCGGTGATGGCGAGGGAGTCGGTTCCGGTGCCGGGGGAGATGGAGCCGGTGAGTGTGCCGGACTGGAAGAAGAGAGAGTCGTTGCCGGCGAGGCTGGAGAGAGTGAAGCGCGGGACGGCGGATTTGGGGAGGTAGTAGAGGATCGAATCGTTGAGCGTGAAGTAGACGAAGTTGGCGTCGGCGTCGAGACGCATGGTGTCAGCGCTGGAGGTGCCGATGAACGAGACCGAGGTGGGGCCGGTGGTCGCGGTGAGATATGGGCTGGAGAAAGAGACCGGGGAGAACGAGGCAGCCGGCGCGAAGTTGCCGGCGGAGTCTTTGACCTGGTTGGATTGGACGGCGATGGTGTATGCACCCGCGTCGGAGTTGTCCCAGAATCCGCCGGGAGCGGGAGCGGTGTAGGTGGCGAGGTAGGAGTCTTGGATATTGGTCAGGGGGGTGACGGAGACGAAGGTGGCGAGTTGGCTGTAAGAATTTGGGCCGGTGACGCGGAGGTTGGAACTGGTGAGGGAGGACGTGTTCAACGCGGCGTTGTCTTTATAGAGAACGGTAAACGTCCAGAGAGTTTGGCCGGGGACCGGGGGGGTGGCCGAGAGAATGGCGGTGGGGGGCGTGGTGTCGGGGGAGCCGATGGAGATTTTGAAGGAGGCGAGTGCGAGGGAGGTAATGGAGTTGCCTGCATCGTCCTGGGGCAGGGGGTCGGTGCCGTCGTTGTGAATGGAGACGGTGTAAGTGCCGTTATCGCCGGAGGTGTACCCGCTGGAATTATTGAGATGGTAGTAGATGGTTTTGGAAGAGGCGTCGGCGAAGGATTGGTTGAGGCTGGGATCGGGATAGAGCGGGTAATAAGAAAAGCTGTAGCCGCGGTCGAGAGTAATATTGATGTCGACCGAGGCGTACTGGACAGAATTATCGTTGACTAGGTTGTCGTCGGTGTAGGTGACGGCAAAGTAGATGTCGGTGGCGCCGTCGGTTTTGAGGTCTGTGGCATCCAGGATTGCCGTCGGAGGCGTGGTGTCAGCGACAGCCGCGCGGAGGGTAAGCGTATAAGGAGTCTGGACAGGAGTGGGCTGGTCGACGTGGATGTAGTAAGTGCCGGCCGGGAGGGTCAGGCCGACGTCTTCGGGGGTGGTGCCGGAGTTAAAGCCGCTGTTGGGAGTGAGATTGGTGTCATCGTCGAGGCCGTCGTGGTTGGCGTCGGAGGTGATGTACATGTTGCAGTCGGCGGAGAATCCGGCGAGGGAGACTTCGATGGTGGAGGTTTGCGTGAGAGTGAAGGAGTAGTAGTGGGCGAGGTCATCCGGGCCGAGGGAGCCGTATTCAGTGAAGGTTGACCCGGGAGTGAGGTTGGAACTGAGGGGGTCGGCCCAGGTGTAGGCGGCGTAGGTGCCGCTGGCTTCAAAGGGGGAGCCGGCGTAGTAGGCTGTGTGCTGCGCGATCACGCCGGAGGCTGCGGGGTGCGCATAGATATCCGTGACGGCGTTTGGCAGCAGATTGAAAGAGAGAGAATCCGTCGAAGGATTGGTGGCCGGGAGCGTGACGTGGTAGGTGGCGAATTTGTAAGCGCCAGAGATGGTCGGGTGGTCCATGGAGACGAAAGTGGCCGGGAGAGCGAAGCCGCCGGGGCCGGTGACGGTGATATCGCCCGAGCCGATGGTCGAGAGGTCGATGCCGGTGTCGTCGGTGTAGCGGATGGTGAATGTGAGGGAGGAGTCGGAGCGATCGATTTCGAAAAGTTTGGCGGTAGGGGCGGTGGTATCAGGAACAACCGTCGGGCGGTAGGCAGCGACGATCGGTGCCGTCTGGAGGAACGTATCGTATAGGTCGGCGGAGTTGGGATCGGATGGAGGAAGGCCGGTGGGCGTGCCGTCGAGGAGGATGTTGGGGTTGGAGTATTGGAAGATTGGGATGTCGTTGCCGTAGGCGTAGGACATGATGTCGTTGAAGGAGGCGGTGATCACGCCGGGGTCGTTAACGGGGAAGCGGTAGCCGTAGGAGTAGGGGAACGGTCCGACGACATTTTCGCCGGGGTTGGGATTGTTGCGTTCGTGGCCTGCGCCGAGGTTATGTCCGATTTCGTGAGCGAGCGTGAGATAACCCGGACCCATGGAGTCGGCGAAGACGGCGGAGAATGCGAGGTTAGGGTTGTTGGGATCAGAGATGCCGGTCATGAGGTCGGCGTTGCCGCCCCCTTCGCCGTCGGAGATAAGGGTGACGATATCAGCGCCATAAGTATTGCGAAGGGCGAAGATGGAATCCATATAGCCGTCGCCGGGGGTTTCCAGGCGGACGCGGTCGGTGTAGACGTCGCCGGAGGAGGTGTAGGAGATGGGTTCGGCGTGGACGAGGCGGATGGTGATCGAGAGGTTGGTGTTGATGAGGGCTTGGTTGGCGGAATCGACGGATTCCTGGATCAGCGCGATCATGTGGGTGTCGCCGCCGACCTGCGTAGCGGCGGCGGGGGTGTAGACGGCGAGCAGGTCCACGACGACCGGTGTGATCGAGAGGAGTTGGCGGGATTCAAGAGGCTCACAAAATAAACGACGGCGCGACAACTTACGCGGCAACATTTCATCCTCCGGGAAATGATTTAACCCGAATAATGCAGAGTCACCACGGAGTTCACGGAGGACACGGAGAAAAATGGGGATACTTCAGATTAAGTTCATCACTCTTTGTTCCGGGCATGTCTCCGTGTTCTCCAGTGGTGAATAATTCGGGATAACTGCGACAATACCGAGCGTAACGCGGCAGGGGAAGCAATAAATAGTGGAGAGTTAAGTACGAGGGGTGCCGGTTTTTTTGGGGGTGGCGGTGGTGACGAGGTGCCACTTCTTTTTGGCGAAAGACTTGGGGATTTGGATCAGCAATTGGAACGTGGTGGCTGATTTTCCTTTGGTCGGGACGAGTTTGGTCAAAACGAGAAGCTTTTTGTAGGGGGTGGCGAGATAGACGGCAATTTTGGCGGCGGGGTGTGAGCCGGTTTTCGGGTTGGGTTTTACTTTGATGAAAAGGGTGAGCGTTTTGGCCTTTTTGGAGAGGATTTGCGTTTTGATTTGATAAAGGGCGGGTGCGGGTGGAGTGGTGGGCGTGGTTTCGGTGGTGATCGGCGGGGTTGAAATGAAGGGGGTGATGACGGGGGCGGCGGCGGCAGTCGGGGCGAAAGATTGGTCGAGGATCGCCAGGTCGGCGTTGTTGATGACACCGTCGTAGTTGAAGTCACCGGAGATCCAGTTGGAGAGATTTTTGGCTCGGCCGCGATCGGTGCGGGCGTAGTCGTCGGCGTCGACGCGGCCGTCGAGATTGGTGTCGCCGGCGGGGACGACTTTGAGAAGCAGGGTGGTGGAGTCGACGGTTTGAGAGTCCCAGGTAGTGAGGCCCAGGTCGGAGGCTTCGGCGTAGCCGATTTCGGTGCTGAGGTTGGCGGCGGAACTGGTGATGCCGGCGCCGCCGTTATGACCCGAGAGGAGTAGGGCGCGGATTGCGGCGCTGGGAGAGGCTCCGGTGTAGTTGATGATCAGAAAGTCGTCGGCCAGGTCGAGATTGCCGCCGCCGATGATGGACAGCGAGGTGACGGAGAGGAGGGAATTGCTGGTGGCGGAGAATTGCGCGGTGGCGGAGCTGAGCAGGAGATCGCCGAGGTGCATCGGAGTGGCGGAGAAGAGGAGGGACGTCCCGGGGCCGTACGCCTGGAAGGAAGTGGTGTTGAGGTCCTGGTCGAGGAGGAAGGTTCCTTCCTGGACAATGATTTGTGTGGCGCCGGTGTAGAAGAGAGCGCCGGTGCCATGGGAGATTTGGCCAGGGGAGAGATGAAAGATGTCGGAGGCAGTTGCGCCGAGGAGGCGGATGATATCGGCGCTGGAGCCGGCGAAGGTGATCCCGCTGCCGGGGAGGCAGTCGCCGAGGGAGCAGTCGAGGAGGAGGGAATCGCTTCCAGCGCCTGGGTTGATCGTAAGATTTTGGATTTGAGCGTAGGGAACGGAGAGGACGGTAGTGCCGTTGAGCTGAACATCGAGGAGGGAGGTGTCGGCGGAGTCGCGGGAGATGCGGAAGAGGTCGTTGCCGGAGGTGCCGGTGAAGGTGTAGCTGGCGGTGCCGGAGACGGCGTCGATGCGTGGGCCGACCTGGGCGGTGACGCTGGGCGTGCCGGAGTTGCCGAAGGTCGGCCAGCCGTCGGCGGTCCAGATGACTTTATCGAGCATCTGGACGCGGCCAAAATCGGGATTGTTCTGATGGCGGGCGTGATAGTAGAACCACCAGGTGCCGTCGACATCCTGGATGAAGGCGCCGTGACCCGGACCGCCCCAGGTGGAGTTGCTTTGGAGGATGGGGACTTGGCCGGGGTAGCGGGTGTAGGTGCCGGTGAGGGTAGTGGCGCGGGCGACGCCGACGGCGTAGGTGGTGTCGATGGTGGAGCCGCTATAGAAGAGGTAGTAGTAGGATCCGTGGCGGATCATTTCGGGGGCTTCTTCGATGCCTTTTTCCCAGGCTCCGCCGCCGGCGTTGTTGAGGAGAGTGACTTCGCTGGAGCCGGTAGCGAAGGTGGTGAAGTTGGCGGTATTGAGTTCGTGCATGCGGATTGAGCCGTTGGCGGCGTCGCCGGAGGCACTCTGCTCTTTCCAGATCAGGTAGACCCGGCCGTCGGAGTCTTGAAAGATGGTGGAGTCGAGGGTGCCTTGGGTGGAGGAGGAGACGATGGGTGTGGAGCGGACGGTGTATGGGCCGGTGATTTCGGGGGCGGTGGCGATGGCGATGACGGTGTTGTCGCCGTAGGAGGTGCTGCGGGCGGTGCCGGTGAGGACGTAGACGCCGTTGATTTCGTGAATTTCCGGGGCCCAGAAGGCGCCGTCGTCCATGAAGGATTGCCTGTTGGCGGAAGTCAGGAGGTTGCCGACGGACGTCCAGGTTTTCAGGTCAGTGGACTTATAGAGAGGCCAACCGTTGCTCGGGCCACCGGTGGTATGGGTCATCCAGTAGTACCCGTCGGAGAAGAGCACGCCGGGATCGGGCCAGTTACTGTTGACGACGGGATTGGTGTAGGTGGGGGTCACGGTGGGGATGGAGCCGAGCTTGGAGGCGAGGAGTTGGGCGGAGGGGATGACCTGGCGGGTCTGGGAAGGGCTGGACCATTCGAGCTTGAGGTTGGCGCTGCCGGTGCTGTGGGCGTAGGAGAGCTGGATGTCGTACTCTTTGCCGGCTTCGAGTTGGATTTCGCCGGCGGGTTGGACGGAGGTGGAGTCGAAGACAAGTTGGCGGTCGACGCGGAGTTGGGTGGTTGCGCCGGTGTCGGCGGTGACGAAGAAGGTGTAGGTCTGGCTGTAGAGGGGGATGATTTCGCCGGTCCAGGTGGCGGAGTAGGTGGTGGAGGAGATATTGCCGGCGGGGTCGGGGGAAGAGGTTCCCCAGTTGAAATTGACGGAGGTGTCGATGTGGGAATCGGAGTTGCCGGTGAAGTTTTGGTTGTCGTAGTAAGTAGCGTCGAGGCCCGCGGAACTGGGAAAGAGCCGGGTAGCAGGGATGACCTGCTTCGCCTGGCTCGGGCTGCTCCAGGAAAGGACTGCCGACGCGGTGGAAGTCGAATCGTAATAGTCGAGACGGATGTCGTATTTCTGACCAGCGGTGAGCGGGATCGTCGCGCTCTTCTCCGTGGCGGATTGATTGACCCAGTTGTCGATCATCAATCGGCCATCAACCCATAGGCGCGCCCCGTCATCGCTTTTGACATAGAAAGTGTAATTCTGCGTGTACTGAGGTTGGACCTGCCCGGTCCAGCGGACGGAGAAATTATCCGGTGCCATCGAAGCATCCGGCGCGGCCGTCCCCCAGTTGAAATTGACGGTTGTATCGGTGCGCGTGAGTTTAAGATCAGTGAAATCGACGCGATCGAAATATTGTCCCGTCAGCCCAGTAAGGAGAACGCGGCGTTCCAGTGGCTCGGAACGAGCATCAGAAAATCGCGTGCGGATTGAGCGTCTGGGCATTTTCTCCCGTCGTCAGACGAGCAGAAGAATAGAACATTTATAAGGCATTTCAATTTAAATCCGTCGGAATCGGCCCGCTAATCGATTTTAATAGCCTTTGACAGAGAATTGTTCGCTGCATTGTGATCATTCAAAGTCGGACTATTGAGGACGATCAGCAGGAAATGTTTTCCCTTGGCGGCGGAAGGAGGGATTTTGATGGAGTAGTTGAAAGGAGTGGAAGCTTTGCTTTTCAGCTTGAGATGAAGAGTGTAGTTGACGAGCAATGTATCGCTGCTATCCAGGACTGAGTTGTTGGAGAAATAGATGCGCAGCGAGGCTTTGCCGACTGCGTCGATGTTGCCGTTGTTGGCGATTTTGAGCGAAAGAGGGAGGTGCTGACCAGCTTTAGAGGTGGCGGTCAGTTTCGACGAGAGAGAAAGTGCGAGATCGACGGTGGGAGCCGTGATCGTCATTGGCGAAGAAACGACAACATTATTGCGTTCATCGCGTTCGGCGACATTGTTGTTGGTGTCGACCTTGGCGATCAGATAATAGCGCCCGCTAGTAGGCACTTTGGGGGAAGGGAACGTGATCGAAACAGGGAATGAGCCGTTGATCGGGAGGCCGAATTTCTGCGTGCTGGAGCCGATGAGGATGTCGTCGGAACTGGAGAGCGGATCGGTGGAGAGATAAAGGCGGGTGGTGACGCTGGTGATAGGCAGGATTTGAACGCCTTGATTTTGGACTTTGAGATTGACGGTGTAGGTTCCGGCCCCGGGGGCGAAGGATTTGGGAATCGAGCCGGTTAATTGCGCCGAGAGGTCCGGTGCGATAGGCATGCCCAGCGCCACCGAGAAAGTGCCGATGGAGCCGGCGGGGAGATTGAGGCCTTGAAGATCGGTGATCGCGCCGGGCTGGGCGATGACGGAATAAACGCCGTTGTCCTGCCAGGACCAGGTACCCAGCGGGGAATCGACTTCGTAGATAGCGGTGAGTGAGGCTCGCGAGCCGTTTTGCGACGAGGAGATGAACCGGGCGGCGGCTGTGCCGGAGGGGCCGGTGATTTGGAGGTCGTTATCGCCGAGCGTGGCAGGGTCTATGCCGAGGTCGTCGGTGTAGGTGACGGGAAAGCGGTAGGGGATATTGGATGTTAAGAGCGAGGTGGCGCTGACGGTGGCGGATGGTGGGGTTGCTGTGACGGCGATGGAACGGGTGTCGGAGTAGGAGCCATCTTCGTCATGGGTGGTGATGGAGATGTGATATTGGCCGGAAGTGGTGTAGAGGTGATTGATCAAGCCCGCCGAGGCAGAGATGGTATCGGAGTGCTGGTCGCCCCAGTTGATATCCCAGGAAGTGATGTGGTCTGTGCCGGGGTCGCTGGCGTCGACGGAGAGAGTGAAAGTCTCACCGAGGATGACGGAGGCATTGGAAGCAGGGGCAATCTGGAGAGTGGGCGGTACATTGAGGACCTGGATGTCGGTGGTGAGATCGGCGATTTGGCCAAAGGAATCAACAACGCGTGCATGGACGATGCGCGTGAACGGGCCGTCGGTCAGGTAGGAAGCGGGTACGGTAGCGGTGGCGGAAGAACTACCGGCAATTTCGAAAATGCCGTCGTTGTCGAAGTCGTAGTTATAAGTAAATGGGCCAGTTCCGGTTGTTTGTAGAAAAGAGACGGTCGCGGACGAACCTTCATCGACGGGGCCGTTTGAGGTCAGCAGGGTGACGGGTCCGTCGGGGAGAGAGACGTTTACGGTCGCGGTGTAGATGTTTTCGCCGCCGTCCTTGTCGCGGACGCGGGCGCGAACGGTGTGCGCGCCGCTGGTGAGGTATGTTTTGGTTGCTGAAGGGGAGGAGGAGGTGGTCTCGAAGATGCCGTCGCCGTCGAGATCAAAGCTGTATTGAAGTCCGGCGGAAAGATCGGCTGATGAGGGGTCGGAAATGTTGGTAAGCTGGATAAGAGCCTGCAATCCGGCGATGGAGGTTAAGTCGTTGAGGGTTGCGGTGGGAGCGACGTTGTTGACATGGAATGTTTGCGATGTCGTTGTGGAGGCGCCATCCTTGTCGGTGGCCGTCAGGGAGACAACATAATCACCGTTGTCGGTGGGCTGAAAATCAAAGCTGGTGTCAGAAGTGGAGGAAGTCGTTGTTGCGGTTGAAAGAAGCTGTCCCTGGCGTGTGACGGTCCAGTGGAGCGAGAGTCCGGCGGCCATGTCGGCGGGGGAGGGATCGGTTGTTGAGCCGGTGAAATGGAGGGTGTCGCCTTCGGCGGCATTGGGCGCAACGGCATCGATGGATTCCGTTGGCGCGATGTTGGTGATAGTGATGGTTCCGGAGATGGTGGACGAGCCGATGGAATTGGTCGCCTTGAGCGAGATCGGGAGCGTTGCCGGGCCGTCGATGCCGAGCACATTAAGGATGGGCGACGCACCGATCTCGTCGCCGCGCGTGGCGGAGGCGCCGGTTTCTCCGAAGACGCCGTCTCCGTCGAGGTCCCAGCTATATGTAGGAGGGTCGACGAGGTCCGGTGCGAAGACCCCGCCGGCGTCGAGTTGTATGGAGCCCGATTCAGGGACATGCACAACGAGCGGTCCTGCCGCTGACGGTGTGGACAGTACAGCGAGTGCCGCTGTGTTGTTAGGCTGGCTCGTGATGACGAAAAGGCTACCGCCAACGCCGCTGATGAGGGGGTGTTCGGAATAAATGAGCGATTTTTCGTCACCGGGGTAGAAGTCGTTGACGATCGCCGTTCCGGCGCTGGTGCCGTCTGTGCGCCAGAGTTCGGTGCCGTGGACCGAATCTTCGGCGAAGAAAAAGATGGTTGATCCGAGGACAAAGTAACTTTCGGGATAGGCCGGCGAGGTTTCAGGCGCCCAGGTCTGGACGACGGTGGTGCCTGTGGAAGTGCCGTCACTTTTCCAGAGAGTGACGGCGGAATATCCGTCATATGCGCCGAAATATAGAGAGCCGAGGCCGACGAACATGTCCATGATGGCCGAGCTGCCAATGGTCGAGACACGTTTGACAAGGGTGGTTCCCGCCGCGGTCCCGTCGCTGCGCCACAATTGGCGGCCGATCGAGCCATTGTCGGCACCGAAATAGAGATATCCGTCCATGACCGCGTAGTCAGAGTCGTAGGAATTGAAGGCGGTGGACGAACCGGGGTAGATGTCTTTGACGAGGGTAGTGCCGGCCGCCATGCCATTGCTGGACCAAAGTTCTTCGCCGTGCACGCCATCGTTGGCGGTGAAGAGGAGGAGGGTGCCGACAGACGAAAATCGCTCTGGGGCCGAGCCGGTCGTGCCAGGGTAGATATCCTTGACGAGGACGGTGCCGGCGGCGGTGCCGTCGGACTTCCAGAGTTCGGTACCGTTGGTGCTGTCGGTGGCGGAGAAGAAGAGCGTGCCGTTGACGTTGGTGAGGTTGGTGGGATTCGAGCTGGCGGAGCCGGGGTTGATGTCCTTGACTAAGGCGGTGCCGACCGTGGTGCCGTCGGACTGCCAGAGTTCTGTGCCGTTGGAGCTGTCGGTGGCGGAGAAAAAAAGCGTGCCGTTGACGTCGGTGAGATTGCTGATGGAATTAAAACTGGGAATGGACTTAACCAGTTGTACGTTGCCGGCGGCGTTGGCTTTCCAGAGGGTGCTTGTGCTGCCGCCGATGGTAGAGAAATAGAGCCATGATCCGCAGACGCAGATTCCGCCGTAGGTGCTGGCGGCGTGAAGGTCGATCGTTCCAGCAACCGTACCATCGCTCATCCAGAGATCCTGGCTCGAAGCGGATTCGACGGTGAAAAACATTCGATTGCCGAAGGGCGTGAGATTGTCGATGGTGGCACCGCTGGTGGGGAGTGAGAGCCCGGTGACTGGGGCTGTGCCGCGGGAGGTGCCATCGGTTTTCCAGAGAGAGGAATTGCCGCCAAAGAAATAGACAAGGGTATTGGAATTTCCGGTATTGGTGGCGGGGAGGATGGAGAGGATGCCGTCGGCAAAGCCGGCGCCATATCCCGGGCCGCCGAGTTGGTTGGTGCCTGCGCTGGTGCCATCGCTGACCCAGAGCGCGTCACCGGCTTGGAAATAGAGCAGGCCATTACAGGCGGCGGAGAGCAAGTAGGTGGGGCGAGTGACGCTGCCTTTTACCAGAATGGTTCCAGCGTCAGAGCCGTCAGTCTTCCAGAGTCCATAGGAGGTACCGTCGGAGGCAAAGAAATAGAGGGTATTGCCGACGGCGGTGAGACCTTCCGGCGAGGATCCATTGGTACCCGGCAAGAGGTCTTTCACCAGCGTGGTGTTGCCGGGGGTTCCGTCGGAGGTCCAGAGTTCCGTGCCATGGATGTTGTCATTGGCTACGAAGAAGAGTTTGTCGCCGGCGGCAACAAGGTCGTTGGGGCGATAATGGCGACCTTGATCGACATCCTTCAGGAGGTAGGTTCCGCCGATAGTGCCGTCGGAACGCCAGACGTCCTGACCAGTGGCGCTGCCGTTGTTGACGAAGTAAACGATGGAGCCGATGGCAACGAGGCTGTCAGCGTAGCCGTTGGCGGCGGTGAGGAGGACTGTGCCCGCGGCCGTGCCGTCGGACTTGTACAGGGCCCCACCCGACGCGGTCGCATCAGCGGAATAGTCGCTGTAGGGACTGGCGGTGAAAAAGAGGTTTCCGTTGGCGCTGGTAAAGTTGCAGGGGTGGGAGGAACCATTGGCGGCGATATCCTTAATGAGGATGGTGCCGGCGGAAGTACCGTCGGACTTCCATGGCTCGACGCCGATCGCGCCGTCATTGGCTCCGAAGTAGAGGGTATTGCCGATGGCGGTGAGGTTGGTTGGGGATGAGGGTTCAGTACCGGGAAAGATGTCTTTGACCATGACAGTGCCGGTGGAAGTACCGTCAGATTTCCAGAGTTCCAGGCCATGAGTCGGATCGCTGGCGGTAAAGTAGAGGATGCCGTCCATGGCGGTAAATTGGCTCGGAGAGGAGGAACTGGCGCCGGGGAAGATGTCTTTGACGAGGACGGTGCCGGCGGCGGTGCCGTCGGACTTCCAGAGTTCGTAGCCTGTGGCAGGAGTGGAGTTGACGAAGAAGAGGGTCTGCCCGATGGTGGCAGAAGATGGCGCGGTTGGAGTGTCTGCGAAGTTTTGGAGAGAGGTAACGGATAGTAGACGGCGTGGTTCAAGCGGCTCTGCCTGAGCGCGGGGTGACCCTGTGAAAGAAATCCGACGTGATCGGAAGCGTCGCATGCAGCCTGCTTTCAGGGGAGATGAAAAATATATGAATGCCGACGAAGAGTGTACTGCAATAAGCAATACACGCAACAAAAAACCGCGGCTGATGACAACAAGAAATCACCCCGGCCATTGGACCGGGGTGAATGAGGTTAAACCTGAAAAGATATAACGATTACTTGGCCATTTCTTTGGCGCGGGCGCGGACGTCGTCGATGGAGCCGACGTAGAGGAAGGCTTGTTCGGGGAGGTCGTCGGCGGCACCGCTGGTGATTTCGTCGAAGGAGCGGAGGGTGTCTTTGAGGGGGGTGTAAATGCCGGCTTTGCCGGTGAATTGTTCGGCGACGATGAAGGGCTGGGAGAAGAAGCGTTCGATCTTGCGGGCGCGGGAGACGATGAGTTTGTCTTCTTCACTCAGTTCGTCGACGCCGAGGATGGCGATGATGTCCTGGAGGTCGCGGTAGCGTTGGAGCATGGTTTGGACTTTGCGGGCGATGCGGTTGTGTTCTTCGCCGACGATTTCGGCGGACAAGGCGCGGGAGGAGGAGGCGAGGGGGTCCACGGCAGGATAGATGCCCTTGGAGGCGATGGAGCGTTCGAGGTAGATGAAGGCGTCCAAGTGGGCGAAGGCGTTGGCGGGGGCGGGGTCGGTGGGGTCGTCGGCGGGGACGTAGACGGCCTGCACGGAGGTGATGGCACCGTTCTTGGTGGAGGTGATGCGTTCCTGGAGCTCGCCCATTTCGGTGGCGAGGGTGGGCTGGTAACCCACGGCGGAAGGCATACGACCCAGGAGGGCGGAGACTTCGGAGCCGGCCTGGGTGAAGCGGAAGATGTTGTCGACGAAGAGCAGGGTGTCGGCACCGGTTTCGTCGCGGAAGTACTCGGCCATGGTGAGGGCGGAGAGGGCGACGCGGAGACGGGCACCCGGGGGTTCGTTCATCTGGCCGAAGACCATGACGGTCTGGTCGATGACGTGCTTGCCGGTCTTGCCGATTTCGGCTTCCTGCATTTCGAGCCAGAGGTCGGTGCCTTCGCGGGTGCGTTCACCGACGCCGGCGAAGACGGAGTAACCGCCGTGCTGCTGGGCGATACGGGCGATGAGTTCCTGGATGACGACGGTTTTGCCGAGGCCGGCACCGCCGAAGAGGCCGGCTTTACCGCCGCGGAGGAAGGGGGTGAGGAGGTCGATGACCTTGATGCCGGTTTCGAAGACTTCGGCCTTGGGGGTGAGGTCGTTGAATTCCGGGGGGTCGCGGTGGATGGGGCGGCGTTCGGTGGTGTTGACCGGGCCGCGCATGTCGATGGGTTCACCGAGGAGGTTGAAGACGCGGCCGAGGGTTTCTTTGCCGACGGGGACGGAGACGGGTGCGCCGGTGTCGGTGCATTCCATACCGCGGCGGAGGCCGTCGGTGGAGCCGAGTGCGACGGCGCGGACTTTACCGCCGCCGAGGTGGGAGGCGACTTCGCCGGTGAGATTTAAGGCGACGCCGTTATTTTCGGCGGAGATTTTGACGGCGTTATAGATTTGGGGGAGTTGGTGTTCGGGGAATTCGACGTCGAAAGTGGAGCCGATGACTTGAGTGATTTTGCCGGTGGCGGGCATGTGGAATCCTCTTGATGGAGCATCCTTGCCGACGCGGGCGGCCGCGCCTGATGAGAGAGCAAGGGGTGGGAGATTGTATCGATCCTTCACGAGCGGGCAAGAAGAGGAAGTGAGAGGCGAATGGTCGCGGGGGAATGGGGTGGAGTCGCGTGGGGGAGGTCGGGGGAGAGATCGCGAAAATCGCGAAGGGGCGAAGGGGGACGCGAAGGGAGAAAAAAGATAGCGTGGAGCGCAAGTACTTAATTGTTCGATGGATATGGTCTTTTTACGAAGGAGAAACGACCCTTTTGTGACCCTAAAGCGACCCCGAATCGACCCTGATTCGACCCCCAAAACGATCCAGAAATGACCTTGGCGGGAAAACTGTGCGATGGAGTGCGTTTTTGTACGATTTCCGGCGAGATGGGCAATCTGAGGAAGGGCACGTTAGAGAAGTGGGGTGCAAAAATGGAGGACAGCGTATTTGGTTTTCAAAGATTGACCTTGGGGTAGGTCACGGTTGGTGGCCGCGAGAGGATGGTATCAGAACTGGCATGGCATGTCAAGATAAAAATTAGGTATTTGTTCGATATGACGGTTAGGTTTGGGGGGTATTTTGCTTGTCAGGACGATGGGGGGATTTGTAGGCTTTTCGAGTAGTTGTATGTCAGACAAGGAGTTGTTGTGGTGAAGGATGTGGCTGGGCGGCTGTTTCTGGTGGTTGTTTTATTAATGGGGGGGAGTGTTTGGGGGAATTCGCCTACGACTGCGGAGAGCGGTGGGGGGTCGCTTGCGCAGCTGGAAGAGAAGCGTGATGGTCTGGTGAAACAGATCAATATTGAGGAGGCGAAGCTGGCGCGGAGTGATCCGCTTTGGGCGGAGGCGGTGAAGCGGGATCGGGGTTTGTCTTCGCCGGCTTGGCATGAGAAGTTTTTGGCGGACGCTGCTGCGGAAGATTGGTTGCGCGGTCACGCGAAGGATCCGGCGGTGATTGGGGGGAGGGCGAATTCGTTCACTTTGTATAGGCTGAATGCGGCGATCCGGGTGCTGAAGGAGCCGACGGACGCGAAACTTTTCGAGAATGCGGTTCTGAATAAGTCGACATTGAAGAGGAAAGAGCTGGCAGATGATCTGGCGAAGGAGTTTCCGGATTTAGATCGCAAGGGGATGGATGATCGGTCGGTATTGTGGAAATGCATTGCGACGCGGCTGCCGGCGGCGGGGGATCAAATTAGGGGGGAAATTGCGAAGTTGCCGGAGGCATTGGGGTGCCCGGTAAGTGTTGTTGAGGGGTCGGAGGGCGGTTGGGAAAGGTATTTACGAAGCATCGTTTATTCTGCCTATAGTAGTAACCATATGCCGGCGTCTCTTATGAGCCTGTATGATCAACATTTCCTGGTGCAAAGCAGAATCGATGCACTTGTGCAAGCAGATGCTGGGGGTGGGAAATAGTGTGGTTCGTGCGTGAGCGTGGATCGCCTGCACTTATTTGCAGGTGAGTGAGTTGGGGAAGGAAATCAATGACTCCCGCCCCTTTTTATTCGTCTCTTTTAGATCCATTCTTTTTCGCTGCTGCAATAGCGACTAGTAGCGTGTCTTTATATTCACGGTTTAAGGAATAAAGACGATAGGTTTGATGCATCCCGGGGCTTCCTGTAACTTTAATGCCGAAAAATTGGAACAACAATTTTGGCTCCGAAAGAATTTCATTCATGGTTAGCTGAATGTCCCAGTTGCGACCGAAGAATGGGACTTCGCGACGGCATCGGAACCTAACCACATTCTCAAGTTCTATCCGTTCGGCATGCTTCGAATTCTTGCTTTGCTTTACTAGGGTGGTCTCGTTCAAATACCAATCAGAATGCCGGGTATCCCGAGTGACCAAGAGCCAAATTACGAGTACTAAAGCAGACTGAAAAAGACAAAATAATATGCAAAAATATGGAGCGGACAGGCCGTGAAACATCGCTCCCATAAAAGGAAATGTGATTACCAGAAGGCTCAAAAATGAGACTATAGATAGCTCAACAGCTGCACCAATAGAATTCGTTTGTATCTCCATACGCTACATAAGTGGAACTTGCTATCTTTAATCGCTAAGGCCACAAGCAGGATATGCTCTATTAGCAAAGAGGCACTCCAGAGACAAACGTAAAAGTGTATTGCTGGCATTGATGAGGTGGACAGGGACAACACTCAACACACAACATTGAACACTCAACACTCAAAAGGGGGACAGTGAGCGAGCTCTCCGGCTACACGGGGAGGGGGGTAAGGGGTTCGTGGCCGCCGGGGGGGGTGTCGTTTAGGGAGTGGCGTTGGCGGGAGGAGCGGAAGAAGGGGATGCGGTCGAGGATTTTTTCCTGGAAGAGTTCCATGTAGAGGTAGAGGGCGGGGGTGATGAAGAGAGTGAGGAGTTGGGAGACGATCAGGCCGCCGACGATGACGAGGCCGAGGGGTTGTCGGGTGCCGCCGTCGGAGCCCCAGCCGATGGCGATGGGGATCGCGCCCATGAGAGCGGCGAGGGAGGTCATGATGATGGGGCGGAAGCGGTCCATGGAGGCGTCGTGGATGGCGCGTTCGGCGGTTTCGCCTTCGTCGATGCGTTGGAGGGCGAAGTCGACGATCATGATGCCGTTCTTTTTGACGATGCCCATGAGCATGAAGAGGCCGACGAAGGCATAGAGGGAGGCTTCGACGGGGCGGTGGTTGGGTTGGAAGAAGTAGCCGTAGAGGAAGAGTGTGGCCAGGCCGCCGACGAGGGCGGTGGGGAGGGTGGAGAGAACGGTGAGGGGATGGACATAGGATTCGTAGAGGATGGCGAGGATGACGTACATGACGAAGACGGCGAAGATCATGAGGATGGTCAGGCTCTTCATGGTCTGTTGGAAGGTGAGGGCTTGTCCCTGAAATTCGCCGCGGAGCTGGGAGGGGACGCACTGTTTGGCGATGTCGGCGACGACTTGAATGCCTTCAGAGGTGGGGATGCCGGGGAGGAGATTGAAGTTGAAGGTGACGGAGGTGAACTGGTTGATGTGGTTGACGGCTTGTGGGCCGAGGGTTTCGGTCCAGGTGGCGACGGCGCTGAGGGGGATCGTGCGCAGGCCGTCGTCGGAGCGGACGTAAAGTTTTTGGAGGTCTTCGGGGCGGCCGCGCTGGTCATCTTTGACTTCGAGGATGACCTGGTATTGGTCGTCGGCTTTCTTGATCAGGTAGACGTAGTTTTGGGAGTAGGCGTTGCGGAGGAGGGCTTCGATTTTTTCAGCGGAGACGCCGTAGAGGTGGGCTTGCTCGCGGAGGATGTTGATCTGGAGCTGGGGGGTGTGGAGGTACATGTCGGAATAGGGGGGTGTGGAGAAGACGGTGCCGAGCTTGGCGAAGAGCATCATCTGCATTTTGCCGGCGGCGGCGTAGACTTCCTTGGGGTCGATGCCGCTGATGGAGTAGGCGAATTGGCCGGCCTGTCGGGCGGAGGCACCAGTGGAGATTTGAAGGACGGGCTGGGGGGTGAAGATGCCGATGGCACCGGGGAGGTTCATCATGAGCTGGCCGGCGACGGTGTTGGAGATTTGTTCGATGTCGGGGTGCTGGATGGTTTTGCCGTCGAGCATTTTGAATGGCGGGCGGTCTTTGGGATCTTTGAGGAAGGCGAGGAGGAGGCCTTGGTTGGAGCCGAGGAAGCGGCCCATGCCGGTGAGGGTGAAGGTCATGTCGATGGAGGGGTTGGCGTGGAGGACGTTTTCGGCGCGGGTTTGGTAGTCGCGCATGGCGTCGGGGCTGGTGCCTTCCTGGGCGACGAGGACGCCCCAGGAGAAGGAGGAGTCGCCGACAGGGAGGAAGCCTTTGGGGATTTTGATGAAGAGGTAGATGGTTCCGGCGAAGCAGATGATCCAGATGATGGCACTGATCCAGCGTTGTCGGAGGAAGAACCAGAGGATGGTGCCGTAGGCGTAGAGTACGCGGCGTTCGATGGCACCGCTGAAGCGTTCGAGGATGGATTTTTTGGAGCCGTGGCCGCGCTGGCCGAGCATGCGGGCGCACATGAGGGGGGTGATGGTGAGTGAGACGACGCCGGAGGCGAGGATGGAGATGACGATGGTAACGGCGAATTCGCGGAAGATGCGGCCGATGAGTCCTGACATGAAGACGAGGGGGAGGAAGACGACGGCGAGGGAAAGGGTCATGGAGAGGATGGTGAAGGAGATTTCCTTGGCACCGTTGATAGAGGCGACGAGGGGGGATTCGTCGAATTTTTCCATGCGACGCACGGCGTTTTCGAGGAAGACGATGGCGTCATCGACGAGGAAGCCGATGGCGAGCGTGAGGGCCATGAGGGAGAGGTTGTCGAGGGAGTAGCCGAGGAAGTTCATGGCCATGAAGGTCAGGAGGAGGGAGAGTGGTAGCGCGACGACGGGGATGAGGGTGTCGGTGGCGCGGCCGAGGAAGAGGAAGATGACCATGACGACGAGGATGAAGGCGAGGTAGAGGGTTTCCTTGACGTCTTTGACGGAGTTGACGATGGTGCGGGCGAGGTCGTGGATGGGGATGATGACGACGGAGCCGGGGAGCTGTTTTTGGATCTGGTCGCGGATGTCGTAGATGGAGCGGGAGACTGCGACGGCGTTGGCACCGGCCTGGCGGAAGACGGCGAGGACGACGGTGGCTTTGGGGACTTCGCGGCCGCGGACCCAGAATCGCATGTCGACGCGTTCGTCTTCGACGCCGCTTTCGGCTTTGGCGACGTCTTTGAGGTAGACGGGGGAGCCGTTTTGGACGGTGACGATGAGGTTGCCGTAGGCGTCGGCGTTATCGAGCTGGCCTTGAGGTTGGAGGAGGAAGGTGCGGTTGGGGCCGTCGAACTGGCCTGCGCCTTGGTAGGTGGTGGCGCGCTGGATGGCGCTGGCGAGGTCGTCCATGGTGAGGCTGCGGGCGGCGAGGGCGGAGGGGTCGGCTTTGATGCGGATGGCGGATTTGGAGCCGTAGATATCGACTTTGGAGACGCCGGGGAGGATGGAGAGGCGTTGTTGGACCTGGGTGGAGGCGATGTCGTAGACCTGGCCTTTGGTCATGGAGTCGGAGACGAGGCCGACGTACATGATGGGCTGGTCGTTGGGGTTGGTTTTGGTGAAGGTGGGTGGGCTGGGGAGGTCGACGGGGAGCTGGCCGGCGGCGCGGGAGATGGCGGCTTGGACGTCGGTGGCGGCGGCGTCGATGGATTTGTCGAGGACGAACTGGAGGGTGAGGGAGCAGTTGCCTTGGGAGGATTTGGAGGTGACGAGTTCCAATCCCGGGATCTGCATGAACTGGCGTTCGAGGGGGGTGGCGATGGTGGAGGCGACGGTTTCTGGGGAGGCGCCGGGGTAGGCGCAGTCGACCTGGATGACGGGGTAGTCGACGGCGGGGAGGTCGTTGACGGGGAGGTTGAAGTAAGCCAATACGCCAAAGAGGATGGCGGAGAGGGTCAGGACGACGGTCATGACGGGGCGACGGATGAAGGGTTCGGAGAGATTCATGGTGGTTACTCGTTGCTCGTTAATGGGAAGCGGGTTGGGAGGTGGGGGAGGTGGTGGGCATAGCGGGAGGTGTGGAGGGGACGATTTGGACTGGGCCGCCGGGCATGATCATCATTTGGCCGACGGTGACGACTTGTTCGCCGGCGGCGAGGCCTTTGTCGACGACGATCATGTCGCCTTGGCGCTGGCCGAGGGTGATGGGGCGGAGTTCGGCGATGGTGGAGGGTTTGCCGTCGGGGGAGGGGGGCCCGGGTTTGGCGACGTAGACGAAGGGGCCTTGTTGGCCGACTTGCTGGGCGACGACGGGGATGAGGACGGCGTTGGGTTGTTCGGCGAGGACGAGGCGGATGCGGACGAATTCGCCGGGCCAGAAGAGGCGGTCTTTGTTGGGGAGGGTGGCGCGGAGTTTGATGGTGCCGGTGCCGGTTTGGACGGTGCTGTCGAGGAAGGTGAGCTCGCCTTGGCGGGCCTGGGATTCGGATTGTTGTGGGGACCAGACTAGGGTTTTGAGGACGCCGTGGTCGGATTGGCGGCGGACTTCGTCGAGGTTGCGTTCGCTGGTGATGAAGTCGGCGTAGATGGGGTCCATACGCTGGATGGTGAGCAGGGGGTTGTCGTCGTTGGCTTTGACGACGTTGCCGACGTCGATCATGCGCTGACCGGCGCGGCCGTCGATGGGGGAGGTGATGGTGCAGTAGTCGACGTTGACCTGGGCGGTTTCGATGGCGGCCTGGCGGACGCGGATTTCGGCGTCGGCGATGGTGACGGCGTTCTGGCGGTTTTCGAGTTCCTCACGCGCGATGGCGTGGGCGTTGATGGCGGCTTGGGCGTTTTCGAGTTGCTGCGTCGCCAACGATTTGCTCGCCATCGCCTGCGCCAGCGATGCCTTGGCTTGATCGAGGGCCGCTTGGTAAGGACGGGAGTCGATGGTGAAGAGGAGTTGGCCTTTTTTGATGTCGGCGCCGTCTGTGAAGTGCAACTCCATTATTTTGCCGGCGACCTGGGGGCGGATTTGGACGAATTCGCGGGGGGAGCAGGTGCCGATCTCATCGATGTAGATCGGGACGGTTTTGGTGATGGCCTTGGCGACCTGCACGGGGGCTGGGGGGCGTTGGGGCATGGAGGCGGCGCCGACGCCGGGGGTGGCGGGTTTGTCGTCACAGGCTGAGAGTGTCAGCGAGATTACGGCCAATACAAAAAATCGTGAAGTTGCTCTTGTCATTCCAGTCCCTGCATTCCCCTGACGGTTGCCATAGCTGATTCAAACGCTTGTTTGAATCGATAAGGCGGAATCTTAGCTTGGGATTCCTTTGGTGGCAAATCAGTTTGTTGGATTAGGCGGGGAGGGATGAATATCGGGCGAGTTCGGTGGGCATTTGGTGCAATCCGCGGCGTTCGGCTTTGTGGACGGCGTAGCGCATGGAGAGTTCGTGGCGGCGGAGGGTGCGGTGGTCGGGTTCGATGCCCAGGCGGCGCATTTCGCGAAGGGCCCATTCCCAGGCGTGGTATTCTTCTTCGCAGCCGCGGAGGTAGCGGTCGAAGCCGATGACGTGATGGCCGACTTCGTGGAGGAAGACGGCGAGGCTGATGGGGGTTTTGGGTTGGGGGGCTTCGACCCAGTTGGTGGTTCGGCCGTCGGGGTGGTAGATGCGCCAGGCGCAGCCGGACATGCTCGCGCGCCAGCGGTGGATGCGCACGCGGTGGCGTTTTTTCATTGCGCGCACGATCTTCGCGTAGGGCCCATCATTCATGCCATCTATTTATCGGTCCGAAGCTCTGGAAAGTTGAGCGTGGAGATCGGGTACAATCTCGGCTGATGCATGTGTATCCGGTGATTGTGCTGTTGGTGGTTGTTGCGGGCGCGACGGTGATGTTTGTCTGGAATGTCCGCCGGTCTACGCGGCAGCGTGTTGAGCTGGAACTGCGGCGCTGGGCACGCGATCATCAGTTTGCGGTGGGGTTCCCGGTGCCGGAGGCAGCAGGGGGGGTGTTGGCGACTTGCGCTATTGATCAATCCATTGGCAATGCGGCGTGCGTATTCGTGCGGGGTCGCCGAGGGAAGGGGCAGTCTTGCAGAATCCTTATTGTCCGCACGGATATGGATTGGCCTGGGTCGGCTTTGCGATCTGTTCGCGCGGGGGATTCGATTATGGATGATCTTCGGGAGTTTCGGGCGTATCCGGCGCTTCCGGGCGGGGAGCGATTTGTGACTCTGGGGACGACGATTCGGGCTGGGAAAATTCTTGCCAATTCCTCGTTACGGACGCTTTTGCCGCCGGATCTTTCGGTTCTTTTGCAGGGGCCGTGGCTTTTGCTGGATTTTTCAAGCCGGCCATTCGATACGCTGGAATTTTCGCGGCTTTTGCCGCTGGCGAATCAGCTTGTGGGGCATTTGCCTGCTTATTCTGCGGCGGCGGTGAAATGAATCGTCGTTTTTTTCTGCCCTGCCGGCAGATCCACGGTTGCGCGGTCGTCGATTTTTAGTGCGTCTCCGTCGATGTCGGCACCGGTTACTTTCCATCCGGCGGGAAGGCGCATTCGCAACTGCATTCGTTTTGCCTGACGCGCGGGAGGTGTTATCTCCACGGTCACACGGCCTTTGGACAATTCGGACCGGGCGGAGATCGACACGGGGCCAAATGCGGTGGGGGCGTTTTCCAGGCGCACGGTTTTTCCATCGGCCATCCACTGGCGGGGAGTGGCGAACATCAGGCGCAGGGTGTCGGGAGTGCCGTCTCCATCTTCATCCTGATCTTGCACGAGCAATTCGCGCAGGGTTGTCAAAAAGAGTGCGTTCCCGGAAGAATTGGGGGGCAGGTACATTGGTCTGCCGGCAGGGTCCAGCGCGACTAGACTTGAACCTTCTCCGTCGATGAAGGTGTCGCGGGTCATTCCTTGGGCGAGCTTGCCGTAAAAGCTTACGAGCGCGCTTTCGACCTGATCGCGTTTGAGCAGGGCCTGGGTGTAGCGCAAGCCGTAGAGATCATCGAGGCCTTTTTCGTTGGCGAAGAGGCCGGAATGCTGATCGAAGCGGATCATGCCCATGCAGACTCCGCCGTGGGTTTGCAGGTAGTCGATGGCGGCTTGTGTGCGGGTGTCGTTGAGGATTCCGGAGCCGAGGACATAGGGGATCATGAGGTCCCAGTAGCCGCCGAGCTTGGAATCCATGAGGCGGTCGTAGGGTTGTTCGGCTCCAAACAGCGCGATTGGAATGAACGCGGGGGTTACGTCGCGCCGTTCGCTTTTGTCGAGTGCGGCCAGGATGGCGGTGCGAAATTCCGATGCGGGGATTGCGATTTCGTCGGCTTCTTTGGTTTGGCCCATGTCGCGCAATACCGCTGCGATGTCGCGCAGGCCACGCCAGCTATTGGCGTTGGAATTCAGTGAGTAGACCTGTGTGCCGATATCAGCGCAGTAATTTTCCTTGGGCAGGAGTCCACTGTCTTTCTCGCGATGTTTGAGGATGACGTCGACGGCGGGTCGCCACAAATCGTGGTGAGCCTGGATGAATGCGGCATCGTGCGTGATCCAATAGATATGGGCAAGCAATTGCAGCTTGAACGCGGCATCGTGAAACGCGAGTCCGCGCTGCTCATAATGCAGCATTGGAGCCATCATTTTTTCGGCGAGATCTGTGAATCCATATTGCATCAGTGAGCTGATCGCGTCGCCGGATTCGGCTTCGTAGAGTCTTTGATAGACGTTGCCGGCGCTGTAGTTCATCTGATCGCCGCTAGCCATCATGAGGTCGGCGATGATTGTGGTTTTCCAGGCACGATTGACGCGTTCTTCCGGCACTTGCAGTTGCATGGTGCGCGCGATCCAGCTTTCCCATTCTGCGGCGCAGGCTGAGCGTAAATTCTGATACGTTGGTTCATCCAAGTCGGCCAGTGCTGGTGATTCCAGCGGCTTGCTGAAGACCGCGAAGATTAGTGGTGAGCCCGGCTTGAGCGTGCCTGTCAGGCGCTTGTCTGGGGTGTTGGATGTCCAGCCGGCGCTTATCCACAACAATGCGTTGTTATTCGCATCCATCCAGGCATTGTTGTGCGCGTTTACCTTGCCGTTGGTGCTGATGTTCAATGCTATCGGGATGGATTGATTTTCGCTGGCGGATAATCGAACGATGACTGCGCCATGTTCGGCGAGCGGTCCTTTTACGGGTACGAACGCCTCCTCGGTGACGGCGCCGGCGGGTGTTTGATATTCCATTCGGACGATCGGCAGATATCCGCGCTCGTAGGTTGGTCCTTTCAGGCGCGCCAGATCCTTTCCGAATTGCTCGTCGGCGATTTCGATCTGCGCACCGATTGGATAGTCATACCAAATTTTTCCATCGGTCCCGGTCGGCAGGTTGATGCCGCTGCCGTTACTGATCAATCGGGCCTTGGTTGCACCCAGCGGGGCGGAGAGCGCGATCGGATAATTCTTAAACTGACAATTCACATAACGCAGTGGCGGAAGAAGCTTTTCGAAGAACTCATAACTTGGCCCGTTTGGCTGGCGGATCGCCATTTCACCCCATACGTCGCGCGTTGCGGCGAGCGCCAGCTGCACAGTCGGAACGTCCTCGGCGCTAGCGATTGTGCAAGCCGATCCGACCAACATGGCTGCTGTGATCACGATTCGAGCACGCATGCGGCGCTCCTTCAAAAACAGCAAGGGCGTCATCGTTGACGCCCTTGCCTGCGAGTTTGATGTTTAAGTCAGCATCATCACCGGGCGTATTCCACGCTGCGGACTTCCCGGATGAGGGTTACTTTGACTTCGCCGGGGTAGGTCAGATCGGTTTCGATCTTTTTGGCGATGTCGCGGGCGATTTTGGCGCTGATTTTATCGTCAACGGCGCGGGCGTCGACGATGACGCGGACTTCGCGGCCGGCCTGGATGGCGTAGGCCTGGCGGACGCCGTCGAAGGCCATTGCGAGGTCTTCAAGTTCCTGTAAACGCTTGATGTAGCGTTCGAGCGATTCGCGGCGTGCGCCGGGGCGGGAGGCGCTCATCGCGTCGGCCGCCATGACCAGAGGCGTGTAGGGGGTGCTCGCAGGCACGTCGCCGTGGTGCGCCAACGCGGCGTTGAGGACGGCTTCGGGTTCGTTGAATTTCTTGAGGAACTCCATGCCGAGCTTGGGGTGGCCGCCTTCCATTTCGTGGTCCATGGCTTTGCCGATGTCATGGAGCAGGCCGGCGCGGCGGGCGAGGGCGGGGTCGAGTCCGAGTTCGCTGGCCATGGTTTGGCACATGTAGGCGACTTCGAGCGAGTGCTTGAGGACGTTTTGCCCGTAGCTGGTTCGATAGGCGAGCCGGCCGAGCAAGGGAATGATTGCCTTGGAGATGTTGGGGAGGTTGGCTTCCTGGACGGCTTCTTTTCCAACCTTGATGAGTTCTTCGTCCATCTCTTTGCCGACGATGGCGACGACTTCTTCGATGCGGGCGGGGTGAATGCGCCCGTCGGTGACGAGGCGTTCGAGGGAGATCTTGGCGATCTGCCGGCGGACGGGGTCAAAGCAGCTTACGACGACGATGCCGGGGGTGTCGTCGATGATGACGTCGACGCCTGTGGATTTTTCGAAGGCGCGGATGTTGCGACCTTCGCGGCCGATGACGCGACCTTTCATGTCGTCGGACGGGATGACGACAGAGCTGACGGTATGGTCGCTGGTCTGCTCGGCGGCGTAGCGCTGGATGGCCTGGATGATGATTTGGCGCGACTTTTCCTTGGCCTCTTCCTGGGCTTGTTCGGTGGCCTTCTGGATCATCGCGCCGCATTCATGTTTCAGCTCGTCTTCAAGCCGGCGGAGCATCATTTCCTTGGCCTGCTCGACGGACATGCCTGAGAGTTGCAGCAGGCGTTCGCGCTGCTCTTTGAGGACGCCATCGAGATCGGTTTCTTTTTGCTGGAGGGACTGGTCGCGCCCTTTGAGTTTCTTTTCCAGATCGTCCAGGTTGCGCTCTTTGACGGTGAGGGTATCGAGCTTGCGATCCAGGACGTCTTCGCGCTTGGTGAGGCGCTGTTCCTGCTGCTTGATTTCGGAGCGATCGACCTCCATCGTCTTGTCAAATTCGCGCTTGATCTTCTGCTGCTCTTCCTTGGCGAGGAGCTCGATTTCCTTGGCGCGGTTTTGCGCTTCTTTGAGGGTGTTCTCGCGGAGCTGCTCGGCATCCTTTTTGGCCTGAGCGACGGCGCTTTTGCCGGAGGCCTGGAGGTAGGCGAAGTGGACGATGGCACCGAGTGCGAGGCCGGCGATTCCAAATGCGATTGCTTCGTACATGACTCAATCCCCATTTCCTGCGTCTGCCACTACCCGGCTGTGGAGCCGGCAATTGGCGTGACGAACCTATTCGCGGATCAATTGGGGAAGGTTTTCAGGAGGAGGATTCGGGCCACGTTGCATGGCCGATTTTGAAACGCACGTCTGCATTAATCCCGGAGCCGAAGCTTGGGATTGGGAATATGACCCCGCCAGGTCGCGATGACGTAAGGGGGTGGAGCTCGGGTGGGCGCGAGTGCCGAGACGCCGGCGGATTGCCGGATTCCGGGAACTTGCTGCAGTGCCTGCACGGGAGCGAGTTCCAACGTAACGCCAGCCGCCCGAGCCATTTGGGCTCGTGTTGCCACCGTTCGCAGAGCCCGCACCAGCACCAGCCCCGCCATGAGCATCGCAGATGCCAATGACAGCGCCAGAATTAGCGACTGCGTAAACTGAACTCCAATAGTTGCCACGTGTTCGTCGTTTCGAAAACCCCCGCCGACGTGCGTTTTGACGTCCGCCTGCGGGACAAAGACCTCTTGAAAACCTCTTTCGGGCTCCGGCCATCCGCTTTTCGACCGGAATTCCCGCGGCGGGCCGGATCATATGACCCAAACTGCCGTAAACACTGGAATTAATACTATTCTCATAATCTCCATTTTACAAGCTGACAGAGCGGGCTTAACTATCGCATAATGCTGCGGTTGCTGCATCTCTGAGGTCGCCTATGTTTTTTCAGCGAAAACCGAGTTGGCATAAGGCGCTCAAGGCGTGTGATCATGACATTGCCGGGGCGGCGATCATGCACCACCTGGCTCAGACTCCGCCTTGTCCGGCGCTGGCGGCGGCGTTGGAGGAGTATTTTCAGGAGCCTGGGTATCGGACGGCGCTGGCGGTTGTTACGGTTCAGCCGGAGCTGGTTATTTTGTTTCGTGAGTCGCGTCCGGGTGGAATTTATCACCAGTTCAACGCTCGCACAGGAGCGAATGCACAACTCTCATGACTTGGCGATCTCTCATTTAGTCGGCCCATACGCAAGCCGTTCTTTCCGACCTATCGAATAGGTCAATTGACCTATTTCATATGTCGGTGAGGTTTTGCAATTTTCCCAACAACTGCAGGTCATTACTGGCCCACCACAACTGTCGATGATGATGCACTGTGCAGATCACCGGCATGCCGGGGAATGCCAGCATGAAATCGCTCATCTTTAGATTGTCTAGCAGCCGGTCAACCAGCAACGCAAATTCGACGCCTTCTTTCATCGTAAACTCGATCGCGTTTCCTGTGGTCAGGCTATTTAATTCTGCCGGGTCGATTTTCGCTTGCTGCAAGGCCGTTGGCATCCAATCGCGACTGCCGAAATCCAGTTCATATGCCCAATGCGACATTGGCATTACCCAAACCAGCCCGGGCAGATATTCTTGCCAGGCCCGTCGTGCCAATTCTGCCGGCCGTTCTACTTGGATTGCCAAGGCGCGCATTTCGGGCCTTAGGGTTGGGTCATCGCTCGTGGTCCAACCGAGGTAGGATACTCCGTGTTTTTCGGTGAAGCCGAAGGCGCCGCTGTTGTAGTAGAGGGATTTGAATCCGGTGGATTCCATGGTTTTGAGGACGGTGGGGTAATCGATCACGCTGGGCATTTAGATCGTCTCCACGCGCAATTTGGCGGCGGCGGTTGTGCCTAGCGTGAGGACTTCGCGATTTTCCGGGTGGATCAGGGTGGCGTCGGCCTGGGGGTCGCGGGAGAGGACGCGCACGATGGTTCCGGGGCGCAGGCCGCAGCGTTCGATGAACTGGAGAAAGCTTGCCCCCTGATCTACGACGCGGGAAATGCGCATGGGCTGGTGGAGCTCGCAATCGGCCAGGGAATGGGTTTGGCTATATTGCACGTCGCCGGCGGCGGAGGGGATGGGGTCGCCGTGAGGGTCGGCGGCGGGGTGGCCGAGGAGGGTGTCGATGCGGTCGAGGACTTTGTCGCTGATGGCGTGTTCGAGTTCTTCGGCCTCTTCGTGGACTTCGGACCAGTCTAGGTTGAGGACCTTGACGAGGAAGAGTTCTACGAGCCGATGTCGGCGGAGGACGTGGAGGGCGAGTTGCTGGCCGGCGGGGGTGAGTTGGGTGCCGGTGCGGGGTTCGTAATTGACCAGGCCGGAATCCGCGAGCGCCTTGACCATAGTGGTGGCGGTGCCGGGGACGACGCCCATCAGGCTTGCGAGCCTGCCCATTGCGACCAGGCCTGGGGTGGCTTGCTGCTCCAGATAGAGCTGTTTGAGATAATTTTCGACAGTGCTGGTCGCCATTGGTCGACGATATTCTAACTTTGGATTATTTGTTGACAATCTTAATATGACTCCACATAATGATTTTGACTAATCAAAATAAGTGAGGAATTTGTGAATCGTTTAATGGAAGGGGGATTGGAAGATCGGCTCTCGCTGGAAGGTTTGCACTCATCGGTGGCCGTTCCGGAGACGGGTTCAGGGGTGGGGTTTTGGAAGCATTACGTGGCGTTTGCCGGGCCGGCGCTGTTGGTTTCTGTCGGGTATATGGACCCAGGGAACTGGGCGACCGATCTGGAAGGGGGGGCGCGGTTTAAGTATGCGCTGCTGTGGGTGGTGGCGGCGTCGAGCTTGATGGCGATTGTTCTGCAGGCGATCTCGGCTCGGCTGGGGGTGGTGACGGGGAAAGACCTTGCGCAGGCTTCGCGGGATTATTATCCGGTCTGGACGCGCTGGCCGAACTGGCTGATGACTGAGCTTGCGATTGCTGCCTGTGATTTGGCGGAAGTGCTCGGCAGCGCTGTTGCGATTCATCTGCTGTTTCACATACCGCTGATTTATGCGGTTTGCATCACGGCTTTTGATGTGCTGTTGCTGCTTTCGCTGCAATCTGTGGGGATGCGATTTATGGAGGCGCTGATTGGGGTGTTGGTTCTGACGATTGCGGGTTGTTACTTCACGGAACTTTTTATTCTGCCGCAGACCACACCCAGTTTTATGGAGATGGGCCATGCGCTGGTTCGTCCGAGTTTGGGCGCGCCGGGCATGGTGTATGTTGCCATTGGGATCATTGGTGCGACGGTGATGCCTCACAATCTTTATCTTCACTCTGCGCTGGTGCAGACGCGAAAGTTTCAGAAGGATGAGCCGTCCATCCGCCGGGCGATTCGGTTCAACACGATCGATTCGGTTGTTTCGCTTACAGGGGCATTTCTTGTGAATGCGGCCATACTTGTTCTGGCTGCCATTACGTTTTTTGGCAAATCAAGCGTCACGCTGCCCAGCGGCCAGGTCGTCATTTTTGGTCATGATTGGATTCAGGAAGCATATCTGACGCTCGCTCCGATCCTTGGAGCTACGGCTGCCAGCGTGCTGTTCGCTGTTGCGCTGCTTGCCAGCGGGCAATCGTCCACTGTGACGGGAACACTTGCCGGGCAAGTTGTGATGGAAGGATTTATGCACTGGCGTATACGCCCGTGGCTGCGCCGCGTCATTACCCGCGGATTGGCGATTGTGCCGGCTATCCTTGTGATCGCGTGGAAGGGCCCGGAGAAAGTGACTGATCTCCTCACGCTCAGTCAGGTTGTCCTTGGCGCACAGCTTCCCTTTGCGATGATCCCACTCCTCCAGTTCACCAGTTCCAAAAAATACATGGGCAAATTCGCCAACGGCTGGTTCCTCAAACTCGCCGGCTGGGGCGCATGCCTCCTGATCACCGCGCTAGACCTGTATGGCCTGTACGGTATCCTCTTCCCGAAGGCGTAAACACATGTATCAGCGGATCCTCGTCACTCTGGATCGGTCATCGGCGGATCGTACGATCCTCGAACACATCCGGCCGCTGGCGCGGATGTTCAAAGCGACCATTGTGCTTCTGCATGTTGCTGATGGGTGGGCGGCGCGCACGTATGGGGCCGATGCTGTGCATCCTGAAGTGCGGGAGGATCGGGAATATCTCGACCGCATCCGCCGCGAACTATGCGATGAGGGAATTAACACCGAAGCGCAGCTTGCTTATGGCGAGCCCAAGGCCGAAATCGTCAAGTGGGTTGAAAAAGAACATTGCGATCTGATCGCGATGTCTACTCATGGCCACCGTTTTCTGGCCGATCTTTTTCTCGGCGCAACGGCCCATCATGTCCAGCATCGCGTAGACGTTCCTGTCCTTCTCGTTCGCGCCAAACGCGATTAAAGCTCACCGAACTCAGCCGCGGGCACGCCCTTTGCGATGAAGGGAAGGCGTAGTCGTATCTTTTTAGAAAGGAGCTTTATGGGCTCGCAACGTATTCTTGGGATCGTTTTACTGGTCGTTGGCGTCGCACTTCTGATCATGGGCGTCAATGCGTCGCACTCTGTCGCAGATCAAGTCACTCATACATTTACCGGCCGATTCACCGATGGCACGACTTGGTACATCCTTGGCGGACTCGTCTCTGCCGTCTTAGGCGCAGTGATGCTCGCTGTCGGCATCCGTGGAAAAGGCGCGTAGTATTTGATTTCATCTAATCTAATTACAAATTTTACTGCAATAAAGGTGATTTATGGGCATGTATGGTTTAGTAGCCACTCTTATTCTCGTTCTGGATATTTATGTGATCTATCTGGTCTTGATTGGCGGTGCCGATATCGGCATGAAGCTGCTCTGGATTATTCTCGTGCTGATGCTTCCGTTTGTTGGGCCTCTGCTCTACTTCCTGCTTGGGCCGGGTAAGCGTTTGGCATAAATTCAAGCAGTATCGCTGAGTCCAACGGCATCGACACCAGAGTGCGCCAATGGTTCAAAGTTCTATTGTTCAACCCACCAGTCCGCGAATCAGCGATTGATAACGCCGCGCCATTTTTTCCAGGGAATATTCCTCACTGCGCACCTGTGCCAATTCCGCATAATGCCCGTACGATGCATCTGACGTGCATAAATCCACCAGTGCGGAAGCGAGCCCATCGACATCGCGCGGCTTGAGGAGCGGTCCAAACTTCCCTCCGTCCAAAATTTCTCCCGGCCCAGACGGGCAATCCGTCGCTACACAAGGTTTCCCCAGCGTCATTGCCTCCAGTAGCGCCAATCCAAACCCTTCCCAAATGCTCGACAGGGCATAGCACCGCGCGCCCGCTATATAAGGAAATGGATTGTCGCGGTGTCCTAAAAACCGCACGCGATCTTTGATACCAAGTGACTCCGTCAGTGCCGTTAGTTGATCGAGGTCCGGCCCATCACCAACTACTACTAATTGCTGTCCAATTCCCGCGTGGCATGCCTGCGCATATGCCTGTAACAATGTTGGATAATCTTTTTGATTTGCCAGTCTTCCCACTGCCACGATGTACGACTGCGGCTCCGGCAAATCCGCAGGTTTCTCCTGGGCCAATTCGGCCACGCGCTCCCGATCCAATCCATGTGGAATGACATGCACATTTCCTGCCCGAAATCGCTCGCGCAAGTCGACTGCCACTCCTTCTGACGGCACCACGACGGGCCTGCGTCGATATCCTGCGCGCATCAACGTCCCCATCATTCTGCGCCGTGTTCCCGACAATGCCCCCAATCGCGTCGACATATGATTGTGCTCTGTCAGCAGCACTGGCGTTCGCGTTGCCAGAGGCACCATCAAATTCGCATATGTACCTGCCGTTACCACTACACCGGGTTCCATTTTCTTCAGCGCCGCGCGCAGTTTGAACAACTGTCCCGGCAGTCCCAGCATGCCCACCGGTAATTGCAGTCGGTGGATACGGGAAAAAATCTCCTTATCCGCTCCGAGAATTCCTCGGTCGCGCCAGACCATTAACTCAGGATCGAGATCCGGACAATATCGTCGAATCCCTGTCGCCAGATAGCGGCAAAATACTCCGGCACCTCCGTGCAGGTCCATGATTGCAATGAGAAGTTTAGTCGGCGTCACAAATCATTTACTCAAATGCGGCTTGGGCGCCGGCGGGGCGGGCGCTCGTGCGGCCTGAAATTGTTCCCGCAGTTTCAGCGTAATCTGATGCTCATACGCTGCCAGAAACAGGCAGAAATGAAATCCCACATACCCGTCTAGAAACCCGAACCGGAGGATATACATATAGACCCAACGCCAGAACCACCGAGCCGGCAGCCGCGGCCAAATGTTCTGTTTGATCCAGCGTCTGCGTCCCGTCGGCCCGTCCCAGAAATGCTCGGGAGATTTCGTCGACTGCCCGAGCATCAGCTTGTACATTTCACGCGCTTCCAGCGTCGAATATTGGTTGTGTTTAGCAATGTAAAACTCTAAACCCCGCCGATCATTGTGCTCCATGTCGCATTTGAGATAGCCGGTCTTTCCTTCCACCAGCATATGCTCATGCACATCGCGAAGTTCATATCGCGCCATGCCGCGGCGGAAAAATCGGATGTTCCAGCTTGGATAATAGCCGCAGTGGTGAATTCGCTTGTCTAAAAAGATGAAGAAGCGATTGATAAAGAAGGCGTTCTCCAGGCAACTATTGTCCGTCGCGACTTTAATCAGCTCATCGCGCAATTCCGGCGTAATGCTTTCGTCGGCATCGAGGATAAAAACCCACGGCGTCGTGATCGGGAGATTGTCGACTGCCCAGTTCTTCTGGCGGGCGTATCCTTCCCAGGCGTGGAAGGTGAAATCGACGCCAAAACTCCGGGTAATTTCCTCTGTGTTGTCCGTTGATCCGGAGTCGACGACAAACACCTCCTGGGCCCAGTCCACCACACTGGCCAGCGCATAGGCGAGGTTGGCTTCCTCATTCTTGGTGGTGAAGACAATGGCTATGGGGGCTTTGGTCGGCATAAAAATTTAGTTACTTAGCGGAGGACGATTTTTCACAAAAACAGCCGGATTTCCGGCAACGATGGTCCAGTCGGCGACGTCGCGCATCGCCACGGAAGCCGCTCCGACGATCGCACCGGTGCCGACGGTCACGCCCGGGCCGACGAATGCCCGGGCGCAAACCCAGGCATCATCCTTGATCGTGATCGGCTTAGTTACCAGGGGCATGGACCGGTCCATGTAATCATGCGTCCCGGCGCAGACATAAGCCTCCTGGCTGATCGAGACTCGATCGCCGATCGTCACCATGCCCAGGTTATAGATTTCGCAGCGATCGCCGAGGCAGCTAATGACGCCGAGCTTTAGATTCCAGGGATAGTAGATTCGCGCCGTTCGGCGGATGGTGCAGCCGGGGGCGATTTCGGCTCCAAAGGTCCGCAAAACCTTGGTTCGCCAGCCGTTCCATGTGTGGAAGGAATAGCGAAACAGCGTCATATCGACCGCTACCCAGGCCACGCGCATGATGCGCCGGCGCAGCGGCGGAGGTGCCGCCCGGGTTTTGCGTAATTCCAATGATGCCTGTTCATCCATCAGCTATAGACAAGTTCGTCGGACCAATCGCACGGCTATCTTAAGTCTGCCACTCGGCAAAAGCCAAATCGCAGCTTTTACGGCTATGATAAACTCACATGACCGATAACATGCCGAATTTCTTCAAAGCAGTCGATGCCCCTTGATGGCCGATAAGGAACTCGTGAGCGCTCTGAAAGTCTGTCACTTCATTTCCGGCCTGGACCCGATCAACGGTGGCCCGGCGGTCGCGATGGCCGGCCTGGCGCCTGCCGAGCTTCGCGCCGGTTTGGATGTCTCCGTCGCGGCTACCTGGGTGGACCATCCCGGCCACGACCAGGCGCAAAAAATGCGAGATGCCGGCGTCAAGGTCCATCTTCTTGGCCCATGCACTAATCCCATGTCGCGCCATCCTGAGCTGGCTAAATGGGTTGATGACCTTGTGGCCGGGTGTGATGTGGTTCACATCCATGCGCTCTTTGAAGAGATTCAGCATCAGGCGGCCCGCGCAGCCTGGCTTCGCAAAATCCCTTATGTCATACGCCCATGCGGCATGCTGGACCCATGGAGTCTTCGTCAGGCGAAATGGAAGAAAAAACTTTATATGGCGTGGCGTCTGCGCCGTAATCTCAATCGCGCTGCGGGCCTGCATTTCACCGCCGCGCTTGAAGCCGACCTCACTAAGCCTCTTCATCTCAAAGCGCCCTCCATCGTCGAGCCCAACGGTGTTAACCTCCGCGAATTTCAAGACCTTCCCGCGCCGGGGACTTTCCGCGAGAAGCATCCCGAGCTCAAAGGCAAGAAAATTGTTCTTTTCCTGAGTCGTATTCATCCTAAAAAAGGCCTCGATCTTCTTATTCCCGCTTTTGCCCGCGCCAATCTCTCTGACGCCATGTTCGTTATCGCCGGGCCCGACGCTGAAGGGTATGGGCCGACCGTGCAAAAGCTCATCGCTGACTATCATCTGCAAGATCGCGTCATGGTCGTTGGTCCGATCTACGGGTCCGACCGCGTCGCCGCCCTTACCGACGCGGACATTTTCGCTCTCCCGAGTTACAGCGAGAATTTCGGCATCGCCGTTGTTGAAGCGCTCGCCGCCGGGCGTCCTGTCATTATCTCTGACCAGATCAACATTCACGCTGAGATTACTGCCGCGGGGGTAGGGGCGGTCATCCCGCTCGACATCGATCGGCTCGCTGCCGAACTCCAGCGCTGGCTTGGCGATGAAGGTCTCCGCAATCGCGCTGCCGGCAAAGCGCGTCCGTTTGTCTGGGAGACGTACGATTGGGATCGCATCGCCCGGCGCTGGTCGGAGCACTATATAAATATCGCTACCAACCGTGCCTGATTCGTGCTCTGCGATGTTATCGGGCGTCAAGCCATTCCGTTTAAGCCATCCGCCCGGTTTGGGCGGGGGCAAACAAATCAAAATTGATTAGAATGTTCCCGCTGACTGCCTCACGGCTGCACGATAAGGCCCGATAGGTCTTATATGTGCATCGCTGATAAGTACGCGCCGCAGTCCGCAGTGGAAGATTTGGAAACCCGGCGGATGCTCTCTTCCGTCACACTGCAAGACGGAATTCTCGTCGTCACCGGCGATGCCGCCAAGCCGAACTCGATTTCCGTCACGCTTACCAAGGGCAAGCTTGTGGCCACGGTTGGTCAGAAAAAGCTCGCGGTCGCCGTCGCCAAGGTGCTGGCGATGGCCATCACCGGCGGGGCCAAGGCGGACATCATTGATGTCAGTCCGCTGGTCAAACTCGGCGCCTGGATCGATGCACGCGGCGGCAACGACATTATCCGCACCGGGGGCGGAATCGATACGGTCATCGGCGGCGCGGGCAATGACCAGATCACCACGCGCGGCGCCAAGGACTCCGTTTACGGCGGAGCCGGTCAAAATACCGTCATCGCCCGCAAGCAAGACACCATTTATGCCGGCACGGGCAAAAGCAGTGTCACGGGCGGCGCTAAGAATCTCAGCCTCAAAATAAAAAATCCTGTCATCCCTGCCCAGCCTCTGGGCCTGTCGCAACGCGAGCAAACCACCGAGCAAAATTCCTCAGAGGATTCTGCTTCCCCGCCTCCGACAACGACGCCTCTTACCACGACGCCACCGGACGATTCTTCTCAGGACCCGGTGACTCAGCCACCCTCCACCACTGACGGTGGAACCGACAGCGGCACAACTGACTCAGGAACCGGCGATCAAACGCCTCCGGATACCACATCCGGGGATGGAGCCAATGATCCCGGCGGACTGAACATCGGCGGCGGAGATCCCGGGGGCGTGGATGGTGTGGCTCCTCCTCAGGTCCTCTGGCCTGGCGTGACGCTTAATGGCAGTGTCCTTACGATCTCCGGCGAGCCGACTACCCACAACGTCATCACTGTCACGCTCACCGGCGGGCAACTCGTCACAACCGTCAACAATACCCCGGGTCAAGCCTATTCTGTGGGCTCTGTTACCTCTATCCAAGTTACCTGTGGTTCGGCTGGCGACTCGGTCACCATCGACTCGTCCGTCACTACAGGAGCCCTCATCATCGGCGGGGCCGGCAACGATACCCTCACCGGCGGCAGCGGGAATGACACTATCTACGGGGCCGGCGGCAATGATCTCATCAACGGAGGGGCCGGTGATGACATCCTTAATGGGGGGACGGGCAACGATACCCTCATCGGCGGCGATGGGAACGACACCTATCAATACGACGCGGGCTGGTATGACCTCGGTAATGACGTCATCCGCGCGAACGGCGCTGCCGCCGGCCAGGATCATATTGACTTCACCCTCTTCGGCGTGCCGGTTGACCCCATCAACCTCCAATCCACCTCCCAGCAAACCATTACGTCCACCGGCTCGCTCCACATCACCATCGACACGCCGGGGCTCATCTCCAGCGTCACCGGCAACGCCACCGTCTTCGTCCCCTCCACGGACTACTCCACCCACTCGGTCGACGCCCTCAACCCCACTCCCTTCAACGGCCCCTACAACGACCAATCCATCCCCGGCATCGGTTCTTATACCCAGACTGCCGGCCCCGGCGATGCCGTCATCCTCAATGGCGGTTTTCCTGCCAATGGCTCTTTCCTCGTCTGGACTCAGGGTGTCTCTTCCTACAACACGCAGACCGTGCTTGCCCGCCAACTCACCACCGCGACTCTACAACTCGCCAGCAACCTCAGCCCCACCGGCATCTACCTTCTGTTCCCCCGCGACACCACGGCGGCCACGCAATATGGCACTCCCGTCGCCATTAACTCCCCAGAAGCCTGGTGGATTGGTAGTTCCTCTGATACCCCTTACGCCAGCGATCTTAACTCCGACCAAACCACCCCATCCGTCGTCGCGGGAGACACCGTCTCGTTCTACGGCCGCAATCTCTCCCACGACGGCTCTTCCAACCTCGTTGGCTCAGACTCCATATCCAACGCCTGGGTCTATATCCAAAAAACCGACGGCACCGGCGGCCAATGGATCACCCCCACCGCGGTCAACCCGTACAAAGTCGATTTCACTCTCCCTGGTAACCTCACCCCTGGCGCCGAATACAACGTCTGGGTCAACAATCGCCGCGGCGGCGATTTCGGCTGGACGACTCCTCTTACCATCAAGGTCGACGCCCATATCACCTGGACGCACACCGTCCTGCTCACCAACAACGACGCCAACCACACCCCTCTCACTCAAGGTCAGGACATCACCTCCCTGCTCTCCGCTGCCTTGGCCAGTGCTACCTATGGGACCATCATCCAAATCCCCGCAGGTCAGTATAAAGTCGGAAATGTCACATGGGGCGGCACGGCCAGCAATGTCGAACTCAACGGTGTTGCCGGCCAGACTACTCTGGTCTCCGCTTTCACGACCTGGTCTTCCGGCCATGCCGGCATGTTCTGGATTAGTGGTCCCAGCCATATTCAAATCTCCAATCTCGCCATCGATGTCAGTTCTTCCGATACCACCGCCCCGGGCAGTACTTCCGCCAATAACTGGGTTTGGGGCCTTACCCCGCTCAGCTTCGACAGCGTCTCCGATGTGCATCTGGATAATCTGACTGTCATTACTCACTACAGCAGCGACTTCAACGTCTCACACCGTGTTGCTAATACCCCAACAGTTGGCTTCTCCGTCGATCATTCCACTTTCATTGGCAGCCAGGAGATGATCAACTTCAACGGCTCCCGGCAGGTCTCCATCCTCAACTCCGATTTCAAAGGCCGCGAAAATGCCAGCATGGCCATCGAAGGAAGCGTTATCGATCACCTCAATATTTCCAACGACACTGTAGAAGATTATGACCCATCCGATCCTTTGCACGGATGGGGCATCGGGCGGCTCTACGACAATGAGGGTGACGACATTAACCAGACAAATCACAGCTCCGCCAACATCTATATCGGAGCCAACATCACCACCAACCTGGGCCCGAGCCCTGATATCGTCACCCCTCGTGACGTTGGCGAACAGATCAACTTTGAGCACAACAACGCCATCAACGTCGGTACTCCTTCGGCGGCTGCCAATCTTACGATCGACGGCGTGACTCGCGCCACCGCCGTGCTCCCGTTCGCCTGGACGAACGGCGACCAGCTCTTCGTCGTCGATGGCACCGGCGCCGGACAATACCGCAAAATCCTCTCCGTCACTCCCGTTACCGGCGGATATCAATACGTCCTGGACCAACCCTGGATTGTTGTCCCGGATTCCACGAGCTCACTTATCTTAACCGCGCTGGCTACCCGCATTGCCATTTACAACAATACCCTCGACGGTAAAGCCGCCCAGATTACTCCCGTTCCCGATACTCAGGCTACAGGAGTTATGCTCTACGGCGGCGTCGTCGACGCTGTCGTCGACAACAACCGCATCACCGACCAGAAACTCGGAATCGTCATCCATGAAGTTCAAGCGGTGAACCCCAATGCCGGCGGCAGCCCGTATATTCCCGCGGTCATGGCGAATATCTACGTTGCCAACAACCAGATCGGCCAATACTACGACCCCACTACGCAATCCTATGTCGGTTCCGGTGTGTATGATGGCCTGGTCCTGGATTCCAACGGGTATATCAACTATCGCGGCCTCCAAGACAATATCTTCCGCGGAAACACCATCCGCGGGGCTCTGGATGCCGCCATCCTGCTTAACCAAGGCAACGGTCCTACCTACGTTTCCGCGGTTGCTAACCTTTTTGCCAATAACATTGCCGTCAATGTTCACAACGGCATTATGTTTTCGAACGCTGCATCCGGCTGGGCGCAACCCAATCCCTTGTTCTTCGGAAATTCCTTCACGCTCGGCAATGCCATTTTCGCCCAATCCGCTGGCCTCGGCACGCTCAGTTACTTCGGGCTCACCTCTGCCCATAATAATGACTCGGCGTCCATCCTCCTCACTGATGGAGATATCACCAATCAATTCTTTGGTTTCTCGGCCAACACCCACGTCGGTCCGTGGTAATTTTTACTCAGGCAGTTAAGCCAATACGCTTTGCGTAAAGCCCGACCGTGCATAGCGTAAATGCCCGTGACCATGCCGGGCTTTCGGGATTCTGCAAAAATGTCTGCCAGACTGCGTCGATCCCCTCTGGACGCAGTATCCCGGTCTGCTTCAAACTCACCAGTCCATGCTCGCAAAGATCGCGCAGTGGCCCGAGCATCCAGCGTCGGATCGGAAGCGTGAAACCCCGCTTCCCTTGTCGCAATAATGCCGGCCGCAACAACGGCGCGAACGCTACACGCATCAAGTGCTTCGTCCCCGAACCGGCTGGCAATTTGATCTTTCCCGGCACGGGCAAAACCAGATCCAGCATTCGCTGATCCAATATCGGGACGCGGATTTCCAGCGAATGCGCCATCCCATTGGCATCCCCATCTCGAAGCAGCATATTTGCCTGATAGAACCGGCTCTCCAACTGGGAAATTGCAAATACCGGATCTTCTTCCAAATTCCCCAAATCCATCACCGCCTCAGGCGGCTCAAACCCGGAATTCAGCCCGAGTGCTTCTGCATCGATTCCCAGCTCACTCAGCTGCCGATCAGACATCGCGCGCCGACGCTGCAGATAAAGGGACAAAATCGATCCATCCGTCCGGAACATGTCCATCAGTTTCTGACGAACCGCATCGGACCTGCCCATCGCTGCGACCCCAGCGATCGCTCCGCGCGGTCCGCGCGGCAGCCACGCCAGCCGCCGCGTCATCGCCGCTAGCCGTGGCACATCCGTAAAGCTTGAATATCCCCCGAATAACTCATCCCCTCCCTGGCCTGATAGCGCTACCGTGATCCCTTCTGCCCGGACCGCTTTGGAAATGATATACACATTCAGTCCATCCACCGACGGCTGATCCAGCGACTGCATCCACTCCAGCGCCGCCTGCTCGGCATCCTGATTGTTGACCGTGATTTCCGTATGCTTCAGCCCGAACAGCCGCGCCGTCTCTTTCGCCAGTGTCTGCTCGCTCAAGTCGGGCTGATCTGCAAACCCCACGCAAAAACTCCGCAAATCCGTGGCATGCCGCGCCGCCAATCCGGCTATCACCGTTGAATCCAGGCCGGACGACAAAAATACTCCCACGGGCACATCCGCTACCAGGTGATCTCGCACTGCCGCGTCGAGCGTCGACTCCACTGAAGAAATCAGCTGTGACGAATCAATATTTGCCGGTCGGTCCGGATATCTCCAATACGCGGTAGGCTTCGGCGTTCGCGCTTCCGACGCGAGGTCAATCAGTTGATAGCATCCGCTGGGAAACGACCTTATCTCCGCACAGATCGTCCGCGGTTGCTGGGGACATCCATACGCCAGCACCCCTGCCAGACCCATCGGATCAATGCGTCGCGATACCATACCCGAGGCCAATAGTGCTCGTACTTCGCTTGCGAATAAGAGGTTCCCGCCTACTTCCGCCGTATAAAGCGGCTTAATTCCAACTGAATCCCGTGCCAGCAGCAGCGTCCGTCGCCGCGCATCATAAAACGCAAATGCGAACATTCCCTGCAAACGCCTCACAAAATCGGGCCCCCATCGCGACAACCCGTATAGCAACACTTCTGTATCACTGTGCCCTCGGAACGAATTCTCCCCCGCAGCCACCAAGTCCTTTCGCAGGTATTCAAAATTATAAATCTCCCCATTGAAGATGATCTGGTCCCCCGTCCCTGGATGGACCATCGGCTGATGTCCCGCCGGCGACAGATCGATGATCGACAACCTCCGCTGTCCCAGTCCCAACCAGCGACCCGATGGCGAAACCGCGATCGCCGTTTCTCCGGAATCGTCCGGCCCGCGATGACACTGCGCATTGGTCATTGCCGTCAGCGCTTTCCGCGCTACGCTTTTATCCATCGACAATATCCCGGCTATTCCGCACACGCTTATGCATCCTTCTGTTCAGCGATCATGCGCGCCGCTTCGCTGCTGCCTTTGCGCCGCCGTGGATAATCAATTCCAATCCATATATGCACGAATAACCCGACCAGGAACAATACTCCCCCCGTGATTCGTCTGCTTCGCTGAAGTTTTGCGATTGAATTCGCCCCTATATGCGGCGCCGGTCCAACCACATATCCCGCATAAACCAACACGACACATACCGCGATCACAATCCAAAGGAACCGCCTGCTTCGCGTCTTCACGCAAGTCAGCACTGGTACAACGTATAGCGTCGCCAGATTATATTGTGCCGGCGAGATCAGATCCGTCGCTGCAACGCATATGATCGCCAAAACCGCCATCATTCCTGATTGAAACTGTTCAAAACTCGATATCACTTCCAAGAAAATGTCTCGATCGGATTCTTGAACTTTCCGTGGTTCCCAGCGATTGTCCCAACGCCGGCGCATCGCAATGCCAAAGTGGCTCATTAGCGCGATTCCCACCACAGCCGATGCTGCCACCGTGCGGTTGACCATGCGATAATGAAAAAGCATCTTTTCCCAACTGTCCGAATCCGCCGGCCAAGGCCCAAGGAAATATCCCGCATACGCCAGTGCTACCAGCGCCAGCGCGATTCGCCAGATTGAGGCCGGGCGCGCCGACCGTGCAAATAACGCCATCGGCAACGAATAAACCACCGACACGTTCAACGTGTTTGTTGTCAAATCAATAATTGCCGCCACTGCGGTAATCAGCATGGCCAATCGCACTGCTTGCGATGGGGAGTCCAACAATTTTTTTTCATCGTTCCATGTTTTCGAGCCTGTGGATTCTGTCCGTGGGCCCAATCCATGCTGATCAAAGGGCACATCATTCACGCGCGGCCCCCAGAGCGATCAAACCGCCCAGCAAAAGTCCAATTTTCAATTGCTGCCCACCACCCATAACCCGGTCCCATTTAATTAATAATATGCAGGCAAGCGTGTTCCATCGGCATCTTCATGCAATTGCTCTTCTGCGGTTAAACGTGTTGGACGCGTCAAGAAGTGTATCATCCAGGTCAACATGAACATCTTTATGATCGTTGGAACCCACACGGCAATTGCTTGCGTATGTTGTCGCGCCATGATTGCCAGGGTTCCAATATAGACCGGCAGTATTGCCACGTTCCACAAATACTTCAGTAGAAACCATTCAGTGATCCGCACGAGCATTGCCGTCACGGCGCCCGCCAGCACTACGCCCGGCCATCCGAAATTCAAATACCCTTCTCCCGGTGTGGTAATCGGTGATGAACCCCCTTCATGAGTAAAGTACCATTCGTTAATTGGTGTGATGACCATGGGCTTGTCCGGCCATAAAAACCGCGGGATCAAGCCTGAAGGAATGCGTCCGTATGTCTCACCCTCCAAAAACGGCTGCAATTTTCCCGTCCACAAATAGATCGCAGCAATCGGCTCCAAGTCGTTGATTCTGAAGAGTCCTCTGTAAAATGTATTTACCAGCCCCGAACCTTCGGTTTGGTTACTTGCTTTAGTTAATGCGTCGACAATTCCACTTACCTGAATGGTGTTATTTTCCGTCGTATTTTGCAGGGCATATCGATAGTAATCCATGAATCCCATCAAAAGGATCGCAGGCAATACCAAGATTGCCATTATCCGCCACGGTATGCGATTGCGATAAATGACATAGGTGAGCATTATCACGATAAATGGAATGAGCGTCCGTTCTCGTCCACCCGACATGAAGTTCCAGCCTATATCCAACAGCGAATATCCAATCACCAACCAAACCGGTACTTTTTTCAAAAAAAGTGCCCCCCACAAGAATGCAATCACCATTGGCCCAATGCCGCCGTCAAACTGCGTCCAGGCTGAATAACGCGAGTCCTCTTGCATAAATCGCGAGCGGTTGATCGTGTAGAATGACCCACTGGCCAGCAATGCTGCCCGGGTCATCCATAGCAACACCGTCAGGCCCGTCATGACCAGCAGTGTCCGTTGTGAATAGGCCAGTTCCAACCGCCCGTCTGGCCGCCTCGTTGGACGCCGCACAGCAAAAAGCGAACTGGCGAAAAAGTATGCCGATATAAACAGCAGCACGACCAGCATCGCCTGCCCATATACCTCTTTTACCGCATATCGGTCGCCCGATTCTCCACCTACTGCCACCGTGCTTAGCAGCAATCGTGTTATCACCGGGGCAAACAAATATTGCAGCGTCATCCCCAATATCAATGACACTTCCATATTTAGCATCAGCCGGCCCCGATATTTCACATACAATGCCGCCGCGATGGCCAGCATGCATCCGATTCCGACCACCGCACTTGCTGTTTCCGAATCCAGACGGGTCATCGGCATGAGTCCCGCAAACGCGAGCAGGCATATCCCGCCCGCCATTACATCCCCCAATCTCTGCCGAGGCACTACCTGTCCAAGAGGGAGACCTTCCGTATAGTGACCTGTCATCGTCGTCATGCTTCGCTCCTGATCGCTTCAACCCGCGCTATTAATGCGCCAAGCCGCTCTTTGTTGCTATATTGCCCGTTTACGCAGCGTTCTCTTCCCGCGTCAGCTATACGCATCCGTTCTTCCGGGTGTTCCATGTAATGCTTGACCTTGCTCAACAACTCCTCGTTTGACCCGAAGAACTCTGCCTCTCGCCCTTCTTCGAATAACGCCTGATGTTCATTGGTTCGTTCCGCCAGCATAAACCCCCCGCATGCGGGAATCTCTACTGATCGAGTCGTCTGCAGATCTCTCGCTAATTTTCGTAGAAATCCCAGATTAATGTCAAACGAACAGATCGCCCGCCCATATTCCTCCCCCAGCACTGGTTTGTTCTCCACCTTCAGCAGTCCTTCCCGATGCTTCAGCTTATCCCAATTCGTCCCCCATATCCGAACCGGCACGCCATTCCTGGCAAGCATCCTCATCGACTCCGCCCGCTCGGCCTCATAATCCCCGATAAAACCGACCGGCCCTCCATACCGCGCCCGATCTTCCGCCGTCACTGCCATTGGCCGATGCGTCTTTGGATCATAGCTATTGGCTACAAATTCCACGCGCCGCGCCCCCGCGCGCTTTAATTCCTCTACCCCATAGCTCTTGGTCGTGAAGAAAATGTCATACAGCGGCAAATGTCCCCGAAACTGCCGTGATGTTTGTGCCCGGCACATCATGTCATCCGGCGAATACCCCACAATCGTACATCCTGGACATAATTCGCGCACACGTCTTAGCGTCCGCGCTTCGATCAATAATCCCTTATCGATCCAAAGCACATTAAATCGACCCTGCTGCATCTTCTCTAGAATCCGCCCGTTGATGTTCCCGATATCGCGATAACCAATGAGCCTCCAGGAAATTCGCGTCGCCAATTTCAATGGCGACTCGTAATACTCCGGCGGATACGGATCCATCCCCTCCACCTTATGCCCCAATTCACGCAATCCCTCCATCCGCTGCAAGCACGTCTGCCCTGCATGCAATGGCCCGACATAGAGAATATCCAATGGTTCGTTCATCAAACTTGCCGGCACACAGACTGTTCCACCACAAGTGGATAACGCAGAAATCATACTGTTCTATCGGATCACCCTCCCTTGGCGCTCACAGCCCATCTGGCTGGTGCTTCGGGCGGTCCGATATCTTATCCCACCTCCCGCGAATTATCCCCGCTTCAATCCAGCAGCCCGACCATCCGAAATGCCTCTCCCCACCGCGCCTCATACGTATGATCCCTCAGCGACCGCTCTCGGCCTGCCTGGCGAATTTGCGCCGCTTCCTCGGGATGGTCCAATAATCTCCGAATCGTCCGTGCGCAGTCTGCCGCATCGGTATAGGTCAATATTTCCTTCCCCACATCGAAGCACAAAGACAATTCTGGATTGTTTGACGTCAGATATAAGCCCCCTGCCATCGGCACCTCGAAATCCCTCCCTTTTAAGCACATCAGTTTCCGTGAATGGCCGATCCCGCCCGACCCCAGCACGATGCGGCTTCGCGAATAGAGCCGAACCAGCTCCTCGTCCGATAACGGTCCGCTCGGCCATCCCTTGCCAAATCCACGCGCATCAATTCCCAGCTTCCTCAACTCCGCCACAAATCGCGGCCTCCACCCATACCCCGACCCCGGCAAAACCGCGTCAAACTCGAACGGCACATCATAAGGCCGATGTACCTCCGGATGCGCCGCCTCCGGCCAGAACATCCCTAATCCCCCATGCACCGCATATTTTACTACGCACGCCGGCGCACACGTCAAATTCAAATCCACCGCATCGGCGATACTCGCCGGCGAGGCATATCTTCCTCCGAACAATGGCCCGGGAAAGGTCACCTTGTCGTCATAACAAAAGTTCAAAATCACCGCCCCCGCCCCAGCCATTTTTCTCAATATCTCCGGCCCAACGGTATATCCCGACACATATGCACACACTACATCCACTGGTCTATTAGCATGTGCCGCCTCAAAGGCTCGCCACATCTCCCGGTTCATCTCCTCCCGCACCTTTACCCACGTCGCCGGCGAACCGCTGTCGTTAAAACCTCGCGATCGCCACTCAAATTCTGACACTTCTCCAAATGGCGCCAGTGATCGTGGCAATACGCGCTCCCAATTCTCCACGCCGTAGGGCAGAAACAAATGCAGTCCCCCTTTCGGCTTGGCTTTAATGCCTGCACGACCCGTCGCCGCGAGGCGCGCCGATACGGCTGCCTTTAACTCCGCTCCCGCCGGACAAGTAATACCCAGCTTCCGCGCCTCTAGCTGATAGTGCGCCAGCCCGATCCGGGCCCTTTTTTCCTGCCGCCGTGCTTGCCACGCGGCATTCATGCGCTCCAGGATCGGCACGCGTTTTCTCAGCTTTCGCAGCATTTATGCGTACCCTTCAAATTCAAAAATCTTCGACCCCTCCCGCGCAAACAAAATATCTGCGTGTGTCAGTTCACCATCCCGTGGTCGTTGCATGTAATTGCAAATGTCATATGCACGAAATCCATATTCTGCCACAAACGCCACGATCTCATGCGCCAGCGGGCTCCCCGCATACACTCGCCGAAAGAATACCTCAAGTAACAGCAATTCCGCCGTCTCCATCGATCGAGTTGCCCCTCGCAGGACCTCCAATTCATATCCCTGTGTGTCTGCCTTGATCAGCCCTGGGCGCCCAATCCACTCTGAATCCAATAGCGAATCCAACGTCCTGACTGGGATATCTCGGACCGTTCCATGTTCAGCATATTCACTGGCATAAAAACTGGACTGATCTCCATGCACGCGCATCGATAATGTCCCATCTGCTGCCCCGAGCGCTCCGTGCCACACCTTCACCTTCGGTGATGCCAGCCGTGATAATGCTTCCAGGTTCTCCGCCAATGGATCCACCAGCAGATATCGCGCATCTGGAAATATAGTCATGCATTCGCGCGTCCATTCGCCCTGCGCGGCCCCCACATCGATGATCTCTGCCGGACATACTCCCTGCCGCTTGATCCGCTGCAGCGCATTAACATACCCCCGCGGTCCCCACGCCGCATTCACCAGGCGAACGCCGGCCTTTCCCAGGACATCATTCACCAATTGTCGGACGCTGTCGCGCATGCTCACGCTTTTTGACTCCCTTTTTCCCGCGACAATCCTGCCATAACCACCACCATGACTCCGAAATAAACCGGACATGCCGCTGCCACCCCCAACATCGACCATTTATACATAAGGCACAATGGCGTCACAATCGCCGCTCCGGCAACGATCGATTCACCTAATAATACGCGCTTGGTGAGTTTCCTGGCATATAGCCGCATTTCGTACACAGTGCCGACTGCATACAGCGCATACCCTCCCGCAATCCAGGGCATCAATTCCACGCCTGAGCGATAATTTTCCTCCAGTAGCAGACGCGCTATCCATCCTTTCAATAAAACCACACCGATAAATCCCGCTCCGCATATCGCCACCGTCATCCATAGCCACGCTCGAAATGTCTTCTTCTCGATTTCCTTATGACCATCTGAAACCGCTTTGAAATAGATCGGCATCAATGTCCGACTGACGATGCCCTGGGCCAACAGGAACGGCTGACTCATCAAGCCATACGTCATGATGTACACCCCCACTTTCGCCGTCCCCAACACCGCCCCCAGGAGATACCGGTCACTGATCGAGGTGATCGTTCCGACCACTGCCAGAGGCGCCAGTGGAAGTGCATAGCGCAGCAGCTCTCCCCGTGTCGGCATGGCGGGTGAGTCCTCTGATCGCGCCGCACTATCTCCCATCCCTTCTCGATGCATTCCCGACAGTAACACCAGATAAATTCCCCCCGATCCAATCAAATAGCCTAGGAGCACTGTTGCCGGACTTATGCCCAGCCACCATACCATCAATACCATGCACGTCGGCCTGGCAATCGCTTCCGACACGCTCACTGCGGTCATGGCTTTCTGTCGTCGTGCCGCCTGAAAAAAATTAGTCTCCAGCCCTCGAAATACCTCTATTATTAACAACCCCGCCACCACCACATAGGTCCACCACGATATTCCAGTCCAATACGACTGTACCACTCCTCCGATGAGTGTTATTGATACCAGCAGCAACACAATCGGGCGCAGAGTTTTGTTCGCCATTCGGCGTAATTGTCCTACGCGCCCGCAGGCAGCGAATTCCGGATAAAATCGAAATTGCGTCTGCAAGATCGGCGCGCAAAGCACATTTCGTGAGGTCATCACCAGCCCCAAAAGCAATCCGACAACCCCCATCACATTGGGCTGCTTCACGATCTCCGTCGTCACCCGCGTCCCGATTAACAACACCGCCGCCGTCACTACCTGCCCGGACGCCACCCAGGCGCCATCGCGGAAGATCCGCCTTTTCGTCATTGCACGGATTCGTCCCAGCACGCCAGATCCTTCTGATGGTAGCGCGTATGTCATGCCACGCTCAGCCTTGTCATTGCCCGCTCGATCCGGCTGAGGCGCCTTTGATGCCAACGGCCCACATGGACGCAGACCATATCTGGTAGGGCATCAGCCCCGCCGCCCGCAATGCCAGATTCACCGAACTCGTAAAGGCTTTAAATAGCGGCACACGTGCATATCCCTTCGACATATTCCAAGTCGGATGTTCCCCGAAAGCCGTTGCATTCACAAATCCTGAAGCGGCAAATAGCTGGCAGAGCACCCCACTCGTCGCAGCCCATTTGTGCGTAAAGTCGTTGTGGATGTGCGCGTTTCCCTGCGGAGAATCCGCGCATGGCGTTCGCGCCAGCAAACGGCCGCCAGGTTTCAGCACCCGATGCACCTGCCGGAGAAAATCCACAACCTGAGGCTTCTCCAAGTGCTCCAGAAAGTCCATCGCCAACACGCACTCCACTGAATCACTCGCCTGCTTTGCCAATAATTCAAAAATGTCCCCATACTTTAATGGCAGCCCCAATTTCTGCCCCGTCGCCAGACGCCCCTGATCCAAATCATATCCCACTACGTTCTTATACCCCATCCGCAGCAGCGAATAGACCATCATGCCCTCGCCGCAAGGCAAATCTAGAATCAGTCCCTCCCGATCTGATGGCAGCTTTCCCGGAAGTAGCCCCCGATAAAAAACCTCATACTTCTTGAACATCTGTTCGATCGCTTCGATATCGCGCCCGGCCTGCGTGGATTGGTGGCCATACGTCCACCGATCCACGTTGCTCAGCGCTTTCTCGCTGCTTTCGCCCATCCGTTCGGCCATGACCTGCTCCTTCAATCACTACTCGATCCAGTCGATCGTTTTGTCCATCCTAACCACAGACCCGCTCTTCGTACTCGCCCGAGCTGCGTCCAATAACGCCATCGTCGGCAGCACGCTCTCGGCTGTCACCGCGGGCTTATCTTCTCCGCGTATCGCCGATGCAAACCGTTCCCAGATCGCGACCTCCGTCAATACCGCACCATCCGCCTTCGACAACCGAACGTTCTCCCCCCATATCGGCACAAATTCCACCTCCGCCCACCGATTCGTATCAAATTCCAATGAATATGGCCCTTGCGCGCTCCCTGCGGTTCCATCCACCTGCCACCGCGGCAGGGGGGTCATTGTGGTCGTATTAATCTCCACCATCCCGACCGCCCCATCATCAAAATCGATACACACCCGCGCAAAATCATCACACTCTGTCGTCCAAACATTTCCCCGCAGTTGCGCAAACACCTGCACAGGCTTGGCTGGCAGCATCATCCGCCACAACTGATCTACAAAATGACTCCCCCAGTCATATAACCCCCCGCCGCCATACGCTTTCTCATTCCTCCATCCCGGTCGATACTCCCGCGCCGCCGGCCCGACACAACTGCCATACTGCCCCAGCCGGCTTTCCACATTAATCACCTTCCCAAACACGCCGCTCCGCATTCCTTCCAGAACCGTCAGATAATCCACATCCCATCGCCGATTCTGAAACACACTCAGCACCACTCCTTGCCTGTTCGCCTCCTTCACCATCTTCTGTGATTCCTCCAGATCGAGCCCCATCGGCTTCTCCACCATCACATGCTTCCCCGCCACCAGCGCCCTCATCGCCACGCCAAAATGCATCGCCGTCGGCACCGCCACCAGCACCCCATCCACTCCCGCCAATAATTCCTCCAAACTCCCCACGACCTTCAATCCTCTTTCGACCGCGATCGTCCGCCGCGCCTCCGTCTCATCCAACACCCCCGCCACCTCCACCCCACGCGCCTTCCCGATCCACCCCGCATGCTCCGCCCCGATGCGCCCAAATCCCACAATCCCAATCCGCACCATGCGATCACTCATATTCGTATCTTTTCGTTTCGAGTTTCGAGTTTCGAGTTTGTTTCGGATTTCGAGTTTCGGATTTCGTATTTCTACCATATCCTCCTCTCATGCCCACTACCCTCACCGATTGGCCTTCCCTCCACCACGACTCCTTCAAAAACACCCGCTGCCTCATCACCGGCGGCGCAGGCTTCATTGGCTCCCACCTCGCTGAAGCCCTCTCCATCCTCGGCGCCACCGTCCTCGTCCTCGACGACCTCTCCGGCGGTGATCCCTCTAACATCAAAGACTTCCCCAACGTCCACTTCACCCAAGGCTCCATCCTCGACCAACCCCTCCTCACAAGCCTTACCCAAAACTGCACCTACGTCTTCCACGAAGCCGCCCTCGGCTCGGTCCCCGGCTCGGTCGCCGATCCCCGCCGCTACTACGACGTCAACTGCACCGGCACCCTCAACGTCCTCGAAGCCGCCCGCGCCGCTAGCGTCCGGCGCCTGATGTTCGCCGCCTCCTCCGCCGCCTACGGCGATTCCGAAGAACTCCCCAAACGCGAATCCATGCCCGTCCTCCCCAAAAGCCCCTACGCCGCCCACAAAGTCACCGCCGAAGCCCTCCTCCGCGCCTACTCCGCCTCCTACGGCCTAGACACCGTCTCCCTCCGTTACTTCAACATCTTCGGCCCGCGCCAAAACGCCAACTCCGCCTACGCCGCCGTCATCGCCGCCTTCGCCAAATCCATCGCCGCCAGCAAACCCCCCCTCATCTACGGCGACGGCGAGCAATCCCGCGACTTCACCTACGTCGACAACGTCGTCCATGCCAACCTCCTCGCCGCCCGCTCCCCCAAACCCCTCGCCGGCCAAGTCATCAACGTCGCCTGCGCCCAGCGCATCACCGTCAACCACCTCGCCGACCTGGTCACCAAAATCCTAAACCGCCCCGACCTCAAAGCTAAACACGAACCCGAACGCACCGGCGACGTAAAACACTCCCTCGCCGACCTCACCAAAGCCCGCGCCCTCCTCAACTACGCCCCCATCGTAGACTTCGCCCCCGGCCTCGAAGTCACCCTCAAATGGTACGCCTCCGTCCTCAAATGACGCCCGCCAGTCGGACCCCACCCGGTGCAGCAAGCTGCCCACTGCAATACATCGCCACCTCCGAAGCCGCCGCGGTATTAATTCTCCGCGCCTACTACATGATGGACATCTTTACCGGCATCATCTGCTCCATCTACGCACATTCTCTTTGCAGCCAACTCCCCTCCTACCTCGGCGCCACCCTCCAACATTGGGTCGGATAAACCTAGGGGGTTTAAACCCTTAAAAGTCTGCCCGATCGCTAGCATGTTAGTGAAGCAGAACCCTGTTCAACGTGTGGGTGTCGTGTACTTCTTAAGTAGAAAGGGACACCATGATTTCTTCGCACGATTTAGCCGTTTGAACGGCCTCATCAGGAGGTGGAACAGGATGGCCATTTGGCAGACGACGTAACGCGCGGTCGACGTCAGCCAGCTTCATCGGAAGCCAAACGCCCCAGATATTCCTTGCGTGAGCGAGAAATACGGCAGCTCGATCAAAATCGCCTGCCCCCACAAATGCCTCCCCAATCCATAGAGCGGCCCACCCGCGGTTTTCCTGAGCGATCGATCCGTCATCCCCCTCTAATAATGCCCAGGATTTCGCATAATAACGAGTTGCTAAATCATGATTGCCTTGTAGATACAAGCATCTACCGACATTGCCACAAAAGGAGTGCTGTAGCGTTCCTTTCTTATTTCCTGATTGAAGGGTGGCTATTGGATCGCTGCCGTTCAAATAATACTTCAATGCCTGGTCAGCATGGCCGGCGTCTCTCAATGCCAAGTTAAGCACATATGATGCATCTGCATCCGTATCGATATTCGAATCACTTTTTAACGAAGTGCCTTTGGTACCCTGCCTAACGGCTTCATCAAAATGTCCTAACAGCCATTCCATCCTGCACATCGCAGCATACCACTTGATGCGAAATGGCGTGCTCTTAAGGAGGTACGGCTGATACCGAGTGATCAAAATTCTCGCATCGGCCTCACGACCTACCTCGACAAAATTTAGCACTAATCCCCGAATGAACTCATGAACTTCCTCGGAATCTGGCTTAACAAGTTCATTCCAGTCAAAACCATCAATTACATTAGAAGCGATTCGAACGTACTCGAGTAGTAAGCCTCGGGCAATAAAACGTTCAGATACTTTTCGCGCGGCTCGAGCTGCATCAACAAGTTTACGGCCCTCTATCAGCGTCTCAAGGTTGAGCGTTGCGAGTTCATAACTCTCAATCGCAATCGTCGTCATTCCTTGGGCCGTGGACACCTCAACAATATAATCCTTCGTGTTATTCGCAATCATATTAAGGAACGGCTCTCGTTCCTTTAATCCGAGGACAGTGCGCAAATAGCCGCGAACAACGGGATGTGTTTCATAAAGGGGAACATCGCCTCCAGCTCCCTTCCGAATGACGAGCCCCAAAGAGACTACCGCTTTTAGCGATCGACGAAATTGGTTACTTGTCCGAATTTCAGACGCCACCAGTCTCTCGATCCGAGCTTCCGATAGCGGCCGATTGCACTCACTAAGAACAGATAAAATAGTTTGTTCTCGTTCGCTCAATGTTGACCATATTGGTCTCAGCATGGCGAGCAAAGCGTTTCCTTCCAACTCGCCAATCTTAAGCTGATCAATCAATTCCTCGGTGATGCCTGTCCGCCGTTCCAACTCAGCTGCTAACATTGTTAACCAAAATGGGTGTCCCCGGGTTAACCGATGTATTTCTCTCAATTGTTCATCGGAAGCTGTGCCTACAGAAACACGGCGCTCGCGAAATAACGTAAGTGTTTCGATCTCCGTCAAACCAATTAGAGGGACCTCTCGGAAGGAAATATCCGCGTAAGAGACTCGTGGACGGCAAGTCACGAGAATCTTAAATCTAGAGCGACTCCTTAGTGCCTCTTGCACAAATATGTGAAGCGGGCCGGTGAAAGTGTGCGTTTCCACATCGACATAGTGGTCGACGTTATCAAACACCAAAAGGCCCTCCGAGTCTTGAAGGAGCCTAAAAAACAGCCGACACACATCTAACGTCGATGCTCCCGCCAGCGAATTTGTATTTAAAGAATCTTGTGTTAATCGCGAGAGTATAGAAGCTAGTTGGGTTGGGAGCCGATCACCTTGTTCGCGACAATCACGCCAATCCCAGAAAATTCCGGAATTTGAATTGCGCCATTTTTCAACGACCTTAGCGGCTAGTGCCGATTTCCCTTGGCCCCCCATGCCAGTAATAGCAATAACTCCTGACGGAAGTGCCTCTATTAGACTGAGGTGTTCAGATCGTCCCACCCATACGATGACTTCCGGGGGACGATCCGCATCGTAGCTACGATACCTGTTGGCTCGTCGCACAGCGTTAGGATCGAGTGGGGCAACTTGGGATAGCGACAGATCGTAATTTGAGATCTCGGCAGAGGATCTTGGGGCATCGTGTGACCCAGATTTCATCCGAAGTACAATCTCGTTTTCATGCTCGAAGTTTCGTCTTTTATCTTTTTGTCCTCCAAGAAGGCCCGCAACAACGCCTGCAGCCGTTGAAATTAATGCGGAAAAACCGCGTCGCTGTTGCGGAATCCAAATAGTTCTTACAGGGTTTGGATTAACGCCCACCAGTTCTAAATTTTTGACCGGTGGGCGATGCAAGGGTTTCGGCGTATTTCCTCGGCTGCGAGCCTTATTTGGCGAGCTACATCCGCAAAAGCCTCGTCGTGGTCTGCCCAACTTTTGATTGGTTTTCCATCCCTCGGTGTAGCTTGTAATTTTGCAAATGAAGCATTATGCCAATTGTCGACGTGCCTCAAGATCACAGGTATTACGCGAGCTTCTCCCTGATCGTGGCGTTCCATCGCCCTCTTTAGCTCTATGTCGTAGCAGTACTCTGACGCGATGAAATCTGGGCTAATTAGCAAAAGGACGATCTGAGCGGATTCAAGATGTTTGTCAATCTGACCCGCCCACTCTTCGCCTGCGCCGATACGTCGATCATGCCACTCCGATATCACCTCATCCCGCCTAAGCATCGAGAGATGAGTCTCCAATTGATTTCGAAATTCTTCGTCTTTATGAGAGTACGAGTAGAATAGATTTAATGGGGGTCTTTCCTTATCGCCCATAACCGCCTTTTCGATAAAATGCTATCTGAGGGTAGCAGTGATTATATTGCAGTGCAAGAAATCTGTACTTCTCCGCTAGACCAACCGTTCCGACCAATGAATGAATCTACCTCTTAACTCCCGCTGTTCCCAAATTCGCTGGCATTTTCCCAATAACCGCACGATCCCCGATTTCCCAAAGAAGTTCTTGACGCGGTAGAACAAATGCCGTACACTATTCCGATCGCGAACCGCGCGTGCCCGGGGAAACATGGGCCAGCAGGGGGGTTCATCGTCGCACCCCCACCCATTGCCGCGCCACCGTTCGCGACCAGGCCAAAGGGGGTCCCAATGTCCACGTCCCATGACTCAACCGACGCCGCCGAAGCCGCGTTCAACTTGCCCATCTTGCCGGAAACCTCACAAACCCTCACAAAACCTCACACCCAAACGCCCCCACCCCCCTCCCTCCCGACCGACTCCCCCACCCCCGTCGAAGTCCACCGCACCCCCGCCCCCGCACCCCCCGGCCGCACCCTCTCCCCCCGCCAGCTCGCCGCCATCCCCCTCCTCCTCGAAGGCTACCCCGACGCCCACGTCGCCGCCCAGGTCGGCGTCACCCGCGAATCCGTCAACCGCTGGCGCAACCATCACCCCGCCTTCATCGCCCACCTCAACCGCCAACGCCAACTCCGCCTCGCCTCCGCCGCCGACCGCTACCACGCCCTCCTCATCACCTCCATGCACATCCTCGAACAATACCACGGCTCCAACACCTGGCTCGAAAACAAGGTCAAACCCGCCACCGCTCTCCTCCGCGAGGCCGCCCGCCGCACCTTCACCCCCCTAGCCACCCCGCCCCCCACCAACACCGAAGACGTCCTCACCCAACTCCTGGCCGACGACCTCCCCATCTCCCCCGACGACTCCCCTAACGACGACGCGCCGCCCCCGCCTCCCCCACCACCCCTCACCCCCAAAAAATCACGCAAGTAGCCAGTAGCAAGGAGCCAGTAGCAATGCCCACTTTAATAACTCGCCCACTCCCCCCAAAACCTCACCCCGGCGTCCGCTGCAATAGCAGCGGAATGTCCATCTCCTCCGACGCCGCCTCCTCCAATAGTTCCACCCCCAGCGAAACCACCTTCGTCGGGCAAACCTCCACACACTCCCCATCCATGTCGCATTTATTAATCTGCCTCAAATCCACCAGCGCCTTATTATCCACCATCTTCAGCACCCCCTTCGAGCAGTGGTTCACGCACACATCACACCCAATGCAATCCCGCGTATCAATCGCCAGCGTAACCTTTGCTCTCTTCCCGCTCCCCTTCGGATCCACCCTCACAAAACTCGCCACCGGGCTCGCCACCTCCCGGCTCTCATGCACATCAAAATTCGCCTCCAGCCGATCAAACTGCGCATGCGATCTTACTTCCGCAGGCCCGGGCTTGCGCATGTGGAACAATCCCTGTTTACACGAGCCGCACTTCTGCAACTCTTCCAGCCGTTCCAGATACTTGATCACCGTCGACACCACCGTGGCATGCGACCAGGTCAGCGGGCTCACGCTGATCGGCTCATTCGTATACGGATTCACCTGCTCCGCCAGCACCCCGCTGTCCAGGGCATGATCCGCCGTCCATTCAAAAATCGGCAGCGCTTCCTTCAACTCCTCCGGCGTGTTCGCCTTGGCGATCAAATAATCCGCCAGCCACAACGTACAAATAAACCACGGATTCCCCGGCACATCCTTAATATTGTCGCTCACCCGATGATAGTAATCATTCTCATACCGCGCCATCCCCCCCACGCTCGTCTTCACCCAAAGCTCATCCTTCAGAGCTTTCATCGTCGCCACCACGCGCGGATCTTCCGCCTCGAACATGTGAAATTTATAGACCGCGTACAGCGACGCATCGATCACTTCATCCACTTCGTAAACTTCTTCCAGCGGCGGCGATTTCTTCACCCCTTCGCTCGGCACCACTTCATCCTTAGGCACCAGCCTCCGCACAAAGCGTCCCAATTTCTCCGACCACAGATACTTCTCCGCCCCCGCCTTCACTTCATCCGCCGCCCGGCTATAAATCTCTGCCTTCTCCCGATCGCCAAAGCAGACCGCGAAATTCCGTGCCGCCTTCAGCGCTCCATAGACAGTCGAAACCGTGAACGCGTGTACGCCCCAACGTTCCTCCCACAAATCATACGACGGCAGCGGCAGTCCCGTCCGCGGGTCGCGATATTTCACCATGAAATCCGCCGCCTTCTGCACGATATCCACCCACAGCGGCCGAACGTATTCAATGTCCCGATACCGGTAGTAATGTCTCCACAACGCCCACACCACCAGCGCCGTCTCATCCTCCTGGATCGGCATCGCCTTCTCGCCCTTGATCACCCACGGATGCCACGAACTCGCCGGCGATCCATCCGGATTATACTTGTGATGAAAATACCCCTCAGGCGTAATCACCCGCTGACAAAACGTATAAAACCACCGCGCCAAATCACTGAACCCCGCCAAGTCCAGCGCGTTCGCCACCAGCGCCCCATCCCGCGGCCACATGTACGAATACGTGTCCCGCGAAAACTGCATGATGTCCGAATCGTTCGCCGCCACGATTGCCCCGTCGTTGTCGATCTGCGTCCGCACCACCAGCAGCGACCGCTTGAATAGCTCCACCACCGACTGCGGCAGATTCCCAAAATTGATGTTCACTCCCCCCAGCCACAATCTCCAATACGAACTGGTCCGGTCAATCACCCCCTGTGGCCCATGCTTCACCAGCCACTTGTGCAGCTCAACCAATTCCTCCCGCGATTCCCCCGCGACGATCACCATATAAATCGTCGCCTCCCCATTTTCCGGCACCGTCACATGATGCGCCATCGTCGAATCGACCGCTCCCTGCGCGATCGGGTTCCCCTGCAAGTGTCCATCCTCGGCATCACGCCACGTTCCTTCGGCTCCATGAAATCCGCTGGTCCCCGTCGCATATTCATCGATCCGCTGCTCACCCGATGAGAAGAACGTCGCCATCAGATAGCGCTTATTCCGGTAATGAATGACCGAGCGCAGTTCCGGATCAAAGTACGCGGTATCCCCGATCTTAGTCCCGTACATGTTGAAGTCCTGGTGATGCATCACCCGGACCTGACGCTCGTACCCCGCATGGTTTTTGATCTTGATCTTCCGCACCATCAGCGGCCTGTGGAAATCGACCGTATCGTTGCAATACATGCTCAGCCCCAGTTCCGCATGTTCCAGCGACACGCTGGTCGTCAGCGTATCGCGCAGATATCGCTGCCGAATTTCCCACCCGGCTTCGCTGGTCCACGACAGCCGCCCTTTGCCCCCGCGCCCCGGCACATCGGTAAACACCCCAAACCGGCACGGCCCCGCCCCCGCATGATTCTCCTGCCCGACGTGCGGATAATACAGATCCCTGACCTGATACCGCTCGTCAAACGTCACCAGCAGGTTCCCATTTCCAATCGGGATATCGCGCGGCATGCAGTTTCGCTCCAAGCTATCGGGCCTACACCTGCGCGCACGACGTGCGATTTCGCTCGATCAAGTAGCCCAACCTCGACCGCGCCACCTCTTAGATCGACTAATTCCCCCACCCCCTTCAAACCATCCATCCCCGATAAAATCTCCGCCGCCCCAATCAAACAAGGAACCCGCGTGATTCAATCACGCGGGTCCCGTTTAACGTCTGATAATAGTTTCGATCGACTTAAGCCCGACGCCGACGCGCCGCCAGCCCGAGGGCTCCGATGCCGAGCATACCCAAGCTTGCCGGTTCCGGAACCACTTCAGTCCCGACCAGATCGACCGACCCTGAGGTCACCGGAGTCTGTCCGATTCCGAACGGCGCCAAAGCCGCAAAGTACAAACCATTCTGACCATTCACATCTGCCGTCCCGGCAATCAGAGACGCCCCGCTGATCTGCACGCCGGGCATGATCCCCACTACGTTCACGGCAAATGATTCCGTCGGGATCAAATCCGTGATCCCATACGCCATCAGCGCCGGTCCGGGAGTCAGATCCAATCCCTTCGCGTTCGAAGAGTTGATGGTCACCGCCGATGAACCCACCGACGTGTTCAAGCTTGCGCTGGTGAATATGCCATGCACAATCACCGCGTTGGTGTTATCCAGAATGTCGAACGACCCCGTCCCGATCGCGGCCTGGAGGATATCTCCACTGTCCGCCGACCCATCCGAATTCGAATCCGCCACCAGCGTGGACCCGACTGCGAAGCCGCTGTTGATCTGGAAATGAGCGCCCGGGAAAGTTGCCGAAATCCCGTCGGTCGCGGTAAACGTGTCTAAGCCGCCCAGGCTGACGATGTTCGTTCCGTCAAAGCCCGCAATCCCCGAAATCGGCGGATGAATGTCGCTGATGTTCATATACAGGACAGCGCCTTGAACGCTCGCCCCAAAACCCGCGAACAACGCGGCAGCCGCCAATGATAACGCAGCAAATTTTCTCGACATGACGAATCTCCCTTCCTCGGTGAATTCGATCCTAATATATACCTCTGTGCTTCACATCTCGGTCACTTACAAAACCGGACAGTGAACCAAGCAGATACAACATGTTTCAATCGACAGTTCCCGCATCTTGTATTGAACTCTTCCGCACAAGATATAAGAAATGCCCACATGAAAGCAAGTCATAGTATATCGCATGACCACCCAAGGTGCAATAATATTCCCTACCAAATATTGCGGCGCTTTAGGTAGTCTGGGATCTTTGGGTAAAATCATTTTGGCAGAAATTTTGCCTTGCCCCAAAACAAAGAACCCGCATGAAAAGTTCATGCGGGTTCTAACTTGACGGCAAAAAGTTTAAATTAAGCGCGGTTCCGACGTGCGGCCATGGCCAAAGCGCCGACCGCCAGCAAACCAATGCTCGCCGGTTCGGGCACGATCACCAAGTTCGCATTCATATCGAGCGCACCCGAAGTCGTCGGAATCTGTCCAACCGCGAACGGCTGCAAAATTCCCCGATACAGCCCGGAACCCGGAAAAATCTCCGTTGCACCGGCAACCTGAACTCCAGGTTGAATCCCGACCGCGTTCAAAGCAAATGATTCATCCGGTTGAAAGCCCACAATTCCAAACGAGGCGAGCGCCAGTGTCGGAGTCAGCGATAAGCCATTGACCACGCCGGAGTTAATCGTCACTGAAGACGCATTCACCGATGTGCTCAGGTTTGCCCCGTTAAACGTCCCATTCAGCAGAACGCCGAGCGTCGTGCTGATAATTTGAAATGTCCCAGGTCCGATCGAAGCAGCAATCGAATCCCCGGTATCGATAACGCTGTTATTGTTCGAGTCGGCGATAATCGTCGTTCCAACTTGGAAACCCGACGTAATATTAAAGTACGAATTCGCAAACACCAGCGGCGGGGTCGCGTTGTCCGATATAATAAAATCGTCCAACCCGCCCAGGCTCACCAAGTGCCCGGTATTGTCCAGCCCCACCAAGCCCGCGATCGGCGGGTGAATGTCGCTGATGTTCATATAAATCTGTGCCGCCTTCACCTGCGACCCAGCCACACAAATACCAGCCAGCGACAGCACGGCGGCAACTGCTTTACGACTTAACTTCAACATAATCCCTCTCCTTGAGTGTCCGACTTTCCGTTTCCCTACATACGCCGGACTAAGACGAACTATTCCGCTCATTCTCTCCATCAATGAATCGTTTTGTAAACTACTAAAATTCTCAGATTCTAACGTGACTATATCTCTACCCCGCCTCTTATCGAACCTTACACCCTTCACATTACCGCAAACATCCCTCCAAGGCAAGCAAATAGTTGACTCTCTTCCCCATTATCTTTTTTCCCCCCTTATACCCTCAACTCGGATCCTCTCCTCAATCGCTCTCCATATCGCTTTCGGATCAAATCTATTGTAGACGATATGAAATAAGTCGTTTGCTCTTCAGCACGTCCGACAAATCCGCGAGGGTCTAAGGCTACCGACAGGTCGACCCCTGCAAAGTGCCCATCCCCCCTGAGCCGTTCAATCAAATCATTTGCTTTACCTTGTTGTTTCACCTCTGCCGCCGCCGCCAGAGAATGCTTTCGGATCACCTCATGCAATTCCTGGCGATCTCCCCCCGCCCGCACCCCGGCCATTAAGATTTCCTCGGTCGCCATGAACGGCAATTCCGCCATCACTGTCTTCTCAATCACCTTCGGATAGACCACCAACCCCCGCGCCACGTTCAGCACAATGTCCAAACACCCATCCATGGCCAAAAAAGGCTCTGGAATCGCCAGTCTTTTATTGCTCGAATCGTCCAGCGTGCGCTCAAACCACTGTTCCGCTGCCGTCTGTAAAGGACTCGTCGAGATCGAAATCACAAATCGCGCTAATCCGGTTGCCCGCTCGCAGCGCATCGGATTCCGCTTATACGCCATCGCGCTGGAGCCCACCTGTTCCTCCTCAAAAGGCTCCTCCATCTGCTTCATCCCCGCCAATAACCTGATGTCATTGGCAAACCGATGTACCGACGCCGCCGTCCCCGCCAGGGCCGACACCACCTGGGCATCCACTTTCCGCGGATATGTCTGTCCCGTTACCGCAAACGATTCCTCAAACCCAAACGCCGCCGTCACGCGCCGATCCAGTTCGTCAACCTTGGCATGATCCCCATCCAGCAGCGATAAAAAAGACGCCTGCGTCCCCGTGGTTCCCTTCACCCCGCGAAACTTCATCACCCCCATCCGATGCTCCAATTCCTCCAGATCCATCACAAAATCCTGAGCCCACAGCGTCGCCCGCTTCCCCACCGTCGTCAGTTGCGCCGGCTGATAATGCGTATACCCCAACGTCGGCAGCGCCTTCCACTTCTGGGCAAAATCCCCCAGCGCGTCAATGACGCTCGCCACCTTCACCGCCAGGAGCCCCATTGCCTCCCGCATAATGATCAGGTCTGCATTGTCCACCACATACTGTGATGTCGCTCCCAGATGGATAATCCCTTTTGCCGCCGGCGCTGCCTCCTCAAACGTATGTACATGCGCCATCACGTCATGCCGCAACCGCTTTTCCCACTCTGCTGCTCGCGAAAAGTCGATTTCCCCGACCTTTCCTTCCATCTCCGCGATCGCTTTCTCCGTAATCCGCGTTACTCCCAGCGACCGCTCCGCCCGCGCCAGCTCCACCCACAGCTTGCGCCATAGTTCAAACTTATGCTGCGGCGAAAACAACCGCAGCATCTCCTTCGACGCATTCCGACTCGCCAGCGGCGACTCATAAACACTCAAATCACCCATAGTCCAATCATTCTACCCCCACACTATCTGACCCCCAACCCCTGGAAAAACACAAAGCCCCCAATCTCCCCAAATTCTGTCAACTGACAAAATTTCATTTTTTCTCTGAACCATGTTGAGCCCGGCATCGTATGTCGCTAGGTTGATGTCGTAAATTTTTAATGCAACGCTGAATATCACTTCTCGGAGGAGAGAAAACGTGACAAAATTACACCTGTCGGCAATTTCTGCGCTCGTATTTTCTGCCGCATCTGTTCACGCCGTTACCAGTGTCTCTACTTATGACACGTTAGGCTCCTCCAACTCCTACATCGCCGTCAGCGCCGCCATCGGCAATGTCGGCGGCTCTGATCCTGCTCAACAAGCCCTCCAGTTCACCGCCTCCCAAACCGTCAAACTCACCGACCTCGACCTCGTTCTAGGCACCGTCCTCATCGGGCATGGATCGGGCGCTGCCACCGTCGAACTCCACCTCGACAACGGCAACACCCCCGGCGCTCTCGTCGAATCCTGGGCCACCCCCTCCGTAACGTCCACCACCGGCACGCTCCTCTCCCTCCCCGCCACCGGCGCGACACTCGCCGCCAACACCAAATACTGGCTCACCGTTACTTCCGCCCCCTCCAGCCTCCTCGGCGGCGGTTGGTTCATGTCCTCCACTACCGTCCCGGCCGGCATCCTCGTCGCCAACCGCTACGGCTCCACCGATCCCTGGAATAACTTCACCTACTACAAACCCGAAGCCGTCCGCCTCACCGGCGATGCTGTCATCCCCGGCGATGCTAACGAAGACGGCAAAATATCCGTCGATGATTACGCCCTCCTCGACCGCGGTTTCTCCAAACATCTCACCGGCTGGAACAACGGCGACTTCAACGGCGACAACCAAATCAACAGCGCCGACTACGCCATTCTCGACGCCGCTTCCCTTGCGCAAAACGCTCTTTCCCCCGCCCTCCTCGCCGCCCACGAAGCCGAGTTCGGCCCAACCTACGCCTCCCAGCTCGCCGCCGCCGTCCCCGAACCCACGGCTCTCCTCTCTCTCCTCCCCGCTCTCCCGTTCCTCATCCGTCGCCGTTCCCGCTAATTCTTTAGTCTTCCTTCAACGTTGAGCGTCCAAAGTAGGACGCTCAACGTTCTTTTTTTACTGAGCAAACAACAACTCCCTCCCGGCCTTCACTTGCTCGTCCGACCAATACGTTCCCTCCCCAATCGGCGCTAATTCCCCTCCGTCCTTAGCCCGATACCTCCCCGCCCCTATTTTCACAAACTCTTCTGCTGGACGAGTCGTCGCCCCCGTCGCGCTCAACAACATCGGTCCCTGAAAATACCGCCCTCTCCCGCCCACCAGCTTCGGATGCAGTGCGCTCTCCCTCCTCAGCGGCTCATCAAAACTCACCCGCACCTGATCTCCCTTTTCCCAAACCCGCTTCACCTTAAAAAACGACCCCTCCACTTCCCCCTCCACTCCTTTGTCATTCACCACCACTTTCACCGACCCCGCCGGCACCCAACTCGGCACAAAAAACGAAACCTCCACCTCCCCGTTTGCCGTCGAATCCAACACCGTCATCGACACACTCCCCTCCAGCGGATATCCCGTCGTCTCCATCACTTTCATCACTCCCCCGCCCACGCGCAGCGTCGCCGTGTTATCAAAATAGAACGGCAGCATCACGCCACTCTCACCCACCAGATACGAATACGTCCCCGCCGCCGTGAGCCCCTCCGCCCCGCGCATCGAACAGCAGAACGGCGCCTCATAAATCGCATGCGCCTTCACCTCCAGCATCTTCTCATTGGCCCCCGTACACACATCACACCCAAACCCCCCATTCGGCCGCTGCGCATGGCACAACGCATTGTAATAAATCAGCTGCGCATCCTCTAAATAGCCCACCTCTCCCGTTACCCCATACAACTGCTCCGCGAGCATCATCGAATCCACCACCGCACACGCCTCCGTCCACTCCGGCCTGCCGAACCAGTTGTAGTTCGCATAATGCTCCGTCGTCGCCTTCTCCCAGTACAACCCAAAATTCCGCTTCACCAGTTCCAAATACGCCGGGTCCCGATGCGTTGCATAAAATCGCAACACCCCCCGCATCGCCGACAACGTCGCATGGGTCTGCGCCCCCACCTTCACCAGATCAATCTCCCCATACCGCGCGATCATCTCACGAATGACCCCCTCCAGCTCCGGCGAAGGTGCCACCTCCCACGCCCGCGTTGCTCCATCCAACATGATAAACGCACACCCCACATCCGATGATAATTCCCACCCATTGACCGTATGCGTGATATTCCCCGCCACCCCACCCGTCTTCGGCCGATCCTCCGCCCGGATCGGATACCCCGCATACCTCCCCTTCGCCGGCAACACGAGCCCCTTCACAATCCTCTTCACCAGCCCCAGCGACTCCTGATCCCCCTTCCACGCATAATGCTCACACAACCCCCGCAGCAGCCACGAATGCCCCGACAAATACTGCTCATTCTCCACCCCCTCAG